>NZ_OZ243970.1:2458500-3175500 GCF_965214665.1 Neolewinella sp. | reverse complement strand
AGTTGCTGATCGAGTAGAACCGTTGGACGCTTTAGAACCGTTGGACGCTTTTAAAGCGTCCAACGGTTAGCGAGCCTAGAGCAGCGGAGCGATCACCAGCGCCACCACACTCATCAACTTCAGCAGAATATTGAGTGAAGGGCCGGAGGTGTCCTTGAAGGGGTCACCCACCGTGTCGCCCACAACAGCAGCTTTGTGGGGGTCGGAGCCCTTGTGGTAGATGGTACCTTGTACGGAGGCACCCTCCTCAAACATCTTCTTGGCGTTGTCCCAGGCACCCCCGGCGTTGGACTGGAAGATGGCCATCATCACCCCCGCGCTGGTTACACCGGCCAGTAGGCCACCGAGCATCTCAGCCCCGGCGTCGGAGCCGACGAGGCGCGGCGCAAAGCCGACCACTACGGGAGCGAGTACAGCGATCAGGCCCGGCATCACCATCTCACGGATGGAGGCGGCGGTGGAGATCTCTACGCACTTGGCGTAGTCAGCCTTGCCGTCGGCGGCATCGAAGGTAGCCTTGTCGGCGGCGGTCCACTTGGTCTCGTCGTGACCGGCGCGGCGCATTACCTCCAGGGCGGCCTTGAGCTCGGGGATCTCGTGGAACTGCCGGCGCACCTCCTTGATCATGTCGTTGGCAGCGCGGCCCACGGCCTCCATGGAAAAGGCACTGAAGAGGAAGGGGAGCATAGCCCCGAGGAAGAGCCCGGCCATGACGTAGGGGTTGGCAATGTCGATGGTGGTGATACCGGCCGTTTGCATGAAGGCGGCAAATAGTGCTAGGGCCGTCAGGGCAGCCGAGCCGATGGCGAAGCCCTTACCGATGGCAGCCGTGGTATTACCAACAGCATCGAGCTTATCGGTGCGCTCGCGTACTTCCTTGGGGAGATTGGCCATCTCGGCAATACCCCCGGCGTTGTCAGAAATGGGACCGTAGGCGTCAACCGCCAGCTGGATGCCCGTATTGGAGAGCATACCCACGGCGGCAATGGCGATGCCGTAGAGTCCGGCGAAGTAGTAAGCTCCGATAATGGCCGCGGCCAGCACCAGGATCGGCAGGGCAGTAGAGCGCATACCTACGGCCAGACCGGCGATGATGTTGGTAGCCGCGCCCGTAGCGGACTGGTCCACGATGCCCTGTACCGGCTTGGTGCCCGTACCCGTGTAGTACTCGGTGATGTAGCCGATGCCTAGTCCGGCCACCAGACCCATGATAATGGCGAAGAACACTCCCATATTGGTGTACGAGAAGGAAACCGGATCGCCCTGTGGGTCCACCAGTGGTTTGCCCAGGTTATCGATGCTAACGATCTCCCAGGTGTCGGGTAACATGGTGGTGACGGCAAAGAAGGTCAGCACCAGCATGATGGCCGCGGCGATCAGCTCACCCGTATTGAGGGCTTTCTGGGGATCACCCCCCTCCTTGACCCGCACGAAGAAGGTACCGATGATGGAGGCCAGGATGCCGATGCCGGCTACGACGAGTGGAAGCAGCACGGCATTGAGCCCACCGATGTCACTAGCCGCGAACTGTGGAATGGTAATAAAGGCCGCCCCAATTACCATCGTACCGATGATGGAGCCTACGTACGATTCAAAAAGGTCAGCACCCATACCGGCCACGTCCCCCACATTATCGCCTACATTGTCGGCAATGGTGGCGGGATTGAGGGGGTGATCTTCCGGGATGCCAGCCTCCACCTTGCCTACCAGGTCAGCCCCTACGTCGGCGGCCTTAGTGTAGATACCTCCTCCCACCCGGGCGAAGAGGGCGATAGAGGAGGCGCCGAAGCTAAAGCCCGTCAGTACGGTGATCACCCGTACGATGGCCGTCTGCGCCTCGATGGTACCGTTAGCCGCTGCCTCAGGAACGAACATGCCCTGAAACAGTAGGAACAGCGCACCGAGGCCGAGTAGCCCCAGTCCGACTACGCCGAGTCCCATCACCGAACCACCGGCAAAGGCAACACCAAGAGCATCGCCGAGGCTGGTACGGGCAGCGTGGGTCGTACGTACGTTAGCCTTCGTGGCAACCCGCATACCAATAAACCCGGCCAGGGCCGAGCAGATAGCCCCCAGGATGAAGCTCACCCCGATCATATAGCTACTCGTGGCGGCATCAGCGGTGAAGATCAGCAGAGCGGCTACGACCACGACGAAGATGGCCAGTACCCGGTACTCGGCGCGCAGGAAGGCCATGGCACCCTCGGCAATATTGTCACCGATGCGGACCATACGGGGCGTACCCGGGTCCTGCTTACCCACCCAGCTGTAGCGGATGGCCATAAAGATGAGGGCTACGATACCCAGCACGGGCACGGCCGTAAGTATAGTTGAAACCATAAATGCAGTGTGATTAACTTGTGGTGGAAGAAAGAAATCCGTCTTCGATAACAAGCGATCAAGATGGCCGCGGGAGGTAAGGCAAAAACAGAAGCCCGCGCTTCAAAAGTTCGTTGACCGAAATTGAGAACCGCGAAGCTAGTGATTTTTGATCAGCCGCCGTACGGTTGCCCCCTCCGGCGAATCGATACGCAGTAGGTAAGTACCTGCCGCCAGCCCCTCCAGCTCCGCCCGCAAGGTGTACAGCCCGGCCGGTTGCCGCCCGCCGTATAAGTCATGTACCGTCCGCCCCGCAGCGTCGAGTACCCTGATCCGGATCATGCCACCCCGCTTGACGACGTACTGCATACTCAGCGGCCCCGCAGTAGGGTTCGGCGCCAGCGCTAGCACCCTTACATCGCTGGGCTCCCGTACGGTGGTGCCAAGCCCGGGTGGATCAGCCGGGGCCGGTATGTCCTGCGTCGCCTTTTCCGCTGCGGGGGTATCGTGGGCAGTCAGAAAGTGGCCGCCGGCCGGGCTGCTCCACCCGAGATCGAAGCGCTCCTCGGGGGTCCGCTTCAGCACCTCCGTGTAGAAGTAGTCGGCCTCCACCCGGTCTTCCAGCACGTCAAGTATGTAGTAGCCGTGGTCGACTAAGTTGACGTACTTCATGTGCGGATTGGGATTGCCGAGGTTCTCGCTGCCCGACTTCAGTGGCTGATTGATCTGATCCTGTAGGATCGAGGCGATTGCGGGCGAGGTGGTCTCGTCAAAATTAGCCGAAGCCACGCTCGGCGAGGCAAACTCCACCGCTACCGCCCCGGCCCCCGTAGCGGGATTGTAATCGGTCGGTGAGTAGATCGGTAGGGTATCCCCGCCCTCGATGCGAAAGCTTAGGTTCACCGGCGGATCGGCCACCTCGTAGGCCATACTGGTGTGGAAATCCCCGGTCAGGACCACCACGTTGCCTACGTTTTGATCCCGGATAAAGTCTACGATCTGCGAACGCTCCGCCGGGTACCCATCCCAGATGTCGAGGAAGGTGCTCTCCACCCGCTCGAAGGGCTCCCGCACCAGCGCACCCGCCCACCCAATGTTGAAGGGAGAGAAAATGACTTGGTTACCGATGAGTTTCCACTTGGCGGCAGAGGTACCCAGGCGGTCTAAAAACCAGGCTTTCTGCTCCGCGCCCAGCATGGTCCGGTCGGGACTGTAGAGGTCCGGATCGCTCGTCAGCGGGGCCTGTTTGTCGCGCCCTACGATGCGGGTATCGAGCATGATCAGGTCGGCCAGGCTGCCGTAAGAGATACTGCGGTACACCGTCTCGTCGCGCGTATCGCGCAGTGGCATCCACTCGAAGTAGGCCTGTTCGGCGGCGGCCTTGCGGTCTTCCCAGGGCCCCTCGCCATCCTCCTGGTGGTTGGTGGCCCCGCCGGTGTAGCTATTGTTGGCAAACTCGTGGTCGTCCCACACCGCGATCATCACCTGCTGTTGGTGCAGCCGCATGAGGTCCTCGTCCAGGTGGTAGGTCCCGTAGCGTGCCCGGTAGTCGAACAGGGTGACGATCTCCCCGTCGGGCTCCACGATGCGCTCGTCCCACACCTCCGGGTTACCCACTCCCACCGTGAAGTTGCCGTACTCGTAGATGTAGTCGCCCAGGTGCACCACCGCGTCCAGGTCATTGCGCTCGGCCAGCCGCCCGTAGCCATTAAAGTACCCCGACTGAAAGTTCGAGCAGCTTACCACCCCGAAGCGTAGATGATCTACGTCGCCGGTAGGGGTGGTCTTAGTGCGCCCGGTCAGGGAGTTGCGGTCCAGGGCCGTGAAGCCGTAGTAGTAGGTGGTGCCGGCCTGCAGTCCATCTACGTCGATTTTGACGGTGTAGTCGCGGTTGGCATCGGTGGTAAAGCTGCCCTGGCGTACCACGTTTTTAAGTTGGGTATCGGTGGCTACGCGCCAGGCCACATCTACGGGCCCGACGAGGCTATCGGGCGTCACCCGCGTCCAAATCACGACCCGATCTTCCAGGGGGTCACCGGAGGCTACGCCGTGGTAGAAGGGGTAGCGGTCTTCGTTGACGGTCAGGTGTTCGGCCCCCGGCAGTTGCCGTTCGTGGGTAAACAAAGTCTGGGCGCGGCCGCAGGTGCAAGCACTTAGGAAAAGGAGGAGTACCTTGGTGGAGAGACGCATGTAGGTGAGCTTAGGACGCTTAAAGGTACCGCTCCGGCACCCGGCCTCCCTACCGGGCCACCCCGCTTGCCGAACCACCGCGGCTAGAAGCCACGAGCCGTACCCGCCCGCCAGATCACCGCGACGAGCAGCCACCCACCGTGCCGCCCCGGCTCCCGGCATCCCTGCCGGGCCACTACGTCCGCTAAATCACCGCGACGAGCAGCCACCCACCGTGCCCTCCCGGCTCCCGGCATCCCTGCCGGGCCACCACGTCCGCCAAATCACCGCGACGAGCAGCCACCCACCGTGCCCTCCCGGCTCCCGGCATCCCTGCCGGGCCACCACGTCCGCCAAATCACCGCGACGAGCAGCCACCCACCGTGCCGCCCCGGCTCCCGGCATCCCTGCCGGGCCACCACGCCCGCCAAATCACCGCGGCTGAGCAACACCCATCATTAGAGGCATTTTACCCCTGCCGCCGGTACAGCAGATCAAATTCTGGATTCAGATACGTCCAGGGCCAATCTTCCCAGTGCGCGACCAACCCACAACTCACCGGATTATTCAGCACGTACCACATCACGGTATCGAAGGTGCCATTACGCACGTCGCGATCAAAATAGCTGGTCGCCCAAAAGGACTGCCCGACTAAACCCAGTAGCTTGTTGGCCTCCGATGCGGTATACGACTTATGTTGTTGCATCACCAACCCAGCATCTATGTCCTGACCGGACTGACTACGGGCTAACACATGGACGTGGTTGCTCATTACGCACACTGCGTACAACTGCAACGCGTGTCGCTCGGCGACGAACTGCCAGGACTCCAGTACCAGGGAGGCTAACCGGGGATTGGCAAGGTGGTAGGGACCGTTGGACTGGCCGTGCAAAGCATCGTCGAGCGAGGTCTCAAACTGTTCTTTCGCCAGGGCTTTCCCTGCCGCGGAGGGGCCACATTTCGATCTCAATCTGGCGCGCTCCTGTCGGAGTTGTTCGATGACGACCTTGGGGAGGCTCCCCTTCAGGCGGTATACGATGTGCATGGGGATGTGGCGGAAGGGGCGGTGGGGGAGTTTGCCGGTTCTCTGGCGCATGAAACGAAGTAGGTGGTGGTGAAAAGGGTAATTTAATGTGGGGCGTCCTATTGATACTATGCTACGGTGTGGCCACCGCGGCTGGAAGCCACGAACCGGGCCACAAACACCTTAGCTAGAAGTCACCAACCGGTGCACAGGAGTCGCAGACACTTGCACACCCCGCCCCCCGTCCCTATATTTGCCGCCCAACCCTCCGCAACCGAGCGGGGAAGATTTTATACCGAAGGGTGGAGAGACCAGGCTCTGCGATCCCCTGGCAACCATTCCTCCGCTGGCCCGGGGGAAAAGGTGCCAACTCCTGTCTCCCCGGCATAGTGCCGTGGGGAAGCTATAAAATGGACTTGCCACATGGACTCTGCACTCGCCGCTACCGGCACCCTTCCCCTCCTTTATTCTGCTTTGCACCTGCGGCCGCGGCTGCTTGGAACGCTACGCGCAAGGGACGCTTCGAGGTTCTACCTGCCACACCTCCAACACCCGCAACCCAACAACGAATAAACGCAACAACGCAACAACCCCCCACCATGCACTTCGAGACCCTACAACTACACGCCGGCCAGGAGGTCGACGAGACCACCCGCAGCCGCGCCCTGCCGCTCTACCAGACCACGAGCTACACCTTTAAGGATAGCGAGCACGGAGCTAAGCTCTTTGGCTTACAGGAATTCGGGAACATCTACACCCGCATCATGAACCCCACGACGGATGCCTTCGAAAAGCGCATCGCCGCACTGGAGGGGGGAGCCGCCGCCGTAGCTACGGCCTCGGGACAGAGCGCGCAGTTCCTCGCCATCAATAACCTCGCCTCGGCGGGCGATAATATCGTCAGCAGCCCTTACCTGTACGGGGGAACCTACAACCAGTTTAAGGTGGCGTTCAAGCGGATCGGTATCGAGGTGCGCTTCGCGGAAAGTACTAAGCCGAGTGACTTTGAGAAGCTGATCGACGAGAACACTAAGGCGATCTATACCGAGACGCTACCCAATCCGAGCTTCCTGGTGCCGGACTTCGAGGGGCTCAGCGCGCTGTGCGCGGACCATGACCTGCCCCTGGTGGTGGACAATACCTTCGGCACCGGCGGTTACCTCTGCCGGCCCATTGAGCACGGAGCGCACATCGTGGTGGAATCGGCCACCAAGTGGATCGGCGGCCACGGCACCAGCATCGGCGGGGTGATCGTAGATAGCGGGAAGTACGACTTCGGCAACGGGAAGTACCCCCAGTTTACCGACCCCAGCCCGGGCTATCACGGCATGGTGTTTAATGACGTGTTTGGGAAGAACGGTCCCTTCGGTAACATCGCCTTTGCGATCCGCGCGCGAGTGGAGGGCCTGCGTGATTTCGGCCCCGCCGCCAGCCCCTTCAACACCTGGATGTTCATGATCGGGCTGGAGACGCTCAGCTTGCGCGTCGACCGCCACTGCGAGAACGCCCTGGCCCTAGCTGGGTGGCTAGAGCAGCACGATAAGGTGGAGAGCGTGAGCTACGCCGGTCTGGAAGATCACCCCGGCCACGCCAACGCTAAGAAGTACCTGCGCGAGGGAGCCTACGGTGCCGTCCTGAACTTCAACGTGCGCGGCGGCAAGGAGGCAGCCACCAAGGTGGTCGACAACCTCAAGCTTATCAGTCACCTGGCCAATGTGGGCGACGCCAAGACGCTCATCATTCAGCCCGCCGCCACCACCCACCAGCAGCTCAACGAACACGAGCAGCGGGCGGCCGGCGTGGAACCGAATGCGCTGCGGGTGAGCGTGGGATTGGAGCACATTGAGGATATCAAAGCTGATCTGGAGCAGGCGCTGGCGCTGGTGGGGGAGCCGGTGACGGCGTAAGCGCAACTAATAGCGGAGTCGATGCCTTTTTTATGGGTATCGACTCCCTAAACTAGTAAGTCATGACTGCATTCATCGACCGTACCCTACAAGAAGCCAGGCAACTCCCAGAGTCTGAGCGGTGGCAGTTGGTTCGCGCACTGCTTTCGGATATTTCACCGAGACCTAGAGTAGTAAGTGAAGAGTCCATACAACAGACTCCGGGGGTTGCCGGTGGCCGGCCCTGTGTGGCCAACACGCGTATTCCGGTTTCGCACGTGGTGTACTACCTGAATGCAGGAGAGAGCGACGCTGAGATACTAGCGGTGTTTCCCTCCCTGCGGATGATGGACCTAAGTGCCGTGAAGGCTTACTACGCAGCCAATAAAGCAGCAGTGGATAGCGAACTACGAGAGGAAGAGGAATGAAGATTTTGTTAGGCGACGAAGATTTTGATCATATAGCTGTTGGCTATCTGCGGGAGCTGAACTATGACGTTGTTACCATACAGGATCTGGGCCTCCATGGTATAAAGTATTCTGACCCGGCAGTACTACAAAAAGCCATCGAGCTGGAGCGGATACTCCTCACCCATAATCGCAAAGACTTCAGGTATTTACACAAGCAGGACAGCAACCACTTTGGTATAGTGATGTGTACCCAGACTACGGAACACCAGCGATTGGCAGAGAAGATTGCGGCGCTGTTAGAACGTACGGACGATTGTAAAGGCCAACTATTAAAGGTTTATCGAGACTCTCAATCGCAACCATAGTGACACTTTCGACCACCTACTTCCAGCACCTCTACGACCTCCTCCACCGCGACCACCCCTTCTTCGGCAGCGGACTGGAGGAAAGCCTCGCACGTATCCCCGAGCAAGACCTCCACCAACCCATCGAGCACCGCACCATCGCCCAACTCCTAGAACACATGCTGGCCTGGCGGCGCGATCTAGGCAAGCGACTACTCGGTGAGCCTCGCGAAAAGATCGAGCTGAACACCCCACAGGACTGGCCCCAACCCGACCCCGGTAAGACCAAGGCCGACTACCTAGCCGAACTGACCGATACCACCGCTAAAATCCGCCGCGGACTGGAAGTCTTCGACATGGAGCAACTCACCGACAAGCTCCACCCCGATTACGACTATACCTCCGTCGACCTGCTTGAAGGCGGTGCCCACCACGACATCTATCACCTCGGCCAGATTAACCTCATTGCCGCCATCCTCCAACACCGCCGCGCCGCAACGTCTTGACCCGTTACCTCTACATTGAGCAGCCCTTCCGGCTGGAGTCCGGCCACACCCTGTCCCGCCTCACCGCCGCCTACCACACTTTCGGTACACTCAACGCGGCGCGCGACAACGTCATCTGGATCTGCCACGCCCTGACCGCCAACAGCGACTGCCAGGACTGGTGGCCGGGGCTCGTGGGGCCGGGCTGTACCATCGACCCGGAGCGCTACTTTATCGTCTGCGTGAATATGCTGGGTAGCAGCTACGGGAGTACCAGTCCGCTGAGCCACAATCCGGTAACTGGCCGCACCTACGGGCTCGACTTCCCCCTCGTGACCACCAAGGACAACGCCCGCTTCTTTTCCCTGGTGGCCGATCACCTCGGCATCCGCGGTATCCGCCTATTGATGGGCGGTAGCATGGGCGGTCAGCACTGTCTGGAGTGGGCCTGCGCCGAGCCGGGGCGCTTTGATCTGCTGTGCGTGCTGGCTACCAACGCTCGCCACTCGGCCTGGGGTGTGGCCTTCAATGAGTCTCAGCGCATGGCCCTACGCGCCGACGCCACCTTCGGCACCGATGCTCCGGATGCCGGGAAAGCCGGATTGGAGGCCGCCCGCGCCGTGGCCATGCTCAGTTACCGCCACTACCGCACCTACGTGGGCACCCAGTCCGAGTCCGACGACAGCACCTACGACGACCTACGCGCCAGCAGCTACCAGCGCTATCAGGGCTATAAATTGTGGAAGCGCTTCGACCCGGTGTGCTACTACGGCCTCTCGCGGGGTATGGATACGCACAACGTAGGGCGGGGCCGCGGGGGCATCGCTGGTGGGTTGGGGAGCATCACCGCCCCCACCCTCATCATCAGCATCGACACGGATATCCTCTTTCCCATCGAGGAGCAGGGCCTGCTGAGCCGCTACATCCCCAACAGCCGCCTGGAGGTGATGCACTCCGACTTCGGCCACGACGGCTTTCTTACTGAGTCGGTGAAAATTGGCGAGTTTCTGGCTGATTTCCTCAACGATCAGCTGCGCATTGACGCGACTACGAAGCGGGCGTTTACGGATGGGTTGACGGGGCGGAAGTTTGCGGTGCCTGGGAGTGAGGAGGTGTGAGGGAACTTTCGGTGGTACGATGTTGAAAAGATACAACAATCAGCGGATTTTATGCATTCGGTGGCATAAAGTTGGTCAAATCTGGTAAAGTTTACTACCTTCATTTCGACATACTCACTAGTAAGAGGGTTTCGGTTCACCACCCAGCGTACGCGTTATGATCGGTCTGCTTCATACTGTGGTGTGTCGTTACCTATGACTACCAGTTGTCGAGATATGCAAAAAGAGCTCACTGTTGTCTGTCAGTACATTCTTGTACTTATCCTGCTTTGTCCTTCTACCCCCCTACTAGCCCAAACCGGTGTGGTGGAAGGTCAGGTGATTGATGGGGATATTGACGGACCGCTGTCCTATGCTAATGCGACGATAGTTAAAGATGGGGCTCCGGTTGGTACGGTGACGGATGTGGACGGTAGCTTCCGCCTGGTGAACGTGCCCGTAGGTACTCAGCTTGTCCGCATCTCCTTTATTGGATACGAGACCGTAGAGCTGCCCGTGGAAGTTGTAGACGACCAAACTACCGAGCTTGGAGAAATCTTGCTTTCTCCGGCAAATCTACTGGGTGTGGAGGTAGTGGTAACCGCACAGCTTAAGGGACAGCAAGCAGCCATCAACCAACAGGTGAATTCCAACACCATCGTCAACGTAGTAAGCGCCGAGCGTATCCGCGAGGTGCCGGATAACAACGCCGCCGAGACCATCGGTCGCCTACCCGGTATCACCATCAACCGTAACGCTGGAGAGGGTTCGCAGGTAACCATTAGAGGAGCTAGCCCCCGTTTCAACAATGTAACGGTCAACGGTCAGGCCATACCACCTACTGGCAACAGCAGTCGGGCGGTAGACTTAAGTCTGATCAGTTCCGATATTTTGCAAGGCATCGAGGTTTTTAAGGCTTTGACACCAGATAAGAATGGTGATGCCATCGGGGGGTCGATCAATCTTGTTACGCGCACTGCCGAGGAGGGGTTTCACGGGCTCATTCAGGGCGAAGTCGGCTACCATGGCCTGATCGATGACATCGGGACCTACCGTGGCTCAGCCACCGTAAGTAATCGGTTTTTCAATGAAAAGATTGGCGTGATCTTGACCGGAAGTGCCCACCGCGCCAATCGCAACGTCGATGTGTTTAACGCAGGTTACGAAAATCAGGATCAGGATACTTCCTTCATACCGATAGTTAATGTCGCGAACGTAGGGTTGACAAACCGCCTGGAGACCCGGGACCGCTATAATGCAAGTGTCACTACTGATTACACCTTCAAGAGTGGAAGCTTAGTTTTTGACTATTTCTTCAGCAACACCCTCCGCGACATAGAGGAGCGTTCGATCAACTTCTCTCCGGATCGCTCTACCGTGGGATATGGCTATAACAAGCGTGACCAGGAGCAGACCCTGCACAGTTTCGCGCTCAGGGGGACTCACCAATTTGCGGAGAACGAGCTGACGTGGAATGTGGGGCGATCAATCACTCAGACCGGTACACCGATCAGCTACGGGATGGGGGCTGCCCAGGAGGGAGCTTACGAGAGCGATTTTCCGTTCGACGCTCCCCCAGAACTTGTGCCGGTATTTGTCAACTACGACATCAACCGTACATTTACGGGAGCTACCTTCGGTTACGGGCTTAACGAGGTTGAGGACGCTAACTGGAATGCTCAAGTGGATTTCAAGGCACCTTTCACGCTCGACAATATCAACGGCTTTTTTAAATTTGGTGGTCAGGTACGCGACAAGCAACGTTCACGTGTGAGCCCAAGCTTCGTTATTCGTGACGGCGACTTGTACTTTCAACGGTTTCAGGAAGAGTATCCCGATTTTAGCCGTATTGACCGAATTTATTATTTCGAGAACTTCCGTGATCCTGATTTTGACAACTACCAGTTTCCAAATGGTGATACTTACGTAATTCCCTACGCCTTCGATGGCGACATTGTACGCGATATTTACGAGCGTTTTCGTGACGAGGGCTTCGTGGAGGATCCAGCATCGACACTCG
This sequence comes from Neolewinella sp., assembly GCF_965214665.1. Classification (GTDB taxonomy): domain Bacteria; phylum Bacteroidota; class Bacteroidia; order Chitinophagales; family Saprospiraceae; genus Neolewinella. The sequence goes on along the minus strand of NZ_OZ243970.1, from coordinate 3,163,746 downwards.
ATGACAACAACATTAGCGAACAGATACTGGCTGGTTACGCCATGACCGAGCTTAATTTTGGGGAGCGGACGATGCTGCTGCTCGGCGCTCGGTACGAAAACACAGCTAATGACTTTGGTGGCAACCAGGGTTTTTGTCGGGGTAGTGGTTTCTTCGCTTGTTCCTTTAGCGATACCTCCGCTACTAGCTCGCGGGGTGTCTTGCTTCCTATGGCACATATTCGCTACAAATTCAACGACCAGTTCAGTTTACGGCTTGCGGCCACCCGATCATTGACCCGACCCGACTTCCTTAACCTCACTCCGTTTACGCAGATCAGTCAAACGGGCAATAACCGTAGCGTAAATAGTGGTTCTATCGACCTTAAAATCCCAACTGCCTGGAATTATGACGCCATATTTACCTGGTTCAGTCAGTATGGTTATGTATCGCTCTCGGGCTTTTACAAACAGATTTACGACATCGATATTGCTATAAGTCAGAGAGACTTCAGTGGTACGCGACAGACCAATCCGTTTTATGGTTACTTTCGTACTAACCCCATCAACGCCCCTCAACCCACCAGCCTTTATGGCGGAGAAATCGAGGTGCAAACGAGTTTCTACTTTCTGCCAAAGCCATTTAATGGCATAACGCTTAGTGCTAATTATAGCCTTACCCGTTCGGAAACTGCGTACCCCTTTTATCCTATTGTATATCCCGCGCCGGAGTTTACTCCAACCGTACTCGATACCTTTCGGCTCAACCGGACGCAGGGGCAGGCCAACACGATTGCGAACTTTACCCTGGGCTATGAAAAGGGTGGTTTCAGTGGTCGCGTGAGTATGAACTATCAAGGCAACAAGTTGGCTAGTAGTGGCGGCAGTGAATTTTCGGATGTCTTCACTCGTGAGTACATTCGCTGGGATGCAAGTCTCACCCAGCGAGTCGGGGAGCGCTGGCAGATACTTATTAACCTGATCAATATCGGTAACCGCCCGGAACAAAATTTTCAATACATAGAGTCCCAACCTACCTCAGAAGAATTTTATGGATGGCAGGCCAATACCGGCTTACGCTATAGGTTCTAAACCTTTTCTTAATCCAACTAATTATGAATCACAACTACCTATTTTTTCTAACCTGCTTATGCATACTACTGACGCTTCCGTTGGCTGCACAGGAAGAACCCTTTCCCTGGCCACAAGACGAACTGGGCGAAGTCATGGTGATCGAGCCAGGCGACCCTGGCACCATCAACGCTACCATCTCCGGCGATACGATGGATGACGGCAGCCGAGTTCACAACGTGTACATGCTACGTAGAGGAGCCACCTACCTCTACACTAGCCGAATCAACAATGTCGGCTACCCGCTCATGGTCATTGCCGAAGAGGGTGACGGGCCGCTACCGCTGATCAAAGCATTAGGTCCGCCTGCTGGAGAAACCGAGGCACCGCGGGCTTTTCACGCTCAGGGCGACCTTTACCTGAAGGACCTACGGATCAACGGGTACGACCAGACCGACAGCCCTACGGACAACGCCACCGTCCGCTTAGCCGCCGATAGCGTACGCGTCGTACTGCGGGGCATACTGTTTGAGTTCAATCGACAGAATGCCATCCGAATCAATGGCAGTGACTGTGAGGTCTACGTCGAAAACTCCGTTATCGGACCCCAGGGCAACTCTTTCAATATCTTCAATGGTATCCCACTGAACTTTCGCGGCAACTTTACGCCGATGGTACACTTCCGGAATACAAGTTTCTTCTCACTAAGCCGTGGCCTGATGGAGAACTTCGGTGCCGCACGCTACGGTACGCTGATCATCGAACACTGTACCATGGTAAATAGCGGTGTGGATGGAGCAGAATTTGGGCGGCCGGATAGCCTGATCTTCACCGATAACCTAATCATCAACACGGGCATACTCGGTGATGGCTTTGATGGCGATCGAAGTGAGTTTATTCAGCCGTTATTTGCCTTCACCTTAGATAGCAATAACGTAGCCACCGATACGGTCATCGTTGGTACAGACACGACGATCAACTTCGAGAATGTCGAGCCGTACGTAGAGTTTGAGCGGAACCACTTCTACAACAAGCCAATCATAGCTCAGACTATTCCGGATTCATCACGTGCCTATATGGCTGATAGCCTGTTCTTCGACGAAGAACTGTCGGAAGATATTGATGAGGAAGACGGAAACGTCGTAGCTCAGCAAGATTTCGAGTTTACGAATTTTGATATGCCCGATGAGCAATTCACCGCCTTTATTAACGACTACTATCAGTTAGTACTCGATCAGGCTGAGATACCTGGTTTTGACAATGATATTACTGAGATTGACCTCACCTATAGTCCCGATCACCCCGCTGCTACAGCTGCTCGTAACGGTCAACCCGTAGGAGACCTAACCTGGTGGGGACTCAACATCGTCGGTACGACCTACCGGTTCCAGAACCTGGAGGTTAATATTTTCCCTAACCCAACCACCGACCGGATCCGGGTCGAACTGGAGAACCTACAGTCCGTACTAGTCTACGACCTAGCGGGAAAACTACTCCAGATAACCAATGACTTTGGGGGACAGAATACCGCAGTGGTGAATGTAGCCGACCTGAGTGCGGGTACTTACTTCGTAGTGGCCTTGACCACCGATCGTAGAGGAGTTACCCGGAAGATCGTCAAGCAGTAATATTTTTTGTTCCCCCTCCCGGGGCTAGTCGGGCTGCGTATCTGCATACGTAGCCCGGCTGTATTTTATGCCCTAACCTTATTGTCGACTAGCCTTATGAACCGTTACTACGTTCCGCTTACCCTGCTTGCCCTGCTCCTTCTGCTCTGCACCAGCGCCCCCGCCCAGTCCTACAAACCAGCCGCCGAAGCCGCCATCCGCCAGCACCGCATGGCCCCGCTGAACCTGGAGGTAGTTGATGCAAACGGAAATGCCGTCCCGGAAGCCACCGTACGTGTACGTATGCGGGAGAGCGCCTTCCGCTGGGGCTCGATCGTGAACATCAATGAGGTACTCAAGCTGGAGCGCGCCGGCTACCCCATCGGTAGCAACCACCCCTACTGGAACCACCTGCGGCAGTTCAACTCCATCGGGGCCGGGAATGGCGGTAAGTGGAAGCAGTGGCTCAACCTGCCCAACCGCGCCAAGTACCTGGAGGTGATGGACTGGCTCAACGAGAACGACATCGGCAACCGCCTGCACGCCCCCATCTGGCCCAGCATCCGCCGCTGGAACGCCGTGCCCGATACGGTGCTCAACGCCCAGGCTACGGCCACCCAGACCCGCGCCGAGGTCATTCGCCAGATCGTGCGCGGCCACCTGGAAAGCTATATGCCGATAATCCAGGACAAACAGGCCTACGAGGTGGACCTGGTCAACGAGCTGATCCACGAGGCCGACCTGACCACCGACCTAATGGGACTAACCGACGTCGACGACCGCATCGACGAGCACACCCAGTGGTACAAGTGGGCCCAGGCCGCCGGACCGGAGGTCGGCCTCATCGTCAATGAATACGACCTCTACCAGAGCGGGAATGATTTCCACACTCGCTTTGTCGACTACGTGTCCAAGATGATCGAGCGCGGCGCCCCGATCGACGGGGTAGGAATGCAGGGTCACTTCTTCGGCCCCATCCCCGCCTACGAGGAGCTGAAAAAACGACTGGCCGAAGTAGCCGTGCTCGACCTGCCCATGGCCGTGACCGAGTTCGATATGGTCAATAATACCTACGAGGAGATGGAGCGGGTGCTGTATAGCCTGTTCTCCGAGCCCCTGGTCAACAACTTCACCGTCTGGGGTGCCTGGGACGGCAACCAGTGGCGCAACAACGCCCCGATCTACAACCTCGACTGGAGCCTCAAGCCCAGCGGCCGCGCCTACTTCGATTTAGTGAAGGACCGCTGGCGTACGGATACTACGCTGGTGGCCGGGCAGGACGGGCCAATCAGTCTGGAAGCCTTTCGCGGCACCTACGACGTGTACGTGGAGTACGAAGGGCAGGTAACTCAGGCGCAAACGGAGGTAGCCGAGGACGGCAGTAGCCTGCGCATCGTGCTCGGTAACGGCTATGCCCTACCCGAGGGTAGCCTCAGCCTCAAGGGGGAACCCACGGTGGTCTACCCCGACCAGCCCGTTACGCTCACCGTCACGGCGGATGCGGACATCGAAGAGGTGACCTTTTACGACGGAGTGCACATCATTGGGGTAGACCGGGAAGCCCCCTTCGAGCTGACCATCACGCGGGCCGGCGGAAATATCCAAGTACAACCCACGGCCGAGGTAACCTACACCAGCGGCTACCGGCAGCGGTTGACGGGCCCCGACTTTACGACCTCCTCCGCCAACCAGGCCCCCCGCATCCGGGAGGTCTTCCCGGCCTCGGGCAGTACGCTGCTCTTGCGCAACGATCTCAGCCTCACGGTCGAGGCCACCGATCCAAACGGCGACTCCCTCACGGCCCTGCTACTCACCGAAAGCGGCGATACGCTACGCGCCACGGGTACCGACGACGCCTTCCGCTTTGCGCTGGCCGACCTCTCCCTGGGTTCTAACCGCTTTACGCTGGTGGTACGGGACGATAAATTCGGCAGCGACCGGCAGGAGATCGTGCTCAATATCGTCTCCACCGACTCCGAGCAGGTTGCCACCTCCTATCCCCTGGTCGAAACCGACGACACCGAGGAGAAAGACGATGGTAGCATCGACGTTTCCGGTGACCTCGACCTGGGGGAGAAGGTGACCGCGATCCGCTTCGAGCAGGCGGGCATTCCGGCCGGTGCTACGGTCGACAGCGCCTTCGTGCAGTTCACCAGCCAGAAGCCCGATCAGACGGGACCGATGGACGTGATCCTCTACGCGGAAAAAGTCGTGAACCCGGCCCCCCTGAGTAACCGGCAGGGGAATTTGAGCGCCCGTTCGCTCACGGAAACCCAGGTGGCCTGGAATGCCGTGCCGGACTGGCTCGTCCTGGAGGAGCGGGGCCCGGCGCAGCGCACGCCCGATCTATCCCCCCTATTGACCGAGTTGCTCCAGGTGGATGGATGGAGCGCTACCCAGCCGGTCCATCTGCTCGTGGGCCTAGACGAACAGTTAGACAAGCGCTCCGCCTACAGCGTCGACCTCTCGGAGGCATTTCGCCCGGAACTCACCGTGTACTACCAAGCTGCGGTCGACACCACCTCCCCCCTGGCCCCCGTGTCGCTTTCCTTCGAGACAGTGGGCGGGGCCGCGGGTGCGGTGCAGTGGCAAGACCCCAATCCCGCGGGTAGCGCCCTGGGCTACAACCTCGAGCTCGACGGCGCTCCCTACCCGGCCGTAGTCAGGCAGCGGCAATTCGTCTTCGCTGACCTCCGGGAGGGCACCTACACCCTACGCGTACAGGTAGTGGGTGCACTGGGTATCCTCTCCCCCTTTAGCGCCCCGCTTACCTTCACGATCGGCGATGGGGAGCCGGTGTGCGACGAAGATGGTACCCCCGACCCCATCCCCGACGGCCTGACCATCGAGGACCTCGGAAACACTTACCAACCCGATCCCGACCGGGTGCCCGCCTACCTACAGTACAACGTAGCCAACCGCGGGGGTACCACCAGCGTGCGCCGCAGCGATAGCACCACCCTGAAGTGGAAGGACGAGGGCTACTACCAGCGCAACCGCGAGCTCGGCCAGGTCTTCAACGTACCGGCCGGGCAGGAGCTGACCCTGGATGCGATCGTGCTGCGCACTGGCAACAGTAGCAGCGCGATTCTGGAGGGTGCCCCCGGCGCGGAGGTGTACATGCAGTTCTTCGAAGTCACCGGTACGCCCGTCATCAATGACAACGGTACCCCCGTGGGCACCGAATCCGAGCACGGATTCAATAATAACCACCGGACCGACGATTACCTGGAGGGGGTCACCTATACGCCCATCGCCATCGTGCGCGGCGGCATCTTTCCCGACCTGCCCCCGACCACCCAGAACGGCGGCGAGCCCGGCCACCTGCGCTACCTGCGCTGGAATTTAGAGGGGGACGGCGAGCTGACCCTGGCCGGCGGCAAACGCTATGCCTTCATGGTAGGCTTCACGAGTAGCGGCCCGCGGAAGGGATTCAGCCTGGGCAACGACAACGGCGCGGCCGACGGTGCCGCCCCCGTCCTGCGGAGCGACCCCAACGGTAGCAGCTGGTGGAGCATCCGCCGCGAGGGCGATGGCACCCTGCCTCCCACCCAGATACCGGGCATCGACCCACCGACCGACGAGGACCTCCGCCGGCAACTGATTCGGGAAAGTAGTTACGCCGAAAACTTCGAGTGTACCCTTTCGCCGACCACGGATGGCTTTCCAGATGTAGATACCTATCGTACCCTGGAGTTCTACGTCGAGACCGTCGGTGCTACCGCCACCCGGCAGTTGCCCTACCGCGGTGACCTGGGCGTGTATCCTAATCCGTCGGACGGCCAGCTTACCCTTAGTGTAGACCACGGCGGCAGCTCGCCCACGGCGCAGCTCGAAGTGTTGACGTTGGCCGGTCGCCTGGTCGATCGGGCATTCCTACCGTTACGGGCGGGAAGCAACGAGTACGCCTATCCCGGAGCGGTACTCCTGAAACCAGGGCTTTACCTCCTCCGGTTGCGCACGGACGAGGCGATCTATTCGGCCAAAATCACCCGGTACTAGGGCACCCCACTCACCTCCCCCCGAATATTCCAGTTCACCGTCTCCCCATTGAGCTCATTGAAGCTCGTCCAATCGGAATCGATAGAAAGTAGCAGCCGGTCGCCGTTGGGGCTGTAGCTGCGCCCGGCATCACAGCCTACGCTCCGGGGATCTTCACCCTGCCCCAGTTCCACCTCGATGGCTAGCCAGAGGCCCTGGCCGATCAGCTCGATGGCATCGCCTAGCAGGAGGTGCTCGTTCCACTCCGTAGTGGTGGTGCGGCCGGTAATGTCACGGCGGTAGAGCTCGGTGCCGGGGGTGCGGTCGCTGGGGCCATCGGCGTAGATCACCACGCTGGTGGACTGAGGAATGCGCGTGAGGTAGAAGGTAATTTTGTCCAGGGTGCCGCCCCGTAGGCGCTCGGTTTCCGAGGGTGGGAAGTAGGCGGCGAAGGTGTTGGTGCCGGGGGGTAGCTGGGGAGCGGTAAAATTGGGCCCGTCGTAGTTAAGGGTGGTGGTAGCGGACACGGGGTCATCATCGTCGTCCTTCACGCAATTGGCCCAGCCCAGGAGACAAGTGAGCAGAAGAAGCAGGGGCAGGGCGGGCAGTTTCATGGCGGCGGGATTAGGCAGCTAAGTTCGGACATAAGACGCGGCCGCGAAAGGCCCGGTTGCTTAAGGTTGTGCTAAAGTGGCGATCTTGCGGCCGTGTTGCAGCCGAACCGGGAGATCCTCCGCCTTGCCCTTCCCAATATCCTGAGCAATGTCTCCGTACCGCTGATCTCCAGCTTCGATACGGCCCTCATGGGCGGACTGGGCGGCGGCCACATCGCCGCGGTGGGCCTGGGCAGCATGGCCTTCAACTTCGTGTACTGGAACTTCGGCTTCCTGCGCATGGGCACCACGGGGCTCACGGCACAGGCGTACGGCCGGGGGAGTGCGGGGGCGCAGGTGCAAACGCTGTTGCGCGGCGGACTGCTTGCCCTCGCGATCGGCCTCACCCTGGTAGCGCTCCAGACCCCCTTGGTCCACTTCACCGAATGGCTACTCAATATCCGTACCGATCAGCTCGCGCTGGTGGAGGAGTACTTTTTCATCCGCATCCTCGCCGCTCCGGCGGCCCTGCTCCAGATGGTGTTACTGGGCTGGTTCTTCGGGCGGCAAAATGCGGTCTGGCCGTTACTTCTCACGCTGGTCGTCAATTCCGCCAACCTTGCCCTGAGCTACTATTTGGTAGCCTACCGGGGCTGGGGCATCGCGGGGGTAGCCTGGGGCACGGTGGCCGCGCAGTACCTCGGCCTCTTACTCGGTCTGGGGCTACTGGTGTACGGACGGTACCGGGTGGCGGACTGGCCGCTCGTTCGGGAGACCCTGCACCTGCGTCCCCGCCCCAATGATGGTGCGAGTCTGGCCGCTTTCTTTCGGATCAACCGGGATATCTTCATCCGCACGGTCTGCCTGACGCTGAGCTTCGCCTTCTTCTATAACCGCGCCAATGCGCTGGACGTAGGCACGGCTACCGTAGCCGCCAACGTGATCCTGCTGCAACTCGTGAACTGGCTGAGCTATGGGGTAGACGGCTTCGCTTTCGCGGCAGAAAGTCTGGTGGGCAAGTATGCGGGTGCCGGGGAGCCGGAAAAACTGCGGCGCGTCATCCGCCTACTCTTCGCCTGGGGCATGGGCCTGGCGGTGGTGTACGCCCTGGTGTACTGGCTGGGAGACCGCTATCTCCTGGCGCTCTTCGCCCCGGAAGCAAGTGCCGCCGAGACGCTCGCTGTGACCCTGGAACACCTGCCCGTACTGGTCCTCTTTTGCATCCTAGCTACTCCCTGCTACCTCCTAGACGGCATCTTTGTGGGGCTTACGGCGGCGCGGGCCATGCGGCAGACCATGCTACTCGCCTTTGCCGGCTACCTGGCGAGCTACTACCTGGTGGGACAGCACTACGGCAACTGGGGGCTGTGGGGGAGTCTGCTGTTCTTTATGGTGCTGCGGGGTGGGTTGCAGGCGGGGTGGTGGAAATGGAAGGGACTGGAACCAGAGCGATAAATCGATCATATGGAGATAGCATGGTACAAATTATCGGATAATTTGTACCATGCTATCTCCGTATTTGCGGATCATCAGCGTATAATCATCCTTTGGTAAGAGCTAGTCTTCGGAAATCCCCTCTAGACCTACCTTGCATCCATGCCCCACCCCACCATCGCCACCACCCAGGCCGCCCTGGCCGCCGGGGAGGTAACCACCCAGCAGCTCGTCGAACGCTACCTGGCCGCCATCGGGGAGCAGCGCTACCTCAATATTTACGTGGAGGTGTACGCCGACGAGGCACTGGATCAGGCCCGGGAACAAGACGGGCGGCGGCGCGCAGGTGCAACGCTGGGAAGACTAGCCGGCGTGGTCATCAGCATCAAGGATGTCATCTGCTACGCCGGGCACGGAGTGAGCGCGGGATCGGCCATACTGGAGGACTTCGTAAGTCCCTACACCGCCACGGCCCTCCAGCGGCTGCTCGACGAGGATGCCATCGTGATCGGGCGCACGAACTGCGATGAGTTCGCCATGGGCAGCGGCAACGAGAATAGCCATTATGGCCCTACGCGCAATGCCGCCGATCCGGCCCGGGTGCCCGGCGGCAGTAGCGGGGGGGCGGCCGTGTCGGTGCAGGCAGGTACTTGTTTGCTGGCAGTAGGCTCCAGTACGGGGGGCTCGGTGCGGCAGCCGGCTTCTTTCTGCGGACTGTACGGCTTTAAACCTACCTACGGCCGCATCTCGCGCCACGGACTCATCGCTTACGGCAGCAGCTTCGACCAGATCGGACTGCTGGCCCACGATCCGGCTGATATCGCGCTGGGGCTGGAGATTATGGCCGGGGCGGACAACTATGACGCCACCGCGCCGAACCGGCCCATCCCGCTGTACAGTAAAGCGAAGAGTGAGGGACCGAAGCGCATAGCCTACTTCGGTGACCTGCTGGAAGGCGAAGGAGCCGATCCGGCGATTCGCACGGCCACCCGGCAGGCTATTGAGGCGTACCGCGCGGCGGGCCACAAAGTGGAATCAGTCACCTTCGACTACTTCGACTACGTGGTGCCCACCTACTACGTACTCACGACGGCCGAGGCCAGCTCCAACCTGAGTCGCTACGATGGTATGCGCTACGGCTACCGCAGTCCCGACGCCAATACCCTGGAAGAAACCTACCGCATGAGCCGCTCGGAGGGTTTCGGTACCGAGGTGCAACGGCGTATTCTACTGGGCACCTTCGTGCTTAGTAGTGGCTACTACGATGCCTTCTACGGCAAAGCACAGCGGGCGCGGCGGGTGATCCAGGACCAGCTGCGGCGTATTCTGGTCGACTACGACTTCATCCTGATGCCCGTCTCGCCGAGCCTGCCCTGGTACGTCGGCGAGCAGCTAGACGACCCGGTCGCCAATTACCTCGCCGATATCTACACCGTACTCGCTAACCTGGCCGGGCTGCCTGCCATCGCTATACCTACGGGCACGGCGGAAGGGAGCCACTTGCCGGTTGGATATCAGCTTATGGCCGATCTGTGGTGTGAGAAGGAGTTACTGGCTTTTGCCCGGTATGCCCGATACGAGCGTTCCGACGCAAAATCTTATGGTTGAGTGCCATAAGATCTATGCATCGGACCGCCGTAGCTTGGTGGACGGCGGTCCGAATGATCGCTTCCGCATGGAAGCGTCAGTCGAAACGCTTGGCTACTACTCAGGTACGGTCAACGTACCTTCCTGCGCCTTCTGGGCAAGCTGTTCGTTGGCCTGTACACTGACTTCTACGCGGCGGTTGGCCTGGCGACCTTCATCGGTGTCGTTGGTAGCTACCGGGCGGGTCTCGCCGTAGCCGGATACCTCGAAGCGCTCGCGGGAGATACCGAGCTCGGCTAGGTAGTCGGCTACGCTGGCGGCACGCTGCTCGCTGAGGCGCTGGTTACTGGCCTCGCTACCTACGCTATCGGTGTGGCCCTCGATGGTAATGTCGGTCTCGGGGTACTTTTCGAAGACTTTCTCCATCCGCTGTAGCTCGATCCGGCTGGCGTCCGTCAGCTCGTACTTACCGAAGCCGAAGAGTACGCCGCTGTCGAAGGTCACGACAATCCCGGTAGTCGTGGAGTCACCGTTTTCGTCTACGCCGACTACCTTATCGACCTGAGCGCCGGGCACTTCTTCTTCGATCTCCGCGGCTTGCTTATCCATATACCGACCGATCACGGCACCCGCGGCCCCGCCGACTACCGAGCCGATGATGGCCCCCTTGGTTCCGCTACCGTTGTTCTTGCCGATGATGCCGCCGATCACGCCACCGGCAGCACCGCCCGCGGCACCGCCCTTTACGGCACGGCTGGTGTTACAACCTACACTGAAGACCAGCATGAGGGCAATAAGGAGGAAGGAAAGATTTTTGGCTATGCTTTTCATGTTCGCTTTGGTTAGGGGGTTGAGTCATACCCTAGAACCAGTCAGCGTACTGCATGTTTGCTGGGCTACTTGTTGGCCCCCTCTATTAGGTCGGCCACGATACGCGCTGAAAGTAGACAGAGCGGCACCCCACCCCCCGGGTGTACACTACCCCCCAGAAAGTACAGCCCACCAATATTCCGGCTGAAATTAGGGTGACGCAGGAAGGCCGCCATCCGATTGTTACTACTTGTGCCATAGAGTGCCCCCTGGTGGCTACCGGTGAGCTGCTCGATGTCCGGCGGCGTGACCACCCGCTCCACTTTTATATGCTCGGCTAACCAGTTGGGATGCGTCATCGGGGGAAGGGGGCCCTGAGGTAAGCCAGGTGCAAGCTCCCTGGAAAGCATGGCGATAGTCTGCGTACGTAATTCGGCGACCAGTTGCTCCCAGTCCTGCCCCGTGTGGGCCGGAGCGTTCACCATCACGAACCAGTTCTCGTGGCCGGGGGGGGCATCGCCGGCTACGTATTTGCTGCTGATGTTGACGTACACGGTTACGTCGTCGCTCACGCTACCGGCCTCCAGGGTGGCAAACTCCCGGGCGTAGTCGCGGCTGAAGAAAATGTTGTGCAGCCCAAGCTCCGGAAAGCTGCGGTCCACGCCCCAGTAGAAGATGACGGCACTGGTACTTTTCTGCTGCCGAAGCGTGATGCGGGGGCGGCGGGCGTCCGGTAAGAGGCGGTCGTAGGCAAGCCAGACATCCATATTGCACACCACGGTGTCGTAGGGGAGCTCCTCACCGCCCACCTCGATGCCCCGCACCTGCGTCCCCGCCCGACAGATCTGCGTGACAGGCGTGTTGAAGTGGTAGGTCACCCCGAGGCGTTTGCCCAGCTCGTAAACACTGTTGGCGATATCGTACATGCCCCCCTCCGGCAGGTAAGCGCCGAAGTGGTGCTCGAAGTGGGGGATCATGCTCAGCAGCCCCGGGGCCTTGTAGGGATTACTGCCGTTGTAGGTGGCGAAGCGGTCGAAAAGCTGTACCAAGCGGGGATCCTTCAGGGCGGCCTCGTGGACGTCGTGCATACTGCGAAACAGGTCCAGCCCGGGGATCTTGAGCATGGCGTAGGCGACCTGGGGATCGAGCCAGGTGCGGGCCTTGTGCAGGCTTTTTTCCAGGAAGGTGCGGCCGGTGAGGGTGTACTTGCGGGCGGCCGTGTCCATAAAATCGCGCATCGCCTGCTCGGGCACGTCGAAGGTGCGGGCAGCCTCGGTAATCAGTTGGGCGGTGGACGCAGGTGCGGTGAACCTAGTGCCGTCGGGCCACCAGTACCGACACACCTCGGGTAGGCGGGTGTAGTGAAAATGGGCGCGGGGGTCCTCGCCGGCCAGCTCGAAGAGTTCGTCCACGTACTGCGGCATGGTGAAGAGGGAGGGGCCGAAGTCGAAGCGGTAAGACCCCTCCCCGGCCCTCCCCATAAGAGAGGGAGTAGGGAGGGTAAACTGGCTGAGCTTGCCGCCGGGACCTTCGTTGGCCTCGTAGACCTCTACGGTATGACCGGCTACGGCTAGGCGGACGGCGGCGGCCAGTCCCGCAATACCGGCTCCGATGATGGCGGTTTGCTGCACGTGGGGGAAACCCTGGGGGCGGCGGAGGGTTTAGTGTTCTTGCAGTGCGTCCACTCCACCGCTTGCGGCTGAGGCAGCAAGAGGAAAGTCCGGGCAACGCAGGGCACCACGCCGGCTAACGGCCGGGGCCTCTCCTTCGGGAGGGGTACGGAATAGTGCCACAGAAAGTATACCGCCGTCTGCCCCGGTTTCGATCGGGGGTCAGGGTAAGGGTGAAAACGTGGGGTAAGGGCCCACGCCGTCGGGCGGTAACGTCCGGTGGGGGTAAACCCCGTGGGTTGAAATACCAAACAGTGTTCCCGCTGCTTCGGTGGCGGCGGCCGGCCCGGTCGTAGGTCAGGAACACGGGTAGGTAGCTGGAGCCGTCGGGTGACTGGCGGCCTAGATAAATGGTGGAGCGCTCCTCCGAGTGGGGGGTTGACAGAACCCGGCTTATCGGAACGTGCTGTGGGGGCCCTGTTCTCTTTGGAGGGCGGGGCCTTTTTTCTCCCACCTGCGGTGTGAGCCCTAAGTTTCACTTAGGGTCAAGGCGGGGGACTGCTCCGCAGTCGGTAGCCACGACGTAGTTTAGTAGTAAAATCTGATATGATACGGATGATATGGTGGGCAGGGGTGGTGCTCTGGTTAGGGTGTGGTGCGGTAGGTGGGGAAGATGGTGAGCGTGCAGAGCAGGACGGGCAAGGGATGAACGTGGTGTTTATCCTGGCGGACGATCTGGGGTACCACGATCTGGGGGTGACGGGGTCTACGTTTTACGAGACGCCGAATCTGGATCGGCTGGCAGAAAGCAGCGTACGGTTTACCCAGGCGTATGCGGGGAGCCGGGTGTGTAGTCCATCGCGGGCAACGCTCATGCTGGGGCAGTACACGGCGACGCACGGGATCACGGACTGGATCGGGGCGCAAACGCAGGCCGGGTGGCGGAAGAGCGGCCGGCACACGACGCACCTGCCGCCGGGCTACGTGTGGGAACTACCGGCGGAGGCAACCTCGCTGGCGGAGGCCTTCCGGCAGATGGACTACCGGACCTTCTTTGCCGGCAAGTGGCACCTGGGCGGGGAGGGGAGTATGCCGACCGACCATGGCTTCGAGGTGAATGTGGGGGGCAACAGCAAGGGCTCGCCGCCGGGGGGCTTTTTTGCGCCCTACAACAATCCGCAGCTGCCGGACGGGCCGGTAGGGGAGAGCCTGACGGCGCGGCTGGGGCGGGAGACGAAGGACTTTATTGTAGCCAATCAAGACACCACCTTCTTTGCCATGCTCAGTTTCTACGCCGTGCACGCTCCGCTACAGACTACGGAGGAGCGCTTTGAATATTACCGGACGAAAGGTTTAGAAGGCGGATTGGCAGAGCAAGCATTTACGATGGAGCGGCGCTTTCCGATCCGTACGGTACAGGACAATCCCATTTATGCCGGTATGGTCGCGGAGCTGGACGCGGCGGTGGGCAGTGTGCTGGATGCGCTGGATAGTCTGGGTATCGCCGATAATACAATCGTCGTGTTCACATCTGACAACGGTGGGGTGGCCAGTGGGGATGCCTACGCCACCAGTAACCTGCCCCTACGCGGCGGCAAGGGCTACCAGTGGGAGGGGGGTACGCGGGAGCCGCTGTTTTTGCGGGTGGGTGATCGGTACACCGCCACGATCGTGGATAAGCCGGTCACCGGTGCGGACCTGTACCCTACGCTGCTTGCGTTGACCGGTAGCGATGTCATGCCTACCCAGGAGATCGAGGGTAAGGACCTTACCCCACTCATTGAGGGCGAGGACTTCCCCGACCGCTACCTCTACTGGCACTACCCACACTACGGCAACCAGGGCGGTGATCCTAGTTCCGAGATCCGCTACGGGGACTGGAAGTTGATCCACTACTGGGAGGACGACCGTGATGAGTTGTACCACCTGGGGCGGGACCCGGGGGAGCAGGAGGATGTGGCGGCGAATAATCCGGAGGCCACGGAGAGCCTGAGGAACGAGCTACTTGCTTTCCTCGGACGGCGTAGCGCTAAGGCTCCCAATCCCGATCCGGACTACGATGCGGAGCAGGCTGCAGCCCGGGACCGCTTCTACCGCGATACGCTACTGCGGCGTCTGGAAGCGGAGCGATTGGAGGTGCTGGCGGAAGATTGGCAACCGAACGGGGGCTGGTGGGGGAGTGAGTGAGGTGCACCCCGGTCACCCGATGTGCGGCGCCACACTACCCCCTTCCAGCTCCTTCCGATTCGTAAACTGTATGATCATCATGCGGCAGGGCTTGCCGTCGAGGGTGCCGGAGCGGTGTCCTTTTTCGTCATTGGTGCCCTGATCGGCCCCGAAGCTGAGCTCGCCCTCACGCATCTCTACGCGGGTGCCGTCCATAGTTTCGACCCACCAGCCGCCGGTGAGGGGGATGATCCACTGCGGGGCGGGGTTTTCGTGCCAGTCGCCGTCGAAGTCGGCCGGTAACTCCGAGAAGATGATCTGGGTGGCGCCCTTCATGAGCTTGTTGTTCCACTGTTTGCCGGAGCCCCCGCCCATGCTTTCGAGCTGGAAGTCGGTGAGGGTCTCGCGCTTTTGCTTGCTGACGCCGTTTTTGTCGGTGTAGACGTGCCAGTAGGGGAGGTTGGGTTTTTGGGGATTGGCCATGGGGTTTATTTTTTGCAACCTGGGTTTTTGGGGGTTTGTTGTAGGATGCGGCCTTCGGTCAGTACAATGCGGCCTCCGGCCGCGGTAGTACAATGCTGCCTCTGGCAGCGCTGGAATAGTTCACCATGGATTGAACACGGATTTCTTACTCAGCTCCGCTGAAGCGAGCTGTTAGATAATCAATGATTAAATCCGTGGTGAAAAAACTCACCACCTTTAGCGCAGCCAGAGGCAGCATTTTGCTGGCGCTGCCGGAGGCAGCATTGTACTACCTTCGCCGCCATGATCGCCTACGTAAAGGGTACCGTCGCCCACAAAAATCCCTCCTTCGTCGTCATTGAGGCCGGGGGCATCGGCTACCACGTCAACATCAGCCTGTATACCTACACCAAGATAGAGGGGGCCGAGACGGTGAAGCTGCTGACACACTTCCACGTCAAGGAGGACCAGCAAACGCTCTTCGGCTTCTACGAGGAGCAGGAGCGCAACCTGTTTCGGCTGCTGATCTCGGTGAGTGGTGTCGGCCCGGCGACGGCCCTGGTGGTGCTGTCAAGCATGAATGCGGAGGAGCTGCGGGCGGCCGTGATCGGGGAGGATGTGGGGACGATCCGCAAGGTGAAGGGGATCGGGCCGAAGACGGCGCAGCGCATCATCCTGGACCTGAAGGATAAGATGATTAAGGACAGTGGTGAATCGCCGACAATGCTTTCCGTGCAGAGCAATACGCTGCGGGCCGAGGCGTTATCAGCCTTGGTCAACCTGGGCTTCGCTCGCCCGGCGGTGCAGCGCGCGCTCAACCGGGTACTGGCAGCCCGTCCTGATACGGCCACGCCGGAGGACCTGATCAAGCTTGCACTGCGGGAGCTATCCTCCTAAGCGCCGGCCGTTTTTATCTAACTACTACACTCGCTGCCCGCTCTGTCAACTGGGGTTCAGGAAGGATTGCATCGTATGAACAAGACACTGCTACTACTTTGTGTTGCCCTGTTTTCGTTTGGTTTTACCTACGCTCCCTTCCGCACGCCTGCCGATGCCGCCGCCAGTGAGCGCGCCCGGCTCGCTAGTGCGCCCTTTGATGCCATCCTGTACGACACGCTGCCCCCGCTGCGCGACCGTACGGGTGACTTTATTTCCGACCCCAACCAAAATCCTGTCGACCTACAGGATCCCTCCACGGTAGAAAAAACGGTGGAATACGATCCAGCCACTGGCCGCTACATCGTGCGCGAGCGCCTGGGAGATATCGACTTCCGCCCCCCCACCTACCTCACCTTCGATGAGTACTTGGAATACCGCACCAAGGAGGACCAGCGAAGGTACTTCAATAACCTGGCCGGCGTGGGCAACCCCGACGACCAGATCAGTATCGGCGATCCGCTCTCCGACATCGAGATTGACCCCGACCTGATCAATAACCTCTTCGGGGGCACCGAGATCAGCATCCAGCCCCAGGGTAGCGTAGACCTGAGCTTCGGACTCAACTACCAGTACCAGGATAACCCCTTCATCGTCGAGCGCTTCCGCCGCAATACGATCTTCGATTTCGACATGGACATTCAGATGAACGTCACCGGACAGATTGGCGATAAGCTCAAGCTGAACACCAACTACAATACCGGGGCCAACTTCAACTTCGACAACCAAATTAAGCTCGACTACAACAGCGACGTCTTCGGCGAGGACGATATCATCCGCAAGATCGAGGCCGGTAACGTGAGCCTACCGCTACGGGGCCAGCTCATCGAGGGCGCCCAGTCGCTCTTCGGGATTAAAACCGAGCTACAGTTCGGCCACCTGCGCCTGACGGCCATCGCCAGCCAGCAGCGCTCGCAGCGTGAGAAGCTTACCATCGAGGGCGGCAGCCAACTGGCACAGTTCGAGGTCTACGCCGATGAGTACGACGAAAACCGCCACTTCTTCCTGAGCCACTACAACCGCGAGGTGTACGAAACGGCCCTGGAAAACCTACCGCAGATCAATACGCTGTTCCACCTCGAAAACATCGAGGTCTGGATCACCAACGACCGCAACGAGGTGCTCGATGTACGCGACATTGTCGCCTTCGCCGACCTCGGGGAGCCTACCCGCCTCACCAATCCCACCGCCGTACAGCGCTTTCCCACCCCCCGCTACCAGGAAATCTGCGACGGCCGCCCGCTGCCCGAAAACGGGGCCAATGACCTCTACAGCCGCCTCATTGCTCAGGGCGAGAACCTGCGCGACATCGACCGCTCGGTGGCCGTACTCCAGTCGGCCCAGTTCGGCCTGGAGCAAATCCGTGACTTCGAGAAGGTGTCAGCCCGTAAGCTCAATCCCCAGGAGTACACCGTCCACCCCGAGCTCGGCTTCATCTCCCTCAACATCAACGTGCAGCCCGACCAGGTCGTGGCCGTCTCCTACCGCTACAAGTACAACGGCAACATCTTCAAGGTGGGCGAGCTCTCGGTCAATACCGATAACAGCAGCTCCGACACCAGCAATTTCTCCAACCAGGTACTCTACACTAAGCTGCTCAAATCCTCCACCCAGCGGGTGAGCGAGCCGGCCTGGGACCTGATGATGAAAAACGTCTACTCCCTGGGTGCCTACCAGGTAGGACAGGAGGACTTCCGCCTCGACATCCAGTACGAAAATCCCGGTCAGGGCTTCCAGCGCTTTCTACCGGTAGACGTATCGCTGCCCGGTACCAACAACTATATCCCCGGCGTACCCCTCATCCGCGCCTTCAACCTCGACCGGCTTAACACCCAGGGCGATCCCCAGCCCGACGGGGTATTCGACTTCGTGCCGGGCATCACCATCGACCCCCAGACCGGGCGGGTGTACTTCCCGGTACTCGAACCCTTCGGCAGCGACCTGGCCGAGCGGCTACGGCCCGAGGATGCGCCCCGCTTTACCTACCAGGAGCTGTACGATTCGACGATTTTCCAGGCCCGGGAGTTTCCGGAGAAGAACCGCTTTGCAATTCGGGGGAGTTACAAGTCTTCCGTGCAGTCAGAGATCAGTCTGGGGGCCTTCAACATTCCGCCGGGATCGGTGCGGGTGACCGCAGGTGGAGCGCTCTTAGTGGAGGGGCGAGATTATACGGTTGACTACAGCACGGGTCGCGTACGCATTTTGAATGACGCCATCCTCAGCTCGGGGGTACCCGTGGATGTGAGCTATGAGGACAACACCATCTTTAGCCTGCAGACGAAGACCATGCTCGGTCTACGCGCTGACTACGAGGTCAACGACAACCTCGCTATAGGCGGCACCTTCATGCAACTCTTCGAGCGGCCCTTTACCCAAAAGGTCAACATCGGGGAGGACCCCATCAACAACCGCATCTACGGCTTCGATGCGACCTATAACAAGCCCTCCGGCTGGCTCACCCGCACCCTAGATAAGCTGCCGCTGTTCAGCACCAACGCCCCCTCGAACGTGAGCGTGACGGCGGAAACGGCCATCCTTGACCCCGGACACAGCCGGGCCATCAACCTGAGCCGCAACGAGAAGGGGGGCATCGTGTACCTGGACGATTTCGAGGGCACGGCCAGCCCCATCGACCTCATGACGCCGGTGCAGCGCTGGTACCTGGCCTCGATCCCGCAGAACGATGCGCAGAATAACAACCCGCTCTTTCCCGAATCCGCACGTACCGGACTGGTGACGGGCGCCAACCGAGCGGCCCTAAGCTGGTACCGGATCGACGAGGGTGCGCGTGACGAAGCCGATAACCAGAATGTCTATTCCAGCCGCGTACCGCAGCAGGAGGTATTCCCGAATCTCAATTCACTGAATCAGCGCTTCGTCCAGTTCTTTACCTTCGACATGGCCTACTACCCCGGCGAGCGGGGCCCCTATAACTTCGATACCCAGGAGGGGTACCCGGGCTTTACCGCCGGGGTGTTCCCCGATCAGGGCGATCCCCTGGCTCCAGTCAAGCTGCTCGACCCCGCCAGCCGCTGGGGCGGCATCATGCGGGAGATGACCACCACCGACTTCCAGTCCTCCAACATCGAGTTCGTCGAGTTCTGGATGCTCTCGCCCTTCCTCGATCCCAATAACGGACGGCAGGCCGCGGCCAATGCGCAGGATAAGGAGGGTACGCTGTACATCAACCTTGGTAACGTCAGTGAGGACATTCTTAAGGACAGCCGCAAGTTCTTCGAAAACGGCCTACCTACGCCCATCAACCGCCTCCGACCGGTCGATGAGACGGAGTTCAGCCGGGTACCGGTGGCCCAGCAGATCACCCAGGGCTTCGATAACGACCCGGAAAGCCGGCGGGCGCAGGACGTCGGCCTCGACGGCTCCGATGATGCCCGCGAGCGCGATAAGTTCGCCGACTACCTCAGCAACTTCCAGGGCACGGTCCGCGAGCGCCTCGACCAGGACCCCTCCAATGATAACTTCTTTTACTTTAGGGACCAAAACCGTTTTCCCGACGGTACCAGCCTGCTGACCCGCTACAAGAACTTCAACAACACCCAGGGTAACTCGGCAGCTAACGAAAACTCCGCCACTAACCTGCGGCAGTCGGCCACCAACCTGCCCGACGACGAGGACCTCAACCAGGACAATACCCTCAACGAGTCGGAGAGCTACTTCCAGTACGAGATCCCCCTGGTGCAGTCCCGCACCGACCCCCGCGAGATCGACCGGGAGGCCACCCCCTTCATCACCGACCGCATCGAGGACGTGGCGAACACCGGCCGTATCTGGTACCGCTTCCGCATCCCGCTCAATACCGATCAGAAGACGGCCGTGGGGGGTATCCAGGACTTCCGTTCCATCCGCTTCATGCGCATGTTCATGACCGGCTTTGAGGCCCCGACGGTGCTGCGCTTCGCCCAGTTCGACCTGGTGCGCAACAGTTGGCGGCGCTACAACCGCGACTTCACCAATACGCCCATCATCGGCGGCGAGGAGAATACGGAGTTTAACATCGACGCGGTCAACATCGAGGAAAACAGCCGCCGGCAGCCCTTCAACTACGTGCTACCCAACGGCATCCGCCGCGAGCAGAGCATCGGGGTGGTGAACCTGCTACAGAACGAGCAGTCGCTATCCCTCAAGGTGCAAAACCTACAGCCCAGCGATAGCCGCGCCGTCTTCAAGTACACCGAGACCGACCTACGGCTCTACGAGGATCTCAAGATGTTCGTGCACGCCGAAGCGGCCGGTCAGAGTCGCATCCAGCGGCCCGAGGACGGCGAGCTGCGGCTGTTCCTGCGGATGGGCTCCGACTTCGAGCAGAATTACTACGAGTACGAGGTGCCGCTGGCACTCTCCGACACCGTGGGGCTGCCCAATCCCGATACGGACCTACGCGCCTACGCCGACTCCGTCTGGCTGGCGCAGAACGAGGTGCAGCTTCCCCTCGAGCTCCTGACTAATCTGAAGCTCGAACGCAATAACACCGGAGTGGCCAGTGATGCGACCTACTCCCAGACTTACTCCCCGAGCGAGGGCGTCAACCACACCATCCGTATCCGCGGCAATCCTAACCTGGGCTTCGTCAAGGTCTTTATGATCGGGGTGCGTAATCAGCAGGATTTGGATAATAACGGCATCAGCGCCGAGGTGTGGGTCAACGAGCTGCGCCTGGAGGGCCTCGACGAACGGGGTGGGGTAGCCGCCATCGCCCGGGCTGACGTACAACTGGCCGACCTGGGTAACCTCACCGCCGCCGTCAACTACAGCAGCGTGGGCTTCGGGGCGCTCGACAATAGCCTCCTGCAGCGCAACCGCTTCCAGACCGCCGGCTACGACTTTGCCACCAACCTGAGCATGGACCGCTTCCTGCCCAGCCGCTGGGGTGTGCGCCTGCCCGTATACCTGCAGCACAGCAAGCAGACCAGTACGCCGGAATACGACCCCTACGATTACGACCTGCGCCTAAAGGATAAGATCGACGCGGCCGAAACCCGCGAGGCGCGCGATAGCATCCGGGAGCAGGCCCAGGAGATCAACAAAATCACGGCGGTGAATTTCAACAACGTCGGCATTGCACCCGCGACCCGCCGCACCAAACCCAGCCCCCTGGACCCGGCCAATTTCAGCGTCAGCTACGGCTACACCAAGAACGAGCGCAGCGATCCCTACATCGCCTCGGAGGTGATCCGCGACCACACCGGGGCCCTGGACTATACCTTCAGCCGGGCTGCGCCGAAGAGCCTCGAGCCCTTCAAGGGGGTACAGAGTAAGTACCTGCGCCTGCTGAGCGAGTTCAACCTGAATCCGCTACCGAACAGCATCAGCATCACCAACATCCTGAACCGCAGCTTCGCCACCACCAGCTACCGCTTCGCCGGGGTAGACGAGCGCTTCAATACCTTTTTCAATAAGCGCTTCATCTGGAACCGTAGCTACGACGTGCAGTGGAACCTCACGCGCAGCCTGCGCCTGGGCTTCAACGCCAATATGAACGCGACGATCGACGAGCCCAACGAGAACGAGCTCGTGCTGCTCCCCGACGAGGATGCCAAGCGTATCCGTCGCGATAGCATCTGGAACAACATCCTGCAAGGAGGTCGGCCCAAGCAGTACAACCACACCATCAACCTGAGCTACCAGTTACCGCTGCGCTTCCTGCCCTTCCTGGATTTTCTGGACGTGCGCGCCCAGTACCTGGGTACCTACGCCTGGGCCGCCGCGCCGATCTCGGTACAGGAACGCGGCCTAGGTAACCTGATCCAGAACAGCCAGCAGCGCCAGGTTACGGCCGATCTCAACTTCGAGCGCTTCTACGACCAGATCCCCTTTCTACAGAAGTTCAACCAGACCAACCGCCGCCGACCTACCCGCCGCCCGGTCCAGTCGGGGCAGGACGCGGAGGAAGAGCGGCAACCGGCCGCCAACACCACTATCTCCTTCGGGCGTCCCCTCCTAGCCCTACGCCGCGCCCGTTTCAACTACAGTGAGGACTTCACCACCGTCATCCCGGGTTTCCTGCCCGAGCCTGCTTTCTTCGGGCTCAGCGACGGCTTCAGTAGTCCGGGTTGGGGCTTTGTGGGCGGGTTGCAGCCCAAGATCCGCACGCTCGAGGTGGAACAGCGACAGAGCGACGAGGACTACCTCAACGAGCTGGCCCAGGATGGGGTGATCAGTTCGAGCGTGTTCCTAAGTCAGGACGTGATCCAGAACTACACCAAGCGCTGGGATGCCAACGCCATCGTCGAGCCCTTCACCGACTTCCGCCTGGAGCTGACTATGGACCGGGCCTTTACCGAAAACTACACCGAGACCTTCAAGGTACAGGAGAAGGGCGTCGATGCGCCCTTCGAGCACAGTGTACCCGTGCGTGATGGCTCCCTTACCTTCAGCAACGGCGGGGCACTGAGCCTCTTCAATCAAGATACTACGGACCTAGACGCGCTCTTCACCACCTTCGAGGCCAACCGCCTCATCCTCAGTCAGCGCCTTGGGGGTAGCCGGCCGCACGCCGACCCCGACCTAGCCGCCCAGGGCTATACCTTTGGCTACGGTCCCAACCAACAGGACGTATTACTGCCCGCCTTCCTAGCTGCCTACCGCGACGAGGACCCCAACCGGATCAACCTCAATCCCTTCGACCTGCGCGGGGCTCCGAACTGGCGCCTGACCTGGAGCGGACTGGACCGCGTAGGGGGGCTCAGCGACATCTTCCGCCGCGTCAACATCACCCATGGCTTCCAGTCTACTTTCAGCATCAGCAGCTACGGCACCAGCCTGGATTACCTCGATGCCCTGGAGCAGGAGCAGAACGTGGGAGCCCTCGAAGGTTACGACACGGTCAGCCTCAACTACTTCCCCCGCCTGGAGATACCTAACATTGCCGAGACGCGGGCCTTCGCCCCCCTGCTGGCCATCGACGCCGAGCTGGTCAATGGGCTAAGCGTCAACTTCGCCTACACCAGCAACGAGACGCGTAGCATCAACGTCGTAGGTAAACTACTTTCCGAAAGCGTAGGCAAGGAGATTATCGGGGGCTTCGGGATTGTACTCCAGGACGTGCAGATCGGCTTCCTACAGGGAGGCCGCACCCGCGACCCCGCCGTAACCCCTAATGCCACACCGAACAACCGACGGGGTAACAGCCGCACCGGTGGACGCCTGAACGTCAGTGACTTGGACATCCAATTCAACGTGAGCCTGCGCGATAACAAGACCTACGCCCGGCGGCTGTCGATCCCCTCGCGCGAGCCGGTGGAGGGTAGCCGCATCTTCACCCTGGCCCCCTCGGCGGAGTACCAGCTCAACCAGCGGCTGAGCCTGCGGGCCTTTTTCGACTACCGCAAAACGGTACCGTTCAACTCCCTGGGCTTCCCGCAGACGGCGGCCAGCGGGGGCATTGTCGTGCGCTTCCAATTGAACTAGCACGGGGGCCATTCCGTACTAGGATACCACGTATTCTTCCTACCGACTCCCCTACCAAACTGCATGTCTAGCCCCCAATTTTACCCCCTGCGCGTCTCCCGCGTCCAGCCCGAGACCGACCAGGCCGTAAGCGTTTACTTCGAGGTACCCCCCGCCGACCAGACCGCCTTTCACTACCGGGCCGGGCAGTACCTCACCCTCCGCTTCGAGATCGACGGCAAGGAGGAGCGCCGCGCCTACAGCATGTGCTCCGCCCCCCACGAAGACGAGCTGGCCGTGACCGTCAAGCAGGTGCGCGGCGGCGTCGTAAGTAACTTTATCGCCCAGCAACTCAAGCCCGGCGATACCGTCGACGTAATGCCCCCCATGGGCCGCTTCCTGGCCGAGGTGGACCCCGCCGCCCGCCGCCGCTACTACCTCTTCGGGGCCGGTAGCGGCATCACGCCCCTGATGTCGATTCTACGTGCCGTGCTGGAGGAGGAGCCTAAGAGCGAGGTCATCCTGCTGTACGGCAACCGCGATGAGGACAACATCATTTTCGAGCAGCAGCTCCACGAATTGGAACGCCGTTACGCCGGCCAGCTCACCGTAGAGCACATCCTTTCGCAGCCCAAGAAATACTCTACTAAAGGCCTTAAGGGACTATTCAAACGTAGTACCACCCGCTGGGAGGGCCCCAGGGGCCGCATCGACCGCAGGGTGCTAGTTGAGTTCCTACAACGCTTCCCTCCCAGTGGTCCCGACTGCCGCTACTACATCTGCGGTCCCGGCCAGATGATCGACAACGTAGAGGCCGCCCTACTCGGCCACGGCATCGATGACAAGCTCATCCACGTCGAGCGCTTCGTCTCCGCCAACGACGCCCGTAAGCAGAGTAGTGACAGCCGCGGTGGTACGGTACACGTCAAACTCAATAAGGAAGAATTCAGCGTCGAGCTCAGGGCCGGTCAGAACGTCCTGGAGGCGCTGCTGGAGCAGGGCAAGACCCCCCCGTATAGCTGCCTGGCCGGTGCCTGCTCCACCTGCATGGCCCGCGTCGAAAAGGGCGGCATCAAGATGGACGTCTGCTACGCCCTCGACGACAGCGAGGTGGCGGAGGGCTACGTGCTTACCTGCCAGGCACACCCCACTACGCCGGAGGTCACTATCGACTTCAACGTGTAGTACAGGGGGGCGGGGCCGCGGGTGCAACGCGAACTGAAGGACCTCGAAGAGTTTCTTGGAGCACAGCGACTTGGAACCTTTGAGGGTCCGTGTCCCTTGCAGTCCGTACATTTAAGCTATGGCAAGACTTCTACCCCTGCTTTTCCTACTGCTGTTTGTTTCTTCTGTTGCCCTGCCGGCGCAGACTACTCCCGACACCCTCGCCGTAGCCCCCGACACCCGCGCCCGCTACGCCGAGGACCTCGACGAGCTTGAGCGGATGAAGGAGAAATTCCGACAGCAGCAGGAGCGCAAGGCCCGCGAGCGCGATCGGGGCGGTGACCTGCGCGGTACCTGGACCGACCCGACGGTGGAGGAACAAGCGCCGCCGGCCCCCGCCAGCGTTAATCCCCGCGATACCGTACAACTGCGCTCCAGCGTGCGCTCCGGACTGTATACCCCCTCCTCCGAGCCCGCCCTGGACGAGCGCACGAACTGGGAGCGCCGTATGCAGCGCGACCTGCCCCGGGAGGAGCCCGTTGACGCCGATGAGGCCGCCCGCCTGGACGCCGAGTACGCCCAACAGCTCGCCGAGCTGGAAGCATTGCGGGCTAAATTGCGGGAGTCACGCGGCGAGGCACCGGTGGCAGCGCCGCCCGTCTTCGAGCCCACCGCCGTGACGGCTAAATCGCCCGCTGCCGGAAATGCCGTGCCTGCCGGAGTGACCTTCATCACCAACACCGCTTATCCGAACGCAGCC
Source organism: Neolewinella sp. (assembly GCF_965214665.1). Lineage (GTDB taxonomy): Bacteria > Bacteroidota > Bacteroidia > Chitinophagales > Saprospiraceae > Neolewinella. The sequence goes on along the minus strand of NZ_OZ243970.1, from coordinate 3,138,180 downwards.
GGGTACGATGCCCTGGACGCACTCGCCGAGCAGGTGCGCGCATCGACCGGTGTGGTAGAGATACGGGTACACACCGCGCGCAAGCTCGACGCCCGGGCCGCTCAACTGCTGAGCGAGGAGCGGGCCGTAACCATCCGCAGTCACCTGCTGGAGGCCGGTATCGCGCGCGAGAATTTCCGCGTAGTGGGCTACGGCAACCATGAATCCGCCGCCGGGGAGCGGGTGGAGGTTATAACTCAATAATCTTACCGGAGGCCGCGATCTGAAAGCGGCGCGCCGTGCTGCTGCTGGCCTGGTAGTCAAACTCTCCGCCGCCGCCCTGTCCGCTGACCTGGTAGATCATCAGCCCGTCGGTGAGTGCGGCCGTAGTCTGGGTAAGCTCCTGCCCATCGTAGCTCGTACCAGCCAGGATGAGGCGGTCGATGAGCTCCTCTGTTTTCGGATTTAGAGTCACCAGGGTGTAGTGGTACTGCGCCAGGTCGGCCCGCCAGTAGATGAGCCCGATGTAGTCATCCGCCTCCGGCAGCCGCAGGCAGGCTATAAATTCCGTGAACTCGTCATTGATCTGGGTGGGCTCCAGCGGGAGTAAGAACTGCTCGATCATGCGGGCGGGCAGGGGCGGGGTCTCCTTGCTGATGCGCCTTACGGTATCTTCTCCCAGAGTGATGGGTAGTTCAAGCTCGGGAAACTGCTCTAGGAAGTGGGAGAAGCGGATCTGGGGGGTGGTGGCCATGAGGGTTAGGGGTAGGATTATGGAATACAAGGGGGCGGCTACAGCGGTTCAGCGGTCGATCTGCCGAACTTCCCGTGAAGGCGGCTGGTTTGGAGGGGGCACCTAGTTCCCGGAAGTATGAAACACGCGCTCGCGTATCTCCTGGCCTGCGGCGTGCTCCTACAGGGCTGCTACCGAATCTTACCCTCTAACGGCGGCGGGCAGCTCTCCGGCAGCCCGCAGGAACGGAATATCGATCCTACAGACGTCCTAGTACCCGAGGGCTACCATGTTGAGGCAGTCGCCTCGGGGCTGACTTTTCCTACGGCGGTCACCTTTGACGAGAACGGTACCCCCTACGTCATCGAAGCGGGCTATTCCTACGGGGAGGTGTTTCTCCAACCCCGGTTGCTGCGCATTGGGGCAGACGGACAAACCACGGAGGTCTATGCCGGAGCAGAGAACGGCCCCTGGAACGGTGTGACCTACCACGACGGCTTTTTTTACATCGCTGAGGGGGGGCAACTCGAGGGCGGAAAAATACTCAGGGTGAGTCAGGCCGGAGAGGTTCAGGTGCTAGTGGAGGGACTACCTAGCTATGGCGATCACCACACCAACGGCCCCCTTGTTCAGGAGGGCTACGTGTACTTCGGACAGGGTACCGCTACCAACTCCGGCGTAGTGGGTACTGACAACGCCGATTTCGGCTGGCTCCTGCGGCACCCGGACTTTCACGACATTCCCTGCGCCGATATCACCCTCGACGACATCAACTATACTACCCCCAACGTACTGACGGACGATCCGAATGACCGTGCCGTGACCGGTCCTTACTCCCCCTACAACACCGCGGTGAGCCCGCGGCAAGTAATAAAGGGGGAAGTCCCCTGCACGGGTGCCGTGCTCCGCGTGGCCCTCACCGGGGGCGAGCCGGAGGTAGTGGCGTGGGGCTTCCGCAATCCCTACGTACTAGCTACGGCGCCGGATGGTGCTATCTACGTCACCCAGAATGCTTACGACGATCGGGGTAGTCGGCCGGTTTGGGGAACCGGCGACGTCCTCTTCCGGCTCGAGGCGGGGAAGTGGTATGGCTGGCCCGATTACAACGGGCAACTTCCGCTCACCGTCACTCACGTACCCGGGGAGGGAAAACCGCTGGGCCCCCTAGTGGCTAATCCCCCCGGCGATCCACCCGCACCGGTGGCCACCTTTGGCGTTCATTCTTCCTCGAATGGACTTGATTTTTCTACCAACCCGGCGTTTGGGTTCCGGGGCCAGGCGTTCGTTGCTCAGTTCGGCGATATGGCCCCGAAGGTCGGCAAGGTGCTCGCTCCGGTTGGCTACAAGGTGGTACGGGTAGATGTAGAAACGGGTCGGGTGGAGGACTTCGTGGTGAACAAGGGAAAGAAGGACGGGCCGGCTTCCTGGCTCGAAAGTGGCGGCCTGGAACGCCCTAATTCCGTGCAGTTCACGCCCTCCGGTGATGCACTGTACATCGTAGATTTCGGGATCATGACCATGAGCAAGGCGGGACCTACGCCCCGTGAAAAAACCGGTGTGGTATGGAAAGTAAGCAAGGAGTAAGGCAGTATACCATTACTACTGTTCCGGCGGTAGCCTGTCTGCTCTGCCTCTGTTGGGCACTAAACGGTTGCTCGACCCCATCACGGGTGCCCGCTGCTACCGTAGTGAATTTACCCACTGAGGAGCTACGCGACGGTAGTATCTTATTCGCTGGTAAATGCTCCGGCTGCCATCCCGGTGGACGGTCGGGTTTAGGCCCCTCCATTGTCAATAAACCACTACCTAGAGCTCTGATTCGCTTTCAGACACGGGCCGGCCTGGGCGTGATGCCCGCCTTCAAGGACCACGTACTGTCCGACGACCAGGTGAAGGATATCGCGTCGTATCTAGTATATCTGCGCAAAAAGGGGTAGAAGCGTATCGCTAGCCGGGGCCACCGGCTGCTTTTTGCAGCACGACGGCGAAGGTGTGCCAGCGAACTTGGTTTCCGCGGGCGTCCATGGGCTCGAATAGTAGGAGCGGATCTGTAAGGTCTATCAACTTCCAACCGGTATGCAGGAGATGGTCGATCAGTTTTATGGGTGGGTGGTGATTTTTCCACTGCTCCACCCGCAAGAAATTAAGGGGGGAAACCATCACCAGGCGGCCGCCGGGACGTACTACACGCTGCCATTCGCCGGTGGCCGCAGGAATATCGTTGAGCCGATCGATAAGGAAAGTGCTCCACAGTAGATCGAGACTGCCGTTAGGAAAGGGGAGCCGGCATGCATCCGCGAGCGCAAAATGCAGATTAGGTAGCAGCCGGCCATTCAGCTCGGTCAGGGGGTAGCCAAACCGGAGTAGATTGGGCGCAAGGGTTTTACCTAGTACCCAGTAGTCCCGTGCCTGCCGCAGCATCTGGTAGCTGAAGTCGATGCCGTAGCAGTCCCAGTCGGGGTGCAGGGTCGCGAACTCGCCAATAAGTCGGCCGACGCTACAGCCGATATCGGCAATAGATATACAGGGCCGGTTGGGTAGCCATCGGGATATATAATCTAGCAGCGGTTGTAGTGGGTACCCACCGTGCAGGGAATCACACAGGTGCAGCAGCGTTTGCCGCGTCACAAGCTCATCGTAGCGCTCGTAGACGTCGCGGCGCGTCTCGTCTTCCGTTTTATCGTAGTAAAGGGGGATACCGCGGCGCTCAGTCGGCGGCGGAGGCAGTAGGTGACCGAACCTAGGCGCTGAAGGAGGTGCCGCAGCCACAGGTCTCCTTTGCGTTGGGGTTGTTGAAGGTGAAGCCGCGGTTGTTGAGTCCGGTGGCCCAGTCGATCTCCATGCCCAGGAGATATAGCGCGTGACCGGCCTTCATGAGCACCTGCTCGCTACCGACCATGAATTTCTGATCGTCCTCCTGCGGCAGATCAAATCCCAGCTGGTACTCAAATCCCGAGCAACCGCCTCCCCGTACCCCAATGCGCAGAAAGTGATCGCCGTTCACCCCAAGTTCCTTACGCAACCGACCGAGCTGTTCCATGGCGGAGGGGGTGATGGAGATTGGGGCGGTCTTGGTGGGCGATTTAACGTCAGCGCTCATATTTGGTAGTACCTTTGGACGTAAAGGTAACACACGGCCCCGGGCATGGTTGGCCGGGGGGCGGCAATGCGCGCTATGGTCTTATTTTACGTCTACATCCTACTCTACGTACTCGCGGTGGTGGGGGTGGTACTCTTCGCCATCGGGCTGCTGCGCAACCTGGCAGCCATCCGGTCCAGTATCCAGGGTCTTTCCATGTCCCTTGCACCTGCGGCCCCGGCAGATGCAGGCCCCGGTATCGAGACGCTACGTCTGCAGGCCTGTGAGCGCTTCACGCTGATGCTGGAACGGATTTCTATACCTAATCTCCTATTACGTATTCCGCCCGCCGAGGACAGTGCGCCCCGGGAGTATACCGCCGAGCTGCTGCTGGCGATCCGGCAGGAGGTGGAGTATAATATCACCCAGCAGATCTACGTGAGTGATTCGCTGTGGCGCATCATCACCCAGTCGCGGGACAACATCAGTATGCTGATTGCCCGGGCGGCCGAGGGGGCTGATTCCAGCCGGCAGATCACCGAGCGCCTACGCCGTATGAGTGCTCAGCAGGCGGAGGATCCGGTGGCTTTGGCGCAGGGGGCTATCCGGCGGGAGGCGGCTTCGGTGTTGACTACCTAAATGTAAAGCGCCCCGCCGGATAAGTCTGGCGGGGCGCTAAGTATGAATTTTAGGTGCGGCTAGACCGCAAAACTCTCCCCACAGCGGCACTCGCGCGTGGCGTTGGGATTGTTGAAGGCAAAGCCTTTGCCGTCCAGTCCGCCGCTGAACTCCAGGGTAGAATTACAGAGGTAGAGAAAAGATTTAAGGTCACAGACGACGGTCTCCCCGTTATCCTCGAAGACCTGGTCGCGGGGCTGCAGCTCATCGTCGAAGTCCAATTGATACGACAAACCCGAGCAGCCCCCGCTGGTAATGCTTACCCGCAGGAAATGGTTCTCGGGCATACTCTTCGCTTCCCGAATCTCGCGCAGGCGTTCCTTGGCACTATCGGCTACGTAAAGCATGACGGGCGCGGGTTAGTGCGTGGTGGCAGCGATGGACTCCGCAGTCTGCACGCCGTGCTTGGTCTGGTAGTCTTTGATGGCTCCCTTGATGGCATCCTCAGCTAGTACGGAGCAGTGAATCTTTACGGGGGGCAGGGCTAGTTCCTCTACGATCGCCATGTTGTCGATGGCTAGGGCCTCATCGACGGTCTTACCCTTCAGCCACTCGGTAGCCAGACTGGAGCTGGCGATGGCTGAACCGCAGCCAAAGGTCTTAAACTTGGCCTGGGTAATCCTTTGGGTAGTAGGGTCTACCTCGATCTGTAGCCGCATGACGTCCCCACACTCGGGGGCACCCACGAGACCGGTCCCTACGTTGTCGCTATTCTTATCGAGCGTACCTACGTTGCGGGGATTCTTGAAGTGGTCGAGCAGTTTTTCGCTGTATGCCATGGGGAAGGAGTTAAGGAGTTAGGGGACTAAGGAGTTGAGGTAAGATAGTAACAAGGTGGGAGCCAAAAAGGATGAGAGGAGTTCCCTTAACTCCTTAACCCCATGCCCCCTTAACTCCTTGTCAGTGCTCGCTCCACTCAATCGCATCGATGTCGATGCCCTCCTTATACATTTCCCAGATGGGGCTGAGCTCGCGCATGTGGTTGACGCCCTCGGCGACCTTGGCGATGGTCTCGTCGATGTCCTCCTCGGTGGTGAAGCGGCCAAGGCTGAAGCGGAGGCTGGAGTGGGCTAGGTCGTCACCTAGTCCGAGAGCTACCAGTACATAGCTGGGCTCTAGGCTAGCGGAGGTACAGGCCGAGCCGGAGCTGACGGCGATGTTCTGGTTGAAGGTCATCATTAAGCCCTCGCCCTCGACGTGCTTGAAACTGATGTTCGTGACGTGGGGCATGCGGTGCTCCTGATCGCCGTTGACGTAGCTCTCTTCGAGGATGGACGTCAGCTCGTGCTGTAATTTATCGCGGAGCTTGCTGAGGCGGGCGGCGTCTTCGGCCATTTCGGCCTTGGCGATCTCGGCGGCTTTGCCAAAACCGACGATGCCGGGCACGTTCAGGGTACCACTACGCATGCCGCGCTCGTGTCCACCACCATCCATCTGGCTGGTGACCTTGACGCGGGGGTTCTTCCGATTTACGAAAAGTGCCCCTACCCCCTTGGGCCCGTACATTTTGTGGCTGGTGAATGCCATGAGGTGCACGCCCATGGCCTTGGGATCGACGGGGATCTTACCAACGGCCTGGGTAGCGTCGGACATAAACAACACGCCGTGCTTAGCGCAGATGTCGCCGATCGCCTTCATGTCCTGGATGACGCCGGTCTCGTTGTTGGCCCACATTACACTGACCAGAACGGTCTTGTCGGTGATGGCAGCTTCGAGCTCTTCGAGACGAATGCGGCCCTTGCGGTCGACATCAAGGTAAGTGACCTGACCGCCCATCTTCTGCACCTTGGCGCAGGCATCGAGCACGGCCTTGTGCTCGGTCTTTACGGTGATGATGTGGTTGCCCTTACGCTGATACATCTCGAAGACACCCTTGATCGCTAGGTTATCGCTCTCGGTGGCACCGCTGGTAAAGATGATCTCCCGCTCGTCGACGTTGATGAGGTCGGCGATCTGCTTACGGGCAACGTCTACGGCACCTTCTGCCTTCCAGCCGAAGGGGTGGTTGCGGCTGGCGGCATTACCGGGGTTATCGTAGAAATAGGGAATCATAGCGTCCACCACCCGGGGGTCGGTCGGGGTAGTGGCGTTGTTGTCGAGGTAGATTAGGCGCTGGCCCATGGTAGATTAAATTTCAGTCGGCTCGAAGTGAATAAGCTATAGGCTAACACCTTCAGTCTGCTTTGGTTGCCCCGGCGAGCACTTCCCGTACGCGGTCGTTTTGCTTGCGTTCGGGCTGCATCCCGTGGGCATCACAGTAGCCCTGGTGGCGGGTCTCTGCGGGGTAGAAGGCGGGTACCGCGGCCACGTCCGTCTGGGGATCGAACCTAGCTTCCGACAGCGTTTGTAGCATCCGACGGGCGGTAGCCAGCTGCTCGTCATCGGCCAGAGAGAAGATCGCCGAGCGGTACTGTCCGACGCCCCGCCCACGGTTGATCTTGAAGTTGTGCAGGGTGAAAAACTCGGTCAGTAGGGCCTCGGTGGGTAGCACCTGGGGATTGTAGGTCACCTCGACTACCTCGGCGTGGCCAGTGTCCTTGTGGCAGACCTGTACGTAAGTGGGGTCGACGGTGTGGCCGCCGGCGAAGCCTACGCGGGTGCGAAGTACGCCGGGGAGCTGGGCGAGGTGGTACTCTTTGCTCCAGAAGCAGCCGGCGCCTAGTAGTAGGATGGTGTGGGGCATAGTCTAGCGCAACTGCAAGTTGCCTTAAACGGCGTCCCGATAGCTATCGGGAGAGCTAGCATCGTACTTCTCACGGGGGATGAACTTCATGGACAAGCTGTTCACGCAGTGGCGGGTATTCTTGGTCGTGAAGCGCTCGCCCTTAAAGACGTGGCCCAGGTGGGCACCGCAGTTGTTGCAGAGAATCTCGGTGCGGCGACCATCGGCATCGGTCTCGTGGCGCACGGCTCCCGGTACCTCATCGTCGAAGCTCGGCCAGCCGCAGCCACTGCTGAATTTATCCTTGCTATCGTATAGGGGTGCCTCGCAGCGGCGGCAGACGTAGACCCCGTCTTGCTTGAAGTTATTATACTCCCCGGTGAAGGGCATCTCGGTGCCCTTGTGGGCGATGATGCGCTCTTCTTCCTTCGTGAGGGTATTCCAGTTTTCCTTCGTTTTCATAGTAAGAAAACAGGCTGGAAGGGGTTTGGTTGGACTACGCTGCGTTCGCTCTAGGCCCCCCCCGCTGCTGCAGTACTACCGGCCCAGATGCACCAAGAGCACACTCACATCCGCCGGGCTCACCCCACTGATCCGACTGGCCTGCCCAATCGTCACCGGCTTGAGCTTGTTGAGCTTCTGGCGGGCCTCTTTACTAAGGGCCGTGAGCTGCTCGTAGTCGAAGCTCCGGCCCAGCTTGATGCCCTCCAGCCGACTGGCCTTCTCCACCGCTTGCCGCTCACGCTCGATGTAGCCCTCGTACTTGAGGGTGACCTCGGCGAGGTTGATGGTCTCGGTGTCGTAGGGAGAAAGGAAGTCACGTAGGGCGGGTAGGGCAGCGGCCAGGCCCTCCAGACTTACGCCGGGGCGGGCCAGGACCGTGTCGAGCTTGACGCCCTGACGGAGGGTGGCCGTGCCGACGGATTCCAGGTAACCGTCGAGCTGATCGGGGGTCACGCTGTGGGCACGGAGCTCGGCGGCGATCGCGGCAACGCCCTCCCGTTTAGCCTGCACCCGCGCGCTCCGCCCCTCCATACCGCGTACACCGAGGGCCTGGGCCATAGGGGTGAGGCGTAGGTCGGCATCGTCCTGGCGGAGCAGGATGCGGTACTCGGCCCGACTGGTGAACATGCGGTAGGGCTCCTCGGTGCCCTTGTTGATGAGGTCGTCGATGAGTACGCCGATGTAGGCATCGCTGCGCAGCAGGATGAAGGGATCACGCTCCTGTACCTTGAGGGCGGCGTTCATGCCGGCGATGAGGCCCTGGCAACCGGCCTCCTCGTAGCCGGTGGTGCCGTTGATTTGTCCGGCGAAGTAGAGGCCGTCGACCAGGCGGGTCTCCAGGGTGGGACCGAGCTGGGTGGGGGGGAAGAAGTCGTACTCGATGGCGTAACCGGGGCGGAACATCTTCATGTTCTCGAAGCCGCGGACCTTGCGTAGGGCCTTGTACTGTACCTCCTCCGGCAGACTGGAACTAAACCCGTTCACGTAGATCTCACACGTATTGCGGCCCTCTGGCTCCACGAAGAGCTGGTGCTGATCGCGGCCGGCGAAACGGTCGATCTTATCCTCGATGCTGGGGCAGTAGCGTGGGCCCAGTCCCCGGATGCGGCCGTTGAACATGGGCGAGCGGTCGAAGCCCTCGCGCAGGGTCTCGTGCACCTCCGGTGAGGTGTAGGTGACATGGCAGGGTAGCTGATCGACCAGCTGCGGGGTATCGGTGTAGCTGAAGCGGCCGGGGTTTTCGTCGCCGGGCTGCTCGGTCATCGCGCTGTAGTCGAGGGTGCGGCCGTCCAGTCGGGCGGGGGTGCCGGTTTTCATGCGGCCGGACTCGAAGCCCAGGTCGCGCAGCTGCTCGGTGAGTCCCGTAGCGGAACGCTCGCCGGCCCGGCCGCCACCGAACTGCTTCTCGCCGATGTGGATGGTGCCATTGAGAAAGGTGCCGTTGGTGAGTACGACGGAGCGGGCGGGGATCTCCATGCCCAGTCCGGTGTAGACGCCCTGCGCACGGCCGTCCTTGACCACCACGCCGGTGACCATCTCCTGCCAGAAGTCGATATTGGGGTGGGCCTCCAGTTTCTCGCGCCAGTTGAGTGCGAAGGCCATGCGGTCGCTCTGGGCGCGCGGGCTCCACATGGCGGGGCCCTTACTCAGGTTGAGGAGGCGGAACTGCACCATGGTCTCGTCGGTGATGATGCCGGAGTAGCCGCCGAGGGCGTCGATCTCGCGCACGATCTGTCCCTTACCTACGCCACCCATAGCGGGGTTGCAGCTCATCTGGGCGATGGTCTGCATGTTCATGGTGGCCAGTAGAACTTTGGCCCCTAGGTTAGCGGCGGCTACGGCGGCTTCGCAACCGGCGTGTCCGGCTCCGACTACGATGACGTCGTATGTGGGGAACATGGTGGGGGGTTGGAGATTAGGGGACGGGGGACGGGGGACTGGGTGGGGGAACGCTTGGGGGGGCGGCAAAGTTACGGAGTCGGATATTACGGCGTGAAGTACCTCCTCCTAGCCCTAGTGATCGGTGCCCTACTGCGCATCCCAGGTTGCTTCACCCAGGAGCAACTCCAGCGCTGGGGGCTCTTCGAGGCCGACGAGGAGCAGCACATGGCCATCGCCGTAGACCGCTATAATGAGCTGGCGGGGCCGAAAGGAGCCATCGCCGACCCCTTCGAGTTCGGCAACTTCAACGTGCAGGGGTACGGGCGGGTGAGTGCCTACGTGCTGTACGGGTGGCACCTGGTCACGGGCCGGCTGCCGGACTTTGCCACCATCATATATACCAACCGCGGTCTGGCAATTACCTACTCCCTGCTACTCATTGTAGTGGTGTATTTCCTGGGGCGGACCCTAGGACTGAGTCAGACCTACGCCGGACTCGCGGCCCTACTCGTAGCCAGCTGCGACCTGCTCATCAGCTACGGGCACTACGGGCTGCCGCTTTCGGGCTACGTGCTATTTGTGTACCTGTCGCTGCTGGGGGGCTGCCGGTTGCTGCGGGGTCCCGATCCAGTAGGGCTGATCCTGCTCGCGTTGGGTGCGGCCGGGGCGCTAGCTTTCAAGTTCGATGGCTTCGTGGCGGTATGGGGGGGCTTGCTGCTACTCTACGCTGCGGCTATCCGGCGTAAGCATGCCCACCAGCTACCACTATACTATCTCCCGCTAGCCCTCGGACTGGGCCTACTCTTCCTCTGGCTCCTCACCTACGGCTGGAGCTGGGAGGAAATACGCTTTTCTTTCGAGGAGCTGCGCCGCCAGAACGCTGACGTGGTCGAACGCGACGACCACCTGCGCGATAACCTTATTGTATATCCCCTCATGGTGATGGCCGGGATCGGGCTACCGGTCTTCGCCCTGGCCGTCTACGGCGTCTCACGTACCCGCCCCAGGCCGGCTGTACTTTATATGGCCGGCCTGCTACTCACTGAGTTCGTACTGCTCTGGGTACTGGACACTACCTTCGTTCGGCGGGCGGCGGTGTTCATGCCGGCGGTCGCACTACTGGCAGCGGCGGCGGTGGCCCGGCTCCGTCCCCGCCCGGTCTGGGTGGTAGGGATGGTCGCCTGGTCACTGGGCCTGGCGCTAACCGGACAGTACAACCACTGGCACGATACCCGCTACGCCTTTCGCGACTGGGCCCGGGAGGCCCTGCCTCCACCGGTACGCATCGGCACGGCGGGCATTTCCGTAGGCGGACTGCCCAACACCCGCTATTATGAGGGCGCTCCCCTGGACTACTTCGCAGTACACGAGAGCATTGGGGGGCGGTACACGCGGTCGGCCACCACGCCCTTTGGCGTGCCGGACTGCTGCGCGGAGGTCTACCACTGTGGCCCGGAGGCCCGCTGCCGGCAGGTGCAGGGCATCCTGCTCGGCGAGCACCCCGGCTTTGAGCTGGTACGCGAGTTTGCTCCCCTCGACGTCTTCCCCGAGCGGCTGCTCTACGCGGCCCTGTTCGGCTATTATGAGACCTTCGTAGGTTACGTGCGGGTGTACCGGCGGGTGGCGCCGCAGCGAAATACGTATCCGCTATCCTGATCCTACCTTCGGCCCATGCCGCGCGCTACCTCTTCGCTGATTCCTCTAGCCGTGCTACTACTGGCCGGCACCATAGTCTTCTACCGGCTGGGAGCTAGCGAGCTGCAGCCCTTCGATGAGGCACGCCGGGGCACGAGCGCCATTGAGATGGCCTACGGCACGGCCCAGCACTTCCTGGTCCCCACCTACGCCGGCGCACCTGACCACTGGGGTACCAAGCCGCCGCTGCTGATCTGGCTACAGGCTGCCTCCGTACGGCTGTTCGGGATGACGCCCTTCGCCGTACGGCTTCCTTCCGCCCTGGTTACCCTCGGCCTGATCGCGCTACTACTGCGGTGGTGCCGGCGCGACTGGGGCGGTTACCTCCCCGCCGCCGTGGCCGCCCTGTACCTGCTGAGCAGTGCCGACTACCTGGGCAACCACGGTGCCCGTTCCGGAGACTTCGACGCGCTGCTGATCTTCTTTCTCGTGGCGCAGCTGGGGTTCATCCACCGGTACCGTTGCACCGGCGCACCCGCCCAGCTGGTCTTGTTTGGCCTGAGTGTGGTGCTGGCGGGGTATACGAAGGGGATCGCGGGCTGTTTTTTCCTGCCGGGTATCGGGCTGTGGTTGCTGCTGGACCGACGGGGGCGTGAGCTATTGACTCAGCCCCGGCTGTACCTCGTGGGACTGGCTGCCCTGGCCCTGATCACGGCCTACTATCCGCTGCGCGAGGTGGTCGATCCGGGGTACATCGCAGCGGTGCGGCACAACGAACTGGGGCGGCGCTTTACCTTGGCGCTGGAGGGGCACGACGGGCCCTGGTACGCGTATATGGAGTTTCTGGCCTTCGACGAGGGGACGAAGTGGCTCAATCTGCTGCTCCTGCCGGCCTTGTTCTCGATCCGCAATAGTCGCAACGGGGCGCTCACGCTGGTCGCCGTGGTGGCCGTGACCTACCTGGGCGTCATCTCCGTAGCGGCGACCAAGATCTTCTGGTACAAAAGCCCGCTGCTCCCCCTGATCGGATTGCTCTACGGGGCGGGCTTACAGCACTGGCTGGGCTCCCGTAGTTGGCGGGGGCGGCTGGGTCTGCTTGCCTTTACGGGTCTGACGCTGTGTACATTATACGGCAGCTGGCAGCAACTCAATGGGCGGCGGGCGGTGATCAACTACGTCCCGGCTCCGGCACCGCACGTGGCGGCGATCGACGCTCCGAATTTTACGGCTCCCTTTACGTTGGTACTGCATCACTACCAGCCCAACGCGCGCTTCCATCTGGCGCGGTCGCGGGTGCAGGGCAGGTCGATCCGACCGGTGTACAGCACGTTTCCCCCCTACATCACGGTGAATCAGACGCTGCAGCCCCCCGAGCTGGCGGTCGGTGAGCGGGTGGCCGTGTGCACTACGCGGGATTACGACTACCTTGCCACCCGCTATTTGCTAAAGGAACTGGCGCGGGCGGGTGTCTGTCGGCTGTACCACACGCAGGGTACCAAACCGGCTGACTAACTGGACGAAATCTAAATAAGGCGACAATTTTAACATGGTCCAGCCTGACGGGGCCGGACCATCGTTAAGTCGTAACTTTGCCGCAATTTCTCCCCTTTGTCGGCTGCTTGCAGTCCGATTTACCCTCACAAACGCAGCCCCACGCGTATGAAATTCACGAAACCGGCTGGCCTTCTTCTGCTGCTTGTTGCCGCATTTGCCCTACAGTCGCAGGCCGATCCTCTGTCGGGTGGAAACCTGGTGTTTTACGGTATTGCGGCCCTGTCGCTGATCATCTTTTTCTACATTGTGGTCAGTGTGGCAGATAACTTCATGGTTATTGAGTCCAAGCAAATGGGGCTCAATGCGGAGAAGGAGGCTGGATTGTTTCCCCATTTCAATCAGTTGTTTCGCGGCAAACTGCCAGACTACCTCAAGAAGAGCCACGTGTACAGCCTACGGGCCGGCTACGATATCCCGATGGCAGGCGAGCCTTCGGACGATATCCGCGAACCAAAGGTTACCCGTTTTGCCCTGAGTCCACCGGACTTTTTTGGCCTACGGCCCATTCCGAAGGTGGTCGTCGAAGAGGGCGACACGGTCAAGGCCGGCGACCCCATTTTTTACGACAAGCAGCTCAGCCGGATCAAGTTCTGCGCCCCCGTAAGCGGGGAGGTGATCGGCGTGAACCGGGGCCTGAAGCGCTCCATCGCCAACATCGTGATCCTGGCCGATAAGGAGCAGCAGTACCGGGAGTACGACCTGCCCAAAGGCAACGCCTCGCGCGAAGAACTCGTGGAGTTTCTGCTCGAAAGCGGCGTGTGGCCGGCCATCCGCCAGCGGCCCTACAACATCGTGGCCGACCCCGATATCGTGCCCCGCGACATCTTCATCTCCACCTTCGATACCTCGCCCGTAGGTCCCGACCTCAGCCTTGCCGTGCGTGGCCGTATGGACGTCTGGCAGACCGGCATCAACGTCGTGCGCCGCCTCACCGACGGGCTCGTCTACCTGGGCCTCGACGGCCGCGGCAAGAAAGAACCCCCCTTTGCCATGACGCGGGGCGTGGAGAAGCGTTACTTCCGTGGTGCCCACCCGGCCGGTAATGTAGGCGTACAGATCCACCATATCCACCCCGTGGGTACGGGAGACAATACCGTCTGGACGCTGGATGTGCAGGACGTGCTCATGATCGGGGAGCTGTTTCAGCACGGACGGCTAGACACTAGCCGCCTGGTAGCCATCTCGGGCCCTAGCTTTTCCGACCCCTGTTACGCGCGCACCAAGATCGGTGCTAACATCGGTGAGCTCATTGCCGGGCACGACCTGCGGGAGCACTCGCGCATCATCAGCGGAGACGTACTCTCGGGCACCCAGACCACCAAGGACGGCTTCCTCAACTTCTTTGATAACCAGGTAACTGCTATTTTGGAGGGCGACGAGCCGGAGCTCTTCGGTTGGCTGCTGCCCATTAAAGAGCGTGCCTCGGTGTCGCCGACCATCCCGGTACTGAGCAATCACCTGGACATCACCACCAACACCCACGGGGAAAAGCGGGCCTTCGTGGTCAACAACGATTACGAACAGGTGATGCCGATGGACATCTACCTTACGTTCCTCATGAAGTCGATCCTGGTCAACGACCTGGAGAACATGGAGGGACTGGGTATCTACGAGCTCGTGCCGGAGGATGTTGCCCTGGCGGAATTTGCCTGCGTAAGCAAGCAGCCGCTACAGCAAATATTGCGTCAGGGACACGACACCATGATTGCGCAGGGTTAACAACTATAGAATTGTCGGGCTGTTTTCTCATACAGTCGCTATCCAACAGCTATGAAAGCATTGAATGATTTCGTCAAGAAGTTCGAGCCGGACCACGCTACCCAGCCGCTCCTTTCTACGACTTATGACGCCTTCTATACCTTCCTCTTCCAGCCCGGCTCCACCACCAAGGGCGGTGTGCACGTGCGTGACGGTATGGACCTCAAGCGGCAGATGGTCTGGGTGGTACTGGCGCTACAGCTACTCTATATCTTCGGCACCTGGAACATTGGCAATCAGCACTTCAACGCGCTGGGTCAGTACACCGGTTTGCTGGAGGGTTTTCACCTTAAGATTGTCTACGGTCTGATTCAGGTCATTCCGATCTTCGTAGTCACTCACGTAGTGGGCCTGGGTATTGAGTTCATTTACGCCGCCAAGAAGGGCCACTCCGTAGAGGAGGGCTTCCTGGTTTCCGGCGCACTCATTCCCCTCATCATGCCGCCCGATATTCCCCTGTGGATCCTGGGCCTTTCCGTAGCTTTTGCCGTCGTGCTGGGTAAGGAAGCCTTCGGCGGTACGGGTATGAATATCTGGAATATTGCCTTGCTCTCGCGGGTATTTATCTTCTTTGCCTACCCCACTACGATCTCGGGTGATGAGGTCTGGATTAGCGGTATCGAGAAGGTCGATGTCGGCGTCTATGCAAGCGAGGCTTACAGCATTGTTCACCACGCCTTCGACTGGGTGTTTGCCGGTTTGGGTTGGAATACCTTCGGTCAGGGCGGCCAGCTCGTGGCGGACGGCTTTACCGGAGCGACGCCGCTGGGCATCGCGGCTAAGGAAGGCTGGGAGGGCGTCTCCGCAGTCTACGACCAGAGTGCGATCTTCTGGGGTAACATTCCCGGTTCGATCGGGGAGTCGAGCGTACCCCTGATCCTGATCGGTATGGCCTTCATCATGTTCACCCGTATTGCTGACTACCGCACCATCGTTGGTGGCCTGATCGGCTTTATGGTCGGTGGCTTCATGCTTAACGCCATCGCTCCCTCCGAGCTCACGGCCGATACCCCCGGTATCTTTAAGTTCATGGCCATCCACCCGCTGCGGCAGATGATCATGGGCAGCTTCCTCTTCGCGATCACCTTTATGGCCACCGACCCCGTAAGCAGTGCCGATACGCCCACCGGCAAGTGGATTTACGGTTTCCTAGTGGCCTTTATTGGCCTCATCATTCGGGTGCTGAACCCCGCTTACCCCGAGGGGTGGATGCTATCCATCCTACTGATGAATACCTTTGCGCCCCTCATCGACCACTACGTTTACCAGGCTAACATCAAGCGTCGCGCCAAGCGGACTGCCAGTATGGCTAAGACCCGCGACGAGCTCATCACCAAGCGTGGTGACGTCGAGGTCTTCACCCCCGAGAACGCCGATGACTACCGCCCGGTCGGTAACCTCGGCATCTACTAAACCCCACCCTGCCATGAGCACTAAATATATCTACACCTTCGGTACCATTATGACGGTCCTTGTGGCCCTCGTACTGGCTGGCTTTCGGACCGCTACGGCGGGAGCGGCAGCGCGAAACGAAGACGTTTTCAACAAGCGGGAGATCCTGGCTACCGTAGCCGAGCCTCTGGCCGCAGCGGGTAAATCCATTAGCGGTCTCACCGACGAGGAGGTACTTGAAATTTTTGACGATCAGGTAGAGCAGGTTGTAGTTAATACCTCCGGAGAGGTACTTGACGACGTGGATTTTGCCAGTATTGATCTAGCTACCGAATACAAAAAGCCGGAGGACCAGCGGGAATACCCCGTCAATATTTTCAATATCGACGGTGATCGCTACTACGTCTTCAGCGTCCGCGGTAACGGACTCTGGGACGCTATCTGGGGCAACATCGCCCTGGCTAGCGACCTCAACACGGTGACCGGGGCCAGCTTTGACCACGCGGGTGAAACTCCCGGTTTGGGTGCCGAGATCAAGGACAATGCCGGCTGGAAGAACCAGTTTAAGGGCAAGAAAATCTACGATGGTGACAAGTTTGTCAGCATCTTGGTCCGCAAGGGCGGTGCCGTCGATCAGGAGCACGAGGTCGATGGTCTGAGCGGTGCTACCATTACCGGCGATGGCGTTACCAAAATGCTCTACAAAGGTCTCAAGGCCTACGAACCCTTTATCGAGGAACAGCGCGCCGAGTCCGGCGAGGCGACTAGTATGAACCTTAAGTAATTTTCCACTGCCTACCACGGCGCCGTAGGGCGTGGGTGGTAGCCTATATCCATAGCTAGCTACACAGACATGGCAGAATCAACTGAAATTAAAACAGGTGTTGTTACTGACGATCGGCCGGAGGAAAAGCAGCCCCTATTTGGCAAAAAAGAGAAGATCCTAATTACCGACCCCCTGCTTGACAACAACCCCATCACCATTCAGGTACTGGGGGTATGCTCGGCACTGGCGGTGACCTCTTTGGTCTACCCCTCTCTAGTGATGGCCGTTGCGGTTGTGTTTGTGACGGCCTTCTCCAGTCTGGCAACCTCACTGATGCGCAACATCATTCCGAAGGCCGTTCGCCTGATCGTGCAGCTGGTCATCATCGCTACTTTGGTGACGCTCGTTAACGAGGCACTAAAGGTGCTGGCCTTCCCCGTATACAAGCAGCTTTCGGTTTACATCGGTCTCATCATCACCAACTGCATCGTGATGGGGCGTCTGGAGGCCTTCGCTATGGCGAATAAGCCCTGGCGGTCTTTCCTGGACGGCGTTGGTAACGGACTGGGGTACGGCCTTATCCTAGTTGCCGTAGGGTTTGTGCGGGAGCTTTTCGGCAAGGGCAGCCTCTTTGCCGGCTCCGGGATTGCGTTGAATATCATCGGCCCCAGCAGTGACTCCACCAAGTACCTGATCAATACCGCCGCCGAGAGCGGCATCGGCAGCTTCTTCGGTTGGTACGCTAACAACAACCTGATGGTACTACCGGCCGCGGCGATGTTCGTCATCGCGGTGTTTATCTGGCTACAGCGCAGCTACAATACCAAGCTGGTTGACATCTCGTAATCCAGTTCTTCCCCGTCCCTCAATCCCCTAATCCTACACTGCCATGGGTGATTTCCTCAACATCTTCATCAAGTCGGCCTTCATCGAGAACATGGTGCTGGCTTACTTTCTCGGTATGTGCTCCTTTCTGGCCGTATCGAAAACGCTGAGCACGGCGAGTGGTCTGGGTCTGGCGGTCATCTTCGTACTTGGCGTGACGATGCCCATCAACTGGATCATCAACGAGTACGTGCTGATTCCGGCGGACCTTGAATTCCTACGCTTTATCCTCTTCATCGCCGTTATTGCCTCTACCGTACAGCTGGTGGAGATGGTGCTGGAGAAGTTCTCTCCCGGCCTCTATGCCGCGCTGGGCATCTTCCTTCCGCTTATTACGGTGAACTGCGCGATCCTCGGAGGTAGCCTCTTTATGGTGAGCCGGGAGTATAACCTGAGCGAGTCGGTAGCTTTCGGACTGGGAGGTGGTTTCGGCTGGTTCTTGGCGATCATCGCACTGGCGGCTATCCGCGAGCGTATTCGGTACAGCAATGTACCCCCGGCACTGCGCGGACTGGGGATGGCGTTCCTGATTACGGGCCTAATGGGTATCGCCTTTCTGAGCCTCACCGGTATCGATCCCTCGGTATTCGCCGGTTGGCAGCCCGAGGCGGCCGAGTAAGTTTTACCCCCAGTAGATAAACCCCCGGCTTTCCTTCCGGCTTACGTATAAAAGTATCCAACCATGATCACCATTGGAGCAGCCGTTGTCGTCTTTACGCTCATCGTGCTCGCACTCATTACGATGCTGCTCGTCGCACGCCGCAGACTCGTACCCCAGGGCGAGGTCAAGATCGTTGTCAACGGAGATACCGAGAACCCCCTAATGGTTCAACCCGGCAACTCACTGCTCTCGGCCCTGTCCGATAAGAGCGTTTTCCTTCCCTCCGCCTGCGGGGGCGGTGGTACTTGCGCTATGTGTGAGTGCGAGATCACCAAGGGCGGCGGCGACGTGCTGCCCACCGAGCTTAACCACCTTACCCGTCGTGAGGTCGCCGAGCACAAGCGGCTGGCTTGTCAGGTAAAGGTGCGCGAGGATATGGAAATTCACATTCCTGAGGAAATCTTTGGTATCAAAAAGTGGGAGTGTACCGTGGACCGGAACTATAACGTAGCTACCTTTATCAAGGAGTTCGTCGTCCGCCTACCTGAGGGGGAGAAGATGGACTTCGAGTCCGGCGGCTACATCCAGATCGATGTACCCAAGGTGACCGTCGACTTTAAGAACTTCGACATTACTCCCCACCCGGTGTTTCATAAGGGAGCGCCCGCCGACAAATTCAAGCCTGATTGGGATAAGTTCGGCATGTGGGATTTTGTCATGAAGAATGATGAAGAACAATTCCGCGCCTATTCCATGGCCAACCACCCCGGGGAAGGTGACATCATCATGCTCAACATCCGTATCGCACCCCCGCCCTTCGACCGGCAGAAGAACGCCTACCTGGATGTAAATCCCGGTGTGTGCTCCAGCTACGTCTTCAACCAGAAACCCGGTGACAAGGTCACGATCTCCGGCCCCTACGGTGAGTTCTTCATTAAGCCCACCGACAAGGAGATGGTCTACATCGGCGGTGGTGCCGGCATGGCCCCCTTGCGTAGCCACATCTTCCACCTCTTTCACACGCTGAAGACCGACCGCAAGGTCAGCTACTGGTACGGTGGCCGCTCCAAGGCCGAGCTTTTCTACACGGAGGAGTTCAACGATATCGAGAAGGACTTTCCCAACTTCAGCTACCACATCGCCCTCAGCGATGCCCTGCCCGAAGATAATTGGGACGGTATGACCGGCTTTATCCACCAGGCCGTCCTCGACAACTACCTCAAGGATCACCCTGAGCCCGAGGAGATCGAGTACTACCTCTGCGGCCCGCCCCTGATGCTTCAGGCCGTCCAGAACATGCTCGACGAGCTCGGCGTCCCCGAAGAGAATATCGCTTTTGACGACTTCGGCAGCTAGAACCACAAAGCCCCGATCTACCACGTGGATCGGGGCTTTCTCGTAAAACAAAGGCCGCTCGACCTTGGTACGTTGATGATTGTCTAAGATATATGTCCAGTATCATCATTGTGGGTAGCGCACGCCGTAACGGTAACACTGCAAAGGTCGCCACCACGTTAGCGGAGAAGCTAGAAGCTTCCATAGTAGACCTCCTAGACTACCAGCTCTCCCCCTACCGCTACACCGCCGACTACCCCACCGGCGATCAATTTATCCATCTCATCGAGACCTACCTGCTTCCCCACGATCACATCGTCCTAGCCAGTCCAGTTTACTGGTACACCATGAGTGCTCAGCTTAAGGTGTTTCTCGATCGCTTCTCCGACTTACTCACCACCCACAAATCCCTTGGCCGGCAGTTACGCGGGAAGCAACTCAGCGTGCTCTCCTGTAGCAATGACCGCCAAATCAACGAATCATTCTACGCTGCATTCCGACTGACCACCAATTACCTCGGCATGAACTACGGCAGAGAATGGCACGGTTGGATAGTTAATAACCGAATCGAATTAGCACATTCGCCTATCTAACCGCAAAGCGGTCTACGGGCGAACGCGCCAGCGAGCCCTCTACCCCACGAAGTGGGTCTACTAAATCGGGTCTACTTCACCAGCCCCAAATGCTTCACGCTAAAGAAGAAGATCGCCCCAAACCCCAACGCCAGCAGCCCGTGAAACACCACGAAGATGGTATTCTCCAGGTAAAAGCCCCCCCATACCGCAAAGAGAAAGTACAGGCACAGCAATCCCTCCCCAACCGTGATCAGGTTCAGCTTGCCAGAGAGGTAGCGCTTCGCGGTGAGCTTATCCCGCACGGAGCTGATGTTGAACTTCGGCGTGCGCACGAAGGCGCTTTTCTTCCCCCGGTAGCCCTGGAGTACCGCCACCGAGTTGTGCAGCGAGAGCCCCATACTCAGCGCCAGAAACAGCGGGAAAAGAAAAAAGAACTTGAACACTGATTTTCCGAAACTGCGCTCCTTATTCGCTACGCTCTGTACGTTGGCCACGTAGTAAATGCCGATTACGGAGAGTAGCCCGGTCAGGAAGATCGCGAAGAAGTTTTTACTAAAGCCATACTGCACCAGCTCCCCGAACAGGAACAGCAGTGGCACACTAAACACCGCGCACAAGAACACAAAGAGAAAGATTGAAGAAGCTAGCAGGTGTGCCGTAGCGTGCACCTTGTGGTTCCAGGGCAGGGCGCTGCGCCATACGTCGGGCAGCATTTTGCGGGCCGTCTCGGCACCCCCCTTCATCCAGCGGTGCTGCTGACTCTTGAAGCCGTTCATTTCCACCGGTAGCTCGGCCGGACTCCCCACCCGCTCCAAAAAGTAAATGCGGTACCCCGCCAGTTGACTCCGGATACTCAGGTCCAGGTCCTCGGTCAGCGTATCCGGTTGCCAGCCCCCGCCCGCCTCGATGGCCTCCCGCCGCCACACCCCCGCCGTGCCATTGAATTGCAGTAGGTGGCCCCCGTTCATCCGTCCCACCTGTTCCACCGTAAAGTGCACGTTGAGTTGCAGGGCCTGTAGGCGGGTGATGATGCTGTAGTCCTGGTTCAGGTGTTCCCAACGCGTCTGTACCACCCCCACCTCCGGATCGGCGAAGTAGGGGATTGTCCGCCGCAGGAAGCTCGGCTCGGGCACGAAGTCCGCGTCAAAAATGGCGATGAACTCCCCCCGTGCCTCGGCCATCCCGTCGCGCAGTGCCCCGGCCTTATAACCCTGGCGGTTAGGACGGATGATCTGTCGGATTAGGTAACCCTGCACCCTGTACTCCGCCACCTTGCGCGCTACGAGGTCCACGGTCTCGTCCGTACTATCGTCCAGCACGTGGATTTCGTAGCGGTCTCGCGGATAGTCAAAGGCTGCCACCGTATCGATGAGCCGTTCAATGACGTAGTATTCGTTGTAGATCGGTAGTTGCACCGTCACGAAGGGAAGTTGGGGCGGGGCCCCGATAGCTATCGGGGGTGCAAGCGGCTCGCGCGACACCGGGTGGTCGGTAGGGTTCGGACTCAGCTTGTAGTGGTAGAGCAGGTTAAATTGCAGCAGGCAGTACACCGTGATGTACAGCAGACTCAGCGTATAGACGGCCAGTACCACGAATGCCAGTACCGTCATGCTCAGATCAGTTTGAAGATCGTCCACAGGATCTTATGCCCAGCCAGTAACGTACCACGCACGGTACCCGATATTTTCGATACACCGATCCGCTGCCGGTAACGCACGGGCACCTCCGTGCACCGCAGTCCGGCCTTGGCAGCGCGCACCTGCATCTCTACCGTCCAGCCGAAGTCCGGATCCCGCATACCCAGCTCCACCAATGCCGAATAGCGGATGGCCCGAAACGGCCCCAGGTCCGTAAACTCGTAGCCGTAGAACAACCGAATTAAGTTAGTGGCCAACCAATTACCGAATACCTGGGGCAGGGTCATGCTACCGGCTTCGGTCTGGCCCAGGGCCCGTGACCCAATTACCAGATCAAATTCTCCCTGCGTAATGGGGGCCACGAGCTCGGGGAGCTGCTCGGGGAAATCGCTGTGGTCCCCGTCGACGAACACGACGATATCGGGTTGCTCTTCCACCGGGCGGTGGGCGATGTGCTGCATTCCGCGCAGGCAGGCGGACCCGTAGCCCGGCCGGAGCTCCCGGACCACCGTTGCACCTGCGGCCGCGCCCAGCTGTGCCGTACGGTCCCGGCTGTTGTTGTCGCAGACAATAATCTCCCGAATGAGCGCACGGGGTAGTTCGGCGATGACCAGCCCGATGCTCGCCTCCTCGTTGTAGGCGGGTATGATGACGTCGATGACCACTAAGACAGACCTCCGTCAACGCTGAGGACCTGCCCGTTGACGTAGCTACTTAGGTCGGAGGCAAGGAAGATACAGGCCCCGGCAACCTCCTCGGCGGTGCCGAAGCGTTTGAGGGGGATGCCGGCCAGGTAGTCCTGCCGGACCTTTTCGGGTAGCTCATCGGTCATGTCCGTTTCGATGAAGCCGGGGGCAATGACGTTGCAGCGGATGTTGCGGCTGCCCATCTCCTTAGCGACGGACTTACTGAAGCCGATAATGCCTGCCTTGCTAGCTGCATAGTTAGCCTGGCCGGCGTTGCCCTGAAGACCAACGATGCTGGAAATATTGATGATGCTACCGCCGCCGCGTAGCATGGGACGCAGCGCGTGCTTGGTGAGGTTGAAGACAGACTTGAGGTTGTTGTCCATGACGGTGTCCCACTGCTCCTCGTTCATGCGCAGCAACAGCGTATCGCGGGTGACGCCGGCGTTATTGATTACAATGTTGAGGCCGCCCAGGTCGGCTACGACGTCTTTGATGAGCTGCTCGGCGGCGGAGAAATCGGCTGCGTCACTCTGGTAAGCCCGGACCCCCTCGCCGAGCTCCTCGACCAGTGCCTCGGCGGGGCCGGCCGAGCTGCGGTAGGTGAAGGCGATGCGGGCACCGGCGGCGGCAAGATTACGGACCAGGGCGGCCCCGATGCCGCGGGAGCCACCGGTGATGAGGGCGACTTTGCCGTCTAGTAATCCCATGTGCGTGTATATTTATCCTGAACCGACAAAGGTAGGATAAACTAAAAAGCCCGCCCCGGCCTTTACAAAGCTCACGAAACACCCGCGCTATGTTTGGAGATATGATGAAGCAGATGGAGGAGATGCAGGCCAAAATGCAGGAGCAACTGGCCCAGCAGTCCTTCGAGGCCGAGGCCGGCGGCGGGGCCGTCAAGGTCACCTGCGACGGTACCCGTACGATCCAGAACGTAAGCATCGACCCCGAACAAGTGGACGCCAGCGACCTAGAGGCCCTGGAAGATCTGCTCGTCGTAGCGACCAACCGCGCCCTGGAAAAGGCGGCCGCCTACGAGGCGCAGCAGGCCGGTGGAATGATGGATAATATGCTACCCGGCGGACTGGGCAGCCTGCTTGGGGGATAATGGAGGAACTCGCCGGCATCATCATCCTGGGCATCTTCGCGCAGTGGTTTGCCTGGCGGGTGAAGGTGCCGGCGATCCTGCCGCTGATTGTAATCGGGCTGGTGGTGGGGCCGCTGTCTACCCTCTTTACCGCTGACGGGAGCAAGCTCATCAGCCCCATCTTCGAGGTGATTGGAGAAGAGGGCGAAGGGCGGGGGCTCTTCCCGGGGGAGTCGCTATTCTACTTCGTGAGTCTGGCCATCGGCATCATCCTCTTTGAGGGGGGGCTGACGCTACAGTTTCGGGAGGTGCGGGAAACCCAGCGGTCGATTCTGCGGTTGATCTCCATCGGTAGCCTCATCACCTTTCTGGGTGCGGGGCTGGCGGCTCACTTTATCATGGGGCTGGGGTGGAGCATAAGCTTCCTGTTTGCGGCGCTGATCATCGTGACCGGGCCTACGGTGATCGCTCCGATCCTACAAAATATCCCCCTGAACCGCAACGTGAGCACGGTGCTAAAGTGGGAGGGCATTTTAATCGATCCCCTGGGGGCGTTGGTGGCCGTGCTGGTCTTCGAGTTCATCAGTTCCACCGACCACGGACTGGGCTTTACGGGGGAGGCGGTGCGCACCTTCGTGCAGATCATCATTTACGGAGGTACGCTGGGCTTTCTGGCGGGCTACGGGCTATTTCAGATCATCAAGCGGGAGCTGGTGCCGCACTACCTGCTCAATGTGTTCATCCTGGCCTACGTGCTGCTGGTCTTCGTGCTCAGCGACCAGCTAGCGCACGAATCGGGGCTACTGGCCGTAGTGGTGATGGGGCTGGTGCTGGCGAATAAGGACGTGCCACGGATCAAAGAAATTCTGTCGTTCAAGGAATCGCTGAGTGTACTGCTCATCAGTATTCTCTTCATCCTGCTGGCCGCCAATATGAATATGTCAGAGCTACGGTTACTGACCGAGGACTGGCGGCCGCTGGCCCTGTTCGGCTTCGTCATCCTGGTGCTACGGCCGCTGAGCGTGTTTGCCAGTACGGCGCGGGGGAACCTGGACTTCAACGAGAAACTATTCATCAGCTGGGTGGGGCCGCGGGGGATCGTGGCGGCGGGTATTGCCTCCCTGTTCGGACTGAAACTGGCGGCCGACGGGGTGCCGGGGGCGGAGTACATCACGCCGCTGGTGTTTATGATCGTGCTGGGTACGGTGCTGATCAATGCCACCACCGCGCAGCTGGTAGCCCGGATGCTGGGCGTGATCCAGGATTCCTCCAACGGGGTGCTCATCCTGGGGGCTACTGACTTCGCGCTCACCATCGCCGAGTACCTCGATGAGCAGGGCCGGGAGGTCTTCCTGGTGGACAGCAACGCCGGCAACATCAAGCGAGCGCGCAAGAAGGGGCTACGCGGCATCGTCGCCAACATTTACAACTCCGACCTCAGTGACGAGTACGACCTACTCGACGTGGGCTACCTGCTGGCCCTGACCGGTAGCAACGACGTGAATCAGTACGCCATCAGCCGCTACGAAGAGCTCTTCGGGGAGCGCGGTGCCTACCGCCTCATCACCACCGAGGAGATGAAGGCGGGGGGGATGCCTGACGATGCGGAGCACCTTTTCAGTCATACAGACGACTTCATCAACTTCAGCGAGGCACAGCGCGAGGCGGCCGTCGTGCACGAGCGACCGCTGTACAGCCAGCGGGAACTGCTCGATCTGCTCATCGTGGCGCGGGAGGAAAACTACTCCGTACCGCTGTTCCTCAAGGCACCGGACGGCTCGCTACAGATTCTGCCCCATGATCCGGAGTCCATCGATGTCGACGGCGGGGGGTACCACCTGGTCTACCTGGGGGTGAAACTGCCCAACGTGAAGCAGCCGCGGGAGGTAACCCAGGACCGAGGGGAGCTATAAAAGCCTACCTTCGGGATGGATTGCATCATACGCGGCCATTTTGGGCAAGAAACCAACGCGCCCGGCCGTTTTTGGAATAACTGGAACCGATACTCAACATGCGTTACTTTATTACCCTCGGCCTCCTGGCCTGGGCTGCTGGCGTCTTTGCACAGGACCCCGCAGACATCTTTCACAAGACCGTAGATATTGATCAGGTCAATCGGATCTCCTTCGACGTCTATCCCAACGATCACGTCGAGTACCGCAGTTGGCCGGGCGATGACATCCTCATCGAGACCACCGTCAAGATCGAAAACGCCAAGCAGGATATCCTCGACTTCTACATGCGGCAGAACCGCTACGTACTCAAGCCGGAAGTGACCGGTGATGCCATGTCGCTCGTCAGCTTCGACAAAACGCGCCGCACCGTAAAGGGTACCGAGGGGGCCGCCTACGAGTCCGTAAACATCGTTGTGTACCTGCCCGATGTCTTCTCTCCGTCTGCCGACGGACTATACACCCGGCAGGGGCAGTAGCCCCCCCGCTCGCGGCAGTGCGTACCTTTGCGTGCGATGCCGACCACCGTTGAGATCAAGCTTCCCCCCGCCGCGCTGCACGATGCGGAGGCCCTGCGCCGTGCCGTCAGTAAAAAGGCAAAGGTGCCCGAACACCAATTGGGCGAGCTCACCGTAGACCGCCGCAGCATCGACGCCCGCGGTCATGATCCGGTCTTCCGCCTCCGCGTGGCCGTACACCAGACTGACGAGCCCGTAGCGGAGGCACCCCCTGGGTTTCAGCTTCAGGATGTATCCTCAGCACCCGCGGTAGCCATCGTGGGCTGCGGTCCGGCCGGCATGTTCGCCGCCCTAGAGCTGATCGAGCTCGGTCTCAAACCCATCATCATCGAGCGCGGCCGCGACGTGCGCGCCCGCCGCCGTAGCCTCCGGGCGATCCAGCAGGAGGGCGTGGTCGACCCCGATTCCAACTACTGCTTCGGTGAGGGCGGGGCCGGCACCTACAGCGACGGTAAGCTCTACACCCGTAGTCTCAAGCGCGGCAACTACCTCAAGGCCCTACATACCCTGGTCGAGCACGGTGCCCAGCCGGACATCCTCATCGACGCCCACCCCCACATCGGCTCCAATAAGCTGCCCGGGGTGGTAAGTAATATGCGGGAGACAATCCTCAAGTACGGCGGCGAGATCCACTTCGGGCATCGCCTCACTGACTTGGAGTACACCGCAGACCTCACCGCCCTGGTCATCACCGACCCCGAAGGGCAGACCTACCGCCTGACCGCCGAGGCCTATATCCTCGCCACCGGACATTCCGCCCGCGACGTGTACCAGCTACTCTACGCCCGCGGCATCCGGCTGGAAGCCAAACCCTTCGCCCTCGGCGTACGCATCGAGCACCCCCAGCCGCTGATTGACAAGATCCAGTACGGACAGGAACGGCGGGAGGAGAATTTGCCGGCCAGTAGCTATAAGCTGGTCACCCAGGTCGGCGACCGCGGGGTATTCAGCTTCTGTATGTGCCCGGGCGGACTGGTCGTGCCGGCCGCCACTGCCCCCGGCGAGCTAGTCGTCAATGGCATGAGCCTGAGTCGGCGCGATAGTCCCTACGCCAACTCGGGTACCGTAGTCGCCGTAGAGGTCGAGGACCTGGCCCCCTACGCAGAAGCCGGGGTCTTTGCCGGACTGGCCTTTCAGCAGTCGGTCGAGCGCGCGATGTTTCAGTCCGGCGATGGTAGCCAGCGAGCCCCCGCCCAGCGGCTCACCGACTTCGTGCAGGCTAAGGTATCCAAGGACTTACCGGATACGAGCTATATCCCGGGCTTGCATTCGGCGGCCCTCCACGAGCTCCTTCCGCCAAACATCTACACCAAGCTTCGCCAGGGCGTCAGGGACTTTGGTCGCAAGATGCGGGGCTACTACACGGATGAGGCCAACGTGATTAGTACCGAGAGCCGTACCTCCTCGCCGGTCCGCATCCCCCGTGACCGCAAGACCTACCAGCACCCGGAGGTAGCCAGCCTCTTTCCCTGTGGGGAGGGGGCGGGCTTTGCCGGCGGCATCCTGAGTGCAGCCATGGACGGGCAGAACGTGGCCCGTGCCGTCGCCGCAAAGGTGAGCGGATGAGGCTCGCCGCCCGTATCGCCGGAGCCTTCCTGCTGGCGGCGGGCGTACTGTACCTAGGCTATGGCGTAGACCGTACGGACTTTGACTCCCTCTTTAGTGCCTTTACATTGGCTTTTCTGGGCTACTTGCTGGTGATTTGGCGACCCCTCGCCACCCCATTACAATACTGGATGGGACTGGGTATCGCGCTGCGCCTCCTGCTGGTCTTTGCCTTTCCGCTGCTCAGCGATGACGTCTACCGCTTCATCTGGGACGGTCGGTTGATAGCCGAAGGCCATAATCCATTTACTCAACTGCCAGCCTACTACTTAGAGCCCGGTCACGGCGCCGAGGGGCTCGGTCAGGCGCTGTTTAACCGCCTCAACTCCCCGGACTATTACACAATCTACCCCCCCGTTGCCCAGGGGGTGTTTACCCTGGCGGCCTGGATCAGTCCCACCAGTTGGTACGGGGCGGCGGTGGTGATGAAGGCGGTCCTCTTTCTGGCCGAACTAGGCAGCTTACTGCTACTGTACCGACTGCTCCTCACCTTTCAGCTGCCGCCCGAGCGCCTGCTCTACTACTGGCTCAACCCGCTCATCATCGTGGAGATCGTCGGCAACCTCCACTTCGAGGGGGCCATGGTCTGCTTTTTGTTGTGGTCGCTGTACCTGCTCACTAAGAGCAACTACGCCGGGGCCGCAGGTGCAATGGCGCTGTCCGTAGCCAGTAAGCTCCTGCCGTTGATGTTACTTCCCTTTCTGCTCAAGCGCCTATGGGGGCGACCATTCTGGACCTTCTTCGGGGGAGTTGCCGCGGTGACGGGACTACTCTTTCTGCCTCTGCTCGTGGGCAGTGGTTTCGTGGAGGGGTTCGGGGGAAGCCTGGAGCTCTACTTCCGTAAGTTTGAGTTCAACGCGAGCGTGTACTATCTGCTACGGGCCTACGGCTACTACGAGCTGGGCTGGAACCAGATTGCCCGCTTCGGTCCGCTGCTGGCCCAGCTTGCGGCCGGAATCATTCTGATCGTTGCCCTAGCTGACGACCGTACCGACTGGCGCAGCTTACCCGGCCGCTGGCTTGCTGCCTTCACGATCTACTTACTCTGTGCCACCACAGTACACCCCTGGTACCTGGCCGTACCCATCGGGCTCTGCGTGTTTACCCCCTGGCGCTTTCCCCTACTGTGGTCGTTCCTGATCATGTTCACCTACACCAGCTACGTGGTGGAGCCCTACCGGGAAAACCTCGTGCTGGTGGGGGTGGAGTACGGTTTGGTGGCCGGGTACTATCTTTGGGAGCGCAGCAGGCGCAGCGCCCTGGCCTAAAACAAAGAAAGGCCCGCACGTGGTGCGGACCTTTGGTCGTAGTTTTCTAACTACCGAAATAACTGGAATTTAGAGCGCCTTGGCGCCAGGGATTACAATACAAACCTTCAAAAACCGGTGGGGGAAAACCAACAATCCCTCCACCAAATCAAGTGAACACGCTTTTTGGAAAACCACGAGGGGAAGTTGCACCTTCCCTTTCGATACCTCAAAGATAGGGGTGGGGGTAGGGGGAGTACCACCCCACAACCGTGGGGTGTGGTAAAAAAACAGGGAATTATCCCCTACTTTTTTCTCTTTAAGCCCGCACGGGAGAAATAGAGAGCTCGGCGGCTACCTCCAGCATTTTAGCGTAGGCTGCCCCGTACTCATTGGCGATGTCACCGTCGAGGATGGCCTCCCGCACCCCGTCCTTGATCTGGCCCACCTCCCGGCTGGGGGGGATCCCGAAGGTCTCCATGATGAGTTCTCCACTGATGGGGGGCTGCCAGTTGCGCAGGTGGTCTTTTTCCTCGATCTCGCGCATCCGCTCCCGCAGCCGCTCGTAGTTTTCGAGGTAGCGCTTCACCTTGCGTGGGTTCTTGCTCGTGATGTCGCTTTCGCAGAGCGTCATCAGATCATCGATGTCCTCGCCGGCGTCGAATAAGATGCGGCGCACGGCCGAGTCACTGATCTCCTCCTGGGTCAGGGAAATGGGCCGCTGGTGCAGGGCCACAAGTTTCTGTACGTACTTCAGCTTATCGTTGGGCAGCCGCAGGCGGCGGAATACCTTGGGCACCATCCGCTCCCCCACCGCGTCGTGGGCGTGGAAGGTCCAGCCCGCCTCCGGTTCCCAGCGCTTGGTGCGGGACTTGCCAATGTCGTGCAGCAGCGCCGCCCAGCGCAGCCAGAGGTCGGGACTCTTATGGGCTAGTTTATCGACCACCTTGGTGGTGTGGATGAAATTGTCCTTGTGCTTACGGCCATTGCGGCTTTCGACGCCCCGGAGGGCGGCTAGCTCGGGCAGGATGTACTCCAGCAGTCCGGCCCGGTCGAGGAGTAGCAGACCCACGCTCGGCTTCGGGGCCAGCATAATCTTATTGAGCTCCGTGGCGATACGCTCCCAACTGATGATGCGCATGCGGTCGGCGTATTCCTGGATGGCCCGGAAGGTCACCGGGTCGATCGAAAAGCCCAGTTGGGTAGCGAAGCGGATGGCTCGCAGCATCCGCAGGGGGTCGTCACTAAAGGTCTTGCCCGGCTCCAGGGGGGTGACGATGCGCTTAGCCTCCAGGTCCTCCAGCCCGTTGAAGGGGTCGATGATGGTGCCGTAGTCCCGCTCGTTAAGGCTGATGGCCAGGGCGTTGATGGTGAAGTCGCGCCGTAGCTGGTCGTCGGCCAGGCTTCCTGACTCCACGGTGGGCTTACGGCTATCCGAGCGGTAGCTTTCCTTGCGGGCGCCCACGAACTCGATCTCGAGGTCGTGGTGACGCAGGGCGGCGGTGCCGAAGCGCTTGTAGACCGTGACCCGGCTACGGGGTTGCAGGCTATCGCCGACACACTGGGCTAGCTCGATGCCGCTGCCTACGCAGACGATGTCCAGGTCCTTGCTCGGGCGAGCCAGCAGGCGGTCGCGTACGTAGCCTCCGACCACGTAGGTCGGAAAACCGAGCTGCCCGGCGGCCCGGCCGATAACCTCGAAAATCCTGCGTTCGTCGTCCCGAATTTGAAATACCATACCGGCCGCAAAGATAAAACTTAACACCACTCCACGAATAGTAGAGTGGGGCGGGCGACCTATGTGGTAAAAATCGCATGAACGTATTTTCTACCCGCCACCTACTGACTCTCCTGCTTCTCTACGCCCTTTGCACCTGCGGCCGCGCCCAGGATACCTTATATATACAGGATTTTGAGGGGGAGCGAGAAGGACAACTCCCGTACACCACCAACGTGCCCCCCTACGGCAGCGGCGGACTGCCGACCTGGAACGTGGTACCCCGGATCAAGGGCATCGACACGGCCTACGCCGGCGAGCATTTCTGGGCGGCCCGGGATGTGGATAACGCCCTGGCCAGCGACCCCGTAGGCCGCCTTGTCTTCGATGCCGGTGAGATCTGTAACCTGACCAGCGCCCGCTTCGTGTTCGCCTATACCGTGGTGGGCTACGATGGTGGCGACGACTTTGGCTACGAACTCTACCTGGACGGTTTCCTGCACGAGCGGGTGGTGCTAGTAGATGGGCGCAACGGCGGCGGGGTATCCACCGACGGCTGGGTTACCGATACGGTACGCATACCCGGTACCGCCCAGACTGCCCGCCTGGAGGTGTACTTCGACCAGAACGGCGACGACGTGGCCGGCCTCGATGACCTCCAACTGCTGGCCAGCGGCACGGACGGTAGCTGCAATGCCGTGTGTGGTGTGAAGCTGAGAAAATCCCAGCTCGACTGTAGCGCCTTCACCGCCGCGGCCGACGGCGTGCGCCTGAGCCTGCCCTACCGGGGTGCCGAGGCGGGCGTGACGGTCACCGTGGACGGGGGCGGGACGGTCACCGGCGACGATCCGGCTAGGGTGCAGGATGGCAAGATCGTAGTGGAAGACTTACTAGAGGGGCAGTCCTATATAGTTCGGGTCTCCGGCGGCGACTGCGACCTTGAATTGCCCATCGATGTACCCGCCGATCAGTGTGCTCCCAGCGACCTGGTCATCAACGAGGTACTGGCCGACCCAGGTGAGGATGTAAATCAGGACGGCAAGGTGAATGCCGGCGATGAGTTCGTTGAAATCTATAATGTAGGCGACCGGCAGGTGGAGGTGGGTGGCTTTACCCTACACGACGGCTCCAACTCCGGCCCCCGCTTCACCTTTCCGGAGGGGGCCGTGCTGGGACCCCAGGAGAGCTTCGTGGTGTTTGCCGGAAAAAGCGAGTCACTCAGCCTACCGTGTGAATTCGGGATAGCCAGCGGCTTCCTGGGGCTAAACAACGACTCCCCCGAGACCGTCACGCTGCGCAATCCGGCGGGGCGAGTGGTAGCCCAGGCCGCCTTCGACGATGCCCCCGACGGCGAGTCGCTCACCCTGCACCCGGACGGCAACACGGCCGGTGGCTACCGCCCCTACACCTCCGTAGACCCCGCCGTAAAGGCTTCCCCCTGCGCCAGCGTGGTAGCCGCGCCGGTTGAGCTCCTGTACTTCACGGCTACGTCCATGCAGCGGGCGGTACGGCTGGATTGGGCTACGGCCAGCGAGCAGGACAACGCGGGCTTCGTGCTGGAGCGCAGCAAGGCCGGCCGGGTCTTCACCGAGATTGGGCGGATGCCGGCCGGCGATGGTACCTACGTATACGTTGATAATCGACCTTTCCCGGGCCAAAACCTGTACCGCCTGCGACAGCGCGACTTCGATGGGACGGAAACCGTATACGGCCCCATCAGTGTACGCCTCGACAGCGGCACCATCGCGTTGTATCCCAATCCGGCCACCAGTAAGGTACACCTCACCGGTGGGATCGACCCACAGCAGCCCGTGGTGGTATACCGCAGCGATGGGCGCGTGGTGACCGAGACCCGGGGGGCTACCATCGACGTATCCGCCTTCCCGGCCGGTAGCTATTACCTGCGGCTACGGCGCGGCTCGGATGCCACCTCGCTACGGTTTATAAAGGAATAGAGCAGGGTGTGTATGCGGGGCCGGATGCTGAGGGAGTAGATGGCCCCCCGCTCCCGGCTCGGGTGCACGCGATTACTCAGGAACACGTACAGTAGGTCGTACTCCGGGTCGACCCACACGAAGGTGCCCGTATAGCCGCTGTGCCCAAAACTGGCCGGCGAGGCCGCCTCGGCCACCGAACTCGTGGCCGCATCGTACTCCAGCAGCGGCTTATCGAATCCCAGTCCGCGCCGGTTGCCCTCCTCGGGGTACTGGTAGCGGGTAAACTCCCGGATGGCCTCCTCGGTCAGGTAGCGCCGGCCCTGGTAGATGCCGCCGTTGAGCAGCATTTGGTATAGCTTAGCTAGGTCCTCGGCTGAGGAGAATAGGCCGGCATTAGCACTCACGCCATCCATCATGGCCGCCCCCTCGTCGTGCACCACCCCGTGCAGGGTATCCATACGGAAGAAGGTATCCACCTCGGTGGGTACGATGCGGTCGAGGGGGATGCCCCGGTCCAGCGGCCGGTAGCCCAGCGTGGTAGCCCCCAGCGGATCGTAGAAGTTGTCGCGTAGGTACTGCCGGTAGTCCGTGCCCGTAGTGCGCTCCACGTAACCCGGCAGCAGGTAGAAGAGTAGCCCGGAATAGGCGTACTCCCCGGGCGGCTTGAGCGGCGATTTACGAATGGCGCGGTAGATGTGCCGCTGGCGGTACTTGCGGTGCAGCCACATATCGTCCGTCAGCCGGATTGGGAAACGGGCCGAGCTATCGGCCCGGATGGTGGCCCAGCGGAAGCGCCGGTCGTTGGTCCGCGTAGCCTCCCAGCCCTTCCGCCAGGGGTAGCGGGCCTCCCCCCGCAGGGTCGTCTGCCAGTAGGGTACCCAGGGCAGCAGGCCGGCGCGGTGGGCCAGTACGGAGCGCAGCGGGATCTGCTGTTTATCAGTCTGCTTGAGCTCCTCAAAGAGGATACCCAGCGGCGCATCTAAGTTCAGCCGGTGCTCCCCGTACTGCTGCATGAGCACCAGCAGGGCGGAGCTGGTCTTGGTCACTGAAGCCAGGTCGTACACGTCGTCCGGGCGGGTAGGGCGGCGGTTTTCGTAGGTATGGTAGCCGGCCGTGACGTGCACCAGCGGCTCCCCCTTGTGCCACACCAGCACCTGCGCACCGGGGAAGGCCCCACCGGCAATACCCTCTTCCAGCACAGCGCGAATCGAGTCGGCCAGGGCCAGCGTATCCTGAGCGTGCAGGCTCACATTCCACAGTAAAAGTAGCAACAGTACACGCATAGGGGCGGGGTCGCGGGTGCAAGGATGATCGAAGATACTACCGCGGCATCCACTCGGTCTCCATGGCGGCCAGTAGCTCGTCCCCCCGCTGGAGTCGATGCCGGAACGCCAGGGCGGCATCCGGCTCCGGGAAGCTACCGGCGGTGAGGCGATCACCGTAACGGGCCTCGCGGTGGTAGGCCAGCTCGGCCCGACGGGGCAGGTGGTGGGTGAGGAAATCGGCCCCGAGGGGTTCCACCATGAGCTCGGCGAAGGCCGGGTTGGTGAGGTGATTATTGAAGTCCAGATGGGCAAAGGCCACCCGGAAGCTGCGTTCACGGTCTACCTCTTCTGCCGCGATCACCTTGTGCGGTGGCCAGGGCAGGTGTCGCTCCGGTGGCGGCAGATCCTTCAGGAGGTCGTGGATGGCCGTAGGCAGCGGCTTGATGCGGCGGCTGGCGGTATTCATCACCGACCAGGCCGTAGTGGAGGTGATCATGGGCCGGCCCTCAGCGTCGAGCAGGTAGAAGTCGCGGATAGTTACCAGGCCGCGCTCCACCCGCGTCGGTACGGTAAGCACGCTGACTTCCTCCCCCAGGCTGGGCCACCGCTGGGCGACGATCAGCTGGCGGTGCAGTACCCAGGTCAGGTCGAAGCGGCGCATCAGCTCGGGGGTGGAGATGCCCAGCCGGTCGGTGTTGCGCATGGCCGCCTCCTGGAATAGCCGGACCAGGTGCGGCAGGGTGAGGTACTGGTGGGGGCCTACGGCCGAGGCTAGGACGCGGGAGGCTACCCGCTCTACCAGGGACGATTCAGGAAGTGGGATACGGGGCGCATGGGTCAAAGTAAAACTATTTGTTTAGTTTTGGGTCACTCAAAACAGCTTGTATGGCCCCGCGCACTGGTTTGCGGCCGGCACGCCGACCGGTATTCATTGCCTCCTACGAAGGTAGCCCGCGGGCGCTGGAACCTAGGGTGGAGGCAGAGGAGGAGCCGGTTAAACCGCTACGGCATGCATTTCCAGCAGCCGGTACCGAGCTACACGGTGGGCGCTGCGACGGCTACTGTTTTCGCATCACCTTTGCCGGGGTTAAGTTGGAGCGTTCCTACGCCATGGTGCGGGGCTTTCTGACCGAGCACGGCTACGGGGAGCTTCCCCTACCGGCGGATGTGGCGGAGCTGCGGGCCTTTCGCCTTCCCCCCAAGTTGCGACACCAACTTTCTCTCTTTGGGGAGGATGGCTACGTGCACAACCCCTTAAAGATCCTTTTTCCCCCTAAAGATGGCAAACGTGGCAGTCTCCTGCTCGAGCTCTACCACGAGCGAGCGCCGAATCACCTACTGCGGTTTCACCAAAGATGTTACTGAGGCGTAGGGTGAAAGTGTGCAATTCACACAATTACTAACTCCGTAATGGGTTTAAGCCCTAAAATTGCACCCTTAAACTTACGAACCCGAACAAAAAGGGGACGTAAGCGATAAACCGTTAAATACCCCAAACCAACTTCGGGGACCATTACCTAGCACACAACCAAACGTCAAACCCGCACTATATGCTTAAGCAACTACTCTTCGTTTTCGCGGTCCTCACTAGTATAACCGTGTACGGCCAGGATAGCCTGGTCACCACCAACCTCCCCCTAAGCACCGAGACGCCCGAAAGCCCCTACCCCTGGGAGTTCGGCCTTAAGTTGGGAGGAAGCGCACTGGCTGGAGATCTTACCGATAACAGCTTTCCCTCCTTCGATCAAATCAGTCCCGCCGGGGCCGTCTTTCTCCGCCGCCGCCTGGGCAATGTCTTCTCCCTGCGCCTGCAACTGATGTACGGCATTCTACAAAACAATTCGGATAAGGCCGAAGACCAAGCGATTCAGGCTCTTGATGCCCAGATCGAGTCGTCCGTACTCGAGCCCAGCCTCAGTCTCGATATCGAGCCTTTCTTCAGCAGCCGCTTCAGTGATGACTTTACCTTCCGCCCGGGTATCTCGCCCTACCTCAGCGTAGGCCTGGGTTACGGTATCTGGGGCGACAGCCCGGTAGAATACGGTGCCGGTACCAGTGCCGATCCCGCGCTGGTCGATAGAGATGTCGCCGACCGCGAAGATGAGACCGGCAGTGTTGTATTTCCGGTAGGCGCTGGACTACGCTACTACCTCTCGCCCAAGTCTAGCCTGGGTATTGAATACCGGGTACGGTTTTCCGGCTCTGATCTCATTGACGGTGTTTCTAGCGTAATCGGTAATTCCAATGAAGGTGATAAATACAATTTTATCGGTCTGACCTACGCGGCTGGCTTCGGCGCCCGCGACGCTGACCGTGATGGTATCCCCGACGAGAGCGATGAATGCCCCACCCAGCCCGGCCCCGAGAACACCAACGGCTGTCCTGACGCGGACGGTGATGGAGTGGCCGATAAGGACGACGAGTGCCCCAACGAGCCCGGCGTAGCTAACCTCAACGGTTGCCCCGACGGCGACAGTGACGGCGTAGCCGATAAGGACGACGACTGTCCTACCGAGCCCGGTACCGCGGCCACCAACGGTTGCCCCGACGGCGACGGTGATGGCGTAGCCGATAAGGATGATGAATGCCCCGATGAGGCCGGCCTGGCTAGCCTGAACGGTTGCCCCGACGGCGACGGTGATGGCATTGCCGACAAGGACGACGAGTGCCCCGCCGAGGCCGGCCCCGCCGCCACCAATGGCTGCCCCGACCGCGACGGTGACGGCATCGCCGATAAGGACGACGAGTGCCCCGATGAGGCCGGTGTTGCCGAGCGCAACGGCTGTCCGCTGCCGAATGACCGTCCTGAGAACCTACAGGAGCGTATTACCCGCTACGGTCAGCTCCTCGAAGGGCAGGACTTCCAGCACATCCGCATCGACTCGATCAACGGTACGATCATGATCGACCGCATCTTCTTCCCCACGGATGTGTCTAGCCTCAACCGCCCCGACCGGGTGATCATCGAGGAGATCGACCGCTTCCTGGCTCTGCCCGGTGCCGAAGACTTCGAAATCCGTTACGAGGGTCACGCCGACCGGCGGGCTTCGGATGAGTACAACCAGGGCCTGAGTGAGCGCCGTGCCACTTCGGCC
This sequence comes from Neolewinella sp., assembly GCF_965214665.1. GTDB lineage: Bacteria > Bacteroidota > Bacteroidia > Chitinophagales > Saprospiraceae > Neolewinella. The sequence goes on along the minus strand of NZ_OZ243970.1, from coordinate 3,101,414 downwards.
AGTGACTACTCCGAGCAGCAGGGTGCCGATCCGGCTAACCTGAGTACGATCGGCTTCGGTGAAAAGCAGCCCGTTGGGGCTACGCTGCGGGAAAACCGGGTCGTCATTCCGGTTGCCACCGAGCCTACCCGGATGATCAATCTGCGCAACTAAGCGCTAGCGACCCATCGGTTTTGCGAAAAGAGGGTGCCTCCAGTGTGGAGGCACCCTCTTTTCATTAGAATATCCGCACCTTTGCGCTCAGGCCTCAGTTGAAAATAAGGGGGGACAAGAAGCAGCAGGGAAATGTCTGAGTACAAAGTCATCATCGCGGGGCAGTTAGAGTTTGGCTCCCGCCGGGCGTTCAGTCAGGTTATGGAGCAGTACGCCCACCGGATGGAAAATTATTACAAAAACGACATCCTCCTAAAGCCCGAAACGATCTTCAAAGAGGAAGAACTTACCCTGGACGTACCCCGCACCGTACTACCGAGCACCGAGCGCCTCTGGCTCAACACCCTCAATCTGTTGGAGCGCGTAGTGACCTTCAGCATCGCCGGTAGCCTTAACCTCTGGCGCCTCGATGCCGGGGTCATGATCGACCACCACCAGCTCGAGCCCAAGAGCGACCGCACCACCGTGCAACTCTTCAACCACGGTCGTGAGCTGGTCGACCAGCGCGACAACGAGCAGGAGGCCCTGAAATTGATGACTAAGGTCGTCAGTCGCTTCGAGCGCCACGCCCAGGCCTACGAGCGGCGGGGCTTCATCAATTACCGACTCGGCAACGACAAGGATGCCCATTACGATTATTCCAAGAGCATCTCCATCAACCCCCTAATGCCCGAGAGCTACTACGGCAGGGGACTGGTCAACCTGCGCCTAAATGACGTGCCCGCCGCGGCCGCCGACTTTGAAGCCGTGACCAAAAACAGTATTCCCCACCAGTCCATCTACTGGATGGCCCAGGTGGCCCTCGGCGATGCCTACCTCCAACTCGGCCAACCCACGGATGCCATGCGCGCCTACGGCATGTTCACCAAGCGCAAGCAGCGAATTGCTAGCCTGGACCGCTACGACCGCCGGGTAGCCTTCCAGCTCGGAGAGCTGTATCTACAGGCCGGACGTAAGACGGACGCTATCATAGCCCTGGAGCGCGCCTTAGCATCCCCCCCCGATCACAAGGCCCCGGAGGAAACCACGATTCGCAACCTGCTCGACACGGCCCGTACGGCCTAGCTTCCGACGTACGATCCGGACACTTACTTCGTTGCACCTACCGTACGCGTCTACCGTCCATCATGCCTCCCTTCTGCCTACGCCTCCTAGGTGCATTGCTGCTCTGTTCCCTCGCCGTGCCGCTATCGGCTCAGGCAGGTCAGGAGCTTAAGCGCCGCGACCTGGAGGAGCTGACGGCCGTGCAGTCGCTGATGACTCTCCAGCGCTTTGACGACGCTACAGTACGCCTCGCCAAACTGATCAAGAAGTATCCGAAGGTAGCCGAGCTCCACTTTCTTGATGGGGAAATCGACCAGTATCAGCACCGCTACCCGGAGGCCATTGCCGCCATCACCCGGGGGATCAACCTCGATGGGGGGAAGACGGACCGGGCCTACCGCATGCTGGGTGACATCTATACCCAGGCGGGGGAGTACGCCGCCGCGCTCCAACAGTACGAAGCCTATCTCGCCGCGGCCCGTAGCGGGGGGCGTACCTCGACCATCGAAGCAGCCCGCAAGCTGGTCACGCAGGCACGTACCGTAGCCGAGTTGGCCGCTCATCCCTATCCCTTCGCTCCTACACCGCTCGGCCCCGGTGTCAATACCCCTACTAGTCTGGAGTATTTTCCTAGTCTCAGCGTGGATGGACAGCGCCTGATCTTTACCCGCCGCGTAGACCGCCGACAGGAAGATTTTTACGAGAGCACTAGGCAGCCGGACGGAACTTGGGCTACCGCCGTCCCCCTTACGGGGGTAAACACCAGCCTGAACGAGGGGGCACAGAGCATCACCGCAGACGGTAACTACCTGGTCTTTACCGGCTGCGGACGGCGGGAGGGGATGGGGGGCTGCGACCTTTATGGTAGTACCCGGGTAGGGGGCCGCTGGACCGAGGCGGTCAACCTGGGTCCTATGATCAACACCCGCTTCTCCGAGAGCCAGCCTAGTCTCTCCCAGGATGGGAGCCTCCTGTTCTTCGCCAGCAACCGGGAGGGCGGACTGGGGCAGGACGACCTCTACGTAGCCGGTCGGCAGCCCGGCGGAGGGTGGAGTAAACCGGTCAACCTGGGCCCCGGCGTCAACACTGCGGCCAACGACCGCTACCCCTTCTGGGCAGCGGACAACAAGACGCTCTACTTCACCACCAGCGGGCGGGCGGGCATGGGCGGGGCGGACCTGTTCAAAACTACCCTCAGTGAGTCCAATCAGTGGCAGCCACCCGTCAACCTGGGTTATCCCATTAACACCCCCGGCGAGGAGACCAACCTGTTCATCGCCCTCGACGGCAAGTCGGCCTACTTCAGTAAGGGCGTAGCCGACGACATCGACATCTACACCTTCGAGCTGCCCGAGACCCTGCGACCGGTGGCGGCCACCTACGTAGAAGTCACGGTGATCGACGACCGGACGGAGCAGCCCCTGGTAGCCGATGTCCGATTACAGCCCCAGACACCGGGCAGCAGGGTCACGGTGCGTGCCACGGATAGCGACGGGCACTATCTCACGGTGTTACCGATCGGTCTGGAGTACGGATTCACGGTGGAAAAATCGGGCTACTTGTTCTACTCCAATCATTTTTCTCTCACCGACACCTTTTCCGTTACCCAACCCTTCAAACTAGAGATCCGCCTCCAGCCCGTGGAGGAACTTGCCGAGGCGCCCGAAGCCGAGGCAGACGGGGCCATTGTACTGCGAAATGTATTTTTCGAGACAGGCAGTGACGAGCTGGTCGGGCTTTCCACCGAGGAGCTGGACCGGCTCGCCACCCTGCTGCGCGACCAGCCCGACGTCTCCGTAGAGATCGCCGGCCACACCGACGACGTAGGTAGCGAAACGGCCAACCAGGCCCTAAGCGAGCGGCGGGCCCGTCGCGTAAAGGCTTACCTGGAAAGCCAGGGCATCGCCGCCGTACGCATCACGGCGGTAGGCTACGGAGAGAGCCGTCCCGTAGCCCCCAACACCACCGAAGAGGGACGGGCCGGCAACCGCCGTACGACCTTCCGCTTGATCTTTTAGTCCTACTTTTGCGGTATGCCCGATGACGCCCTGGCCGCACCTTCCCGCCCCTGGCCGGCCCTAGTGGTGAGTGCGCTGTTTCATCCACTCCTACTGCCGACCTACATTTTTCTTCTGCTGGTGGGGATCAACCCCTACCTTTTCGGCACTACGGAGCTGGGGGACTCACGCGCCATGGGTAATTTGATCCTGATCTTTCTGGACACCTTCGTGATTCCGGTAATCGCCGTATTCATCATGGCCCGCCTCAACATGATTAACAGTATGATGATGGAGGAGAAGTCCGAACGTATCGGGCCGCTGCTGCTCGTCATGGTGCTCTACTTTTGGATCTACTGGAACTTCAACAAGGGCAACGAGATGCCGACCCTCTTCAATTCCTTCATGCTGGGGGTGGTGATCGCCCTGGTGGTGGCCTTCGTCATCAACCTACTGGATAAGATCAGTCTGCACGCTACGGGGATGGGCGGACTCGTGGCGGTGAGCATCATCCTGCTGGGTGCATTCGGAGCGAACAGTGTCTCGCTGGGCGACTGGCTGGTGGGGCCCCGCCTAGTGGTCGTGCTGACGGTGCTGCTGGCGGGATTGGTGGGTACGGCACGACTAGCACTCGGTGCCCACGATCGGCTCCAGCTCTACGTAGGCTATTCGCTGGGTTTCGTTGCGCAGTTTGTCGCCCTTAAGTTCTATTACTGATGCAGCGAAGGAGCGAGCGCCAGGGTAGCCGGGGGCTGGGAGAATCCCCGCGGGTGATTGGTCACTATATCGGTGAGGAGCGGGGACCGCTCGTCGTAGCCATCGGCGGTATCCACGGCAACGAGCCGGCCGGTGTACTAGCCCTGGAGCAGCTCTTCGACCTCCTGCGGGAGGAGCCCCTCGTCAATCCGGGCTTCAGCTTTCGGGGGGAACTACTCGCCCTACGGGGTAACCTGGCCGCTCTGCGCAGCGGTCACCGCTATATCGACACCGACCTGAACCGTATCTGGAACCCCGGTACTCGGCGCGAGCAGGCCACCTCCGAAGACCGGGAGCTCGACGGACTACTGGCCGCCATCGCCCACGCCCTCGACGAGACCCCGGCCAGCGAGCTCATCCTGCTCGATCTGCACACCACCACGGCCGCGGGGGGAGTATTTGCCGTTACCGGCGATGACCGTCCTAGTCTGCTGCTAGCCACCGAGCTTGGCGTACCGGTCATCAAGGGCATGCTTAGCAACCTACAGGGTACCACACTGAGCTACTTCCGGGGCGGGGAGTTCGACTTTGAGCAACCGAGCCGGGCCATCACCTTCGAGGCTGGCGCGCATACCGATCCAACCTCCGTGGAGCGGGCCCTGGCCGCTACCGTCAATCTGCTGCGCTCCGTAGGCTGCGTGCGTACCGAAGACGTCAGTACCCACCACGAGGAGACCCTGCGCCGGGCCGCCGCGGGTGCCCCCCCTTTACTGGAATTAGCCTACGTACATCGCATCGACCGCTCCGACCGGGAGGATTTCGCCATGCGGCCGGGGTACGCAAACTTTCAGCCGGTATCGGAGGGAACGGTACTGGCCGATGATGCCAGCGGACCCCTGGCCGCGCCCTGCTCCGGCTACCTACTAATGCCGCTGTACCAGGAACAGGGTGAGGAAGGGTTTTTCATCGTGGTCCCCTATGCTTCCCCTTCCGGCTACTAAGCAATCCCCTATGACCCGAAGGCAGATCGGTCTCTTTTTCGGTTCCTTCAATCCGGTACACATCGGGCACATGATCCTGGCCAACTTCATGGCTACCCAGACCACCCTCGATGAGGTCTGGCTGGTGGTGAGTCCCCAGAATCCCTTCAAAAGCAGCGGCAGTCTGGCCCGCGATCACGACCGCCTCCACCTCGTGGAACTAGCCATCGGTGATACCCCCCGCCTAAAGGCCAGCCGCGTGGAGTTCGACCTTCCCAAGCCCTCCTACACCATCGACACCCTGGCCGTACTAGGCGATAAGTACCGCGATTACGACTTCACCCTCATCATGGGCAGTGACAACCTGGCCTCCCTCCATAGGTGGAAGAATGCGAACATCATCCTGCGTGACTACCGTATCCAGGTCTACCGCCGGCCGGGGCAGGAGGGCGGCGAGCTCGCCACTCACCCCAGCGTGACGGTGTACGACGCGCCGCTGATGCACCTTTCGGCTACCTACGTGCGGGCGTGTATTAAAGGGGGGCACAGCATCCGGTATTTGGTGCCCGATGCGGTGGCGGAGGAGCTGGAAAAGTCAGGGCTGTACCGGTAGTACAATGCTGCCTCCCCCGATAGCTATCGGGGGAGACCGCATTGTACTACAGCCACCCGACAAAATGACAGCGGCAGCCGCCTGGAATACATCTTGTGCTCCGACCCCCAAAATCAGCTACCATGCAGAAAGGAAACATATCCGTACAAACGGAAAATATCTTCCCCATCATTAAGAAATTCCTGTACTCCGATCAGGAAATCTTCCTACGGGAATTAGTCTCTAATGCCACCGACGCCACCAGTAAACTGGCTACCCTAGCCCGCAAAGGAGAGGCCAAGGGGGATTACAGCGACAAGACCATCGACATCATGGTCGATCAGGAGGCCGGCACCCTCACCATCCGCGACCGCGGCATCGGTATGACCGAAGAAGAGGTGAAGAAGTACCTCAACCAGGTAGCCCTCTCCTCCGCCCAGGAATTCGTTGATAAGTATCAGGACGATGCCTCCATTATCGGGCATTTCGGACTCGGCTTCTACTCCGCCTTCATGGTGGCCGATAAGGTAGAAGTAGTCACGAAGAGCTATCGGGAGGATGCCCAGGCCGTACGCTGGGTCTGCGAGGGCGACCCCAGTTACGAGATCGGCGAGGCGGAGCGCGACATGCAGGGTACCGACGTTATCCTGCACATCGGCGAAGACAGCAAGCAGTACCTCGAAGAAGACGAGATCGAAGCCCTGCTGCTCAAGTACTGCCGCTTCCTGCCCTACCCCATCCGCTTCGGCACTAAAACCGAGACTGAGTACAAAGAATTTGAGGGCGAGGTAGCCGAGGGTGAGGAGAAGCCCGAGCCCGAGCAGATCGAGACCGAGGTCGATAACATCATCAATAATACCGACCCACTCTGGAAGAAGTCCCCGAACGATCTGACCGACGAGGACTATAAGGCCTTCTACCGCGAGCTCTACCCCATGGGCGAGCCGCCGATGTTCTGGATCCACCTCAACATCGACTACCCCTTCCACCTCACGGGTATCCTCTACTTCCCCAAGGTATCCGGCAAACTGGAGTTACAGCGCAACAAGATTCAGCTGTACAGCAACCAGGTCTACGTCACGGACAACGTCACCGATATCGTCCCCGAGTTCCTGACCCTGTTGCATGGCGTCATCGACTCCCCCGATATTCCTCTTAACGTATCGCGTAGCTACCTCCAGGCCGATACCAACGTTAAGAAAATCACCGGCTACATTACCAAGAAGGTAGCCGAGAAGCTCAATAGCCTCTTCAGGGAGGATCGCCAGTCCTACGAGGAGAAGTGGCCCGACCTGGGTGTCTTCGTCAAGTACGGCATGGTCAGCGAGGAGAAATTCTACGACCGCGCCGTCAAGTTCGCTCTGTTGGAAAATACCGAGGGCAAGTACTTCACCGTCGACGAATACCGCGAGCGCATCAAGGACCAGCAAACCGATAAGTACGACCGCCTGGTCGGCATCTACACCGCCGACGCTACCCGCCAGCATACCCTCGTTGAGGCCGTGCGCGAACGCGGCTACGACGTCCTCAAGCTGGAGCACGCCATCGACGCCCCCACCATCCAGACCCTGGAGCAGAAGGAGGATAAGCTCACCTTCGTCCGCGTCGACTCCGCCACCCCCGACCAACTCGTGCAGAAGGACGAGGAGAAGGAAAACCTACTCGACGATACCCAGCGGGAAACCGTCAGCAAGGTATTCTCCGACGTAGTCGGTAAAGCTGGCACCGTGGAGGTCAAGCCGCTCGACGTACAGGATGCTCCCGTACAGATCGTCCGCAACGAGTTCATGCGCCGCATGAAGGAAATGCAGATGCTACAGGGCATGGACTCCAGTATGTTTCCCGATAGCTACCAGGTCGTGGTCAATGCCAACAACCCCCTGATCAAGGAGCGCCTACTGGAGGTGGAGGATGAGTCCACCCGCAGCGATAATGCGACCTACCTCTACCAACTCGCCCAGCTGAGCCAGCAGTTGCTGACCGGTGCTGAGCTGAAGGCCTTCATCGAGCGGTCTTTGAAGATGATGTAATCCTCATCAACCCCCGTGGCCCACGTAATGTAGCCTCTATTCTCGGTTCGGCAGCTGATACTGCCCGCCAGGGTACGCCATACCGTTCCAGGTATGCATTGACGGCCTCAGCATCCGGGCAGGACAGTCGCAATTCCACCAGCTCCACCCCCACCTCCGGAAGAGTTTCCGCGGGGTGGGTGGGGGAGCCGGACCAGTCGATGAGAAAAGGGCGCACCACCGTAGCCGGCGCCGTACCCGGGTCGGTTAGTTGCCACCTAAGCTCACGGCCATCGGGGAGCTGACGGGTGCTGGTCTGCCAGTCGCGTTCCGCAAAGGAGGTTGCACCGGCGTGTACCGCCCACCTGCTCAGACGGGGAAGCGTGCCGAGGTCGATGCCCATCCACCGGGGGGGAAGAATAGGCGTGTCCGGATCAACGGCTAATACCTCCAGGTAACTGCGGGGGCCCAGGCGCAAGAGTACGTTATGCGTGCCGTGGATCACGTGCCGTCCGCCGGGGGAAAGGGGCAGTCCCAGGGTGGCAAAGTGGGCCACGGCGGCCTCCAGGTCGGCCACAACGTACACGAGGTGGTCTAACATACGACAAACATACGGGCTATGTACTAACTTCGCCCGCTCCCGAGCGGACTGGACTATCCCCGAAACTGAAGCGTATGCGTTTGTATTTTTTTGTGCTGTTTGTGTGCCTGTCGGCGACGTTGCCGGCCCAGAAATATGGTAACCCCGCGCTGGGCCAGGACGTGCCCCTACAACTCCAGTTCGATACCGTGATCCAGGTCTCGAACCGCTACCGCGAGCGGGGTAGTGAGTTTCGGGTGGTACGCCGGGAGTACCTGGATAACTTTATGCAAAACGTCAGCGACTCCCTCTCGCAGTACCCCCGGGAGATCGAGCGGCTGGAGGAAGAAAAGGCGGCACTGCAGCAGCAGATTGACGCTACGGCCTCCGAGGTCAGCGACCGCGACGCCACCATCGCCGAGCTCAACGAGGAGCGCGACAGTGTAAGTTTACTGGGCATGCAGTTCGACAAGGGCACCTACAGCCTCATCATGTGGGCCCTGGTGATCGGCCTGCTCGTAGCCCTACTGGTGGCCCTGGCCAGCACCCGTATTGCCGCGGCCAGCAGCACCGAGTTGAAGTGCGAACGCGACAAACTGGCCGAGGAGCTGGAGCAGAGCCGCAAGAGCCGCCTGACCGTAGAGCAGGACCTGCGCCGTCAGCTACAGGACGAAATCAACCGCCGCAACGCATAAGTCGGGGCGGGGACGCCGGTGCAACCAAAGTTTAAGAAATTGAACACAATAGGGGCCCGAAGTATTCGGTTTTACTAGCCGTAGGTCGGTACACCGCGCACCATCGCCGGGCAACGTTTTTCCGACTCGCTACCTTACTAACTGGACGACCACCACAATATGAATTTGCTAAAACTCCTGCCGTTCTTCTGTCTGGTGCTGCTGCTCGCCGGCTGTAACCGGAACAACGAGCGCAACCGGACCACCAACTGGAAGTACAACGACGAGAAGTGGGGCGGCTACGAGAAGAACCCCGAGTTCGATGGGCAGGAAACGCCCCCGAACATGGTGCTCATCCCCGGAGGCACCTTCGTGATGGGCTACACCGAGGAGGACGTACCCTACGACTGGGATAACATCCCCCGCCGCGTCACCGTAGCCAGCTTCTACATGGACCAGACCGAGATCGCCAACGAGGATTACCTGCTGTACCTCGACTGGACGGCAGACGTTTACTCCGAGTACCCCGAGGTACTCCTGAATGCCCTGCCTGATACACTGGTTTGGCGCGATGAGCTTAGCTTCAACGAGCCCTACGTGACCGGCTACCTACGCCACCCCGCCTACGCCCAACACCCCGTAGTGGGCGTGAGCTGGACCCAGGCCCGCGAATTCTCCAGCTGGCGCACCGACCGTGTCAACGAGGCCATCCTGATCGATAAGGGCATCCAGGAGAGCCGCCCCGACCAGCAGGGAAGCGATGTCTTCGTGACCGATGCCTACCTGGCCGGACAGTACGAAGGCGTAGAGCGCAAGGGCAAAAAGGACATGACCACCGGCGGTACCCGCCCCGTGCGTTTGGCCGACGGCATCCTACAGCCCGACTTCCGCCTGCCCACCGAGGCCGAGTGGGAGTATGCCGCTCTGGCGCTACAGGGCCTACAGGAAAACGAAAAGGACGAGAACTACACCGATCGCCGTATCTACCCCTGGAGCGGTACCAGCCTGCGCTACCAGCGCCACGATAAGAACCAGGGTATGATGTACGCTAACTTTAAGCGGGGTGCGGGTGACTACTCCGGTATCGCCGGTAAGCCCAACGACGGGAGCATGATCACCAGCAACGTTTTCGACAACTTCCCCAATGACTTCGGGCTGTACAATATGGCCGGTAACGTCAACGAGTGGGTCCTGGACCTCTACCGTCCGCTGACCACCCAGACACTCGTCGACGCCGACAACCACGACCTGAATAGCTTCCGCGGTAACGACTTTCAAAACGTGAAGCGCGACCAGGACGGCAGGGCCGTAGAAAAAGACAGCCTCGGCCGCCTGGTCTACGTACCGGTAGAGGACGCCGACGTAGCCAACCGCGACAACTATAACCGCGGACGGGTCTACGACTACCTCGACGGCGATGAGGAGAGTGGTGCCGAGTACGCTACCGATGAGTACACCCTCATCAGCGATAAGGCCCGCGTGTACAAGGGCGGCAGTTGGGCCGACCGCGCCTACTGGCTCAGCCCCGGTACCCGCCGCTACCTCGACCAGGACCGGTCTAGCCGTACGATCGGTTTCCGCTGCGCTATGGTACGGGTAGGCAACAGTTCCGGAGTCGATGACGCACGGGTGAACCGCTTCGGTGCCAAGCCCAACAAACAGAAAAAGAGTCGTCGCCGGTCCCGCCGGTAGGTGACAAACCCCACTGTGTTAACAAATGCCCCGTCTGGTTTCAGGCGGGGCGTTTTGTTTTCGCTACCCGTCGAATAGCTTTGCGCCATGGAGCCAGCCTACGTAGCCCCCGAAGACCTCTACGCTTACTACCTGGAACGGCGCGACGTGCAGATCGATAGCCGGCGGGTGCGCAAGGGCAGCATCTTTTTTGCCCTACGGGGCGCGACGGACGGTAACCGGTACGCCGCCGCCGCCCTAGCCGCCGGGGCCGCCTACGCCGTAGTGGATGCATCGGAGGTCGTAGTCGCGGGGGATAACCGCTACCTGCTGGTAGCCGATAGCCTACGTAGCCTCCAGCAGCTCGCCACCCGCCACCGCAGCGAGTACCGCATGCCGGTGCTGGCCATCACGGGCAGCAACGGAAAAACGACCACCAAGGAGCTCATCGCCGCGGTGATGTCGCAGCAGTACAGCGTCCATGCCACCCCCGGTAACTACAACAACCACGTCGGACTGCCGCTGACGATCCTGGGGATGCCGGATGCCACCGAGTTCCTGATCTTGGAAATGGGGGCAAACCACCAGGGGGAAATCGCCGAGCTTTGCGAAATCGGCCGGCCCACCCACGGACTGATCACCAATATTGGGGAGGCCCACCTGGAGGGCTTCGGGGGCATCGCGGGGGTGCGCAAGGGAAAGGGAGAGTTGTACGACTTCCTGGCGGCACACGGTGGGGTAGCCTTCGTAAACCGCGACGAGCAGTACCTCCCGGAGATGGTGCAGCGGGTAGAGCGAGTGATCCCGTACTTCAGCAGTGAGTCGCCCTCCCCGCTGGTGCCCGGCATGGAGGTAGGCACCCTGGCCGTGCACCCCACGGTGCGGGTAGCCTTTCTGGACGAGCAGCGGGCCCTGGTCTCTGCCACCACCCAGCTGAGCGGGCAGCATAACCTACAGAACGTGAAGGCGGCCGTGGGGGTAGGAAAGTATTTCAAGGTGAGCGGAGTAGGTATCATCAATGGGCTACGTGACTACCGGCCGCAAAATCACCGCAGCCAGCTGCTGGAGCACCGGGGCGTGTCCTTTTACTGGGACGCGTACAACGCCAATCCGAGCAGTGTGGTGGCCGCACTACAGGGCTTCGCTGCTACCAACAAGCCGCTGGAAAGTGTCATCATTCTAGGGGAGATGCTGGAGCTCGGCGCAGAATCCCCCGCCGCCCACCGCCGGGTGGTACTCCGGGCGGGGCAGGTGGCGCGGACGGTGCTTCTGGTGGGTGAGAAGATGAAAGCGGTGGCCCGGGAGTTCGAGCGCCCCTTCTTCGATGACAGTCGGCAGCTGGCGGATTGGTTCTGGCAGCAGGACTGGTCGGGTAGGCGGGTATTCGTGAAGGGCAGCAGGGGAAATAAGCTGGAGCGGTTGCTGGACTAGGCTGCGATCAGGCGTTGGACGCTTCTAAAGCATCCAACGCCTCCTCCTCGTCCTCCGCCAGTGGCTCACCGATGTAGTACAGCGAATCGCCCGCCGTAACCGAAAGCGGTGCCTCATCAGCCGTGATGAAGGTGATATCACCGTATTCTGCACAGCGCAGGTAAAGCGGAATGGCCTTGGCCTCCCGCAGCTGCGCCAGGATGGTGGTGATTTGCTTCGGGTCGGTGATCTCTACCGCGTTCACCTCCCCGTAGGTGCGTGCCGCCCGATTGAAGAGTAGGTAGCTGGCGTAGTGGCCGAACAGCGCGTCGGGGGCGAAACGCTGGGATTGAATCTCCTTACGGGTCACCAGTCGGTAGGCCCCCCGAATGCCCTCGCGGCTGCGGTAAGTATTGAGCAGGTAGAAGTTGTCCTCGTCGCTGCCGGTGAGGGCCAGGATGTAGCCAATGTCGGTCATGTCCACGTGGCTATCGAGCTCCTCGCTGTCGATGGGTACGGTCACGGCGGTGAGGTTCTGTTCCTCGGCTAAGTCGGCCACCGCCCGGTTGGGGGTGATGAGGGTGACGTCGCGGCCGCTTTCCTGCAACGAGTCTGCCAGTTGCCGCGCCCCCCCGGAGGCCCCGAAGATGAGCACCCCGCTGCCCTTCGGTAGGCTCACCTTAAGCTTACGGGCGATAAGGCCGGCCAGGGTGGCATTCAGCAGCACCGTGCCCAGCACGATGAGAAAGACCAGCGGTGTGATGTACTCCGCATCGACGATACCCTCCTTGGCCAGTTCGATACCGAACAGGGAGGCTACGCCGGCCGCCACGATACCCCGGGGCCCCACCCAACTGATGAAGGCCTTATCCTGCCACGTAAGGTCCGAGCTACGTAGGCTCCAGAATACCCCCAGGGGCCGGGCTACGACGACCACGATCAGGAAAACGGCCAGGCTCTCCTGCGTCAGCACCAGCGTGATCTGGTCGACGGTCATGTTAGCCGAGAGCAGAATGAAGAGCAGCGAGATGAGCAGCAGCGTCAGGCTTTCCTTAAAGTCCAGAATGTCGTGCAGGTAGGGTACCTCGCGGTTGGCCAGGTAGGCCCCCATGACCACCGTAGTGAGCAGCCCGCTCTCGTGGGCGATCGCGTCCGATACCAGGAAGGCCCCCACCACGGCCCCTAGCGTGAAGATGTTGAGCAAGAACTTCGGGATATACAACCGACTGATCAGAAAGTAAAGGACGTGGCCCATGACGAAACCCAGCCCGATGCCCACTAGGCCCGATTGCACGAACTTGATCAATGCCTCGTACACCGTAGCGGCGGGGTCGTAGTAGGCCACGATGAAATTATAGAACAGGACGGCCAGGAAGGCCCCCACGGGGTCAATCACGATACTCTCCCACTTCAGCACCGTGGCCACCTGCCGCTTTACGTTGATCTGCCGCATGATGGGCGCGATCACCGTAGGACCGGTAACGACAATGAGGGTAGAAAAGAGAAAGGCAATTTGCCAATTGAGCCCCATCACGAAGTGAGCGGCCAGTCCGGCCACCACCGTAGTGGTAAAGGCCCCGTAGGTCGTCAGGCGGAAGATGCTATCGGCTAGCCCCCGAATCTCGCGCAGCCGCAGCGTCAGCCCACCCTCAAAGAGGATCAGACCGATGGAGAGGGAAACGAAACTGTACAGCAGGTTACCCGGAAAGAGCCCCGTACCGGCCTCGCTATCGAAGCGGGGGTTCACCAGTCGGTGACCACTGTACCACTCCCAGCCGGGGCCAATCAGGATGCCCGCCAGAATGAGCGGAAGAATGGCCGGTACCCGCAGCCGCCAGGCAATCCACTGGGCTACGACGCCGATGATGATCAGACCTCCAATTTCGTACATGGAAGTAAATTGCTGGGGCGGGGTGAAGTTTAGGCGTTGGACGCTTTAGAAGCGTCCAACGCCTGAAGCGTCCAACGCCTACACGCCCGCCTGATTTCTACTAGGTGAGACAAATTTAAGGCCTATCTTCGCCCACCCCCTTCACCTATTCCCCAACTCCGACCCCTTGACCCGCCAGGAATTCGATGCTTCGCTGACCGAAGCCACGCCGCCCGCGTCCTTCGGCCTAGAGCTAGCCTCCCTCTGGTGGATCAGCAACAACCAGTGGGAGCGCGCCCACAAGCTCATCGACACCGCCACCGGACAGGACAAGGCTTGGGTACACGCCTACCTGCACCGCATCGAGGGTGATGAGGCCAACGCCCGCTACTGGTACCAGCGCTCGGGCCGCGACGTGCCCAACTACGGCCTGAGCAAAGAACGCGACGTACTGCTGGAGTACTTTTTAAGCAAATAGCTGCCATCATGCGCCCGTTTTTTCTTCTCCTACTCGCCCTATCCCTCAGCTACTGCGCCCGGCCCATCGCCAGCTTCTCCCCCGAGACCGCTACGGTAGCCGCCGCCGATACCGTGCGTTTCCGCAACGCCTCGGAGCGGGCCGTAAGCTACCGGTGGGACTTCGGCAACGGGCAGACCAGCACCGAGGCCGACCCCCAGATGCGCTACTACAAGTCCGGAAACTACCCCGTCATACTTACCGCCACCGACGAGCGGGGCCGATCCAAAACGACCACCCAAACCATCAACGTGACCCCACCCACCGAATGCCTCGTACGCATCGAAACGCCCCAGGGCGACATGCTCGCACGCCTCTCTAACCTCACCCCCCAGCACCAGGACAACTTCGTCAAACTGGTCGAGGAGAACTTCTACGATAGCCTGCTTTTCCACCGTGTCATCGACGGCTTCATGATCCAGGGCGGTGACCCCGATAGTAAGGGGGCCTCCGCAAGTGCCCGCCTCGGTAGCGGTGGCCCCGGCTACCAGGTACCCGCCGAGTTCGACCCCTCCCTGGCCCACGTGAAGGGGGCCCTGGCCGCCGCCCGCACCAACAACCCGGAAAAGGCCAGCAGCGGCTCCCAGTTTTACATCGTGCACGGTCGGCCCGTCACCGAGGCCGAGCTCAACCGCCAGGAGGGCCAGACCGGCGTGCGCTACCCCAGTGAGGTGCGTGAGGCGTACCTGAAGAACGGTGGCGTGCCCTTCCTCGATCAGCAGTACACCGTATTCGGGCAGGTGATCGAGGGGCTCGACGTGATCGATAAAATCGCCGCCACCGCCACCGGAGCCGCCGACCGGCCGAAGGAGGACGTGACCATGAAGATCACCCTGGTGCGCTAGGAGCACCCGTCCGCCGTTTTACTATCTTCACCGCTCAAGGAAGAACACAGCGGCATGCAGGAAACCACCATTCTCGGCGTAGACGTAGGCGCTACTGGATTCAAAGGCGGATTGGTCGACGTGACGACCGGCACCATGCTCACCGAGCGCTTTCGTTTCGACACCCCCCAGCCGGCCACCCCGGCCGCCATGGCCTATACCTTTCGTAATCTGATCGACCACTTCGACTACACCGGCGTAGTCGGTGTCGGCTTCCCCGCGGTCGTACACCGCAACGTAGCCGGTAGCGCCTCCAACATCGATAAGGCCTGGATCGGCACCAGCATCTCCGAAACCTTCGGCCGCCTGCGCGACGTGTCCATCTACGCCCTCAACGACGCCGACGCCGCCGGCATCGCTACCATGCACTTCGGCACCGGCCGCTCCCACAAGGAGGAGGGCACGGTAGTGATGATCACCATCGGCACCGGCCTGGGGGGCGCCATGTTCCTCGACGGTCAGCTCATTCCCAACTTCGAGCTCGGCCAGCTCTACCTCAAGGGCATGGATATCATCGCCGAGAAGTACGTGTCCAACAAGATCCGCAAGGACAATAACATGGACTGGAAGACCTTCGGCAAGCGCCTCAATAAGTACCTCACCCACGTCGACTCCATCCTCAACCCCGACCTTATCATCCTCGGCGGCGGCGGCAGCAAGTACTTTCAGGACTATAAAAAGTACATCAAGTGCGCCTGTGAGGTCAAGCCCGCCGAAATGCGCAATACCGCCGGTACGGTAGGTGCGGCCGTATACGCCTACCAGCGGCATAATCGGAAGGTGACGGCGGTTTAGATTTACAATTTACCGTTTACAATTTACCACGTACCATTTGCAGGGATGCTCGCTTCGCTCGTCTCAGTAGGATTGCTGTATCACTACAACGAGCGAAGCAAGCAGAGCCGCAAATGGTAAATTGAACTTGGTAAACTGTACATGATAAATCAAATACTCCAACTAGCCCCCTCCTTCCCATCCTTCACCGTAACGCCTGCCCCCGCCAGCGCATCCCGCAGCCGGTCCGAAAGGCCCCAGTCCTTATCGGCACGGGCCTGCTGCCGGAGATCGAGGACGATCTGCATGACCCGGTCCAGCGCCTCCCGCTCCGCACCTGCGGCCCCGGCCTCGTCCTCTAAGCCCAGTATGGAAAACAGCAGCGTACCCAGCCCGTCGCGAAACTGGACCAACTCTTCCGCCCCCACCTCCTCCAGCGAAAGCTGCCCCCCCTGGAGGGCGTTGATGCGGGTGACCAGCTCGAAGACCCGGGCCAGCGCCCGTGGGGTGTTGAAGTCGTCGTCCATCTCGGCGTAGGCGGCGGCCAGGCCCTCGGTGAGCTCCTTGCCGACCGTGCCGTTCTGGGCACCGCCCTTAGCCTCTAGGGCCTGCAGGTTAGCCCAGGATTCCAGCAGTCTGGCGTAGCCCTTCTTGGCCGCCTGCAGGGCCTCGTCGCTCAGGTCCATCGTGCTACGGTAGTGGCTCTGTAGCATAAAAAAGCGCACGACCATGGGGCTATAACCCTCCGAGACGTGGGGGCTGTCGCCACTGAAGAGTTCTTCCGGCGAGATCGTATTACCGTCCGACTTCGACATCTTGCGGCCGTTCATCAGTAGCATGTTGGTGTGGAGCCAGTAGCGGGCGCCGGCCGCCGATCCGCAGGCGCCTACATTCTGGGCGATCTCGTTCTCGTGGTGGGGAAACTTCAGGTCGTTGCCCCCGCCGTGGATGTCGAACTGCGCTCCTAGGTACTTGGTGCTCATCGCCGAGCACTCCAGGTGCCAGCCGGGGAAGCCCGCGCCCCAGGGACTGTCCCAGCGTAGGATGTGCTCCGGAGATGCATTCATCCAGATGGCAAAGTCACTCGGACTGCGCTTTTCCCCCTGCGCCCGCAGCTCCCGGCTTTCGGCCAGCAGCTCATCGATCCGGCGGCCGCTGAGCTCCCCGTAGCGGTCGTCGTTGGCGGCATTGTAGGTCTCCACGTCGAAGTACACCGAGCCGTTCACCTCGTAGGCGTAGCCGTGATTCAGGATTTCGCGCACCATCTCGATCTGCTCGATGATGTGCCCGGTAGCCCGTGGCTCGATGCTGGGCGGCAGCGCATTCAGGGTGCGCATCACGTCGTGAAACTGGTTGGCGAATTTCTGGGCCACCTCCATGGGTTCGAGTTGCTCCAGGCGGGCGCCGCGGCTCATTCGGTCCTCGCCGTCGTCGGTCAGATGGCCCACGTCGGTGATATTGCGTACGTAGCGCACTTTGTAGCCTTTGGCCAGCAGGTAGCGGTAGATCACGTCGAAGCTCACGAAGGTGCGGCAGTTACCCAGGTGCACGGGGTTGTACACGGTGGGGCCGCAGACGTACATGCCCACGTGGCCCTCCACCAGGGGCTCGAATACTTCTTTTTCCCGGCTCAGGCTATTGTACAGGCGCAGTTCGCTGCTCGGCATGGCTATTTCGTTTGGCCCGCAAAGCTAAGCCGATTCCCGCCGCCACTAGCAGTACAGCGACGGGCAGCCAGTAGGGCGGGGCCGCCGGTGCAGCGTTAGTAGCAAGGGGACCGATACTCCCATGCAGTGATAGTCCGGCCCAGTAGTACGGGTGCGCGTAATCGGCCGAGTGCCGCAACCGCTGCTGCGCGTAGTACAGCGCCTCCTGCCGACCGTCACCCTGCGCCAACCGGTCGTAAAAGTGCCGCACGAGTTCCAGCGTGGCCCGCTCGTCGACCTGCCACAGCGTAGTGAGGGTGGAGTGGGCGCCGGCGGCGGCAAAGGCGGTGGCCAGACTCGCTACGGTTTCCCCGGGGACGGGCTTACCGATGCTGGTTTCGCAGGCCGAGAGCACCACCAGCTCGGCCGATAGGTGTAGGGCGGAGAGCTCGTTGTAGTAGAGCCGTTCGTCGGGGTCACTGGGGCCGCCGGTCTGGGTGAAGGCGACGTAGCTCAGGTTGGGGTTTTCCAGGTCGGCCGAGCCGTGGGTGGAGAGGTGTAGGATGCGGGCACCGGGGGCCAGGGTGGTGAAGTTGGTCCGGTTGGCCTCCCCGTCCACCAGTAGTTCGTGACTGGTATAATGATCGCATACGGCAACTGCTTCCTCGTGGCTCAGGGGTAGTACGGGCAGGGTATTCGGCGCGAACGCAGGTGCAAAGGCTAATAGATCGAGCGAATAGGTATCGGTATGAATTTCCTCCTGCGCTAGGAGGGTGGCGATAGAGTAGCCGAAACTTAGGGGGGCATGGTCCCCCAGGTAATCTACGCTAGCGTAGTGAAGTGCGTGCGTAGTGGCTTGCCCCAGGGGAAGGGCCGCGAAGGGTAGCGCGTGCAGAATACCGTCGGGGATGAGTATGGTAGGCACGGCACTGGCCCGTAGGTCAAGCTTGTCCGCTAGTTGTTGTCCGTCGGTCAGGTAGGAGTGGTCCAGTTCTTCCTGCGCTTGTCCCTGGCGCATCGACTTGCGGCGGTAGGCAGAGCTGGCAATGTCCGTACGCCACTGGATTACGGCCTCGGTCAGTTCGGCTCCGAGGGGGAGCCGTTCGAGGGCGAGTTGTCCGTCTTCGGCTAGTGCGAAGCGGTAGGCGCTGCTGTCGGTGAGGTGGTAGAGGAGGAGTCGGGCGTGGTGCTGGCTGAGATAGTTCAGTAAGCGATCATGGTCTAAGGGTTGGAGGGCGGTCGTATCGTGAATGCCCTGTCGCCGCACTAAACGGTCGAGACGTAAGCGAGCATCCGATAGGGCCGCTTGTAACGTTGAGTCCGTAACGACCTGGCGTTCTAATTTAGCAATTTTGTTCCACAGTTCCGTCTCTACATTTGCAGCCCCGCCCCCACGGTAGCTGCGTAGCAGGTCGTAGGCCCGGGCCCACTCGCTGAACTGGAGGGCTTGCCAGGCCATTTCTTCTTCTCCCTGCTTATAGAGCCTGTAGCATACATCTATAGCATCGTCAAGCAGTGGACGTAGATTGGTACTCAGGCGCTCACGACTTCCCCTGCTACTCACGTCGCGCCGTAGCCGTTCGCGGATTTGGAGTATGGTTTCGTAGTCGCGTAGTGCATCTCGGTAGCGGCCCTGGTCGGCCAGGAAAGCGGCGCGGTCAGTGAGGTGAAGGGCGAGGAGGTCAAGGTTGGCTTCTATCGCTGCCGGCGGGTGTACGACCAGCAGGTCGCTTTCGTAGGTGCCGCTGCTGTCGAGAAGCGCGACGGCGGTATTGAAGAACTTCAGGGCGGGTGCTGGCTTGCCGGAGGCTGCCAGCAGTAGGGCCCGTAGTTTGGCGTTATGAGAGTAGAGGAGGTCGCCGGGGGGGACGTCGGCTTCGGCGATGCGGAGGTGGGTTTCGGCGGCAGGTAGGTTGCCGAGGTGGAGTTGATTACGCGCTAATGAATGGTGGAGGTAGCTAAGTGACTGCTGATCCTCGATTGGTGTAAGCATTAAGGCATGTTGAAGATACTGAAGGGCATCCTGAAAATTATTTGATCGCTCAGCGATGGCTGCTAGAGATTGATAGCAAAGCCCAACTCGGCGGTTGTCTCCTAACCCTTGGTTTATATCTAGGGCTGCGAGCGCGTGGAGTTTAGATTGTTCAAATTGGTCGAGGTACAAAAGTGAGACACTAATATTGTAATACAGCATAGCTGCTTTGTCAGCTGCTATCGAACCATGAGAGTTTTCAAGGATGAACCTTGCACGACGAGCTGCAGCTAATGCCATTTGGCTATCTCCTAGTTCAGAGGCTACCTGTGTAAGTTCGGTTAAAACCGTCTCATAAAGGAAAAAATCCGGCAGGGCAGTTACTTCTAAACGCTCTATCGCAGCATGGAGATAGTAGGCCGCACTATCTAAAGCCCCTTGTTCTATGAGAACTCTAGCGAGATTAACCCGTGATTTTGCTTGCTCGTTGTGAGGTTTCGGAAAGGCGACGTCCCGTACTACAATCGCACCTTGATAGTATTCCTTAGCATCTTCCGACTTAGAAAGGTAATAGGCACAGACGCCCATACGGTGAAGGGCGTATCCACTCAGGCTATCCACCAGCAGACTTCCATCAAATTTCGCGTAAGCAACTTTTCGATAGGCCACTAAAGCTTTTTCAAGGCTGTCGGCAGCATAGAGTGTGTGTGCATACTGTATAAGCTCGATACGGCTTGGTTCCAGTTGGCCGAAGCCTGTTGTGACGCACAGCCACAAGAAAAGGGTGCTTAGCAGTATCTTCAAGACTTTGATAAATAATTAACTGGGTAGATAAACTCAAATGTAACACACCTTTTGCATTAAGCATAAAGTAGAAACGCCTCGCTTATGTGTCAATCGCCTTACCTGCTCCTGATCGCTTTGATCTCTCTGTTTGTACTCGGGTGTGATGGGTGTAGCAACGATGCTGACCTGACATATGCCGATGGTAGGTGCAATCCTGCTCCCCTCATTTTGGTACCTAAAGGAATAAACCAGAATCCTTACAACCTACCGACGGTAGCCTGTGGTGATCCACTATTTGAGCACCAAGTCCGGCTACCGGCTCCCACATCTGGTTCGGTATTCCTTCAGTTTGAAAACCTGAGTCAGGAGGTCTACTACCGCGCGTACGGCATTTCTAACGGGGGTGGAGCACCTCAGGAGTTGCTAAGTTGTCAGTCTTCGAAGGCGTTTTATCCTTCGGTTAGTTTTTCGGTTCCAGCAGGTCAATTCGATGCCTTGGTGGTATCCGTTAGCCGTAATCGCCCGGTGATTTCCAATTTTACCGACAACACGATCAGACTGACAGCCTACCAGCAGGAGCCACAGCGGCGCACCATAAGCAATAATGTGGCAGTGAATTGCGATGGCGAGCGTACGCAACGAATGGTCATCGGTAGTTGTAATCCGAATGCCTTCGTTGGGGCATGGGCGCGCGAACAGGGCTTGACAGTTGTTGATTCCCTACCGTTTCCCGATGTTGGAGGACTTGTAGTCGTAGAGCTACCCTATGGTATTGATCCAAACAGTGAGCCTCCATTAATTCGAGAGAAGATCAAACAGGACACCATCAACTACTTCGTAGAGGAAGACTTCCTCATCCGCCTCACCCCCCGCAGCCTCAGCCCCCTGTCTACCGTGCGGTCGGTACAGGATGGACGTCAGTACTACACGATCACCGACACGGTAGCTTTTCCCGCCCAGTACGTGGGGCCGGCTACCTGCGAAGCGCTCCAGTTCCGCCCCGGTGTGGCTATGCCGAGCACGGCCGGTGGGGACAACATCGTTGTGACCGTCATCGACTCAGGGGCCGACACCCTACTCTCCTCGGCAGTTTGGGATCGACATGCCTACCGGGGTAGCAGTACACCCTTTGTACAGTCCGACGGGCTCGGCTATGACTTCATCAATGGGGACTTCTCTCCGGACGATCAGCTCGGTCACGGGACCGCGGTAGCCGGAGCCATCGTGAGCAACTACCGGGGTAGCCGTCCGTTGACCCTGGTGCACTATAAGATCTTTAACGGGTACGGCGAGGCCACCTACTTCGGGGCCATTACGGCCATCTACGCCGCCGTACAGAATGGCTCCGACATCATCAATCTAAGTTGGGGAATCCCCACCGAGGAAACTCCCCTGGCCCTACAGTGCGCCATCGACTACGCCAATGACCAGGGTGTCATCGTGGTTACCTCCGCCGGCAATGAGACTGCTAACGTCGATACCGACCCCCAGTGGCCCGCTGCTTACGCCGGCCAAGACACCTTCCCTAATTTGATAACAGTAGCCTCCTACGTGGATGAAAACGACGCGCTCAGTTTAGCATCATTCTCCAATTTTGGGGCGCAGTCCGTCACCCTAGCTGCCTACGCGGCCGCCGAAGCACCAAAGCTGGGGGCTACCGCTACAGGAAGTACCGTCTACGGGACCGATGTGGTGTACGGAACCTCCATTTCTACACCGCTGGTGACCCGTGAGCTGGCCACTATCCTTAGTAACCTACCCCCGGACGACTCCACCGCCATCGACCACCTACTCGCCCTGCTGCAGCAGCAGCTACAGGCTGACCAAACCCGCAACGGCGGCGTCCTCCTCCCCCTCCAGTGCACCACCGTGCCCTAGCCCATCTCCCACAAGTACCGACTCGCAAAACTCCGGTACGGTCGCCAGGGCTCCGCCGCCGCAATCATCGCTGCAATCAAGGCCTTACCCTTCAGGTGACCGAGGTCGAAGAGCGCGATAAGGTTGCGCCGCACCACCAGATCGTCCAGCGGCAGCAGGTCGGGTCGTTGTAGGACGAACATCAGCACCATTTCCACGGTCCACTGGCCTACGCCCCTGATCTGGGTGAGGAGGTCGATGATCTCCTGGTCGGTGAGCTTCGACCAGTCCTGGTTGATCAGTTTATACTCCAGCCAGAAGGCCGCCACGCCGTGGAGGTAGCCGGCCTTTGGGCGACTCATGCCCACCGCCCGCAGGTCACCCTCGGATAAATCCAGCAACCGCTCCGGGTGGGGGTAGCCATCGGGGAAGAGGTCCAGAAAGCGGCCAAAGATGGTACCCGCCGCCCGCCCGCTCAGCTGCTGGTAGGTGATGGAGCGCAGGAGGCCGAAGTACACGTCGCCACCGTGGTCGGGCCGGGGTTTGAGGGAGTGGCGGGCGACTAGGGGGGCTAGGTGGGACTCCTTGCTTAGGTGGGCATCGATTTTGGGGTCGGTCATGGCTAGTGGTTCTTAGCTCTGGCGGCGGGGTATTGGCTTCCGGCATCCTTTCGGGGTTGCCACGCCGAAGTGAGCACCGCGGCTAGAAGCCACGACCCATTAGCTCCCGAAATCCTCGTCGGGGCTACCGCTCCCGCCTCGATACCGCGGCTAGAAGCCACGACCCACTAGCTCCGCGGACTCACCCCCTCGTAATGCTTGCGCGTATCCATCTCCGTGATGGGCTGGCCATCCTTGCTGGTGGCCTTGATGACCTTGCCCACGAAGAGGATGTGATCGCCGTGGGTGGTCAGGGCATCCTCGAGCTTGCACTCCAGGGTGGCGATGCCGCAGTCGAGGACGGGGGCACCGGTCTCGCCCTCGGTGTAGGAGATACCGTTGACGGAGTGGGCGCCGTAGTCGACCTCGGTCTGCTGGGCGAATTTCTTAATAAGGGCCTCGTCGTTCTTGCCCAGGACGGTGAGGGAGAAAGACTGTGCCTTCTGGATGGTCTCGTTGACATCGCTGTCCTTCTGGATGGCGATGGTGATCAGCGGCGGATCGAAGCTCGACTGGGTGGCCCAGCTGACGGTGGCGGCGCTGATCCAGTCCTCCGAGCGGGTCTTGAGGTCGTGGCCGTCCTTACGGGTGGCGACGATGTAGAAACCGTAGGTGAGTTGCTTGAGGGCGTTATCGAGGGAGGAGTTGGGGGACTGGTCCATGGGGGAGGTAAACTTGGATGATAAGATGTGCTAGTCCCAACGGGATTGATTTTGTACATGTTCGCCTGCTTTGTCGGCCGGGGGGGCGACAATAGGAGGGGGGCAGGAACACCCGACGGGGGCAAGGCGCGTTATGGTAACTCATCCAATCAGCGCCGCACCCGCGGCCCCGCCCGCCTATGAAACACTTGCTGCTCCCCCTGCTCCTGTTGCTGAGTCTGACGGCCTGTCTCGACGATGATGACGTGGATGCCCCACTCGCGGAGACTGACCTGACGCTCGATTTTCGAGCCAAGTATGACGGGATGCCCCTGGGGATACAGCGGGATGCCTACGCTTACCCCACCGGGGATACGCTGAAGGTGCTGCTGTTTCAGTACTATGTATCGGACCTGGAACTACTACCCCGGAACGGTGCCACGCCCGTACGCCTGACCGATATCGACCTGCTGCGCTGGATGTCGGCTAGTGATTCGGCTACGCAGACGCGGACCTTTCGGGTGCCGGAGGGGGATTATGCGGGGCTACGCTTTGGGCTGGGGGTAAAACCGGAGTTAAATGCCCAGGACCCCAGCAACTTTGCCGCCGATTACGTGCTTAACGAGGCGGAATTTTGGGGGCCGGCTACCCGCTACGTCTTTGCGAAGATCGAGGCCAATGCCGACCTGGAGGGCGACGGACTGTACGATACGGGGCTGAGCTACCACATGGGCAGCGACTCGCTTTATACCACGGTGGCGTTTAACCAAGCCTTCAGCGTACGGGCCGGCCAGACGCCGCAGCTGACCGTAGTGGCCGACGTGCTGCGGGCGCTCTCCGACGGTGCCGACACCTTTGACATCACCAATCCGCAACAGCAGGCGGTGCACGGGGGCAATCAGGCCGTGGCACTGGACATCTGGAACCGGCTAGCCGGGCAGTTCGAACTGGAAGTACGGCAGTAAGGGATGCGGGGCTGGCCGGTACTGCTTGTTTTAGTTCTTGGTTGTGGACGAGACGTAGAGCCCACACCATCGGATTTTGCTGCTATTCTCTACCCCGATGATAACCTTTCTACTCCTGCCGGTACGGCGCTGGGCGAGCGGCTGTTTTTCGACCCTATCCTATCGGCGGACGGAACGGTAAGCTGTGGTACCTGCCACCAGCCGGCGCTGGCCTTCAGCGACGGGCGGGCGCTGAGCGTGGGAGTAGGAGGGCTAGTCGGTACCCGCAACACCCCCGCCCTATCTAATATCGGCTACCTCCACCAGCCGCTATTTTGGGATGGGCGGGCCGATAACCTTGAAACCCAGGCGTTGCACCCCATCGGCACGGTCCACGAGATGGGTGGAAGCTGGCCGGCGGTGATCGAACGGCTGCGGGGGGAGACTTGCTACCGGGAGGCGTTTCGGGAGGCCTTCGGGACGGAGGCGATGGATTCCACGCTGGTAGGTAGGGCCCTGGCGCAGTACCAGCGCACGCTCGTCTCCCGTAATAGCAAGTACGACCGGGTGCAGCGGGGGGAGGCCAGCTACACGGAGGCGGAGGCACTGGGCCAGGCGATCTTCTTTGACTTCGGCGACGATCCGCGGGGCCCTTACGCGGGGCTGCCGAAGGGGGAGTGCGCCCACTGCCACACGCCGCCCCACTTCACCAACCAGCGGTACGAGAATAACGGTCTGGACGAGGTGACTAACCTGACCGCTTTTCGCGACCCGGGCCGTGGGGCCATCACGGGGCAGCCCTACGACAACGGCCGCTTCCGTACCCCGGGCTTGCGCAATGCAGCTCTTACGGCTCCCTACATGCACGACGGGCGCTTCGCTACTTTGGAGGAGGTCGTGCAGCACTACAACAGCGGAGGTCACTACGCCGAGAACCGCAGCGCCAACATCCGCCCCCTGGGCCTAGATGACCGGCAGCAGATTGCATTAGTGGCCTTTCTGCACACCCTTACCGACACTTCATTCGTTGCACGATAACTCAGTATGTACCGCTCTCTCCTCATCGCCGCTCTTTCGATCTTGCTCCTAGCGGTAGGCTGTCGGGACGAACCCGGTGGCGGAGCGGTGGAAATACCCGAAGCGGGAGCCATTACCGGACCGAACACCCCCACCCCCTACGCCCTGGAGGTGCCGGCCTACCTGCCCGCTCCGGTAGTCGATGCGGAGAACCCTATGTCGGTAGAGGGGGTAGACCTCGGTCGACGTATCTTCTACGACGCCTCGATCCTGAGTACGGACGGCAATATGTCCTGCGCCAGCTGCCACAAACAGGAGTTGGCCTTTACCGATGGGCTCAATCGCTCGCTGGGCATCCGCCGCCTAGAGGGCAACCGTAGTGCGATGTCACTGGTGAACCTGGCCTTCAACCCTAACGGCTTCAACTGGGACGGCGACGCCCCCAAGCTCTGGAAGCAGGCCATTCACCCCGTCGAGGACATGCTGGAGCTCGACAACGACTGGGAGGAGGTGCTGCGTAAACTGCGCGAGGATGCCGACTACCCGGCACGCTTCCGGGCAGCCTTTGGGATCGACACTAGGGAGGAGATCACCCAGGAGTTGACCATCAAGGCGCTGGCCCAGTTCGAGCGTACGATCATCTCGGCGAATAGTAAGTTCGATCGAGTGGTGTACCAAAATACCGACTTCTTTACCGAGGAGGAGCAGCTCGGGGCCGATAGTCTCTTCTTTGTGGAGAACCTGGCCCCCGGCGTGCTGCACCCCGGCTGTGGCCATTGCCATAACGCCCCCAATTTCGGCGACAACAAGTTCCACAACAACGGCATCGAGGATGTGGCCTCCCTGGACGACTTCCCCGATCCGGGCCTAGGCGGTGTGACCGGTAATCGCTTCGACAACGGTAAGTTCCGTACCCCCACCCTGCGCAATATCGCTCTCACGGCCCCCTACATGCACGATGGCCGCTTCAAGACGCTGGAGGAGGTGCTCGACCACTACGCCAGCGGTGGCCATGGTCTGGAGAACAAAGACCCCAACATCACAGGCTTTCCGCTGACGGAGCGGCAGAAGCGGGCGTTGCTGGCATTTCTGAATACGCTTACGGACGAGTCGCTGCTTACGGATGAGCGGTTTGCCGCGCCGAAGTAGACAGTACAATGCTGCCACTCCCGATAGCTATTGGGACGGCAGTAAAATGCAGCCTCTGGCTGCGCTGGGAAGGGCCTTTACCACAAATTATCTACGGATTGCTCACAGATTAGGAAGCTGCTCCGCAGCTTCAGGCGGCAAGTGGGGTAGGCTCGGGCCAGAGGCCACTCGACCTTAGTCTTTTGAGTAAAAATAAAATCCAATCCCCCCAGCCACCAGCGACCCCGCCCCATCATCCTTCACCTCCCGCACGACATCCGCGGCAGCCGTACCCACGGCCAGTGGATCATCCGCCGAATATACTACCCGCCGCTGTAGCCGCATCCCCGGCACGGCATGCGTCATGTCCACCGCGGCATCTTGCTCTAGCGACAGGTTAATGGCGGCGACCACCACGCTATCCCCGGCAGCGGAAACAGTAGCGCTTACATCCAGTGCCGGCCGGCCGGAGGGTAATGTGGGTATATCGCTTAACGCTACCGGCAGGTAGTTATCCAGCATATACGCCCGGTACTTCTCCAGTGGCGTGTACACCGTCTGCTTCCAGGCGGACTCCTCGCTGGTCATGATGGGGGCCAGCACGTTTACGGTCTGGGCCCAGGTGGCCAGAGCGATGATATCGGCGTTGGCGTAGAACATATGCAGGAAGGTGGCCGTGGCCAGGGCGTGCCGCCAGTCGTAGGGGTATTCCAGTGCGTAGGCACCCCGGCCCTTTGGGGAATCCATGTTCCAGATACCCCACTCGTCGATGGCTAGCTTCAATGGTGCTTGCCTGCCGTCAAAGCGGTACCAACGGCTCAGCCCCCCAGTTTCCGGTACTGGGGCCAGCTGCTCGCGCAGAGTGTCGAGGTAAGCATCATACTGATATACACTCTCCAGCAGGGCGGCGTAGGTCGTATCGCCCGGCACGGCGTAGAAGTGTACGGCCAGGTAATCACTAACCGAGTGCAGTTCGTCGAGGATCTCCTGATTCCAGTCACGGTCGCGGGTATCGCCGACCATCGTCAGTTTTATGCTAGGGTCCTGCAACTTCATCAGCTTGGTGAATTGCCAGGTATCGTCGATGTATACGTCTACGTCCTGGTGGCGACCGGCATCGGGCTCGGCACTCTCCTCGTTGCCGATGCCCCAGTAGGTGACGTTGAAGGGCTCGGGGTAGCCGTGCTCCCGCCGCAGATTGGCGTAGTAGGTATCCCCCGTTCCGTTGCAGTACTCGACCCAGTTGCTGGCCTCTTCGGGGGTACCGGTGGCCATATTGACGACTAGGAAAGGCTCCGCACCGATCTCCCGGCAGTAGGTGACGAACTCCGCCGTACCGAAGCCATACTCAATGTTGCCGCCCCAAATTAGATTCGGTCGCTTAGGGCGGTCCTCCTTCGGGCCGATGCCGTACTCCCAGTGGTAGATTTTGGTCACGGTGCCGCCGGGGAAGCGGAGGAGGGGCACGTCTAGCCCTTGCACCAGTTTTAGCACGTCGGTGCGGAAGCCGCGGTCGTCGCTTAGGGGAGAGGTTGGCTCGTACAATCCGCCAGCTACGCAGCGGCCGAGGTGCTCGATGAACTGTCCGTACACGAGGGGGGTGATGGGGGTGGCCTGTGCGGTAGGGTCTACGCGGATTGATTGGGCGGCGGTGCGCGGGTGCAGGGTGGATAGGAGGGCGAGGAGAAGCAGGTAGCGCATGCCCCAAAGTACGATGCTGGCCTCCGGCAGCGGCAGTACAATGCGGCTAGGTTTTAGTAAAGAACCGCCCAATAAACGCCGCCGTCTTCAACGCCACCCGCTTACGCCAGACGTGCCCCGGAGAGAACAACCGGATGGGCCCATCCACGGAGTGCCAGTACTGTTTATCGGAAAAGCTGGGTCGGGCGCCGGTCACGAAGATGTCGCGTAGGTAGGCCTTATCCCAGGGTTTGGCGCGGCCGGCAGCGTGCGACATGACGTAGCCGGATCTACCGAAGTCCATCGCATCCGCGCCCATTATGCTCACCTCATCGGTGAGGTCCTTAGCCACGTTGAGTGCATCCTGGTCCATGAAGTGGAACATGTTCCAGCGGTCGGCAATACCGATCCGGTCCTGGTGGCCGGTGTACTCCTTCATGTAGTCCTGTAGTTCCCCCCAGCGCTTGGCAAACCCGCGGTAACGCTGGTGGATGCCTACGAAGCCTCCGTTGACGTAGATATCGTCCTTTGGGACGTAGTCGATGCCAAATTGCGCATAGTACTCCTTCCACTGGGCCCGTAGCGGGTGCGATTTGGAAACCGGGGAGTTCATATCCTCGCACAGTGCCACCCCGTACTGGGCCCACTCCTCCAGGCGGTGCCAGGGGGCCTTGATGACGATGTCGCAGTCGACGTAAAACACAGTGTGTATCGTATCTCCGTAGCGCTCCCACACCTGCTGGATCAGTTCCGGCTTGACGTTGGCGAGCATCTCCCCGGTGTCCTGGTGGGCAAAGTGAATGGTGAATCCTTCGGCTACGAGGTATACCGATAGACCATCCTGCTCGGTCACCGTATCGGTAGCCCAGGGGGGCAGCGGTCCACGGAAGCCGGCGTACAGCACCCCGCGGTAGCCGCAGGCGTAGAGTGAATTGGCTAGGGCACCCACGCCGAGGTGGTACGCGCCCTCAAAAACCGTACAGATGATACTTTGGGGATTAGGCATCTAACAAGAAGTAACCGGTAGGGTCGGGTGCTGTTTTCTCCCCTCCTTCGGCAGTGAACGCAGCGGCGGGGTGGTACAGTGCGTTCGATCGGTCTTGCACCTGCGGCCCCGCCCTATGCCTTAGGATGTACTTCCCCCAAACTTCGCGGCTGGTCCTCCGGGTGAGGGGGTTGGGTGATGGCTTTAGGCGCTTTGGCCTATACGTGTGGATGCTATTTTTTTGTTGTGGGCCCTAGGGCGTACCTTGGTCAGAATCCCTTCCAGCAGCGGCAGCATGTTATTCAGCTGGCTGGTCTTGATGAGCACGTTCCACAGCGGTTCGAATTTCTTCCAACCGCCGGCGTAGAGGAAGTGCTTGAGCTGGTGCTTGGGGCTATCGTGGGAGAGGCTGGCTGCGGCGATGTTTTTCCAACTGTAGAACTCACGGTAGGCCCAATCGTAGCCCGCCTTGAGTTTTTGTGCCGATAGCTTAGTGGTTTGGTAGACTACGTGGCGGGTGTCGTAGAGATCCCAGTTGCGGGTGAGCAGGCGGCCGTTGCGCTCCATCTGGCCGTAGAGGTTGGTGCCCGGGTAGGGCGTGAGGATATGGTAGGTCGCGGTGGTCAGTCCGTTGCGTACTCCCCAGTCGACGGTGCGCTCAAAGACATCGGGCCCGTCGTCGTCAAGGCCGAAAACGAAACTGCCGTTAATGAGGATACCGAGGTCGTGGAGACGCTGGGTAGCTGCTTCGTAGTCTTTTTTGAGGTTTTGCTTTTTGTTGCTCTGGCGCAGGTTTTCGGGTGAGAAGGTTTCATAGCCTACGAACAGGCTGCGCAGTCCCGCCTCCGCCGCCCGTTCGATGAGGTCGCCGCGCAGGATGCTGTCGATGGTGGCCGCGGCCTGAAAGACCCGGTTCATACCCCGCATTTCCGCGAAGAGGGCGGTAGCGAATTTGGCGTTGCCTAGCAAATGATCATCCAGAAAGTAGAGGTGGCGCCCGGACAATCGGTCGATCTCGGCCAGGGCATCGTCGACGGCCTGGGTGTAGAAGGATTTGCCCCCCGTAAAGAAGGCGTCTTTGTAGCAGAAGTCACAGTGGTGCGGGCACCCCCGGGTCACCACGATCAAATTGGGCACCAGGTACTTATGGCGCTTGATCAGGTCGCGACGGATGGGCGGTACCCCCACCAAGGTACGCTTCGGCGAGAAGTACACCTTTTTCTGCCGGCCCGCCTGCCAGTCGGCCAGAAACTGCGGAAAGGTCTCCTCCCCCGGCCCCAGGAAGATGGAATCGGCGTGGGGTGCTGCCTCATCGGGCAGGGAGGTGACGTGCAGTCCGCCCAAACACACGTAGCACCCCCTGGCGCGGTAGGCATCGGCGATCCGGTAGGCGCGGTAGGCGTTGGTGATGTACACCTGTATAATCACCAGGTCGGGCGTATCGTCCAGATCAAGCGTCTCGACGTGCTGATCCTGTAGGTCAACGTGCCAGTCGGAGGGGAGGTAAGCGGCCAACGTGGCTAGTCCCAGCGGTGGAAAGAGGGAGTACTTGATCGGGCGCCAGAGGGGACTTTCGGCCTCGGCCAGGGCGGGTAGGATGAGCTTGACGTGCATGGGGGCGGGGGCGCGGGTGCAACGAAAGTACGAAGCTGCCTCCGGCAGCGCCGTTGGATGCGGCCTCCGGCTGCGCTGGGATTAGATGACATCCGTAGTTTGCCGTATTGACCGCGAGGCCCTACCGCCTGCGGCGCTACAGACCTCGCTGCAGAAGGGCTCCCCCTCCGGGGAAGGGTACGGTATCATTCACCAGTTGACTAATTTGCTACCGTGCTATTTCAAACCAGACGCCTCTATGTACGGAAGTTAAAACCATCCGACTTGCCCGGATTCTATGACATGCAACGCAACCCGAACGTGATGCGATACATCAAAGCGCCTATGACCCTGGTAGAAGCTGAACGGGAGCTGGATCGTTTCATTGGCTACTACCGCGATGCTAGCACATTCTACAGGCTCTGGGCTATAATGCGTCTGGCGGATACCGCCTTCATTGGTATGTGTGGAGTTTACCGCAACCAACGTGCAGAGTACGAAGTCGCCTACCGCCTGCGGGAGCGGTACTGGGGGCAGGGATTCGGGAGCGAGATTGGCGCAGGACTGATCGACTACCTATTTGCAAGCACCCAACTGGAGGTACTAACGGCGTATGCTCACCAACATAATGCCGGCTCAATTGCGATACTGGAGCGATTAATGACGTTCAGTGGTCAAGTAGAATCCGATAGCTTAGAAGGCCACGAGCGAAAGTATACGCTCGAACGCAGTAGGAAATAGCCACACTATCCTAGCCTAATACCCCCACCCGGATTCTCCTTCTCACTCAAAAAATGCTCCAGATTCGCCCGCTCCACATTCACCGTCGGATCGACGAAAAAATAAACTCTTCTACTAACGACCATACCCCCGGGCAGCGTCTTACGGCTATGAACCTGCTGTCGCTACTTCCCCTGCTTCTACTGCTCTTAGTCGGCTGTGCCGACGACGACGATAGTCAGCCCTTTGCTACTCCAACTTTCTGTATAGATACAGATCGCTACCGGCGCCCCGACTGCCCATCTCTCTACAAGCTGTCTCCCGACGACCACTTCGCCGCCGTACTGGGCAGATGGACTTTCGTAGTTTCCGTAGGGACCTGCTGCCCCATCACCGATTCTACTGCCTTTTGTGGGGAGTTCGACTCTGATAATCCGTTCATTGAATTCAGGGCCGATAGTACGGTATTATATACCTGGGGCGACGGGGAAGTGCTCCAATCCCGCTTCGACATCACCGTCGAAACCTATGGCACTAACTTAACCATTCAGCCGGCACCAGGCACTCCCGGTCTTCGCCAAGGCTTTGGTGTGATCTGCGGGAATAAAGCATACTTCGACGACTCCCCGCTAGATGGGCCCATCACTCTTTACGTGAAAACGGTAGATGGCCAACCGGTAAGGGACGAGTAAACCGGCTCATCTGCAACAGCACCAGCGGGTAGCGCACCCCGTCGATGGTATGTTCCGAGCTCTCGTGGAAGTGAAATTGCTGCAGATCGTAGCACGTACCTCCGTAGGTCACCTAATCGTCGCGCTCGAAATCGTACTGTATCGTATGCCTGTTATTCACCACGTCGGTGATGCGGGTGCTATAACCGTAGCCCCAGTGGTCGCCGGGTGTGGGGCGGGGCCCCGATAGCTATCGGGGGTGCTGGGTTGGAAAGTTGCGGCGGGGGCTGGGGGGAAGAGATATTCTTTGGCTGGATTGATGAGTGGCTCATATTGGTAGGGTGTCCAATCTGTTAGCCTTCACCCGTAGCGGTTATGGGTCAGTTTAAAGGTGTGCCCACACGTCGTAATTTTGAAGTACGACCAACAAAACCGACCGTGCGGACACGCTTCAAAATTACGCTTCACCGACTTAAGAACCAACTGAGCGCCGGGCGCCGGGAGCGTCGACGCCTGCTGGCTACCTTGCGCCGCCGGGAAGCACACATTGCCCGCCTTACCGCCCAACGCGACGCGCTCCAGCGACGGCTTGCCCCCACGTCGGTGCCCAACCACCACTATCCGGCCGAGATGATCGCCCTGGCCGTGTTCATGGTCGTTCAGGCCGGTGCTTCCTTACGCTGCGCGGCCAAGACGGTAGCCTACTTCGCTGGGCTCATGGGGTGGGACTACGGCCAGCCCCGCCACGCTACGGTCGATAACTGGACGCGCCGCCTGGGGCTCTACGCGCTGGACCATAGCGAGCGAAAAACGGGTCAGTACGTGGCCATCATTGATGAGAGCATCCAGATTGGTTGTGAGAAGTGCCTCCTGCTTTTAGGCGTCAAACTAAGCGAGCAGCAAGCTCACTGTGCGGCCCTGACCCACACCGAAGTAGAGGTCTTAGGGGTGGAAGTGCAACGCAGCTGGAAGGCCGATCAGGTAGCGGACTTTATGACGGAGCGCTTGGCCTACCACGCCGACATCGACCTACAGTACGTGATTAGCGACCAGGACACTAATCTACTGGGGGCGTTTGCTCAACGGGGACTGGCCGCCGTTGCTGACTGTAGCCACGTGATGATGAATGCCCTGAAAAAGCTGCTGGCCGATCATGCGCCGCTGCGGGAGCTAACCGCTTTTATGGGCACCTACCGTCGCCAGCACCTGCTGAGCCAGCGCAGTCATCTTTGTCCCCCGACGTTGCGGGACAAGGACCGCTTTCTGCGTGTCTTTGTTATCCTGGATTGGGTGGACCGGCTCGGTCAATACTGGCCCGCCCTGCCCGCCGATCACCGACAGACGCTGGCTTACCTGGAGCGCCAACCGGTAGTAGAGCTATTAGCCGTACTGCGGAGCCTACGCGCCATCATCACCCTGGCTAGCAGCCTACTCAAAACGTCCGGGATCAGTGCCCGTAGCCAGCAGCTCTGGAGGGATCGAGTAGCCCACTACCGCTGCAGCCAAACACCCCCGGGTATTATGGCCGAAGAGCTCATCGCCGTGATCGAACGGTACTTCCAGGATCACCAGCACTTACTAACGGGCCGCGATCGCCTGTTGTGCTGTTCGGATATCATCGAAGCTACCTTTGGCTACTACAAAAACAAGGGGGGCACGCAGGTCATCAGTTCCGACGTGTTGTATCTCCCGCTACTAGCGCTGCCCATCGACCTTGGTCTGGTCACCATCGGCTTAAAGAGGGTAAGTCAGCCCATGGTCCAAGCTTGGCACGAAGAACATACTTGTGATAACCGATACAGCATGTTGCGCCGACTACGCGGCGGGGCAAAAACCGTCACGGCCCCGCCCTAACAGATTGGACACCCTACTCATATTGGGGTGTTTGTGCAATTGTAGACATTGATGTTCGGCGACATGCCGGCATTGGGCCGGCACGAACAGACCCGCAGCGCAGCGAAAACCCGCAGGAATAGTGAAACAGGGTGGAACCGGCGAAGTGATCTTCCACTTTGATGAAAGTTAGATTTTAAAAAGTAATAAATCGCTGCTATCATACCGCTGTACATTTCGGAGTAACCCAATAGGTTGCGTGAACCACGGGTAAAACTTCCTATCGGCTAGGTCTGTTCCTGTGGCAGTAACAAACTTGAAGTGAGCCATGGGCGCGGATCTTAGAGTACCAGAGCAGATACTCTCTTCTGCTAAAATTAGCGCAGCCGATTTACTAGTAGAAGTGGCGGTCTATCTTTATGATAGTGAGAGGTTAAGCCTCGGCCAAGCGAGAGCCTTGGTGCAAATGGACGTTATATCCTTTCAAAAAGAGCTGGCTAAGCGGGATGTAAACATCAAGTACGACGTTAACGACTTTGAGGATGATCTGAGTAGTTTAAAGGACTTGAGATCTCAAGATCAGGCTAGATGATCGTTGTAAGCGACACCTCAGTGATCACTAATTTGGCGCAGATTGAGTACTTAGATTTACTTAAAAATTTATACCGCCGCATCGTCATTCCTACTCACGTCAGCGATGAACTAATGCATCATGCGGGCACCATGAATCTGGTCAAGGAATGTAGCTGGATTGAGGCAGTTGTTCCAACCGACAAAAAACTCTATGAAAAGCTACTCACGACTTTGGACCCGGGTGAGGCCGCAGCAATTGTCTTAAGCAAGGAACTATCCGCTGACTTATTGCTAATCGACGAACGCAAAGGTAGGAGGGTAGCGAAAGACAACGGTATACGTATAGTTGGCTTACTAGGTGTGTTGATTGACGGGAAGCAGCGGGGCACCCTACCTGACATCAAGCCGATCATGGACCGCTTAATCTACGAGACTGGTTTCCGGGTTAGTTCGGGTCTGTACCAGCGAGTGCTACGTGAGGTTGACGAATGAAGGGCTACAAGTACACTAGCTCAACAATGCGCCATTGTCGTCAACCGGGACTAAAAAAGTTCGGTGTAAGTCGCTTCGATCAGTGACGGTGCCACCACGGCGTCAATGGTTCAAAAGCTCCCGCTGGTCGGTTTTGGCCCATGCCACCGTGCTGCCCCTTCATCGGGAGTAGAGTTTGCTAATTGCGCTGTTTGGTCTATGCCCGGCTATGCCAGCGCCCACGTTAAGCGGCAAGTCTCCGGGGTAGGCGCGGGGCCGCGAGCGCTATATCCACCAGTGAGCGCTTCGCGTCGATTAACAAAGTCATAAAGTGTAGGAAAACGGAGAAAACCGGCCAACGACTGCCCTCCGCGCCAACGTCTTTCTCGAAACGGTTGATTGATACCCTCACCGTATACGCTATGAAACTACTACGCTTTCTGCCCCTGCTGTTGCTCAGTATTTGCTCTTGCTCCCCCAAGGCTGATATATCATTCGGAGGCTCGGACCTCATCGGCAGCTGGGACTGGGTCAGTACCAGCGGCGGATTTACGGGCAGACTGAACAGAACCCCGGCCTCCACCGGCACCACCGTGCGACTGGACCTACTCGCTAACGGCCGCTATACCATAGCGGAGGACAGCGACGAACGCTCGCGGGGTACCTATACGATCACGATGCAACGGTCCATTTACTCCGGCGAGGAAGACCGCTACATCACCTACTCAGAAGACCTTCCTCCCGTTGGGGTAGCATTCAGCGGCATCATCCGGCTGGTGGAGGTGGACCGCCTGACCATTAATGACAACTCCTACGATGGTATTGGTAGCCTGTTCGTGCGGAGGTAGACGATGGAGGGAGCACCCGCGGCCCCGCCCTAGTCGCCGTACACCGCCCCCTGGATCTCCCGCCAGGTGATCAGGGTGATCCCCTGTTCCCGCAGTAGCTCGCGGAGGTGCGGACTGGTGAGGTACTCCCAGTCGTGCTGCCGCCAGGCGGAGCCGTAATAGGGGTGGTCCACGTAGGCCGCGCGGAGCTCGTCGTTGTCCTTGCCGAGGTGGACGATGAGCTCGTTGAGGCCCGGCTGGAGGTTGCGCAGCGTCTCGTCGTAGTACGCAAAGACGGCCGCCCGGTCGGTAAGTTCCGTGTTCATGTACACGGCGTCGACCAGGACCGGGTGGGGGCCACCGAGGTCATAGGGCGCTTGTTGCAGCCTACCGACCGGAAGGAAAACGGGAATACGATACTCGGCACCCAGCCGGACCAGCACGTCGAAGAAGTCCTTGTGGGAGTACAGCGCCCCCATGTGGGAATCCAGGTGGGAGGGTCGGAGCCCCGCAGCCAGGGCCCGGTCGATCTGGGCGCGGAGCTCGGCTTCCACCTCCGCGGCGCTAGCGTGTTCTACCACCTCGGCCACGCTGGGGTAGAGATGGCCGGAGGCGTCGTGCAGGCCGGGGGTAGTGGCCTGGCCGGTCAGACCGTCCCATTTGTAGTAGTTCCATTCGGCGGTCAGCGTAAGGTGCAGGCCGTAATCCTGATCGGGGTGGGCGATGAAGTAGGCGGCAATCTCGTCGAACCACGGCGTCGGCACCATGATACTCGTCGAATTGAGGACGCCGCGCTCCAGTCCGTCGGTACTGGCCGCGTTCACGGCATGATTAACGCCGAGGTCGTCGCCGTGCAGGATCAGCAGCACGTCGTCATCCGTGTAGCCTAGCTTGGCTTTCCAGTTGTTGTCCTGGCTGAGGCACAGGCTCGGTAGCGCTAAAACAAGAATAAGGGGTAGAAATCGCATGCGGTAATAATACCGAATAATCGGCTTCCGTGCCCTACGGGGTCTTTAGGTTCCCACGACCACCATCCGGCCGTTCAGCGGCTGCTCGTCGCGGTAGTTGTTAAGCGGCATGAGCTGGCCGAGGGTCTCGACCTGGGCGTGGGAGACCGTGATGGGCTGGCGGAACACGAACCAGTCCACGCCCTCGGTACAGGGCGGCGTAGTCAGCGAGCCGGTGTAGTGGTAGTACTGGCGCTCCAGCGGCAGGTTTTGCTCCAGGGCGAAGCGCTTGTTGACGGACCTGGGCTCGTCGACGGCCAGGGGCAGCAGCCGCTCCAGAAAGGTGAAGGGGGCGCTGTTTTCTCCCTCCTTCACCATCACGGCCAGCACGAGGTACTTACCGGCCGCGTCGGTGTGCACCAGGTGAAGGACCAGTGGATAGCGCACCCCGTCGATGGTATGTTCCGAGCTCTCGTGGAAGTGAAATTGCTGCAGGTCGTAGCGCGTACCTCCGTAGGTCACATAATCGCCGCGCTCGAAATCGTACTGTATCGTATGCCCATTATTCACCACGTCGGTAATGCGGGTGCTATCGGCGTAGTGGATGTCCAGTTTAGCCTGGCTGGTATCCGGCACCGCATCTACGGTAATAATATTGATGGGCGACTGCTGGTTACCGCCGCAGGTCGAGTTTTTGAGGAGCTCGGCCTGTAGGCTTCCCTTAAGCCGCTACCGCTGAATAGTAGAATTTCTGATGTTCGATTTCATGTTCGGCCGGCGTTTGGTGACCCAAGCTCGCGTGGGGGCGGTCCAGGTTGTAGGTCAGCGACCAGTGCTGCATCTCCTCGTTGAGCTCCTCCAAGGTCGTGAACCACGTCAAATCTAGGCATTCCACCCGTAGGGTCTTGTTGAGGCGTTCGATCAGACCGTTCTGCGTCGGCTTACCGGGCTGGATGAAGCGTAGCTCTACCCCCTGGTGGGTAGCCCATTGCTTGAGTTGATGACTGATAAACTCCGGTCCGTTGTCACAGCGGATGTAGCTGGGTCGACCCCGTACCTCGACCACCTGATCGAGCACCTCGATCAACTTACGGGCTGAGATGCTGGTGTGCGCTTTGGTCCACAGGGCGCGCCGGGAACATTCGTCCATGATGTTGATCACCCGCACCGACTTTTGCCCCGGTCCCACTACCCAGTCGCTGACAAAGTCCATGGCCCAGCCCTCGTTGATGCCCTCGGGGGCTAGCAGGGCCTGGTACTCGCGGTGGATACGCTTACGTTTTGGTGGGCGGCGCAGGTTGAGCCCCTCCCGCTTCCAGATACGGTACATCCGTTTATGATTGAAGGTATGCTCGGGCTTACGCCTCAGCCAGTGAAAGATCTTCCAGAAGCCCCAGTATGGGTGTTTCTCACAAGCTTGGCGTAGTACGGCCGCCAACTCTTCATCCGCTACCTCAGGACGGTGGCCCCGCTTTCTTGCATAGTAGGTCTGCCGACGAAAGCCCAAGACGCAACAGCACTTACGGATGCTCCGAGAGTCATCCCGCTGCCGGATCACGTCGATCATTTCTTCTTGACGTCTTGGGCCTGCCACTTTTTTAGCATCGAGTAACCTTCCTGCAGGATCTCGTGATTCATACTGAGTTCGGCGTACATCTTCTTCAGATGGGCGTTTTGCCGTTCTAGCTCGGCAAGGCGACGCTCCTCTGCTTTGCTGTCGTCTTGATGGCCTTTCTTCCATTTGTAGAAGGTAGCGGCGCTGATTTGGTGCTCGCGGCACAGGTCAGCCACGCTGCTGCCCGCGTCGTGCTGGGCCAGGATGGCCTGCTGCTGGGTCTTGGTGAATTTGCTCTTTCGCATGGTGCTAAGTTTAGAAGTAAAGTTAAGGGTTACTTCTACTTATCCATGGTAACGGCGATGGGGAAGCCTACAGGCCCAGTGGGTGGGGCCGGTCTCGCCGGCGTAGCCCCAGTGATCGCCGGGTGGGGGCGGGGCCGCGGTGGCGGGGGGTGCCGGCGTATCCGTGCAGCCGAGCAGCAGCAAAACCAACAAGCAGAGCGAGTGGGGAAGGGGGCGCATGGGCGGTGGGGATTGGTGGCTTTATAGAACCTGGTCTGGTGGGGGCTTGTGCGGGGTGTGGACGTCCTGGTGGGAGCGCTGTACGTCGTGTGTGGGGCGGGGCCGCGGGTACTGGGTTGGTGGTGGGGGCAGCTAGATTGGATGGGGGGGAGGGCTGGCCCCAGGAGGTTGGCGGTTGTTCTTTGGGTTAATTAATATGTATTAAGTGTGCTTACGCAATTATATACACTAACATCTGGCGACCTGCCGGCATTGAACCGGCTCAAAAAAGCATAAGCCTATCTACGGCATTAGGTCGGTTCAAGAGGCTAGTTTGGTAGATATAAATATTAATCTCAATAATTTGTGTAGTAGTTAGGACCACATTACTAGACATTTTTAATGAGGAGTTGCTCATGGTGCTGTTCGGATCCGTCCACATAGCGGATGAAGTAGCTCATGCGGCCTAGTCGGGCGGTAACCAAACTTAGCCCCCGGCGGAAGACGAACTCTGCCACAAAGACCCCTTGGGCGGTAGAGGTGATGCGTCGAATGGTAGAGCGCGCCTTCCAACCCGCCCGGATGGTGATGGCATAGGCTAGACAAACTAAGCTCATCATCAGGACTTACCCTGACCCAGGCAGCGGTCGTACATCTGCTGGTAGGTTCTACCCTTGGCGGTGTCGACCGCCTCGTAGTAGCCCCCAAAGCGTAGGCGAATGATAAAGTCTATGCCAAACTGTCCCATTTAACCCGACCACCTCAGGGTACACATCACATCACAGCATGGTAGGAAGTTGTCGTAAACTCCAACTTAGCGCTTTCCCCGCGCTACTTAAATTTGTCTAGTAGTGTGAGTTAGGACAACAGATCAGAATCTGTATCGTTGGACAAAAGTGTTCTTCATCCGCTTTTTTGTGCCGAAGAACAGTTCAAACTCTACCCTACGAATGTTAGCTACATATATTTCGATAATATTAAACAGGTTCACTCTAAACGTTATCGTGTTGTTTTTGGTGGTTCAGGTTCAGTTATTGGGCCAAGATATCCTGACATACACCTATGGTGATAATATGGATGAGCGAGGAAAATTGATCGAAGTAGATTCTTTGAATCAAATGCATTTATTGTCCGAAGTAGATCTAGGAAGCATCAACGCCTGTAGATATCGAATCATCGACTCTTTAGGTACTATCCTTACCGATACACTTATTGGTTTGGATGCGTCAGCCAAGGATTTGTATACAGGTAGAGACGGCAAAATACACTATCTAATTTATAAGAATAGAGTTGAACCAGATAGGAATGGAAGGGATGCACTGTTAGTGGGTTCTGTAGCAGAAAGCAACAGAGTAAAGCTCATCAAGACAATTTACCTTGGTTCATTTGCTACATCGATAGCTGAGTACCGTATAGGTAGTCTTTCCAATGGTGACTACGTATTGATGTCGCATGCATTACGGCAATTTTTGGAATTCACAGATAATCGAATTAATCTTATTCGATTAGATGAAGATTACAACTATCTGTCTCATGCCACTCTGCCTACGATAGGTTTTAGGGCGCGGTGCTTTAAAGTAGTCGAAGAAGACAAGGTATTGATCGGTAATCCCGGGGTAGGTGGTGTGCAACTTATGAAGGTAGATCCTGTAGCAAACACTATAGTATGGCAAACACAACTCTACGACAGTACGATAACTTATAACCGTGTATATAACCCAGTAATTCTGCCTCATGGTAACGGTTATGGTATAGTTTCAACAATCAGCAGCACTACAGATAGTCTGGTGGGAGTTACCTATTATAGTATTGACCAGCAGGGGTCTTTAAGGGGTAGTATAGTATTTCCCGATGCAAAGTGGTCTGGGATAGAATTCCCATCGTTGTATTTGGATGTACAGGAGCGTACTAATATAGTCTTTGGAATGCTTAGTGAAGGAGAAGGAATCAATCGCCACGTTGTTATGGACCATAATGATCACACGGTTTTATTTGATTCCAGTTATGACATTGCTGGTGGGTACCAGCAAGCCCGGGATGTGGCAGTACTTGATAATGGTACTCGCTATATGATAACTAGCGGTACACCTATAGGTGATACCACCACCAAACTACGAACTGTAGTTGCAAAACTCCCGGTCTTCTCGGGATTACTGTCTAGTAATAAATACGGCAGGGAAAGGGTAAGTCAAGAACTAAGAGTTTATCCTAATCCAAATAGAGGCGATTCATTCCACTTTGATATTGAAAAAGGTGAAGGGGAGGCTGTAGTCCAAGTGTATAGTATGGAAGGAAAAAGGATGGTGGATCGTACAGTTAATTATATCTCAGGGAAAGGGCAAGTAGCGGTTCCCCCATTAGCGAGAGGAATGTACCTGATCGTGGTGAACTCGAAAAAATTGTCATATTATACACGGATGATGGTAGTTGAGCAACGCTAAATGTGACGATGGTCCAATGTCATGCCGACGTCAGTCGGGGCTGGGTAGATTTGGTATTAGTGGGAGTGCCAGCTATGCCTAGTGTCAGCCCGTCGGACAATGGCCCAAAAGCTCTGGCTGGTTGGTTCTGGTCCATGCCGTCGCGCTGCCCCTCGCGTTCAAAACGACGCAGCCTAGATTCTTCGGACAGAACTTCGATGCGTACACCCAGAAGTCCACCAACCTATAGGTGTGGAATGAAGAGTTGGAACAAGACCGGCGCTACGTGATTATCCAAATCGACGCTGCTGATCGCGAATCTGGCGGAGTTGGACACCACGGGCACGCTGACCCACAGGTAATAGGCTAGGTTGATGGGCGTCGAGAGAGTAGATGTACGAGCGGCTAAAGCGGGTGATTCACCGAAGGTTTCCGGATCCTGGCGCGGAAAATACGTAGATTTTCCAAAAGCCCCAACCACCCAGCAAGCGCCCACCAAATTATGCAAAGAACCCTAATCCTAGGCAACTGCGGAGCCGGAAAATCCACCCTCGCCCGGCAACTGAGAGCGGCGACCAGCACTACTGGAAGCCCGATTAGCAACCTACCGCCCCGGTGGAGTGGGAACAAACGGTAGCACAGCTTGCAGCCCGGCCGCGGTGGATCATGGACGGGAATTACGGCGGTACCATGGCCCGACATGCCGGCGGGGTGTCGCGAGCGGTTCGATCTGGACTTCTACCGCTATGTGGCGACCCATAACCTACGGCGGAAACACGGCGTGCTACGTAAACTGGACCGATACCGCGACGAAAAACATATGATGGCGTTCGAGACCGACGGGGAGGCAACAGCGTATCTGAAGAACTTCGATCAAATAAAATGTAGTGTACCCCAAAATTCGAACAGGTAAGTAAGGTCCACTAACTTGCTTGTATGTCTAAACGAAGAACACATTCGGCCAGCTTCAAGAAGAAAGTTGCCCTGGAAGCCATCCGGGAAGAACTGACCATGGCCGAGCTGTCGCGTAAACATCAACTGCACGCTTCACAGATCAGGGTGTGACGGTGTTTTAATGTAGATAGTTAGGCTGCGTACTGCATTCGTTTGCGCCAGTATTGATCATAGCGGCCATCGGTCAATACCTGGCTGCGGCTGATGAGCATATCGTCCGCTCCGGTGATCAACCAGCGCATTCCGCTCCCCCCCCAGCCGGGCTTTAACTAATGTCTTACAGCCCGCCTCCACCGGGCCGGAGCCAATGGGTAGCTTATCTCGTCGCATGCCGTAGTAGTCCAGGCGGGGCCGTTGATTACGCAGATACGTTAGATGTTCCTGGACTACGGATCGCTTTGCCGCTGATTTGATCTGCTGTAGTGTACCCCAAAATTCGAACAGGTAAGTAAGGTCCACTAACTTGCTTATATGTCCAAACGAAGAACACATTCGGCCAGCTTCAAAAAGAAAGTTGCCCTGGAGGCCATCCGAGAAGAACTGACCATGGCCGAGCTGTCGCGTAAACACCAACTTCACGCCTCGCAGATCAAAACTTGGAAGCGGGTGTTGACGCATGAATCCGACGAACTCTTCGGGTCCAAACGCAAGGGCAATCGAGGGGCTGCGGCTAGCTTTGGCCTGGAAGATAAACAGCGCGATGAGCTGCTACGTATCATCGGTAAGCTACAGGTCGAGAAGCTACAGGTCGAGAACGAGTTCTTAAAAAAAACGCTCTCCTGATGCCCCTTTCACAAAGAATAGCTGCCTTGGATAGCCGCGCTCATCTCAGCGTAGTGCGCCAGAGTCACCTGCTGGACGTATCGAGGTCTCGGCACTACTATCAACCCGCAGCAGAGAGCGAGCTAAATTTGCGACTGCTACGGCTGATGGACGAACATTACTTGCACTACCCCGACAAAGGTCCGCGACGAATGCTGCGGTGGCTCCGGCGAGAGCACCAACTGGAGATCAACCTTAAACGCATTAACCGCCTCTACTACAAGGTATTAGGACTGCAGTCGTTGCTTCCAGGGCCGCATACTTCTCGTCCCGCACCCGGGCACAAGGTGTACCCCTACCTACTGCGTGGGCTATCCATCGAGCGGCCCAACCAGGTCTGGCAGACGGACATCTCCTACATTCCGATGAAACGGGGTTACCTCTATCTGACGGCCTGGATCGATGTATATTCTCGCTTCGTGCTGGACTGGTCGCTGTCGAATACGATGACTGCCGAGTGGTGTAGCCAAGTCTACCAACGGGCCGTAGACCGCTGGGGCTGTCCCAAGATTGTTAACACCGACCAGGGTGCTCAGTACACCTCTGAGGCTTTTACGCAGGCCGTGCTGGGTTCTACCAATGAGGCTACTCAACTCAGCATGGACGGCCGTGGACGAGCTACCGATAATGCCTTCATCGAACGCCTCTGGCGAACGGTCAAGTACGAGTATATTTACCTGCATGAATTTGTTGATGGCCTTGCGCTCAAACAAGGACTGCGGGCATTCTTCGACTACTACAACTACGCCCGAGATCACTCCTCGTTGAGCCCTGGGCTACCTCACCAACATTATCCCACCGGACCTAAAACTCTGTCATAATCTGTCGAAGAATGGGGTACACATCAAAATACGGATAAAATACAGATAAAACGTATCTTCATACAAAAGCGCATAAGTGGAGACCAAGCTAACTTTAGACTTCAAGACAAGTCAGGCGATCATTAGAAAGGTAGGCTTTGTCGATTCGTTCAAGGGGAAGTGGCGCGGACTGGGTGGGTCAGAGTCTATCTACCTAAAGGAGCTCAAGCAAATAGCTACCATAGAGTCTATCGGGTCGAGTACGCGCATAGAGGGCGCGACGATGACGAATGATGAGGTAAAGGACTTCATCCGCTCCATCAAAATCACCTCGTTCAAGTCTCGGGACGAGCAAGAAGTTTTTGGCTACTACGAGGTGCTAAGCCTGATCCTAGAAAGCTACCGGAACATACCCCTCACCGAAAACAACATTCACCAGCTACACAAGCTTCTGCTCAAAGAAAGTAGCAAGGATAGCCACCACCGGGGCAACTACAAGAAGCTATCGAATAAGGTAGTAGCTAACTATCCGGGCGGCCACCAGAAAGTGATCTTCGCGACGACCAGCCCCCACCTGGTTGCCGTAGAGATGACCGCGCTCGTTGACTGGACTAGCAGGAACCTGGCTGAGGGCGAACTGCATCCACTGATCGTCATTGCCACGGTAAGTAGTCAGACAGATTTAGTTTAACTTTCCTACTTTGTGGCATGAATGTACGCCACATCACGCTAAGCGAGGAAGAGCACGCTGCCCTACTGCAGGGGTGGAAAACCGGCAAACGGCACCCCTTCCGCTCACGCTGCAACATGATTCTACTCAGCGGTCAGGGCTACAATGCCACCGAGATTGCCGCCCTGGAGGGGGTAAGCCGTCAGACGGTA
This sequence comes from Neolewinella sp., assembly GCF_965214665.1. Taxonomy (GTDB): domain Bacteria; phylum Bacteroidota; class Bacteroidia; order Chitinophagales; family Saprospiraceae; genus Neolewinella. Next base: position 3,056,677 of record NZ_OZ243970.1, on the reverse strand, counting down.
GCCAGCTGGCTTAACCGCTACGAGGCGGGGGGGATCGCCGCGCTACACACCGTCAAGGGTCAGGGTAGGCATCCCATCGTGCGCCACGACAACCAGCCCGTCATCGATAAAATCGAAGAGTTGGTCGAGCGGTATCCCCAAAAGGTTGATCAGGCCCTGGCCGAGATTGAAACCCTTACGGGCAAACCCATGTCCAAGAAGACGTTGCAGCGCATCCTAAAAAAACGGCTGGCGGTGGAAGCGCTTCCGCCGTAGCACGGCCAAGCGGCCGGCGGCGGCCGAAGTAGTTGCGCAGGCCAGGGAAGCCCTTAAGGCCCTGTTTGCCCTAGCCCTGTTAAACGAAATCGACCTGCGGTTTGCCGATGAGAGTGCCTTTTGCTTACAGCCCAACGTGCCCTACGGCTGGATCCGGGTGGGAGAGCAGCACGGCATCAGCAGCAGCAAAGCTGGCAAGATCAATGTACTCGGACTACTGAACTACCGGGGCGCACTGACTAGCTACACCACTCGAGGTCGCGTCGATAGCGCTCAAGTCATCGAATGGATGGATGACTTTGCCGCTTCGATCCAGCAACCCACCGTAGTGGTCATCGACAATGCCCCCTGGCATACCTCGGCGGCCATCACGGCAAAGATCGCCGAGTGGAAGGCCCGAGGGTTGGAGCTGTTCTTTCTGCCCCCTTACTGTCCTCATCTCAACATTATCGAAACGCTGTGGCGCAAGATGAAGCACGAATGGTTACGGCCGCAGGACTTCAACAGTGAGGCTGAGCTGCACCAGCGGATTGAGGCCATCCTGGACGGGTACGGGAAGGGGCTGTTCAACATCAACTTCAGTATAGATCAAATGTTAGTATAAATTTGTCTGACTACTTAGTTTACGAGTTTCTTTCCATTCACCCCTATCAGGACGGGAACGGCCGCATGTCCCGCCTACTGACCACCTTACTGTTACTACAGAATGGCTACGATTTTATGGAGTATTCCTCCATGGAATACGAGATTGAAAAGCGGAAGGCGGAGTACTACAGGGTCCTGATGGATACGCAAAAGCACCGGGGAAAGAATCAGGAGCTGTTGGGTAATTGGCTATTGTTCTTCCTGGACTGCCTCGAAAAGTGCATCCTGAAACTGGAAGATCAGTACACAAAGATCAGGAATAAAAAAGGATACCTAAATACTCGCCAAGTTGAAGTTATCGAGTTCATCAAACGTAGTCAACCGGTCAAAATGAATGACCTGATCGACCATCTACCGCAGTATACATCCTACACGCTGAGAAAGGACGTGAAGTACCTGGTCGACGAGCGGTACCTAACAAAGATCGGTCGGGGAAAGGCAACCATTTATGAGGTAGCCTGAATGATGCATTACCGTACCCTCCAGTGTAGAATTCTCACCCTAGGCAACTGCGGAGCCGGTAAGCCCACCTCGACCCACCATCCCTACCAGCCCGAGACATACCACCGCGAACCCGTTGCTAGCAGCCGCTCCACAAACCCCAGCACCCGCGACCCCGCCCAACCACACGTCAAAACAAATAAACCGGAGAGAAAGAACATCCCCCCACCCGGCCCGGTTATATCCAGCACGGCAAAGGCGTCAAGGTGACGCCCGGCCGTGCAATCGTGTAAAAACACACCCATGAGTAACGGTACAGTAAAGTTCTTCAACACCGCCAAGGGATTTGGCTTCATCACGCCGGACGATGGCGGGAAGGACGTCTTCGTGCACATCAACGACCTCAACGAGGGCACTATCGCCGAGGGCGATAAGGTCTCCTACGAGGTCGAGGAAGGCAAGAAGGGATTAAACGCAGTGAATGTGACGGTGCTCTAGTAGCCCCCACGGTAGAACCTCCGAAAAGGCAAGGCCCGGCGACCCGTTCGCTGGGCTTTGTCTATTTTAGGGGGTGCCGAACAAGTTCACCGCCGCCTATGAAGACGCTGTATCTCCTGGTTATCGTTTTAGTTGGACTGACCCTGCCCGCTCAGTCGGTACCCGAGATCGGGGTCGTGCAGAAACTCGAAAACGATAGCCTGCTGCACGCTGCCGGTTTTCAGCTCCTCGTGGAAGGCACGCCCACATTACTTTCACCGCGCACGGTCACGGAGGAGCAGTTTCAACATTCCCTAGCTACCCTCCGTAATCTGCGGGTGCCGGTGTACGCCTGTAACCTGTTCCTGCCCGGCGACCTGAAGGTGGTGGGACCGGAGGTGAACGAGGCCGCCGTACTGGGCTACGTGGATACCGTGCTGCGCCGGGCCCACGAGGCCGGGCTTACGCTCATCACCTGGGGCAGCAGCAGCTCGCGCCGGGTGCCGGAGGGATTCGATCGCGGGCGGGCGCGGGAGCAGTTTATCACCATGGCCCGCCGGGTCGCGGAGGTAGCCGCACACTACGATGTCCTCCTCGCCCTTGAAAACCTGAACCGCACGGAGGCCAATTTCATCAACAGCGTACCGGAGGCCCTGGATATCGTGAAGGCCGTCGACCACCCCAACTTCCGGCTCTGCGTGGATATCTACCACATGCTCGTGGACGGCGATCCGGCCACCGACATCACCGGCGTGGGTGCGTACGCGGTGTACTGCGAGCTGGCCGAGGGGAAGGGCCGCACGCCGCCCGGGGTGCAGGGGGTGGACTTTACCCCCTACCTGGCCGCGCTGAAGCAGGAAAGGTATACGGGCAAAGTCGTCGTCGAGTGCCGCTGGGAGAATCTGGCGGAGCAGGGGGCGGAGGCGTACGGGGCGCTGCTGGGCCAGGTTCGGGCGGTATACAAGAACAGGGATTGATATGCTCACCCGTCGTCACTTTCTTCGTACCACCGCGCCGGCCGCTACGCTTGTCCTACCCATGAGCGTTGCACCCGCGCCGCGCCGCCCCGGTAAGGATTTTTTCCGGTTACGGCTACGCGATCATCGGTGGGAGCTGCTCAGTCCGGCGGGCCAGCCTACCCTACTACGTGGCGTAAATCATTACGGAGATGGTGCGCACATGCCCTGGAACCTTACCGCTGCCTACGGCGATGCCGCACATTGGCGGCGGCAACTACGCGATCGTATGCGGGCCTGGGGCTTCAACTACCTACCCCCGTCGGTAGGCCCCTCGGCCATCGACCCCCGGGCCAATCCCGCAGTAGAGCAGCTGGTGACGCGTACCCCGGAATGGCCGGCCGCTCACTACGCCGCCCTCGATTTTCCCTTTACCATCTTTCTGGAAGTACCCAAGCAGTACATGTCGGGCGAGGGCATGGGGGACGTATTCTCCGAGGAGTTCGCCCGCCAGCTCGATGCCCGCTGCCGCGAGGTGTGCCTGCCGCTGCGCGACAACCCCTACCTGATCGGCTACCACTTCTGCCACAACCCTCCCTGGCACCCCCAGAGCCCGAGCTTCGACCAGTGGATCGAACAGCACACCCAGCCGGGCAGCGCCGGCCTGGCCGAGTGGGTCCGCCTCATGCAGCGAGTGTACGGGACCATCGACCGCTGGCGCGAAACGTACGGCCTGCCGATCCGGTCGTGGGACGATATACTGACCCTGCAGCAACCACTGCGTGGCTTCGTCAATTACGCACGGCACCTGGAGGATAGGGTCGCCTTCATGCGGCGTATCTGTGAGCGGTGGTACCGCAGCTACCACGACACCATTCGCCGCTACGACCCCAATCACCTACTGCTGGGCGACCGCAATACACTGCACCTGCAACCCCTGCCCGCCTACGCCATCCAGACCATGCAAAGCTACGTCGACGTGCTCTCGGTAAATGTGATGGGGCCGCCGGCCACCGTCTACGGCGTGCTCGAACAGGTGACCCGCCACTGGGACGGCCCCCTGCACCTCAGCGATACTGGCGGCGGCGTCTACACTCCCGGCGTACAAAAATCGGCCTACCAGGCCCGCGATCTGACCGAGTTCGAGGAAATCTACGGGGGGCTGGTGCGCATGACGGTCGAGCACCCCCAGCTCATCGGCTTCGGCTGGTGTGGCTACTACGACACCCCGGCCCCGGGTGCCCGCAGCGGGTTGGTGGACGTGCGCACGGATGAACCGCTGGCGGATACCCTAGGCGTAGCAAGGAAGTGGAATGGCTGGATGGAAGAGAACTACCCCACGAAATAATCTACCTGCATGCTTCGTTACCTGCCCCTTATCGTTTTGCTGACCGTTTGGGTAGGGTCCGCTGCCGGCCAGGCGGCAAGCCGCCCGGATAGCGTCTACTTCACCAGCGGCATCAAGATCGGTGAGGTGAGCGATACCGGCGCGGTACTGCTCGTACGACTTACCCGGTACCCGCGGCCCCGCCCGATCGTTCATGAACGCAGGGCCCCGCCCTACCGCGCCCCGCTCGACTTTGATGGCACAATGCCCGTAGCCGAAATGGACGGTCACGTCGCCGGCGCGCCGGGCGAGGTAAAAATCGTGCTGAGTACCCCCGGGCATGCCGACTCGCTGGACTGGGCCTACGTATCCCCCCTTCACGACTACCTGCTCAAGCACCGCTTTACTGACCTACGGCCGGAAAGCAATTACCGAGTGAGCATTCACGGACGTTCCGCGCCGGATGGGCCGGTGACTGTTCTGAGCGCCAGTTTCACGACCGCGCCGCCGGCGGATCGGGCTGCACCGGTGACCTTCGTGGCCTCTTCCTGCCAGTATTTCTGGGACTACGACGATCCCGTGCGGGGGTTTAAGAGCTACGACGCGATGGCACGGTTGGATCCCGACTTTATGTGCCAGACGGGCGACTACGTTTATTACGACAAGGGCGGCCCGCTGAGCTACGACGCCGCCACGGCCCGCCATAAGTGGGGTGCCATCAATGCCTGGCCGTCATTGGTAGCGTTTTACGCCCGCGTACCTCTCTATCTACAAAAAGACGACCACGACCTGCTAAGTGACGACGCCTCGCCGCACAGTCCGCCCTACGGAAAGATCACCTACGCCGACGGGCTGGAGATCTGGCGCGAACAGGCCCCCCTCACCGGCCGTCCCTACCGGCGTACACGCTGGGGCAAGGATCTGGAGATCTGGTTCCTGGAGGTCCGCGAGTACCGCAGCGCGAGCGACGCCCCCGACGGACCGGATAAAACCATCCTCGGACTAGCGCAGAAGCGCTGGCTGGAAAGCACCCTGGCCACTTCCGACGCCAGCTTTAAGCTCATCATGTCGCCCACGCCCATCATCGGCCCCGATCGGGAAAGCAAACGCGACAACCACGCCAACCGCTCCTTCAGCTACGAGGGTCGTTGGCTGCGCGAGTTGCTGGCGGGCCACGATAACGTCATCGTAGTGAACGGCGACCGCCACTGGCAGTACGTCTCCCGCGATGCCGCCACCGGCCTGCTGGAGGTCTCCATGGGGGCCATCAGCGATGCACACGCCGATGGCTGGCCGCCCGGCGAACGGCGCCCCGAGCACGAGTTCCTGCGGGTAGGGGGTGGGTTTCTATCGGTAGAGGTGAAGCGGGAGGCGGGGGAGCCGCGTATTACCTTTCGGCACCATGATGTGGAGGGGGGGGTGGTGCATGTGGTGGGGTTTTGAGGGCCGGATGACGAGTAATTACTCCCGCCCTACTCTTCCCACACCTCCCGTACGTAATCGACCCACCGCCACTTAGATACCTCCCGGTCGATAAAGAAGTCCGGCTGAATACCCACCCCGTCGATAGTAAAATCCGGAATCCGCAGGCTACGGGTGAGGGAGTAGCCCAGCTGGTAATCACCGCACGGCGAGAGCACAAAATGCATGTTGGAAATATCCAGCACCCCAAAGGTCGACTGCCCAAAAGCTTCACCTTCTGGCTCTGTTTGGCGGCCAGCAGGAACTCCTCGTCCGTGCTGCCGTTGCCGCCATCGATGAGGATGGCTACGCGGGCAGGGTAGGGGTAGACGGTATCGAAGGTAGTCGTATCCTGCCGCCCGCCGTCCAGGTTGACGAACTCGCCGAGGTGCTGTGACAGGGTATCGTAGCCCCGGAGCGCCCAGGCCTTCGTCTCCGCGTCGATGCCGTAGGCCGTGGGGTCATTGGCAAAATCGAGCATCCGCTGGTTGTTGGCGGGGGTGGAGTAGAACTCCGTATTGGTGGTGTAGATGAGATTGGTATAGAGGATAGGTAGGAGCTCGGCGAAGCTCTGGTCACTGCCCCCCGTTCCGCTGTGAATGTCCAAAATCAGGGTTTCGGTGCGGAGTATTTCCGCTCGGTGCGCGGCGATCACGCTATCTATCTCCACCTTTTTGTGCTGATCGAAGCTAGGAATCCGTAAGTATACCGTCTGATCGTCGATGCGTTCGAACAGCGGCACCTCCGTTTCGCTGGCGCGTAGGTATAGATCGAGCGTTGGATCATCTTCCCCCCGGGGCGTCTCGCGCTGTAGCGTCACCCAGTCGGCGACTAGATAATTGTTCCCAACGGGAGTGGGTGCGTGCACGTACCGCGCACTATGATCCTGCATATAGTAAGTCAGCATCGTATCCAGATCGAACTCCAGCTTGATTTGTCCGGGTATCCAGTACAGGCTATCGGCGCTGAGGATAGCACCCACGTAGCGGTCGTCCATTTTCTTGATGCCAAGGCGGTAATCCCCGGTTACCCATACTCCTTCGTAGGGATGGTCAGAATCCAGGGAAGCTTCAAATTCGTCCACCGGTACCTCGATCCGCTTCCAGTCAGCGTAGCGGCTACGGATCTCCTCGTCCGTGGCGGGTGGGGCATCCCTCTGGGTATTTTGCTGCTGTACCTGACTGATCGACACGTGTCCCGGCCGGAACCAGGTAAGCCATTCGTAGATCGCCTGGGTACAGCCGTTCGCTTCGCTTATGGTATCGATGGCCGTGCGGGTTTTCTCCGTCATCGCATCGTAGGCCTGCTGCCCCTTCCGGTCGATGGCGTAGGCAAAGCCCGCATCGTTTTCCTCAAAGGTCTTTTTTACCCAGGCGAAGGTGGCGGGGCAGTCGCAGTCGGTTTGGGGGGTGAGGAGTAAGGGCAAGAGGGTGAGCAGCAGCAGTACTTTCATGCAGCTAAAATAGGGGCGGGGACGCAGGTGCGGTATCTACTGGGGGGGGGTGTAACAACCATTCGGAAACCATACATAAACGTTCGGAAAGAGCCGTAGAGCGGAAGCGCTCCGATACCCGGTATTTCCGATCGAATCGAATACCAACAAATACCTCCGCGATGAACTACTTCCTCCTTTTCTCTCTCTTGCTCGTTTCCTCCGCCGCCTTCGCTCAATCTGGTGACCTCGCCCGGGCGGACACCGAGCAGTGGCAAGCGACCACGACCACCAGAACCACCGCGGCTGCCGTAGCGTACTCCACCACCGCACTAGACCGGGAGCCCGCCCTTACCGGCGAGCAACCCGACGTCGCCCAGTGGCTAGCCAGCCGCGTCCGCTACCCGGAGCTGGCTGCGGATTACGCCGTAGAGGGCGAGGTGATCGTACGCTATCTGGTACACCCCGACGGGCGGATGACCGACGTCAGTATCCTACAAAGCGTGGGCTACGGATGCGATAGCGCCGTATTAAAGGCCCTCGCTAAGCTTCCCCGGTGGACACCCGCCCGCAAGGGAGGCCAGGCCGTGGCTACCTGGTGCGAAACGCCGGTCAACTTTAGTCTGCGGTAGGGCGGGATGTACCGTCTAGCCCCATTTTTTGATCCAGTCAGCAAGATTATCCCGGTGAATGACCTCGAACGAAGCATTGGGGTAGGCTTTACGCCACGCTACGGGTTCCTTAGCTTTTTTTGTAGGGCTCCATTTGAACTCATAGGCATGGAGTTGTCCACTGCGGTCCTCTACCCAGTCGATCTCCTGTTGGTCATAGGTACGCCAGAAGTAGTTGTAACTTAGCATACGATGGTAGGACTGATACTTTAACCGCTCGGAGATGGCGTAGTTCTCCCACAGCGCGCCTACATCTTGTCGGATAGCTATAGCATTGAAGTTGCCGGTCAGGGTGTTGCGGATGCCGTTGTCGTAGAAATACCACCGCTTGTTTTTGACGATCTCCTTGCGGAGGTTGCGACTGAAGCCGCCCACCTGGTGAATGATGAATACTTTGGAAAGTAGATCGAGGTAACGCTCTACCGTATTCTTGTCCATGCCGAGCTGCCTACCTAGTTCTGAGTAAGATACTTCGGCGCCGACTTGAAAGGCGAGTAAGCGAAGCAGGGCTAAAATTTTATCGCTGTTACGGATACCCTCAAAAGCAAGAATATCTTTCAGCAGATAAGTGCTTACCAGTTCTTGAAGGTAAAACTGGCGCTCGTCGTCCGAGGGAAGTTGTAACAATTCCGGGTAATTTCCGAAGACTAGACGGTGGCGAAGATGATCCTCCGCATTGAGTCGGCTATCCACCTGAGTAAGCTCATGCTCAGATAGCGAAAACAGGCGGAACGTATACTTACGCCCAGTCAGAGGTTCCCCCATTCGATTCTCTATATCGTAGGCCGAGGAACCGGTTGCTAGGATACGTAGTCCATCGATCTCATCTATCATCAGTTTTAGTACCCGCCCGATGTCCGGCACCTTCTGAGCCTCATCGATCACCAATACCCTGCTTCCGTCTAGTAAGGAGAGGTAGTTTTCTACCGTCCGACGTTCGAGTAAACGAACGGTATTAGCCGATTCCCCATTAAGTAACACATAGGGTTCCTCTAACTCACTTACGAGTTGACTGATAAGTACCGTTTTGCCGACACGCCGGGGTCCCAGTAGTAGAATTACCTTATTAGGCCTAAGGTAATTACGAAGGGTAGGAAGTTGCTGACGTTCTAAAAGCATGTATTCGGCGATTGTAAAGGCCAAATTTAGCTAAATTCGGTGAATGCGTTCACTGAATTTTCAATTATGCCTTGTGCCCAATTCCAGCTTGGTTTATCCACCAACTCATCCTTCTGCCAGCGGAGGCTATCGTTAGATTGCGCCAGCAGTCCGCCGGCCGGCAGGGCCGGCAGCAACGTAACGAACAGGCCGTCCAGCCGTGTCAGTGAGTGTGAAAGTAGATCCGCTTTTCATTCCAGTTCCTCGGTCGGGGCCAAGTCCAACAGGTGCAGAGGTATTGAATCCTTCGAAGTTCCCTGCACCTGCAGCCCCGCCCCACCCATAGCGCAGCCAGAGGCTGCATTTTTCTGCCGCTGCCGGAGGCAGCATTGTACTCGCCAACCTCCCCCATCCCAATCTCGTTACCTTTGCATCCCTAAAAATCTATGATATGCTATCGGTAAACGACCTCACCGTCCAGTTCGGTAAGCGGGTGCTCTTCAATGAGGTGAACCTGAATTTCGTGCGCGGCAACTGCTACGGCATCATCGGCGCCAACGGAGCGGGTAAATCGACCTTTCTAAAGGTACTCTCCGGCGAGCTGGCCCCCAACCGCGGCAACGCCAGTCTAGAACCCGGCAACCGCATGGCGGTGCTGAGCCAGAACCACTTCGGCTACGAGGATAAGGTGGTGCTGGAAGTGGTCAAGATGGGCTACGAAGAGCTCTATGCCATCGAGCAGGAGAAGAACGCCATTTACATGAACCCCGATGCTACCGACGCCGACGGCATGCGCGCCGCCGAGCTCGAAAACCAATACGGGGAGATGGGCGGCTGGACGGCCGACTCCGACGCTGCCGAGCTGCTCTCCAACATGGGCATCGCCGAGGACCTCCACTATAAGGAGATGGCCGAACTCACCGGCCCCGAAAAGGTGAAGGTGCTACTGGCCCAGGCCCTGTTCGGTAACCCCGATATCCTGCTGCTCGACGAGCCGACGAACGACCTCGACGCCCAGACCGTGCACTGGCTGGCCGACTTCCTGGCCGACTTCCCCAACACCGTGATCGTCGTGAGCCACGACCGCTACTTCCTCGACATGGTGTGTACTCACATCGTCGATATTGACCGCCAGCAGGCTACCATCTATACCGGCAATTACAGCTTCTGGTACCAGTCCTCGCAACTGGCCATGCAGCAAGCCCAGAACAAGAACAAGAAGATGGAGCAGAAGCGCGCCGAGATGATGGAGTTCATCCAGCGCTTCAGTGCCAACGCGAGTAAGTCCAAGCAGGCCACCAGCCGCAAAAAGGCCCTCGATAAGCTCAACCTGGAGGAGATCAAGCCCAGCAGCCGCCGCTACCCCTTCATCGCCTTCCAGCCCGAGCGGGAGCCTGGCGACCAGATCCTGAAGGTGACGAACCTGAGCAAGAAGTCCATCGACGGCGGTATGCTCTTCGCGAACGTCAGCTTCACCATGAACAGCCCCGACAAGATCGCCCTGGTGAGCCTGGACTCCGCCGCCCTCACCGCCTTCTACGAGGTGCTGGCCGGTATCACCCAGCCCGACAGCGGCAGTATCGAGTGGGGCCAAACCATCACCCCCCAGTACCTCCCCAACGAGAACAACGACTACTTCACCGAGCAGGTCGGCCAGCTCGATCTGGTGGAGTGGTTGCGGCAGTACTCCCAAAACAAGGACGAGCAGTTCATCCGCGGCTTCCTGGGCCGCATGCTCTTCGGTGGCGAGGAGGTGCACAAGAACGTGAGCGTCCTCTCCGGAGGCGAAAAGGTCCGCTGCATGATGTCGAAGGCCATGCTCAACCACCCCAACTTCCTGCTCCTCGACGAGCCCACCAACCACCTCGACCTGGAATCCATCACCGCCCTCAACAATGCCCTACGTGACTTTAAGGGCAACCTCATCATGAGCAGCCACGACCACGAGCTGGTACAGACCGTAGCCAACCGCATTATCGAGATCGGCCCGGGCGGTATGGTCGACAGCCTGCTGAGCTATGAGGAGTTTTTGGAGTCTGAGGCGGTGGGGGTTAAGCGGGAGGGGATCTATGAGCTGGTCAGTTGATTTACGATTTATGATGTACGACGTACGATTTACGATGTGTGTGGCAGCTCGCTTCGCTCGTCGGCACGTAACAGCGGCAGCACGAGCGCAGCGAGCATCCCCACCAAATCAAAAATCGTACGTCGTAAATCGTAAATCATCTTCTCCCATTTCTTAGCCATAGACTGGTCAGCCAGAAACAAGCCCAGCCCCGCCAAACCCACTAAAGACGCCATCTGGCTCGCCGAGGCCGCCGCCACCGGGCCCCTACAAACCCACTACTTCCGTACCCGCCACGCCTGCGTGACCTACCTGGAGCAGCGGTTGGTAGCGTTGCGCCACGAGCGGCTACTGGTCGGCTGGGATTTCGCCTTCGGCTATCCCGAGGGGTTTGCTGAGGCGCTAGAACTAAAGGATAAACCCACCTGGCGGGCCGTGTGGGACCACCTGGCTACCCTCATTCACGACCATCCCGACAATAGCAACAACCGCTTTCAGGTCGGCGCTCAGCTCAACAAACGTATCGGTGCTCCTGCCGGACCCTTCTGGGGTGTGCCGGTGGGGCAGGGAAGTAGGCACCTCGGCCCCAAACGCAACTTTGACTACCCCGTACTTGCCCAAGAAGTGCTCCTCCCCGAACGTCGCCTGGTCGATACCCTTCACCCCCGCATGCAGCCCGCCTGGAAGCTGGCCTATACGGGCAGTGTGGGCTCGCAGTCGCTACTCGGCATTCCTATTCTGCGCCGGCTGCGCGATCATCCTGAACTCACGCAGGTATCCGGCATATGGCCGTTCGAGACAGGGGGCGGGGGCGCAGGTGCAAAGAAAATCGTACACGCCGAGATTTATCCCAGCATGTTATCACGGCCCGGCCTCGACGCTATCCCCGATCGGGAGCAGGTCAATACTTACGTGGCGTGGCTACAGGCGCGGCAGCGGATGGGGGAGCTGCAGGGGTTATTGGAGCGGCCGTGGGGGAACGATGCAGCAGTGCACCGGCAAGTTACTGAGCACGAAGGGTGGATATTGGGGGTAAACCGTTGGACGCTTTAAAAGCGTCCAACGGTTAGTACAGCGTCCAACGGTTAGTTCCTGCGTATCTTTGCGCCCCTCAAACCAACCAGCCCCGGAAACGCCGGGGCGTACCCATCGCGTATGACGACACGCAAGATTAACTCCGCCCTGGTATCGGTCTACCACAAGGAGGGCCTCGGCCCCATCGTGGACGGGCTAGATAAGCTGGGCGTCACGATATATAGCACGGGGGGTACCGAGACCTTTATCCGCGACCGCGGCATCGACGTCATCCCCGTAGAGGAGCTGACCGGCTACCCCTCCATTCTCGACGGGCGGGTCAAGACCCTCCACCCCAAGGTACACGGCGGCATCCTGGCGAAGCGCGAGGAGGAGCACCTGCTACAACTCGATCAACTCGAGATCCCCCAGATCGATCTGGTGGTCGTCGACCTCTACCCCTTCGAGGAAACCGTAGCCAATACCGAAGAAGAAGAGCTCATCATCGAAAAGATCGACATCGGGGGCATCGCCCTCATTCGGGCCGCGGCTAAAAACTACCGCGATGTACTCATCGTGCCCAGCCGGGAGGACTACACCACCCTGCAGGACATTATCGACAAGAAGGGAGGCGTGAGCGAACTCACCGAGCGCCGCAAGCTGGCCCGCCGCGCCTTTGCCATCAGCAGCCACTACGATACGGCTATTTTTACCTACTTTAACGAGGACGGCGAGCTACCGGTCTTTAAGCGGAGCGAGATGAAGGCCACCGCCCTCCGCTACGGTGAGAACCCCCACCAGGAGGCCACCTTCTACGGCCGCCTCACCGAGATGTTCACGAAGCTCAACGGCAAGGAACTGAGCTTCAATAATCTGGTTGATATCGACGCCGCCGTCGGCCTGATGAGGGAGTTCGAGGAGGCCGACCCTACCTTCATCATCCTCAAGCACACCAATGCCTGCGGCGTAGCCGTACGGCCCACCCAGCTGGAAGCCTGGAAGGCGGCCCTGGCCGGCGATCCGGTCTCGGCCTTTGGAGGTATCCTGATCACCAATCGGCCCCTGGAGCTCACCACCGCCCAGGAGATCGATAAGTTGTTTTACGAGGTGCTCATCGCGCCCGACTTCACCGACTCCGCCCTGGAGCTGCTGAGCAAGAAGAAAAACCGCGTCCTGCTACAGTACCACCACCTACAGCAGCAGCCCCTAAGCTTTAGGAGCCTGCTCAACGGGGTCATCGTGCAGGATACCGACCTACAGACCGAGGGAGCCGACCAGTTCAAAACCGTCACCGAGCGGCAGCCCACCGGTGCGGAGACGGCCGACCTGGTCTTTGCCGGCAAATGTGCAAAACACCTGAAGAGCAACACCATCGCCCTGGTACACAACAACCAGCTCATCGGCATGGGCTGCGGACAGACCAGCCGCGTAGATGCCCTGAGACAGGCCATTACCAAGGCCCAGAACTTTGGGTTCAGTCTGGAGGGGGCCGTGATGGCCTCCGATGCTTTCTTCCCCTTCAGTGACTGCGTGGAGATTGCCGCCGCGGCCGGGATTACCGCCATCGTACAGCCCGGGGGCTCTATCCGTGATGAAGACAGTATTGCCGCAGCAAATGCCGGAGAAGTAGCCATGGTCACCACGGGCGTTCGGCACTTCAAGCACTAGGCCAACTAGCTGGCTGCGAATTTAACGTCCGCTTAAGAACCCTCACCCTGCACTTACGCGTCTTATACCCGACTTTAAGATGAGTGAGTCCGCTCCTACCCTAGTCATCGACATCGGAAATTCCGGCGCCAAAGCCGCCTGCTTCGCCGGAGATGAACTGCTGCCCCCGGTCGTCCGCCTTACGGACGAGAGCGACTGGACGGCAATCGCGGAGCGGGTAACCAACCTTGGGGTACGTAACATCCTCTATGCTACCGTGGCAAACGTGCCGGATCGGCGGTGGCTCGAGAACTGGAAAGCTAGTGGGATTGGCGTCTTTGCGCTCGATCGCAGTCGGCCCCTGCCCTTTGCCTCGGACTATAGCACGCCCGGGACCCTGGGCCAGGACCGGATCGCGGCCGTAGCCGGAACCCTCGGACGCCTACACACCGCCCGGCTTGTGGTCGATGCCGGAAGCTGCGTCACGCTGGACCTGGTCGACCGCCACGATCGCTACCTGGGCGGTAACATCTCCCCCGGTATCGGTATGCGGTTACGGGCCATGCACGAGCAGACGGCCCGGTTGCCCCTGGTTGCTGCCGGAGTCCCGGACGCCACGGTAGGTCGCTCCACCGAGCAGGCCCTGCGGCACGGCGGACAGCTGGGCGTGGTGTACGAGATCGAGGGGCTTTACCGCCGCCTGCTCCCGGCCCATCCCGACCTACGGCTCGTACTGACCGGCGGCGATGCCCCGCTACTGCTTTCCCATTTCTCGCTGGAGGTGTTGCACCTGCCCCACTTGGTCCTGTGTGGACTCAATCAAATCTTGTCGACCTATGTCAGTTAAGCGTTTTTCATCAAGTCCGCTCCTGTTTACCCTGCTGCTACTGAGCCTGCTGGCTGCCGATAAGGTGGTGGCCCAGCAAACTACCGGTACGAACTTAACTGACCTTCGTCCTAAGCAAAATAGCCCCCTCAGCCGTTTTGGCCTGGGAGACCCCATCGATCAGTTTCACGCCGCGCAGTCCGGTATGGGGGGACTACAGACCACCTACCAGGACGCCTTCCACCTCAACCTCCTCAATCCCGCCAGTCTGGCTAGCCTCCAGGCCACCAGTTTCGAGATCGGACTCTACGCGCGCAACTCCGAGCTTTCGGACGCCGGCGGTAGCGCCAATGCCTGGCAGGGGAACATCCGCTACCTTGCCCTGGGCTTTCCACTGCGCAACCCGGTCAACCTAAGTCTCGACCGCCTGCTCAACTCCTGGAATGCCGGCATGGCCTTCTCCCTGCCCCCACCACCCTGGTGGGCTACGACCTGGAGCTGAAGGGTAACGTCGATAGCGAGCTCGGCCCCACCTCCAACCGGCTGAAGGGCACGGGCGGAGCCTACCGCGTCAGCTGGTCTACGGCACTCCGCTACCGGGGGCTTTCCGGCGGGGTAAATGTCAACTATAACTTCGGCAAGATTACCAACAGCCGCATCCTGACCTTCGATAGCATCCCCGCCGCCCTGGCTACCGAGTTTGTCGAGGACTTCAGCATCAGCGGCTTCAACCTGGGCTACGGCGTGCAGTACGCCTTCAACTTTACCGACCTTAGTGAAGAGGGACAAAAGGTCGCCTCCGGTAAGCGCCTCATTCTGGGGGTGAACGGCATGCTGGGGGGGAGCGTCGACACGGATGCTACGCTGCTATTACGCCGGTTCAGTCAACAGAGTATTGGTGGGAGAGTTCCGATCATTCAGGATTCCCTCCGGTCTGAAGGTGCCCTACGGGGCCGAGCCGACCTGCCCGCCAGCTACAACTTCGGCATCGCCTTCGAGGACGTTAACCGGCTGTACATTGGGGCGGAGTACGGCCGGCAGCGCTACGGGGACTACACCAACGATGCCCAGCCGGAGAGCCTGGCTGACGTGACCCGCCTGGCCGCCGGCATCCAGTATATCCCCAACGCTGACTCCTACAACAGCTACTGGAGGCGGGTGCGCTACCGGGCGGGCGTGCGGTTGGAAGACGACCCCCGTACCATCGACGGAGAACAGGCGCGGCGTAATGCCGTTACCTTAGGCGTCGGGATGCCCATTCGCCTACCACGTCAGCAGGTGTCTTTTCTAGACCTTGCCGTGGAATACGGTAAATTTGGCGTCCCCGACGTGCTCGATGAGACCTATGTACAATTTACGCTAGGGTTTTCGCTCAATGACAACTCCTGGTTCTTTAAACGCAAACTCAATTAGACCAATATGTATATCCTTCGTACGCTCGCGCTGCTGCTCGTCCTGTGCGGCTCCAGCGCCCTGGCGAACGCCCAGTGTGTTACCTGGGTAGACTCGCCCCAGAAAGAACAGGCCGAAAATGCCCACGTTGCCTACCGCAACTTCGTTAAGGGCAAGACCGCCGAAGACCTCGCCGCCCTGCCCGACGCTGAATTCACCGACGCCTTCAAGAACTGGAAGACGGCCTACGATATCGCACCGGCCGCCGACGGCAACCGCCCCTTCCACTACCGTGATGGCCGCATGTTCTACCGGGCCATGTACGATAAGGCCACCGATGAGGCCCAAAAGAAGGAGTACGCCGACATGATCTTCACCCTTTACGATCAGGAACTGGCCTGCTACCCCAAGTATGAGGCCTACCTGCTCGGCCGCAAGGGCTCGGACATGTTCTACCTCATGGGCTACAGCGAAGATGCTATGACCACCATCGAAAAGGCCATCGACGAGGGCGGTAACGACACCGAGTACGTCGTGCTAGCTCCCCTGGGTAAGCTGCTCAACTACTACTTCAAGGAAAAGGCCATCGACAACACCCGCGTCCGGGAGCTCTACGATAAGGCCGCCAAGGTAGCCGACTACAACATCGAGAATAACGAGACCTATGCCCCCTACTACCAGGCCGGTAAGGACAACCTCGAGGCCGACGTGCTAGAATTCGCCGATGAGATCTTCGACTGCGACTACTTTAAGGGCTTGCTACTGCCTAAGGTCGATGAGAACAAGGACAGCATCAACATCCTCAAGTATATCGTCACCAAGCTGAAGGCCCAGGGCTGTGACTCCACCGATGCCGACGTAGTACGCGTACAGAATATGTACGATGAGCTCTACGCCGAAAAGGCCGACGAGTACGAGGCCGAACGCCGCCGGCTCAACCCCCTCTACGAGGGCAGCGAGCTCTACAACGAGGGTAAGTTTGACGAAGCCGTACAGGCCTACGAGCGCGGCATCGAGGCTACCGACGACAACGACAAAAAGGCCCAGGCCTACTACCAGATCGCCCAAATCCAGCTGGCTAAGCTCGGTCAGTATAGCTCCGCACGCGCCAACGCCAACCGCGCCGCCGAGCTCAAGCCGGGCTGGGGCAAGCCCTACATCCTGATCGGCGACATGTACGGCCGCATGAGCAGCAACTGCGGCGATGCCTGGGAGCAGCGCCTCGCCGTACTGGCCGCCATCGATAAGTACAATTACGCCAAAAGCATCGACGGCGAGGTAGCCGGTGATGCCAACCGCCGTATCGGCAACTACCGCGAATCCATGCCCATCCGTTCGGAGGCCTTCTCCCGCAACATGAAGGAGGGGGACCGCGTGTCCGTAGGCTGCGGTATCGGGGAGACGGTGACGCTGCGCTTCTAACTGTAGCGATCTGTAGCGACGGCTTCAGCCGTCATGCTGCTATAGAGGCCCGCCTGACACAGTCAGACGGGCCTTTTATTTAAAGCAACTTACCTTGACCACCTATGCAGCTTGGTGACTAAAGTCGCCGCTACACGTGCACTATGTGGAAAAATCTGAAAGGCTACTTCATCGTAGAGGAGGAAGGCAAACCGCCGAGGGCTAAATCGACCCTGCCGGACAAACGAAGCGAGGCTCAACGAACTGCTTCTACCACGTCCCCCGCACCTGGCTTACATCTAGGGCCCCAACCCCAGATGACGCAGCCCACTACCGATGGAAAGGTAGCCGATAAGTTCGTAGAGGTACTCCTACAGGCCATGGAGCGTGCCAACCTGCCCGGCTTCGACTACCTGGAGTATAAGAAGGCGCTGCAAAACCTGGAGAAGATGAACTTCGACGAGGGCATGCGCTTCCAGACCGCCTACGCCGCCGCCCAGAGTATGGGGGTGACGCCGGCGCAACTGACCGACTCGGCCGCCCACTACCTGAGCGCGCTGAAGGTGGAACAGGACAAATTCGCGGCGGCCATGCAGAAGCAGCAGGACGAGCAGGTGGGGAGTAAACAGGATGAACTCAAGCGCCTGGACGGGCTGGTGGCCGAGCAGGAGACTAAGATCAAACAGTTGCAAGAACAGATCGGGAAAACCAAAGCGCGGCAACAGCAGCTACAGCAGACGATCGGGGAGAGCCAGGCCAAGATCCAGTCGACGGCCGCCGATTTTCAGAAAACGTACGATACGATTGCCGGCAGTATCACCGCCGATATCGAGAAAATGCGGCAGTACCTGAAATAGTCGATAAATTAGGGGCACTGGTCGAGGCGGGCAAACTTGCCGCGCGGGCTAACCTTTAATGGGGAAAGCCGTTCGTTATCTTTGCTGACGGCCCCAAAATTTGCACGAACTATGGAAGGAACACAGATGAAACCAAAATCCTTCTGGCAGCGGCCGGAGGGTGTGACCGGACTCCTCTTCCTGGTGGCCCTGGTGGGTATACTGGGTTACGTGGTGGTCTCCTTCGGCGCGGCGATCCTGAGCTTCATCGGTACCACAATCGGACTGGTTGTAGCCGGCCTCATCCTGATGGCCCTGATCTACATGGTCCTGGACCCGAAGATGCGCAACCTGGTCTTTTACATGTACAAAAGTGTGATGCGCGCCATCACCGGCATGTTCGTGCAGATCGACCCCATTGGCATCCTCAAGACCTACGTCGAGGAGCTACAGGGTAACCTGCGCAAGATGAATAAGCAGATCAGCCAGTTGCGCGCCCAGATGCACAAGCTCAAGGAGGTAATCGTGAACAACGAGCGCGAGATCAGCTCCAACCTTAAAATCGCCGGTAAGGCCAAGGAGACCAATAAGCGCAACGTAATGATCCTGAAATCACGCCGCGCCGGCCGCCTCAAGGACAGCAACATTCGTCTGGAGGAACTGTACAAGAAAATGGAGGTGCTCTACCGGGTGCTGACCAAGATGTACGAAAACAGCTCCATCCTGGCCGAGGATATCCAGGACCAGGTGATGGTCAAGGAGCAGGAGCGCAAGGCGATCCACGCCAGTCACGGCGCGATGAAGTCGGCGATGAGCGTGATCCAGGGCGATCCCGACCAGCGGGCTATGTTCGATATGGCCATGGAGAGCATCACCGAGGACGTGGCCAACAAGGTCGGCGAAATGGAGCGCTTCATGGAGGTATCGGCCAACTTTATGGACTCGGTCGACCTGCAGAACGGTGTCTTCGAAGAGGAGGGCCTTAACATGCTCGAGCAGTGGGAAAAGGAATCGAACAGCCTGCTACTGGGCGAGGAGAAATCCACCCTACTGCTACAGGCCAACAACGACAGCGACGTACTGGACCTGGATGCGCCCATGCCGGAGCGGCAGCGGCAGACGGGCAGTACGAACCAGTACGACTCTTTTTTTAACTAACATACATGGCACGCCTCACCACCTTCAGTAAACTTCTCATTACCGTTCTCATCCTGCTGTTGATTGTCTTCGGCGTCAACTACCTCACGGATGGCCAACTGCTCGCCGGTGTTCTGGGCAACGGCACCGAGCAGACCGACGACAGCTACGACCGAATAGATAGCGACGGCGATCCCATCCGCGTAGGCGTAGTAACCTGGGGCGGGTACGCAGGTGGACAGTACTTTAACGAGGGGTTCAAGCCCTCCGCGGAGAGTCGCTTCCGCAAGGAGTATGGCATCGATGTAGAGTTTGTCCTGAACGACGACGTGCCGGCCAGCCTAAACGCCTTTAAAAACGGAGACATCGACGTACACTGGTACACCATCGACGCTATGCCGACGATCATGCCGGAGCTGGCCGACTTCAACCCGGTGGTGCTCTGGCAGTCGGACTGGTCGCGGGGCGGGGATGCTATCGTGGTCAAGCGGGGCATCAACTCCGTGGCTGACCTGAAGGGCAAGACCGTGGCGGTGGCTGAGCTGACACCAAGTCACTCCTTCCTGCTGTGGCTGCTTGAGGCCGGGGGACTTACCGTAGACGACATCAACATCCAGGGGGTACCCTCAGCCATTGATGCCGCAGCGGCCTTTAAGAGCGGGAACGTAGATGCGGCCGTAGTCTGGTCGCCGGACGATGAGCTTAGCGTGCGTGCCGTCACCGGAGCGAAGGTGCTGGAGAGTACCCGCTCCGCCTCCAACATCATCGCCGACGTGTTCTTCGCCAAGCGCGACTACGTGGAAGCTAACCGCGACCGCCTCGAAAAACTCTACGAGGGCTGGATGCGCGGGGCGGCTGAGATCAACGCCAGCGAAGCCAATAAGCAGCGGGCAGCTCGCATCATTGGCCCTGAGATGTCGCTGACCGAGGACGATGCCGTAGCCATGATCGACAACGTGCGCCTGACTACCCACGGCGACAACGTGAATTTCTTCGGGCAAAATCCCGACTTCCGCGGCGTGACCGGCGGGCAGTTATACCGCAAAATGGAACAGGAGTACCGCAACCTCGGCCTGATCGATGGCCGGGTGCCGGACTTCCGCCAGGCCAGCTACGGCGCGCTGGTCATCAATGCCAACGACGATCTGACGGGCAGTGAGAACGCCGCTGAGCCCAGTGCCACCTTCGACCGGGTCGACGAAGCCGAGGGCGATAACCTGGAGGCCATCGCCACCAAACGGGTGAGCATCAATTTTCCGACCGGCGTGGCTACGCTGGACGACCGCGCTAAGGAGATCATCGATGACGAGTTCGTACAGATCGCTAAGGCCTTCGGCAATGCTCGCATCCGCATCGAGGGGAATACCGACAACACCGGTAGTGCTGCGACTAACCAGACGCTGAGCAAAAGCCGCGCCCAGGCCGTGGCCGACTACTTCTCCAGTGAGTACAATATGGATCCTAACCGCTTCATCATCATTGGTAACGGCCCCAGTAATCCCATCGCCAACAATAGCAGCGAGAGCGGTCGGGCTTTAAATCGGCGTACGGACTTCGAGCTGGTGCGGCAGTAGGCAAGGATCCAAGGTCGAGCGGCCTCCGGCCCGAGCCTGCGACACCAGCTACGAAGTGGCGAGGCCACTTCAACTTATATGGTTGCACGGCTCTGCTCGGGCCGGAGGCCACTCGACCTTACCTCTATGCGGCGTCTACCGGTAATCAGCTACGCCATCATCGCCTACATGCTACTGGCCTTCGGCTGGTGGTCCATCCTGCTGCTGCGCAAAAACGAAGAGGCTCACAACGCCCGGGTAGATAAACTGGCCATCGAGCTAGCGGTACAAAAGCGCATAGACCAGCCGAGCGACTTCCGCCTGACCGAAAACTACCAACTCCTCACCGACCGCTTCGAGCGGCAGCAGCGCATGATCCTGGGGGAGGCCCTGCTGCTGGTGCTGAGTCTGGCCGGGGGCATTTACCTATTGTTTCGTAACCTGCGCAAGGAGATCAGCGCCGCCGAGCAGCAGCGCAACTTCCTGCTCAGCATCACCCACGAACTGAAGTCACCCCTGGCTGGCATCCGGCTTATCCTAGAAACCTTCCAGAAGCGCCGCGAGCTCCAGCCGGAAATTCAGCAGAAGCTCAGCACCAACGCCCTGGCCGAGACCGACCGCCTCACCGCCCTCGTAAACGACCTGTTGCTGAGTGCCAAACTAGAGAACGCCTACCAGCTCAACCGCGAACCGGTTGATTTCGGTGAGCTGGTACAGGATGCCGCCGACCGCGTGGCCATGAAGTACAAAACCGCCCGGTTGAACGTGGACATTGAGCCCGATATCCCGCCTATCTCCGGCGACCGCCCGGGCCTGACCAGCGTAGTAGTCAACCTGCTGGAGAACGCCGCGAAGTATTCTCAGCCAGAGCCGGTCATCCACACCAGTTTGCAGAAAGGGGGAAGTAGCGAGATCGTCTGGACCGTCGAGGATAATGGCCTGGGCATTCCCGACCGAGAAAAGCGGCGGGTGTGGGCCAAGTTCTACCGGGTGGGCAATGAGGATACGCGGAGTACGAAGGGCACGGGGCTGGGACTATTCATCGTCAAGCAGGTGATCGATAGGCACGGGGGGCAGATCGAGCTGGTGGATAATGTGCCGCAGGGGTCGGTGTTTCGGGTGTATCTACCAGTGAGTTGAGGATCGCCTGGCGGCGCTTGGGTTTAACCACAGAGTTCACAGAGGGCCGCAGAGGTGTTTTTAGGTGTGACATATCTCTGCGGCCCTCCATGTCCTCTGCGGTTCGATAACTTAACTTGCGGCGCCCAACCTACCCATACATGCTCACCACCCCCCTCATTAATACCCACCGTCACCTAGACGCCAAGCTCGTCAACTTCGCCGGCTTCGAAATGCCGCTTTCCTACACCTCGCTCAAGGAGGAACACCAAGCAGTACGCGAAGCCGCCGGTATGTTCGACGTTTCGCACATGGGCGAGTTCATCATCCGGGGCGAGGGAGCCACGGCCCTGGTACAGTACGTGACGAGCAATGACGTAGGTAAGCTCACGGAAGGTCAGGCCCAGTACAGCTGCCTGCCGCGGCCGGAGGGCGGGATCGTCGATGACCTATTAGTATATCGCCTACCCGCCAATCCTAAAATGGGCATGAGCGGCACCCACCCGAGCTATATGTTGGTGGTCAACGCTAGCAACATCCAGAAGGACTGGGACTGGATTGAGCAGCACAACTCCTTTGGGGCGGAGATGCTGGACATCAGCGACCGTACAGCGCTGCTGGCCGTGCAGGGGCCGAAGGCGGTGGAGATCCTACAGCCCTTGACGGATGTAGACCTGGCCGATATCCCCTACTATAGCTTCGTTCGGGGGGCAATTGCGGGTGTTGACAACGTCATCATCTCCGCCACGGGCTACACCGGCTCCGGGGGCTTCGAGCTCTACCTGGATGCGGACCGGGCGGAGCAGGCCTGGAACGCGATCCTACGGGCCGGTAAGCCGCACGGACTACTACCCGCCGGACTGGCCGCCCGCGATACGCTGCGCCTCGAAAAGGGCTACTGCCTGTACGGCAATGACATCGACGATACCACAAGCCCCCTGGAGGCCGGTCTGGGCTGGATCACGAAGCTGAATGGGGAAAACTTCATTGGTAAGGACTTCCTAATACGGCAGAAAGCCGAGGGTATTCCCCGCCGCCTAGTGGGCTTCCGCGTACACGACCGGCGGGCCCCGCGCCACGGTTATCCCATCCAGAACGAGGCCGGGGAGGTGATCGGAGAGGTGACTAGCGGCACCCACGCCCCGAGCCTGGACTATCCCCTGGGTATGGGCTACGTGAAGGATGGCTACCAGCAGCTAGGCACGAAGCTACTTATTGACTTAGGGCGAAAGACAATGGAGGCGGAGGTCATAAAATTGGGCTAAGATTCAAGGTCGAGTGGCCTCCGGCCCGAGCCTATAACGTCAGCGATGAAGTGGCGAAGCCACTTCTGCGTGTACTGCTGTACGTCTCTGCTCGGGCCGGAGGCTACTCGACCTTGGCTAATAGGGAACCAACCCAAGGGGTGAAGTGTACTTGTACACGTTCCCACACCCTACACTCCCCCGCGCATGATCCTCTACAAGACCAACGACAACTGGTTCGGTGACGTAGCCCACCTGACCAGCAGCTACACCATGGAGCGCATCCTTAAATCGGTGCTCTTCCTGGGGCTCTACGCCGCGGCGATCGAGGGGAGCATCCTGCTCTTCGATCTGCACGACTACCTGCAGATGGACACCACGATCTTTTCCCTGCTGGGGGTTATCCTATCGATCTTCCTCGGCTTCCGCACCAGCACGGCCTACGACCGCTGGTGGGAGGCCCGCAAGCAGTGGGGTGCCCTGGTCAACAACACCCGCAACATGGCCATCTACGTCGATAGCATGTGGCCGGAGTCAGATACCGGCATTCGTCGCTTCATGGCCAAGCACATCTCTAACTTCTGCCTTGCGCTGGCCGAGCACCTGCGCGCCGGTACTAAGCTCGATAAGCTGGTCTACCTGGCCCCCGAGGAGACGGCTTACTACCAGACCAAGGACCACATTCCCAACTTCATCGCCCTGCGCATCTTCCAGCGCATGGCCGCCGCTCACCGGGAGGGCACCATCAACGAGGGCGACTACATCAACATCAAGGCCCAGCACCAGAGCCTGCTCGATATCCTGGGTGCCTGCGAGCGCATTAAGAAGACGCCCATTCCCTTCAGCTACGCGGTGTACCTGAAGGTCTTCGTCTCCGCTTACTGTCTGCTGCTCCCCTTCGGACTGGCCGAGCCCTTCGGCTGGGCCATGGTACCCCTCACCATGCTTATCTCCTTCGCCCTACTGGGCATCGAGCTCATGGGCGAGGAGATCGAGGACCCCTTCGGCCTCGATTGCAACGACCTACCCACCGGCGACATCGCCCACACCATCAGGCGCAACGTTTTCGAGCTCCTCGAGGACCGCACCCCCGCCGAGGAGCACCAGAAGGAGCTCTACGAGAAGGTGTTTTAGGTAGTAGCAGTGCGATGCGGCCGGAGGCCGCATCGTACCATTCGTCGATACATTCCGAGGAGTGCTCGAATGCTTTTGTGAAACCAGGTGCTAACCCCCACTTTAGCACCATGCAACGGCCCTACCCCCGCTGCCGTCCTTCTTCACAAAACCGCAACCGACTACTCCACCATGTTACGCACCACCGCCCTTCTGCTCTTCTTCCTGACCGCCTCGGCCTCGCTGCTGGCGAAGAAGGGCGAGAGCATTTTCGACCGCTGGAGCCACATGGAACACAAGACCATCGAGTTCCACCTGGACCTCGACAGCCTGGAAGCGCTGCGCTACTCCGCATCCTCTATCCGGGGCACCGTGATCGACAATGGGCGCACCTTCACCCTCAACGTCAGCGTACGGGGTCGCTTCCGTCGCCGCACCTGCGCCCTGCCGCCCATGAAATTGCAGTTTGATAAGGACATGCTGCGCCTGGCCGGGCTCAATACCCACAACGACTATAAACTGGTCACCCCCTGCACCGAGGAGGCCGCCGGGCAGGACGCTATCCTGCGCGAACAGCTCGCCTACGAGCTTTACCAGACCATCGACCCCGAGGCCAGCTTCCGCACCAAGCTGCTGACCATCAACTACGTCAACACCGCCGACGGCAGCACCACCACCAGCTACGCGATCCTGATCGAGGACACCGACGAGCTGCAGCACCGCCTCCAGGCCGATAACTGCAAAGATTGCTACAACGCCCCCCTGGCCGAGTACGCCAATGCCGAGCAGATGACGCTGTTCCAGTACATGATCGGCAACGGTGACTTCAGCACCCTCCTGGCGCGTAACCTCAAACTGCTGCGCACCGATGATGGCCGGCTCACCGCCGTACCTTACGACTTCGACTTCAGCGGGCTGGTCAACCCTTCTTACCTTAACGATAAGGTCAAGCAGCGCAGCCTCGTTTGGGAGTTTGCCGACGCGCCTGACCTAAGCCAGGCCACCACGGATTTTCTGGCACTAGAGGATACCCTACTCCAACAGGTAGCAGGCTACACGCTGCTCGATGGAAGCAGCCAGCGCGAGATCACCAAGTACCTCCGGGGCTTCTTCCGCGAGCTGCGGGCCGGCCGTGTCACCCTCTAGCGCCGGGCGTACCTTCGTGCCATGTCCGCCGCGCATGCCCTGACCTTTTACCTGCCGATCCTCCTGATGGCCGTCAGTCTGCTGGCGGCCATCGGTATCGGTAGCCTGTTCTTCCTCAAGCGCAGCGGGGAGGTACGCGCCAACCGCCTGTACGGGGCCCTACTCATCGCCGGTGGGCTCACCCAGCTACACTTTCTGCTGCTCTTTTCGGGCCTCACCGACCGCTATCCGGCCCTGGAGTTCCTGCCCATCTACTTCACGCTCTGGCTGCCGGTGCTGCTGTTTTTTCACGTCAAGATTAGTCTCTACCCCGGTTATCGCTTCCGGCTTGGCGACCTGAAGCACTTCATTTTCCCCTTCGCGCAGCTGCT
The DNA here is from genome assembly GCF_965214665.1 of Neolewinella sp. Lineage (GTDB taxonomy): Bacteria > Bacteroidota > Bacteroidia > Chitinophagales > Saprospiraceae > Neolewinella. The sequence goes on along the minus strand of NZ_OZ243970.1, from coordinate 3,031,050 downwards.
GTTTTTCGTTTCCATCTGGCTGGTGCCTACCTTTCGGCGGCCGGAGGGGCGCTACTTTTACAGTCCGTTCTATGGGGGACTAGAGCAGGCCCTGTACCTCGTGATCTGGCCGGCTTACATCATATTTGCCTACCAGTACCTGCGGCGGCGGCGGGGCCAACTCGGGCGTAAGTCCCTGCCCCGTCTCCTATGGTACCTCCGTAAGCTGCTGAAGGGTAGTATGTTATTCGTCATTGCCTACGCCATCCTGGCCGTGAGCGATTTCGTGAGCTACAACTACCTCTTTGTCGACATGCGCGAGCAGGCCTGGTACGCCGGGGCGCAGTCCTTGAGCTACACGGTCCTCTTGGTCTGGCTCAGCGTGTACGGCTTCCAGGTGCTGCTCTGGGGCCGCCGTCTGCTCCGCTCCAGTGCCATTGACTGAAAGTAGCCTACCTTTTGGGGCAAAGCCACCTAGTATGCCCCTCGACCGCCGCAAATTTTTACAGACCACCACCGCCGCACTTACCAGCAGCACATTCCTGCGGGCGGGGTACGCCGGTGCAAACTCCCTAGGGGAAGGCCCTCTGCGCGTCGCCGTGCTCGGTAGCGGGCTGCGGGGGCAGAACCACATTCGCGTCCTACTCACGCAACCGGAGGTGGAGGTTACCGCCATCGCCGACATTGACCCGGAGATGGTACGCCGTACCCACGAGGTCTTCGACGAGGCCGGGCACGACCGCCCCACCGTGTACGACCGCGGACCGGAGGACTACCGCCGCCTACTGGCCGAGGCCACCGTCGACGCCGTCATCATCGCCACCCCCTGGCGCTGGCATACCGTGATGGCCGTTGCCGCTCTGCGGGCCGGCAAGTACACGGGCATGGAGGTAGCCGGAGCCTTCAGCATAGACGAGTGCTGGGAGCTCGTGCGGGCGCAGGAGGAAAGCGACACCCACCTGTTCTTTCTCGAGAACGTCTGCTACCGGCGTGACGTCATGGCCGTGCTTAACATGGCCCGGCAAGGGGTATTCGGAGAGCTGCTGCACCTGGAGGGCGGCTACCAGCACGACCTGCGGGCGGTGAAGTTCAACGATGGCAAGCAGCCCTACGGGGGTGGGGTGGAGTTCGGCGAGAAGGCCTTCCATGAAGCGCGCTGGCGTACCCAAAACAGCGTACACCGCAACGGCGATCTATACCCCACCCACGGCCTCGGCCCCGCCGCTAATCTGCTCAACATTAACCGGGGCAACCGCTTCGTGGGCATCAGTTCCATGGCCACCAAGGCCAGGGGTTTACATAAGTACATCGTGGACCAGGCCGGCCCCAATCACCCCAATGCCGGTGTAGCGTTTAAGCTCGGCGATGTGGTGACCAGCATGCTATCCACCCAGAACGGCGAGGTGGTCGTACTACACCACGATACCAACTCGCCGCGCCCCTACAGCCTGGGCTTCCGCGTGCAGGGCACCAACGGCATCTGGATGGACGTTAACGACAGCATCCACATCGCCGGCGAATCCCCCGAGCACCAGTGGGAGCCGGCCGCCACCTGGCTGGAGCGCTACGATCACCCCTACTGGCGGGCGGAAGGAGAGCTGGCTGAGGGGGCCGGGCACGGGGGTATGGACTACTTCCTGATCAAAGACTTTGTGCGCGTGGCCCGGACCGGTATAGCGCCACCGATCGATGTGTACGATGCGGCCACCTGGCTGGCCGTGACGCCGCTTTCGGAGCAGAGCGTGGCAACGGGTGGCACCCTGCAATCCTTTCCCGACTTTACCCGGGGCCGCTGGATGGACCGCCCGGCCGACTTCGCTACCGCAGAATGGTGACGCTACCCGTGCGGATCAGCTCTTCCTCCCCACAGCGGTAGACCGCCCGCCAGAGCATCACGCCGGGATTGACGGGCTGGCCCTCGAAGGTGCCGTCCCAGCGGGCGAATCGATCGTCCGTCCGGAAGACCTGTCCGCCGTAGCGGTCGTACACCTCAAAGCTCAGCAGCTCACCGATGGCAAAGGGGTTAGAGATGCCGAAAGTCTCGTTGGCCACCGGCCCGATACCGTTAGGGGTAAAGGCTTTGGGGACGAAAAGGGTAGTGCAGTCGAGGTCTTCGGGGTCGATCACCTGCAGCACCAGGCTGTCGCGGGCCACGCAACTGCTGACGTCGTCCTCGATCCGCACCCGGAACACCCGCCGGCCGGCGGCCGTGGGGGTGATGGTGGGCTCGGCGTCCGTGGGATCGACTACCGGATCCGGGGGCGTCCAGCTGAAGGAGGTACCGCAGTTGCTGTTCAGGTCTACGGTGATACTCTGTCCCAGGAAGAGGTTGGTAGGGGGGGTGAGGACGCGGTCCGGAAAGAGGTATAACTCCTGCACCTCCTCGGTCAGCAGCGGGCGGCCGTAGATGCGCAGTTCGTCGACGAGGCCGATGAAGTTGGTAACCGTAGAGTCCTCGCAGGCAGAGGCCCCTATAAGGAGGTCACCGGCATTGTCGACGTTTACGCGCTGGGGAGAGGTGGCATCGGCGACTTCCAGGCCGTTGATGAACAGCCGGATGCGGGTGTTGTCGCGCACCAGTACGAGGTGCTGCCAGCAGGACTGATTAGTGAGGGTGTATTTGAGGGCGGTGACCTCCCCGGCGGCTCCGGTGAGCTCGACGGTCACGGTACGGGGGGCTACGTCGTAGCGGATGGAGAAGGCGGGCTGCACGGCGCAGTTCGTGTCGCGCTTGGCCAGAAGGTACTGCTGGCCTACAGAATCGAGCGATTTGAAGTAAAAGCTCACGCTGAAATCCTCGTCATCGAACTCCCGGTTGACGTTGTTAGTGGCCCCACCGGGGATGCGCACGAAATCGCCCGGGCCGCCCAGGAGTAGCGCCTCACCCAGTACCCCGCAGTCGTAGTCGATGACCCCCTCGGGGCTCCCCAGGTTCGTAGGCTCGCCGGTGGCGTCGCCCAGGTTACTCTCGAAGGGGTAGTAGGCGGAGAGCCCCAGATCGGTCTGGGCCGAGGCGGTAAGGGAGGCAAGCAGGAAGAACAGCAGCAGGCGCATACGGTGGGGGGCGGGTAGCTAGGTAGAAACGAAGCGCGCCCTCCACTCCGGGCGCGGCAGCATGCATTCGGCCCGCGCTCCGAACCAGCGGTAGCGGTTGCGGCCGACCAGGTCGTACACCCAGTCACGCAGGGAACGCGGGAACAGGCGAAGGTAGTACAGGGTGGCGAAGGAGCCCCCCATCAGCCGGGCGGTACGTAGGGCGGCCTCGCTGCGGGTATAGGCGGTGCCGTTTTCGTAGAGCACGAGTGACTTGAGGGCCTCGGGGTCGATGCCTAGTTGGGGGAGGAGCTCGGCGGCAAGCTCTGACTGTAGGCTAGCAAACTTGAGCTGGCCCCGCCGGTCGTATTTTAGGACGGTCTGTACCGCGCCGTTGCAGAGGTTGCACACGCCGTCGAAGAAAAGTACGGGGGTAGGGTAGTCCATGGTAGGGTGGGAACGCCCGGGGGGGCGCTTAGTTAAAATTGACAAGAAACGAACAAATGCCCCTTTTCCAGGGCTTTATGGCTGTATTCATCCTTCAAACAAAAACTACACGCCTTATGGGTATTATCGCCTGGATTTTGCTTGGCCTCATCGCCGGCGCACTCGCTAAATGGATCATGCCCGGTCCCGACCCCGGTGGCTGGATCGTCACCATCCTTATTGGTATCGTCGGTGCCGTCATTGGCGGCTTCGTCGGTGGAGCGCTCGGACTGGGGGGTGTTGATGGCTTCAACATCGGCTCTATTTTGATCGCCGTGCTGGGTGCATTGATTCTGCTATTCATCTACCGCAAGCTAGCCTAAGCAGCTTTACCTTACATTATCTGACGACCCTCCTGCGCTTGTGGGAGGGTCGTTTGTGTTATTGACCCACTCAAATAGTAGTTCTTCTGTGTCCCTACGCGTCATCCAACTTACCGATCTCCACCTCCTACCCCCCGGTGAACTGCTTATGGGCCTGGACGTGAACGCCCGCCTGGAAGCCACCCTGAAACAGATCGCCACCCTGGAACCGGATGCTCTCTTTATCACCGGCGATTTCTGCGCCCACGAGCCGGTACAGGAGGTATACCACCGGCTGCGTAGCCGCTTCGAGGTGTTCGACGTACCCCACTTTGTCATTCCCGGTAATCACGATGATCGGGCTATGATGCGCGCAGCCTATCCCCTCATGCCCGGCGAGGGCCAGGAACCAATCTACGGCTCCGTAGAACTGGCGCGCGAGTGGTTTCTCTTCGTGGATTCCAGTCCCGGTGTAGTCGACCCCCCGCAGCTCGACTGGCTAGCGGAGGCCGTGGTCGAACACCCTACCGCTACGGTGATCATCCACCACCCCCCGATCAAGATGGGTATGCCCTTTATGGACGACAACTACCCCCTGCGCGATACCGACCGGCTGCTCGACATCCTCACCACCGATGGCCGCCGCCGCCGCGTACTCTGCGGTCACTACCATGCGGCCCGCACGGTGAGCTACCGCAATCTGGACGTACTGCTGTGTCCGCCGACCAGTTTTTTTATCTACCCCGGGGCCGATGAGTTCATGATGGAAGATCACCCCCCGGGCTTTCAATTGCTGGAGTGGGCCGATGATGGGTCCTTCCGCCAGACGGTCTACGCAACTTCCGCTCGCCCCGCTGAGTTACAAAAGTAGCGCCCTGGCTTGGAGAAGACTTCCTGCCCCCCTATATTTGCGGCCGCTAACGCCAACAGAGACCCATGGTGTAATTGGCAACACAACAGATTTTGGTTCTGTCGTTCAAGGTTCGAGTCCTTGTGGGTCTACTCCAAGCCCCTCGCCGCCCGCCGGTTAGGGGTTTTGTTTTTTTGCACCCGCGGCCCCGCCCTAGTGTACTGACGGCTAGTACATACCGGACAGAATGCCGTAACTTTGCTACATGCAACCGGTATCCGCTCCCCGCATCCTCCTCCTGAGGCGAAGGATCTGAAGTGCTTCCCGCTCCGGCCCGGAAGCTACTAGCTCGTACTTGAGCCTGTCTCCCCCTCCTGCAATATCCCTTCTCCTTTATCCCGGCCCGCGGCGGTCGACTTTTCCCCTTTCTATGCAGATTAAGATACTGGTGGCTCAACCGGAACATACGGTGTACGCCCGGGCCATTTGCACCCTCATCGAAGAGAGCGCCAAGGCGCGCGGCACCGGTATCGCGAAGCGGAAGCCCGAGTACGTGGAGGAAAAAATGCTCACGGGCAAGGCCATCATCGCGCTGGTGGACGGCGAGATCGGCGGTTTCAGCTACATCGAAACCTGGGACCACGGCAAGTACGTGGCCAACTCCGGCCTGATCGTGAACCCCCAGTTTCGCCGCCATGGCCTGGCCCGGCGCATCAAGGCGGCGGTGTTCGAGCTGTCGCGCAAGAAGTACCCGGAGGCGAAGGTGTTCGGCATCACTACCAGCCTGCCAGTGATGAAGATCAACCACGACCTCGGCTACCGCCCCGTAACCTTCTCCGAGCTTACGCAGGACGATGCCTTCTGGGCCGGCTGCAAAACCTGCCCGAATTACGATATCCTACAGCGCAACGAGCGCCGTATGTGCCTGTGTACCGCCATGCTCGCCCCCAGCGCCGACGAGGTACGCGCTATGGAGGTAGACCTCTCCGACATGATCGTCGAGGGGTGAGAGACGCGAGACATCGAGGAGGCGAGACATCGGAGGAGCTCCGACACCTCCGATGACCGCCCCTAACCCCTTAACCCCTCAACCCCTTAACTCCTTGAAAAAGACAGTCCTAGCCTACTCCGGCGGCCTAGACACCAGCTACTGTGTAGCCTACCTCACCGAGCAGGGCCACGAAGTGCACGCCCTCACCGTCGATACCGGTGGCTTCGCGGAGGCGGAGATCGCAGAGATGAAACAGCGCGCGCTGTCACTGGGGGCCAAATCCTACAAGCGCATCGACGTTACCGAAGTGTACTACCGCGACTGCCTGCGCTACCTCGTGTACGGCAACTGCCTGCGCTACCAAACCTACCCCATGTCGGTAAGTGCCGAGCGGATGTTCCAGGCCATCACAACGGCCAAATACGCCGTGGAGTTGGGGGCGGACGGCGTAGCCCACGGCAGCACTGGGGCCGGTAACGACCAGGTGCGCTTCGACCTGGCCTTCGAGCTGAGCGGGCGGGACCTGGAGATCATCACCCCGATCCGCGACCTGAAGCTGTCGCGGCAGGAGGAGGTGGACTACCTGGCCGAGCGCGGCCTGCAGTGGCCCGAAAGGAAAGGGACCTACAGCATCAACGCCGGCCTCTGGGGTACCTCGGTGGGTGGAGCGGAAACCCTGACGAGTGACCAGCCGCTACCGGAATCGGCCTGGCCTGTCCCGGTCACGGCCGCCGAACCGCGGAAGCTTGAACTGCACTTTACGGAGGGGCAGTTTACCGGCTTCGACGATCAGGATTTTGCTGGGCCGGTAGCTGCGATCAAGGCACTGGAACAGTTGGCTGCCCCCTTCGGTGTAGGGCGCGACGTGCACGTGGGCGACACCATCATCGGCATCAAGGGTCGGGTGGGATTTGCCGCTGCGGCCGCCATGCTCATTATCAAGGCCCACCACCTACTCGAAAAGCACACCCTGGCCAAGTGGCAGTTATTCTGGAAGGAACAACTCGGCAACTGGTACGGCATGATGCTCCACGAGGGGCAGTTCCTCGACCCGGTCATGCGCGACATCGAGGCCTTTCTGGAAAGCTCCCAGGGCACGGTCAACGGTACGGTCCACCTCACGCTCCACCCCCACCGCTTCACCCTTGACGGCATTACCTCGCCCGATGACCTGCTCGGGGCCGGCTTCGGCAGCTACGGCGAGATGAACAAGGGCTGGACGGGGGATGACGTGCGTGGTTTCACGAAGATCATGAGCGTACCGGGCCGCATTCGTAATGCTGTCAGCCGGTCGTCGGATGCGTCGCAGCGTAGCGAAGCTCATCCGACGTCTCGGCCATAAGCAATCGAACTATGAAAAAAATAGGCATCATCGGGGGCGGCGGGTACACGGCAGGCGAGCTGCTGCGGCTACTGGTGCACCATCCGGAGGTGGAGGTGGTCGTGGTCGAAAGCGGCAGCCAGGCGGGCAAGCACGTTGCGGAGATTCACGACGATCTAGTAGGGGAGACGGAGCTAAAGTTTGCCGGGGCCGCCGGTGCAAAGCTTGGGGAGCTGGATGCCGTATTCCTCTGCATGGGCCACGGCGTCTCCCGCGGCTGGGTCGATGCTCACCGCCCCCCGAAGGGCACCCTGGTCGTGGACCTGAGTACCGACTACCGGATGGATGAGGCCTGGGTCTACGGCCTGCCAGAAATCAACCGTGAGCGTATAAAAGGGGCCAAGCGTATCGCCAACCCCGGCTGCTTCGCTACGGCCATCCAGCTCGCCATCCTTCCCCTGGCCCAGGCAGGCCTTGCCGAGGGCGAGCTCCACGTCAATGCCCTCACCGGTAGCACCGGGGCCGGACAGAGTCCCTCACCCACCACCCATTTCAGCTGGCGCAACGGCAACGTGAGCGTCTACAAGCCCTTTGCCCATCAGCACCTGGCCGAGATCGGGCGCAGCGCCGCGCAGGTCGGACGGGTGGCTACGGAGGGTATCAACTTCCTGCCGGTACGTGGTGCCTTTGCCCGGGGTATCTTCTGCACTACCTACCTCGATTGCGACCTGAGTGAGACGGAGGCACAAGACATTTTCCGTGACTTCTACGCCGGGGCGGCCTTCACCCACGTGACCGACCAGCCCCTGCACCTTAAGCAGGTCGTAAATACGAACAAGGGCCTGGTGCACGTCGAAAAGCATGGCCGAAAGCTCCTGGTCACCACCGCTATCGACAACCTTCTTAAGGGGGCTAGTGGGCAGGCGGTGCAGAATATGAATTTGGCGCTGGGGTTGCGGGAGGGGATGGGGCTGAGATTGAAGGGGAGTATGTTCTGACAGTCGGCACGGTCGTCTGCCGAGGCTTGCGCAGCTTGCCTCGTCCGCCGACCGTATCGTTTATGCTACCGATCCATTTAACCCACTCGGCCGACGAGCTCAACTGCGTATAGCTCGGCGGACGAGTTAAACCCCTTCCCATGCAACTCTTCGACGTCTACTCCCTCTACCCCATCGAGCCCGTCCGCGGCCAGGGGGCCTATGTGTACACCGAAAACGGGGAGCGGTACCTCGACTTCTACGGCGGCCACGCCGTGATCAGCATCGGCCACGCCCATCCGCACTACGTGAGCATGATCTCGGAGCAGGTCGGTAAGCTGGGCTTCTACAGTAATAGCGTCGAGAACAAGCTACAACTGGAGCTTGCCGAAAAACTGGGGCGCCAGTCGGGGCTCGATGATTTTCAGCTTTTCCTGGTCAGTAGCGGCGCGGAGGCTAATGAGAATGCCCTCAAACTAGCAAGCTTTCACACCGGGCGCAGCCGTATCATCGCCTTCCGCGGTGCCTTCCACGGCCGTACCTCGGCGGCCGTTAATGCCACCGACAACGAGGCCATTAAGGCGCCCATCAACCGCAACTATCCGGTCACCTTCCTAGATATCAATGATCTGGATGCCGTACGTAGGGAGCTGGAGAAAGACGACGTAGCCGCCGTCATCATCGAGGGTATCCAGGGAGTAGGTGGTATTCACGTACCCGATGCGGACTACCTCGAAGCCCTACCCGAGCTCTGTCACCAGCACGGTGCCCTGCTCATTCTCGATGAGGTGCAGTCGGGCTACGGCCGTAGCGGCAAGTTCTTCGCCTTCCAGCATAGCCGGGTGCGGCCCGACCTGATCACCATGGCGAAGGGTATGGGCAACGGCTTTCCCATTGGCGGCGTACTCATTGCCCCTGAGATCGAGCCGGAGTCCGGTATGCTCGGTACTACATTCGGGGGTAGTCACCTGGCGTGTGCGGCGGGGATTGCGGTACTGGATGTGATTGAGCGGGAAGAGCTGGTCGCCAACGCTAAAACGCAGGGAGACTATTTGATACAGGCACTGCGGGAGACCGGACTATTTGGTGAGGTGCGCGGCCACGGCCTCATGATCGGCTTGGAGATGGATACGTCGATTGCCCCTCTACGCAAACACCTTCTCTTCGATCACCACGTCTTCACCGGCTCAGCTATGGACCCCAAGACCCTGCGCTTGCTACCGCCCTTAAATGTGGGACGGCAGGAATGTGACGTGTTGCTGGAAGCACTCAAGACAGCTCGGACGACGGCCCCTACTGCCTGAAGGCATAGCTTATGCCAGTGGTCAAGTACTGCCGGTCGAGGCCGCTAAAGATGCGCCGAAAAGAAGACACCGAGAAGATGCGGTTCTCGCGACGACCGAAGACTTCGAGGCGCCCGTAGCGGATACCAAAGCCTACATTCAGGTTCATCGATTGCCCCCTGGTAGAACTAGCCCGCTTATCGTTCGCCTCCGCCGTTCTATGATAGGAGGTGGCCCCCCCAATCAGATAAGGACTAAAGGTCCGGTGGCCGAAGGGGAAGTAATTCAACTCAGTCAGCAGGCGGTACTCACTGGCGGTGATGGTTTGTATGCCCGCGCTCACCTCCCGATCGTACTGGCTGCGCAGATAACCCGCGCCGAAGGCTACCTCCCAGCGACTGTTGTCCGTCACCTGCCGCAGCTTCAGTACGTAGTCCAGGCCAACGCCACGGAAGGGCAAGGTCGTCTCCTGGTAAAACAGTGTGGGGGTATATACCGCTACTGCATGGCGGAGGGCGAGTCGTTTTTCCTTGCTGGAGATGATGCTGTACGGTACCTCCGCACCTATGGCTTGGTTGTAGCTAGTCACTAGCCTGGCAAGCTCCTTCTCCTCGAAGCGGGTAGACTCGATACGGGAGGAGGCCTGGGGCCAGTCTGCCATCATATAGGCTAGCACCCCCTTATACCGTTCCAGCAGCTGAAAACGAAGGTGGCCCTGGGACGAGAGGGACTCGATAACTTCGAGCTTTTGCAACTCCGCCCCGTTACCCGCATAGTAGACCACGTGAGGTAGGTTCAGGTAGGCCCGATTAATTTCGCTACGATCTACATCCAGACGGTACAGATCAAGTCGAGTTCCAGCTACCAGTTGCTCGGCGAAGCGGAATTCAGTAATGGGCTCTCCCTCCGCACCACCATAGGAATGAGATAAACTGATGAAGCGAGTGACCGGATCAATTAATACTACCTCGCTCACCTCTGCGGGGGAAAGGACAACAATTGGGGAACTACCGGACGACCTGAACCGTACACCACGACTCATCGCCAAATTCGCCTCCCGGTTAAAATAGCCGCTGACCGTATCACCGGATGCGGATAGGTAGAAGCCCGGGCGGTAATCGCCCGGCTGGGCCGATAAGCACGTAAACAGGCCGATAGCTAGGAAGAGGGTTGTAATAGTTCGTTTCATCAGTGAGGTGAGAGTTAGTACCAACGGTCGCCTAAAGGCTCAACGTGGTCGAAACACGGCACGTACCCCGGCTGCTTTTATTAAGAGATAGACCGTAGTGCTGCAAGGCACGCCTGCTACCAAAGACCTACTGAACGCTCAGGGATCACACCCCTGCTGCCGATCAATATCCTACCTTCACAACCGCCCCAACAACCCCGTAGGGGTTCCCCCCGCCCCGCCCCAGAACGCAGTTCTGGGATACCGCCCCAGCCCCCAGAAAGAAAAAATAGCATGAAAAGCTTCCTCTCCGCCAAAGACGCCCCCGACATCCCCGCCCTAATCGCCCGCGCCCAGCACTTCCGCCAGCAGCCCTTCACCGCCCAACCCGGCCACCAAAAGACCCTCATCAATCTCTTCTTCAATCCCAGCCTCCGCACCCGCCTCAGCACCGAGAAGGCCGGCCACCAGCTCGGCTTCCAGGTCATCACGATGGACATGGCCGGCGGCTGGCAGCTCGAGTTCGAGGACGGGGTCGTGATGAACCTCGATAAGGCCGAGCACGTAAAGGAGGCCGCCGGGGTGCTGAGCCAGTACTGCGACGTGCTAGCCGTACGCGCCTTTCCCAGCCTGACCGACCGGGAGGCCGACTACGAGGACCGCATCATCAATGCCTTTCGGACGTACGCCACCGTGCCGGTCGTGAGCCTGGAGTCAGCCATCCGCCACCCGCTGCAGAGTCTCGCGGACTGTATGACCATCGCACAACATTCCCGCACTCCCGATAGCTATCGGGATACCCGCCCTAAAGTCGTACTGACCTGGGCCCCCCACCCCCGCCGGCTACCCCAGGCCGTCGCCAACAGCTTCGCCGAATGGATGCTCGCCTGGGGGGAGGTGAACCTCGTCATCGCCAACCCCGAGGGCTTCGACCTGGCAGAGGAGTTCCGGGCAGGCGCGCAGGTGCAACACAACCAGCGGGAGGCCCTGCGCGACGCCGACTTCGTGTACGCCAAAAACTGGTCTAGCTACGACGACTACGGCGCCACCGCCGACCTCCCCGACTGGATCGTGGACGAGGAGAAAATGGCCCTGACCAACAACGCCTACTTCATGCACTGCCTGCCCGTGCGGCGTAATGTGGTGGTGAGTGACGGGGTGCTGGATGGGGGGCGGTCGCTGGTGTTGGAGCAGGCTGGGAATCGGGTTTGGGCTGCGCAGTCTGTGCTAGCCTCTTTTTGAATTTACCATTTACAGCTTACTATGTACCATTGACAATGTGTGCGGGGTAGCTCGCTTCACTCGTCTGGGCGGCACCACGAGCGAAGCGAGCTGACACACAAATGGTACATTGTACCTTGTAAATGGTAATTTGTAAATCTACTCCCCCATGGCGCGTCAGCTACTAGAAACCGAACAAAAAGCCCTAGAAATCAACCTGAACCCCCGCATCTACGGCACCTTCGCTGAGATCGGAGCCGGGCAGGAGGTAGCCCGCCACTTCTTCCAGGTGGGGGCAGCGGCCGGTACGATCGCTAAGACGATGAGCGCCTACGATAAGGTGTACTCCGACCAGATCTACGGCACCGAGCCGAGCGGGCGGTACGTGTGTGAAAGCCGCATCCATAAGATGGTCGACCACGAATATGACCTGATGATGGACCGGCTGCGGCACGACCGGCCGGATACGAACTTCTTTGTGTTCGCCGATACGGTGGCGGCGATCAACTATTCCCGTACCATTCGGGGGAACGGGTGGCTGGGGCTGCGCTTTCAGTTGACACCGAATGGGGGGGCGAACGATATGCTGCTGCATGCCCGGATGCTGGATAATGATAACCAGTTGCAGCAGCAGGCCATTGGAATACTGGGCGTGAATATGATCTACGGGGCCTACCACCTGCACGACAACCCGGAAGATCTGGTGGAGAGCCTGCTTGATGGGCTCAAAGGCCGCATTGCTATCGATATGATGGTGATGAGCGGACCGGACTTTGCGGTAGATAACCGTCTGCTCAGTCTCTGGCTGGTGAAGCATTCGCTCACCGATATCACGATGTTCGACCCCCGGGGCCGGAGCATTCACCCGAGTGAGTTCCTGTACCGTAAGGCCGTAATGGTGGTGCGGGGTAGCTACCGGCCAACGACGCTGGTCAACGCCGATATGCTGGAGGCGGGCTACAGAAAGTTTCGCTCCGAGGAGCACATCGACCCCGCCAAAAGTTTCCTCCTCACGGAACTGACGCTGGATAACCTACAGGGCAACTCCGAGCTCAACGAGCGGGATTACCTGCACCGGGCCACCCTGCTCAATGCACTGGGGCAGACCGTAATCATCAGTAATTACCACCGCTACGGGGACCTGATCGAGTACCTGTCGCTGTATAAAGTTTCGCCACTGGGGATCGTCGTGGGAGTCAATGACCTGCTGCAACTCATCAGCGATAAGTACTACGCCAACCAGGACGGGCGGCTGCTGGCGGCCTTCGGGGAGATCTTTACGCGCAACGTCAAATTGTACGTCTACCCCGCCCAGCAGGAGGGGAGTGCTGACCTGATGACGGCCGAGAACGTGCCCATCCCCGAGGGCGTCAAGTTCCTGTACCGCCACCTACTGGATAGCGGGCAGATCGTCGACATCGAGGAGTACCGAGCCGAACATCTGCACATCTACTCCAAGGAGGTGCTGGCGCTAATCCGGGCCGGGGAAGATGGCTGGGAGAAGATGGTACCCGAGCGGGTAGCTAAACTGGTGAAGCAGGACTGTTTGTTTGGGTACCCGGCCGAGAAGCTGGAGTTTGAGTACTAGCCCCAGCGGACGAGGAGCCAACCAAAAACGCGGGCAAACCGTTTGACTGAAAACTATCCCATATGTACCCCGCTGAATTTACCATCCCGATGGCCAAGGACCTGACCGGTTTTGGCTTCGAGGCCCTCACTACTCCCGAAGAAGTAGACGCCGCCCTGGGCCAGTCCGAGGGTACCGTGCTGCTGGTCGTCAACTCCGTCTGTGGTTGTGCCGCCGCCATGGCCCGCCCGGGTGCTAAGATGGCCGTGCGCAACGAGAATCGCCCCGATCGGCTCTACACCGTATTCGCCGGGGTAGACAAAGCCGCTACGGCCCAGGCCCGTGAGTATCTATTGCCCTACCCTCCAAGTAGCCCGAGCATCGCGCTCTTCCACGACGGTAAGCTGGTGCACTTCCTGGAGCGCCACCACATCGAGGGGCGCCCGGCCGAGATCATCGCCCAGAACCTGAAGATGGCCTTCGATAAGTACTGCGTACCGGCGGAGTAACTGCCAAATTTGAGAACTCTTTAACGCCCCGTGAACACACCTTCACGGGGCGTTGCTGTTTATTGAGCACACCTTACTTCCGAAAATACTCGCTTCGTGTACTACCTGATCAGTTTGCTTGCCTTCGTCGGATTCACCGCCGCCCCCCAACGCATTAGCGTAGAGGTGGTCAGCTCTACTACCGGGGGTAAGGTGTACGTAGCTGCCTACGATAGCCAGGATGGGTTCGAGAACAAGAACTTCATCGCCAACGCTATCGTGACGCTCGATGAGGCTAGTGACCGCACCGAGCTCGACCTCCAGGTGCCCACCCAGGGCCGCTACGTCATTGCCGCCTTCCAGGACCTGAACAGCAACGGAGAACTGGACCGCAACTTTTTCGGCGTGCCCACCGAGCCCTACGGTTTTTCTAAGCTGCCGCCCTCGAAGTGGCGCTCGCCCTCCTTTACCGAAATTGCTACCCAGGTAGAAGGGGCGGACACCCTAAAGATCGAGATGCGGCGGTGGAGCGAGTACTAGGCCTTGCCACAACTATGGGTTTTGGTCAGCCGTTAGTGAGGTATGCTCCGTAAGCTGTTCATCCTGCCCATTCGCTTTTACCAGGTGGCGATCTCGCCGGTGCTGGCGCCGCGGTGTCGCTACGACCCTACCTGCTCCCACTATGCGGTGGAGGCCATTGAGGAGTGGGGACCGCTGAAGGGCAGTTGGCTGGCGCTGAAGCGGATCGGACGGTGTCATCCCTGGGGGGGATTTGGGCCTGATCCGGTGCCGAAGCAAGAGGAGGCGTTGGACGCTTCTGAAGCGTCCAACGCCTGAGTCACGCTTCTGAAGCGTCCAACGGCTAACTCGAAGATTATTGATCAATATTACTTATGTTACGTCTGCTACTTCTCCTGCTTTGCACTACCCCTCTGACCGCCCAGGAGGGCATCGACTTCTTCCGGGGCAGCTGGTCCGAGGCCCTCGAACGAGCCGAAGCCGAAGACAAGCTCATCTTCGTAGACGCCTACGCCGAGTGGTGCGGCCCCTGCAAGATGATGTCGGCCCGCGTGTTTCCGGATGCGGAGGTGGGGGAGTACTTCAACGCCAACTTCATCAGCGTGAAGTACGATATGGAGAAGGCCGAGTCGGCGGACTTCCGCCAGTGGCACACCGCCTCCGCCTACCCGACCCTGCTCTTCATCAATGCGGAGAATGAGGTGGTGCACCGCCTGATCGGGGCCCGGCAGTCGCAGCAGCTGATCCGGGACGCCGCCGCCGCCCTATCCCGCTCCGAAAAGGACCTGGACGAGCTACGGGCGGACTACGAAACCGAACCCACTGAGGAGGTGACCTTTAAGTACGTGCGGGCATTGATCCGCGCCGGGGAGTCTCACCTGCGCGTCGCTAACGATTATCTGCGTCGGCCCGGCACCGACTTCACTGCACCTGCGACCCTCCGCCTGCTCTTCCTGGCTACGACGGAGGCGGACAGCCGACTGTTTGACCTGCTGCTGGAACACCGGGAGGCCGTGGCAGAATTAGAAGGACACGAAACCGTAGCGGCACAGCTACAGCGGGCCGTACGCGCGACCTTCGATAAGGGCCTGGAGTACCGGAGCGCGGACCTGCTGGCTACCGCGGTGGACAAACAATCCCTGCTCGATAAGGACGAGGCCAATCGGCTGGAATCGGAGGGGGAGTTTACCGTGGCGCTGCGGGGGAACGACTATAAAGGCTTCGTGAAGGCCGCGAAGAGCTATCTGAAAAAGGGAGCTGCCGGTGACGTCGGACGCCTGCGTGGAGCCTTTGCCGCCATTACCGAGTCGTCCTTCAAGGACTACAAAGAGGCCACCGACCTGGCCGCCGAAGCTCTCTCCGCCGCCGCCGCCCGGGCCGAGGACGGCTGGCGCGACTATTACCAGCTGGCCCGCTACCTGCAGGAGCGTAAGCGCCCGGAGCAGGCTCTGAAGGCCGCCGAGCAATCCCTCGCCGCCCTGGCCGACGGCCCTGCCAACTACCGCCGCGCCGTACAGGGCCTGGTCGACGAGCTGCGCGCCGCCACCAAGTAGGTAGGCCGTAGTTTTGCGGGCATGTACCCGGACCTGTCCTACCTCCTGCACGCCCTGCTCGGGACTGCCCGCGACAATGCCTTTAGCATCGTCAAGACCTTCGGCCTGTTCCTGCTGCTGGCCTTTCTCACGGCGGCCCGGCTACTGAAGTGGGAGCTGCAGCGCCGCGAGCGGATCGGACAGCTGCCCCCCACCAAGACCCTCCAGGTACCCGGCTATACGGTCACTACGGCCGACTACGTCACCAACGGCATCCTCGGCTTCCTGCTAGGCTACAAACTGCCCTACGCCGTGGCCAACTTCGCTGCCTGGCAGCGCGATCCGAGCGGGGTATTGCTGTCCACGGAGGGCTACTTCCTGACTGGTCTACTGGGAGCCGCCCTCCTCGTGGGCTACTACTATAACATTGGCCGTAAGCAGGGCGCGGTGCCCGATCCGGTGCCGGTCGACGTATACCCCAGTCAGCGCGTGGGGCCCATCACCATGCGGGCGGCCATCGGTGGACTGCTGGGCGCCAAGCTCTTCGCCGTCATCGAATACTGGGACCGCTTCGTGGCCAATCCCCTCCAGGAGCTCCTCAGCGGCGGCGGACTGGCCATCTACGGCGGCCTCATCGGCGGCGGGGTGGCCGTCTACCTCTACCTACGCAAGCACAAGATCCCCCTGCTGCCGGTCATGGACGCGGTGGCCCCGGCCCTCATCGTGGCCTACGGGGTGGGGCGTATCGGCTGTCAGCTCAGTGGCGATGGCGACTGGGGTGTGGCCATCCCGAACGGCATCCCGAAGGGCTGGTTCCTGCCCGACTGGATGTACGGCTTCGACTATCCCCACAACGTACTTAACCAGGGCGTACCCATCCCCGGCTGCACGGTTGAGTACTGTAGCCGGCTGGCGGAGCTGCACTATCCGACGCCCTTTTATGAGACTATGATGGCCTTTGCCATCGGGGGTATCCTATGGGGCCTACGCAAGCGGCTAACGGTGTACCCGGGTCTGCTCTTCAGTATCTACCTATTCCTCAACGGCGTGGAGCGCTTCTTCATTGAGTACGTGCGGGTGAACGATCAGTATGAGGTGCTGGGGATGAGTCTGACGCAGGCGCAGTTGATTGCTGTGGGGTTTATGGTGGGCGGGGTCGCTGGTGCGGTGTTGGTGGGGAGAAGGGGAACTGTGGGGGGGAACCAGTAATAGTGAACTTACCGCTAATTTGTGCTACCTTGCTAAATTAACATTAGCATGTAAATTTAGCATGGATAATTATTACGTTGCACGGATCTTAGAAACCCGCTTATTGGAGTTAAGTACCTTTTTTCCGGCTACTGTAATCGTGGGGCCGCGACAGGTAGGGAAAACCTCATTGGTAGCTGCGCTGCGTAATCAACTAGCAAGGAAGTCGCTTTACCTGGATATGGAGCGGCCCGCCGATCTCGCGGCGCTGACCAATTTAGAGGCATTTGCCGAGCAGCACCTGGACACCTTGCTCATCCTCGATGAGGTACAGCGTCGACCGGGCCTCTTTACGGAGCTTCGCTCGGTGATCGACCGCCACAGGACGGCCGGACGGTTCATATTACTGGGCTCGGCCAGTTTTGACCTCATCCGGGACGCTTCCGAGACCCTGGCTGGTCGGATTGCCATCGAGGAGCTTGCCGGGCTGCGTCTGGATGAACTGGGTGATACGGTCAATTACGTGACACACTGGTTACGGGGTGGCTACCCCGACAGCATCCTGGCCCCCTCTGACAACTTGTCCTTCTTATGGCGCGAAAATTTGGTGCGTACCTACCTGGAGCGCGATCTACTCAACCTCGGAGTGCGTGCTGACCCGGCAGTAATGCGCCGGGTACTGACAATGCTCGGTCACCACAGTGGTCAACTACTGAACTACCAGCACCTGGCCAAGTCCCTGCAGATCGATCATCGAACCCTCGAACGCTACCTCGTACTGCTCGAGCAAACCTTCGTCGTGCGGCGCCTACCTGCTTACCACGCTAACGTGGGCAAACGCCTGATCAAAAGCCCAAAAGTATACATCAGAGACAGCGGGATCTTACATACCGTCCTC
Source organism: Neolewinella sp. (assembly GCF_965214665.1). GTDB lineage: Bacteria > Bacteroidota > Bacteroidia > Chitinophagales > Saprospiraceae > Neolewinella. The sequence continues at coordinate 3,013,247 of NZ_OZ243970.1, read as the reverse complement.
AATCTGCCCGACTACCTGAGCCTCAGTCGTCACCCGGTCTTCGGTAGTTCCTTCGAAAGTTACATCCTCGAACAGCTCTACGTACGTAGTCTGGGCCGCTCTACGGAGCTCTACTACTACCGAACCCGTGGTGGTGCGGAAATGGACGTGGTGCTGGTACGTGGGGGACAGGTGGTTGCTGCTGTAGTGATAAAGACCAGTCCTACACCGAAGTTGACCAAGGGATTCTACACGGCACGCGAAGACCTAGGCAGTCCCCCGACGTTTGTCGTCTGCCCCATAGATGGTCCGACCTACCCGATCAACGAAGGGATTACCGTGGTGGGCCCGGGAGATTTGGGCTTGATCTAGAACTTGCCTGGCGGAAAGCAGGCGGTAATACTACCTGATCGTATAATTTGTTCCGGCGCCTTTTCCTTAGCGCGCTAATAAGTCTCCATTGACCATGTCGGAAAGAATGCGCTTGATCGTCGGATTAACAATTGATAGATCTTCGGCGACCCACACCGCACCCGCGGCCCCGCCCCCGCTTCGGTAGTGTAAATTGGGCGGCCTAGTTACCCCCCATGAAAGTTTCCACGCTCACCCTCACCAAAGCCCTGAACCCCGCCTACCGCAAAGAAAAGGTCCCCCGCGAAGCCATCGAACGGCTCAAGCGCGAACTGCCGCTCCTGCTGGACCGCACCACCGGCAAGGTCAGCGAATCCACCCTGCGCGACCACCTCCAGACCTTCCTGCGCGGCGTAGCCTACCCCGATACCGACTACCTGGTGCAGACCGAGCTGCGCCGCATGGACACCGTCATCCACGACGGACCCTGGCGTAAGGACCCCGTAGGCGTCATCATCGAGGCCAAAACGACCGAGAGCAATGACATGTTTTCCACCGCCCGGCCTAACGTCAAGGCGCTGCACGAGCTCGCCCTCTACTTCCTCCGCGAACGCCACGGCGGCAACACAGGCATCAAGCAACTCATCATCACCGACGGCGACGCCCTGTACCTCTTCGCCGACGCTGAGTTCGAGCGGCTGTTCTGGAACAAGAAACGCTTCCGCAAGGAGTTGCTGGCCCTCGACGCCGATACCGGCAAGAATAACCCCTTGGTCTACGAGCGCATCGCCCGCCTCCCCGCCGGCCGCCGCAACGAGGCCAGTCTCCTGGAAAACACCCTCCAGGTCGCCCGCAAGGAGCAGCGCTTCCGCAAGGTCGCCGGCTTCAGCAGCTACGGGGCCGACCAAGAGGAGCGGGAGTTTGCCGTGGCCCTCGAGCTCTGCCTCACCTGGGTGAACCGCATCCTGTTCCTCAAGCTCCTCGAAACTCAGCTAGTGGCCTACCACGGCGACGGGGCCGACTACCGTTTCCTCACCCCCGCGCGCATCCCCGACTACGACGCCCTCAATACGCTGTTCTTCGACGTCCTCAACCGACCGGTGGGCGAGCGGGAGGCCTTTGTGAGCGACTTCGCCCGCGTCCCCTATCTCAACAGCTCCCTGTTCGAGATCAGCGAGCTGGAGGACGAGGTCATCCGCGTCAACAGCCTAAAGGACCAGCATGAGCTTCCCCTCGCCGACCGCTCGGTACTTGCCGGCCGAGCTAAGCACTCCACCCTCCCGCCCCTCGAATACCTCTTCCGCTTCCTCGATGCCTACGACTTCGGCGGCGAGGGCAAAGCCCGTATTCAGGAGGACAACAAGCGGCTCATCAACGCCAGCGTCCTGGGGCTCATCTTCGAGAAGATCAACGGCTACCGCGACGGCAGCTTCTACACCCCCGGCTTCATCACCGAGTACATGTGCCGGGAGACGATCCGCCGCGCCGTGGTGCAGAAGTTCCGGGACGACACCGCCCACTTTTCCGACTTCGACGCCGATGATTTCCCGGCCCTTCAGAATTACCTCCGCCGCGACAACTACAAGCCCGCCGTCCGCCTGGCCGCTAACGCCCTAGTCAATTCTATCACGGTGTGCGACCCGGCGGTGGGCTCGGGCCACTTCCTCGTCTCTGCCCTTAACGAGCTCATCGCTACCAAATCAGCCCTAGGTATTCTGGGCGGGTCCGCAGGTGCAAAAGACATTGGCATCGACGCAGTAGTAGTCAACGACGAACTCCTCGTCAGCTACCGCCGCGACGGAGATCCCTACGAATACCACGTCACTACCGACGCGCGGGGCCGGCTGCACGTACCCCCGGAGGTACAGATCGTGCAGGAAACTTTATTTGCCGAGAAGCGCACGCTGATCGAGGGTTGTCTCTTCGGGGTGGACCTTAATCCGAATTCGGTGAAGATCTGCCGGCTGCGGCTGTGGATTGAGCTGTTGAAGAGTGCTTATTACCGCGTCGATATGCCCGGCACGGAGACATCGCCCGGCACGGAGACATCGGATGAGCGCCGCGGGGCGGCGACACATCCGATGACCCGTGCCGAGCTGGAGACCTTGCCGAATATTGATATTAATATTAAGCAGGGTAATTCGCTGATCTCCCGCTTCGCACTAGACGACGACCTCACCGGCGCCCTTGGCGATTCGGACCTCACCCTGGCCGACTACCGCCGTGCCGTTACCGACTACCACCGCGCCCGGGGTAGCGCCAGCAAGGCCGAGCTCCTGGACCTCATCGAGCGCATCAAGAGCAACTTCGAGACCTACATCAGCACCAACGACGCCCGCGTCAAGAAACTGGCCCGCGCCCGTGGCCGCCTCGACAAACTCCGCTCCCTGCTCGAAGTCGGCGATCTGTTCGGCTCTGTGGATGCTAAGAAGGTGCGCAAGGAGATGAAACCGCTGGAAAAGACCGTCGCCACCCTCGAAGCCGAGCTGGAGGGGGTACGCGACAATGCCATCTACCAGGATGCCTTCGAGTGGCGGTTCGAGTTTCCCGCGGTGCTGGGGGAGAATGGGGCGTATTTGGGGTTTGATGTGGTGGTGGGGAATCCGCCTTATATCGTAGTAACAGGGGATGATAGGCATTACTATAGCAAAAACTACGAAGGCATAGTGAGGTGGTCGGGTTAAATGGGACAGTTTTGAAAAGGAGTTTTGCTAAGGTAGGGGTTTACTTTTCCAGCGGGAGTTTTCTTTGGTCTAGCCCCTGTAGCAGACAAAGGGGGCTGGAGCAAAGAAAACGGATACTACCGCGTTTATGCCAGCCGCCACGCGGGCCAGTTAGGTTAGGAGCAGGCAACTGCAGCAAGGTTGTGTTCAAAGGTGAGCGGACTGAGGTAGCTGATCGAAGAGTGACGGCGCACCGTGTTGTAGTAGCCCTCGATGTAGGCGAAGCACTCGGCCTCGACTTCAGCCAGGTCCACAAAGCGGCGCCCTTCGGGTAAGAGTTCGGCCTTAAACCGGCTAAAGAGGGACTCAGCCTCCTGCGCATTGTCGTAGTGGTTGTCCCGCCGCGTCATACTGGATCGGTGGCCGGCCCTCGTGAGTCGCCGGCGAAAGGCCATCGAGCTGTACTGACCACCCCCATCGGTGTGTACGATGAGCCCCGCGGCGGGCCGGCGCTTATACAGTGCCCGCTCTAGGGCCAGCAGGGTGAGCTCCTCGCGCATATGATCGGCCACGGCGTAACCAACGATGGTACGGGAGTAGCCATCCTGTAGTGTGGCTAGATAACAGAAGCTACCGTCCACCATGGGCAGGTACGTGATGTCGCCTACCCAGACCCGGTCGGGCTGTAGGGGTGGCGGCTGGTCTAAGCGCAGGTTGGGACTCCGCCGTCGACGGTTGGGATGCGTCTGAGTCGTTTTGGGCACGAAGGACTTAGGCTGTAGGGCGTGCAGGCCGAACTGCCGGTAGATCGCCCGTACGCGATCCCTGCCGACTCGGTAGCCCAGATCGGCTAGCTCGGCGACCATACGCCGCGTTCCGTAGCGTCGTTTGTGGTAGTGGAACTGCTGAAGAACAAGTCGGTTGATTTCCTGCTGGCGTTGCTCCGCTCGATCGCTCGGCGAGTCCGTCGCCGGCAGGGTCACCCAGCGGTAGTAGGCCGAGCGGGGTATGTCCATCGCTGCACAGAGCAAACTCAACGGGTAGTCCGGACGCTGTTGGTGGATGAACTGCATGCGGTCTAGTCGGCTTGGCTGAAAATGCGCAAGGCTTTTTTTAAAATGTCGATTTCTTGTTCGCGGGCCTTGAGCTGCTTGGTGAGTCGCTTGACTTCCTCGGCTTGCTCCAGCACCACAGCCGGTTGTTTGGCCTGGGACTTCCAACTGTGCAGCAGACTGGGCTTTACCCCCAGCGACGCAGCCAGTTCAGTCACTGATGTGCCGCGCTCGAGTTGTTTGAGGGCTTCGGCCTTGAAGTTGGCATCGTAGCGGCGGTAGGCGCGCTTGCCCGTTTTGGTGGATTTCTTTGCTTCCATGGTCGTGAGAATCTACAAAGTTTTTGTGTCCCACCTGGGAAGACCATCTCATCCTACGTGCGGCAGTATTTACATACTGTAGAAAGCTACGGCCTACCTTGAGTGCCTTCGTAGCGTAATAATTTCCTCCACTACTATCGGCCAGTCTATCCCTCTTCCTCTGCCAGCGCTTGCGTTGCTGGGCGTAGAAGGCGAAAAATTCATCGCGGCTCCACAGACCCAGGTCGAGTAGCCGGCGACCGATAACGACTTGGCTTACGCCAAATTTTCGAGCGATACCAGCTAGTTGCTCAGGGGCTTTCTAAAATTTATCGCGTAGTAGTTTCGCCGGTACTAAAAACTCCGCCGCCGCCGCATCGCAAAGCCGCTCGGTAGGCGCACTAGCCAGTAAGAGGTCAGCAAGATCGAATATGCCTTCCTGGCCGACGAGTACATGCGCAAACTCGTGTACTAGCGTGAAGAGTTGCGCCGCCTTAGCATCCTGATTGTTGACGAAGATGAAGGGGGCATACGCATCCAGGAGCACGAAGCCGCGACATGCTTCTACCGGTATGGGTCGCTTGTTATTGTTGCCAACTACTCCGCTGAAGGTTACCTGCACACCGATACGCTCTAGTCGCTCGGCTAGTTCACGTAGCGTCGCGGCGGCAGTTCCGGTGGCAATGGGTGCTCCCGTAGCATAGCCTAGGAGCTCGCGCATGGTAGCTGCTAATTCAATCGGACTGCTACTCTCCGGTGTCCGCGCTACGAAGGGGAGGGGTTCGTGATCGTGGTTTTTGAGGTAGTCACTAAGCCACTCTTGTCGCTGCTTGACAATGTTAATTGCGTCGCGCACTTCCGGCGGGATACGGGCGTCGACTCCGGTAGTGCGGAAGAAGGGGAGTACGGGCGGTTCCTCCGGGGGCTCCTCTAGTAGTAGGTAGCCAAAGGGTACATGCAGGCGTTTGGCGAACTGCTCAAGTTGCCGTAGCGTGGGCTCCTTATCTCCACTCATCCACTTCGCAGCATCCGGCCTCCCGGCCAGGAAGGGTTCCACGGCGTAGCCCGCCCGCTCGATGGCCCAGGTAAGGATGTTGCTCCGGATGGGGACGCGGACGGTCATGGAGTGGTCGAGTGATTAGTGGAGTAATCTGGTAAAGGTAGAAAACGGAGTTTAAAACAATTCGTTGTAGCGTAGGCTGTTTGAGCCAGTCGCTCCACGGTTGATCCCCTTACCTCCGTCACCCGTGCTCTACCATGATACGATTTGATATGAAACGATACGCTTCTGATACGATCGTTTGAGGTGGCCGGCGAGCTGTCAGCTTTAGGCTACGAGGATGAGTTTCCTTCCCATGAAAGCAAATCGCTAGGCTCTCGAAAGTAGCCCAAACAGGGGGTCATTGACAAAGTAGGCCGTGCGACCGATCTTGTGCTTACTGAGGTAGCCATCATGGACCAGGGTGTTCATATACGTCCGCGCAGTATTCTCATGAACCCGTAGGTCCTGCGCCAGAAGGTCAATCCGGGTGTATGGTTGGCGAAAGATATTGTTGATCAGGTCCTGACTGTACATGCGGGTGTGATCATTGCGTATTCGCCGCTTATAGTCAGCCATCAGCGCGCGAATGTCAGTGATCAAATGGATGCTATCTCGGGCGGTTTCTTCAATGCCATTGAGCATGTAGACTACCCACTCGTCCCAGGCTGCCTCATCACGTACAGCCTGAAGTAGCCGGTAGTAGTCCGCCTTGGTACGGATGATATACCCGCTCAGGTACAGGATAGGAAGATCCAGCAGATGTTCCTTTACGAGGTAGAGAATGTTTAGAATCCGACCGGTACGCCCGTTACCATCATAAAACGGGTGAATACTCTCAAACTGATGGTGGAGGATAGCCATACGGATAAGCGGGTCTAACTCGTCGTCTTGGGGTGCGTTTAGGTAGTCGATCAAATTAGCCAGTCCGCGCTCGATTTCCGCCGGGTGTTGGGGAGGTTCATAGACGACCTGACCGGTCTGCTGATTTTTCAGGGTCACGCCGGGGGTTTTACGGATGCCTGCACTGTTGAATTCAAGTCGCTCCTGCACTGCTAAAATCGTGCCGTGGGTGATGATGTCTTGTTCCACGGTACGGTCATACCCATAGCGCAGGGCATCGGCATACCGTAGTACTTCTTTGGTAGCCGAACTTACGTTTCCGTCCAGGCGAATGTCGGCCCGGTACAGCTCGTCTTGGGTCGTTATGATGTTTTCAACAGCGGAACTTTGACGGGCTTCCCGTAGGATGAGGGTGTTCGTAAGTATCCGCTCGTTCGGGATCGTTTTTGCGGTACCCTTAAGCTCGGCAAGTTGTCTAGAAGCTCCGTTCAGCGCTAGCAATACTTCGGGCGAGTGAAAGTCTCGCTGAAGTGGTAAAACAGGAAGTTGGTAATTGACCGGCATGTTACAAAAAGTGTCCACAAAACTTGTGACGAAACAAAAGTACCTACAAATTTTAGGATTTCTTGTTGACAAAATTTGTTTCGTCACAAAAAAGCGGCACTTTTTGTGACGATGAAGCCGCGTTGCCGCCCCCACCTGACGATATTTGCCGACAATCCGTAGGGCAGCACGAGCCCGGAGAAATTCACAAGTTTTGTGAACGAGTGGGAAATGTCCACAAGAAGGGAGTGTTCTTTGTAGGGATCGGCGTCGAGTTTATACGCAAGTATAATTTCGCTGCTGACTTTATATTTTTTGTCTCTAAAGTATAATCAGCTTTGCACCTGCGGCCCCGCCCGACCCCTTTACCCCCGGCCTCACTCCTCCCACCGTAGTTCCGCCGCGGGGTTCATATCATAGCAGCCCCGGGAGCGACGAATCAGGAAGCGTTTATTGTAGCGGTCGTCCCGGTCGCGCTCATTTTTACTTAGGATGCTACTGACATACTGCCTTTTGCGGCGGTAGTCGGGTAGGATGGAAGCGGGCATCTCCTCGATGATTTCCATAAAGTCGTTGATCAGCAGGCACTGCCGGGACAGGGGGTCGGTGGGGTTGAATACGTCCAACCGCAGGGCATTCAGGAGGTTGGCGACAAAAAATTCCATACTCCGGGCGTTGATCACGTACTGGCGGCCCCCGTACACCACGTAGCCGACCCGGGGGGCCAGGCGGGGGTACCACTTGCGGAGTTGTGGTTCCTTGACCTTGCGGCGGTCGAAGCCGAGGAGTAGGTACTGGAGGGCGGTGCGGCCGAGTTTGTCCGTACGGCCCTTATCCGCCTTGCCGGCCAGAAAGTGCTCCAGCAGCTGGTCCTGACCGAACTGAGCGGCGAGCATGAGGCCGGTCGCCTCGTCGTCGGGCTCCGTTAGTGCTACGCCGAATTTGTCCGTCAATTGGTTGACCTTGCCGACGTTGTTACTGCGGACGTAGGACACGAGGAGTTTTTGCGCCTTGGTGTACTCGCTCAGGTAGTGCCGGGCCGGGCCGAAGGCGGCCTCCGTAGCCAGGCGGCGAATGGTGGCTAGCCGGTGACGGGCCGTGGCGAACTTTAGTAGACGCTCCATATCCCTCCGCTCCGCTCCGGCCGGATTGGTGAAGATGCGCTCCGACAGCCGCTCGGCCTCCTCGGTCCCTACGAATTCCTCCCCCCTGAGCCGCGCCCGGATGGCCGCGGCCTGTTCGGTCTTTCCCTGCTGCTCCAGGCGGTCGGCCTCGTCGAGCCACTCGGTATCGGAGCTGGACTGGACGGCGATGTCGACCTTATCCTTTTGGGTGACGACGCCGAGTAGGCGCAGCAGGTCGTGTTTGGTCGTGCGTTCCACCAGGTAGACGTTCCGGACTGCCCGGGTGAAGGCGACGTAGAGCGAGTTGATGTAGAACTTGTAGGCCTCCTGCTCCTTATTCCCCTTATCCCTGGCGCGCGCGTACCGCAGTTGGTCGTCCTCTAGGTCGGCGGGGACCACGCCCTGGGTGATCTCGCGAAAAGTGTCCGCGTAGTCACTGATGAAGTTGACTAGGATAATGTTCTCGTACTCCAGGCCCTTAGCTTCCTGGATGGTAAAGACAAGCGGTGTACTGAGCTCCCGGCTTACCCGCTCCTTCTGGTCCTTGTCCATGGTCAGCACGGCGAACTTAGCCGAGCCTTCGGTGCGCTTGTTCAGCTCACGCAGTAATTTTTGGTCGTACTTCAGGAAGTTGATTTCCCCCTCGCTGTCCGCCACCGTATTGATCAGGTAGGTGCTCTCGCGGTCGATGGACCCGAAGCGGCTGTTCTTGATCTTCAGCAGGTCGTTGGAGAGCCTGGTGATGCTACGCGAGTTGCGGTAGTTCGTTTTGAGAATGCGCAGGGCACTACCACGGAGTTCCTGGTTGAAAAAGAGGGTCTTTATTTTGGACCAAGAGAAGAAATTGGGGTGGACGATCTGGTTGCTGTCGCCGCTCAGGATGAAGTTGCCCGGGGTGGTCAGGGAGCGGGTCAGCAGCAGGAGCTGTACGTTGGTGATGTCCTGCACCTCGTCTACGACCAGGAAATCGTACTGGGCTTCCACCCGTTCGAGGTAGCGAAAGGCGGTGATGTTGGGATCGTAGAACTCCGTGCCGCCATCGACCAGTTCCAGGTATTTCTCGAACAGCTCGTACACCGCTTCCCGCTCCGCGCTCAGGAAGATGCTCTGTTTGATGCCCAGGCTGAGGTACTCTTCGCGACTCAGGTAGGCCGCCTCGGTCACCGAACCGGTAAGTACCCCCTTGAACTCCTCGAACACCTTATAGGGGTCCTTGAACTTGAAGCGCTGGTGGTATTTACGCTGGTACCAGCGCTCGAAGCTGCGGTAGTCGAGTTCGCGTCCGGTCGGTACCTGGATACCCCGGAGGTACTCGTTGAAGGAGAGGAAGTCGACCTCCTGCTTGTCGTTCTCGTAGCCGTTGGCGTAGTAGAGCTCGCGGCTGTTGCGGACGAGGTAGTCGGAGAGCGAGACATACGCCACGCTGCCCCGGTAGGTTTTCATCTTTTCCAGCGTCAGGGCCGTTTTTCCGCTCCCGGCAGAACCGATGATGATGAGTGGGGCGGGCAGGTTGTAGATTTCCTGCTGGTCGCCGTCGAGGGAGATGACCTTGTCCAGCAGGTGAAATCGGCTAGCCTGCGGATTGACGTACCGTAGCGTAGGGGCGTCTTCCTCGACGGATGTAGGATCGGCGGTCACGCTAAAGTCGCTTTCGCGTACGGTTGCCCCCCGTAGAAAGGTTGACTTGTCGTATTCGTGGTTGGGGATGACCTCCAGCAGGAGGGCCACCGGCTCCCCGCCGTAGCGGGCCAGTTGGAACAGCAGGCGGGCCTCGCGGTCTAGTTTAGCGCGGTAGTAGCCGTTGCTGCGCATCTTTTTTACGTCGGCGGACTTAAAGTCTCCGGCGGCCAACTGCCGTTCTACTTTATCCAGTTGCCGGCTTAGGCCGTGGGGATCGAGATCGTTGTAGCGGAGCGTCTTCATGGTGAGCAAAATTACAACCCCCCTACGATCTCCAGCCCCGAGCCCCCGCCCCCCAATCCCACCAGATGTACCCCAAAAAGCCACCCCACGCCCGCGCCACCATCGTCACCGCCTGGGTCGAGCCAGATGACATGCTGCCCTTCCACCGGCTCCGCCAGGCCTTCTTTCCCGGCCACCGCAACTTCCTGAGTGCCCACGTGACGCTGTTTCATCACCTGAGTCCGGGGATGCGGGATCGGGCTATTGCGCTGGCTAAGGACCATAATTGGGCAGAGCAGCTTTCTTTACAAGACGGTACGCTATCGGTCGGGGTGACTAAGGTCTTCTCGATGGGAAAGGGCGTGGCCTACGCGCTGGAGCCGGAGCCGCTGATCGCCCTACGTAAGCCCCTGCGGGATGCCTTCGATGGAGAGTTTACCAGTCAGGATGCGCGGCCGTGGAAGCGACCGCACATCACGGTGCAGAACAAGGTGGATACGCAGACGGCAGATCGACTCAATCGTCACCTGGCGGCACGCTTCGAGCCGTGTACGCTGCGGGTGAAGGGACTGTGCTTTTACCGGTATGATTATGGGCCTTGGACGTTGCTGGAGGAGGTGGGGTTTTAGTATCCCTCCATCCCATCCCGCCAATTCCAAATCACCAACACCCAGTCCCGCCCATTAGGTGCCGTAAACCGGTCCAGCTTCTCAAAGCCGATCCGCTCGTGCACCCGCTGCGAGCGTGTATTCCGCCTATCGATGGCCGTCACACAGTAAGGAAAGCGTAGGTGATAGCAGCCACGGAGGTACTTGTACATGCGGTCGGCAAGCTTCTGTCCGCGAGCTTTCTCGGCAACGCAAATCTGGCCCATGACCAAGTAACCACTCTCCCCCAGCAACTGCCCCCGGTGCGCGATCGCATCCTGCCGCTCGAACAGCGCCGTCAGCACCGGTACCGACTCGCCGAACTCCCGCGTCATCGCCAGGCAGTAGCCGAGCACCTTACGCCCTTCGATCGCGATGACCGAGGCGGCAGAGGCCGTCATCTGCTTGAGGAGGGGTAAGTCGTGGGTAGCCGTCACAAATCCCTGGGACGTGGCCGTAGCGGCATCCACTGCGTCGATCACGTTGGCCCGTTGGAGCTCCAGGATCTGCTTGAGCTGGTAGTCTTTGCGGGCTAGGGTGATTTTGAGTCTAGACACGGGACAGGGGGATTGAAGGACGGGGGATGCGGGACAAAGGATACTGAAAAGGACTTCAAGATTAGCTAGTGCTGAAGTCCCCATCCCCCGTCCCAGTACCCTCCATCCCTTAGTCCTATTTACCTTTTCCGCTTCATCACCCGCTTTACCGCAGCTACGATATCCTTCACACCCAGACCGTACTTCTCCAGTAGCTCCTCGGCTTCACCGGATTCGCCGAAGGTGTCGTCGGTACCAATAAACTCCTGGGGGGTAGGATGCTGCGCGGCGAGGGTCTCGGCGATGGCGCCACCCAGTCCGCCGTAGCGATTGTGCTCCTCGCAGGTGACGACGGCGCCGGTCTTTCTGGCGCTGGCCACGACGGCCTCGGCGTCGAGGGGCTTGATGGTGTGGATGTTGATCAGATCGACACTGATGCCCTCCTTCTCCAACTGGCGGGCGGCTTCGACGGCGTACCATACCAGGTGGCCGGTGGCAAAGATGCTCACGTCGCTACCCTCGCTGAGCTGCAGTGCCTTACCGATCTCGAACTTCTGGTCTTCGGGGATGAAGATGGGCCAGCTCGGGCGGCCGAAGCGCAGGTACACCGGACCGTGGTACTCCACGATGGCCTGTACCGCCGCCTTGGTCTGGTTGTAGTCGCAGGGGTTGATGACGGTCATACCGGGCAGCATCCGCATCATCCCGATGTCTTCGAGGATCTGGTGGGTAGCCCCATCCTCGCCCAGCGTCAGTCCGGCGTGGCTGGCGCAGATCTTCACGTTCTTATCGCTGTAGGCGATCGACTGGCGGATCTGGTCGTACACCCGTCCGGTGCTGAAGTTAGCGAAGGTGGTCGTCAGCGGAATTTTACCGCCCGTAGCCAGGCCAGCCGCGACGCCCATCATATTAGCCTCCGAGATGCCCATTTGGATGAAGCGATCGGGATACGTATTGATAAAGTCCTCCGACTTCATGGACCCGCGCAGGTCGGCCGTGAGCATCACGACGTTATCGTGCTTGTCGCCGGCGGCCTTGAGTCCGGCACCGAAGCCGTCACGGGTGGCTTTTTTGCCGGTGGATTGTAGTTTATCTAGAGTCAACATAGTATTTTATATTTTGGATGGTCGATGGAAGATTGGTGATTGGATTTACCATGTACAGTTTACCAGTTACCATTTACAATTGGCTGCCGCACGAGACTCACGGCACAGCGGGCGGGGCCGCAGGTGCAACACCCTGACGATTCCAATAATGATCGGGAGAGCAGAGCCACAAATGGTAAATGGTACCTAGTACATCGTAAATGGTAAATTTCTAAAGCCCTTCCATAGCAAAGTCCCCCAAAGTCTCCTCCAGCTGACTGAGCGCATTCTCCGCCTGCTCCTTATTCGGGGCCTTGCCGTGCCAGTGGTGGGTGCCTTCCATGAAGTCGACACCCTTACCCATTTCGGTTTTCATCACGATGCAGGTGGGTTTGCCGTTGCGCTTGGCCTGGGCTTCTTTAAGGGTTTTGACGACTTCCTCCATATTGTTACCGTCCATACGCATGATGTCCCAGCCGAAGGCGGCGTACTTATCGGCGAAGCTGCCGAGTTCGAGTACCTCCTCGGTGGGCCCGTCGATCTGCTGACCGTTGTCGTCAATGATGAGCACGAGATTTTCGAGCTTGTTGTGGGGGGCGAAAAGGGCGGCTTCCCAAATCTGTCCTTCCTGCTGCTCGCCGTCGCCGGTGAGGACGAAGACCGTGCGGTCATCGCCGTCCATGCGCTTTTCGAGAGCCATACCGCAGGCTACGCTGACGCCCTGCCCGAGGGAGCCGGACGCCACCCGCACGCCGGGCAGTCCCTCGTGGGTGGTAGGATGCCCCTGTAGCCGGCTATCGATGGCGCGGAAGGTCCGGAGCTCCTCCACGGGGAAGTAGCCGGAGCGGGCCAGTACGCTATAGAAGACGGGCGAAATGTGCCCGTTGGAGAGAAAGAAGACATCCTCGCCGTGGGCTTCCATATTGAAACTAGGGTCGTGCTTCATGACCTCGAAGTAGAGGGCCACGAAGAGGTCGGTATTACCGAGGGCCCCGCCGGGGTGGCCGCTCTGGCATCCGTAGACCTCACGAATGATGTCGCGCCGCACCTGGGAGGCGATGCGCTTGAGTTCCTGAATATCTGCCATGTGATGGGGGTACGTTTAGTGTGCGTGGGGCATAGTCCTACTGGGCTTGCCTTCCAAAGGAGAGAAAGCAAGCTACCGCGATTTGTTTGCCGGGGTGACTCCTAAAGGCAAGTGTACGTGATCTTATAGCTCATACACCGTGTTCGGCTAGGGATGCAAGACGGTCGCCACCTCGCCGAGCTGCTAGCCCACCACCGCAGCTACCGCACCGCCTACCTGGACTGGGCCGCCGACCACGACTACCCCGAACCCGCCGCCCTCCACAACTACCGCCGCGCCCTCGTAGGCTGGTACGAGACCAGCATGGACCCCGAGCGGCCCTACCGCGGCGATGTCCTCGACTACCTCACCACCGTAGCCGCCGTCTACTTCGGTCAGCCCCGCTCCACCGAAGAAGTCCCCCTCGGTAACGACCCCCTACAGCATCTGCCCCACACCATCACCCTCGACGCTACCGGCCAGCAACTCCTGGCCCAGTTCGAGTCCCTCCCCGAAGACTGCCGTCAGCTCCTCCTCCTGGCCGACTACCACCACCTCACCCCCACCGCCCTGGCCCGGGCCCTCGACGACCCCGACCTAGCCACCCTCCACGACCAGCTCGAAGCCTGCCGCACCCGGGCCGGTATCGATCAGCCCGACTACGCCCTTCACTGGCCCGCCGTCATCACCCTAGCCGGCCGCAAGGATTTACTTAGCACCCTCACCAAATCCCCCGCACCCGCGTCCCCGACCACGTCTGCAACACCTACCACACCTATTCCACCTCCCCCGCCCGCAACGCAACAACCCAACAACGCACCCCGTCAACAACTCTCCCCCGCCATTCTCCTAGCCGGCCTCCTCTTCGGCGTCTTCCTATACCTTGCCTACACCACCTTCGGAGGCACCTCGACCGGCTCGCTCTACGACCGCTACTTCGCGCCCTACCCAAACATCTTCGCTGACCAGCCGCCACAAACCGACGAAGAGCGCGACCTACAGCGTATCCTCTACTACTATGACCGCAGCGACTACCGTACGGCCTACGATGAGCTACTACCCACCGCCGATGCCTACCCCGTCGCCCCACTCTATCTCGGCGTGACTGCCCTGGAGCTCGACAATCCCGAACGGGCCCGTGAGTGGTTCAAGAAAATCCCTGCCGATAGCCCCTACCGAGATGCTGCCGAGTGGTATAGTGCACTCGCCCAACTTGCCCAGGGCGGGGCCCCGATAGCTATTGGGGGTGCAAAGGCCTCAATACAACAACTAGCTAACTCCCCCGGCCACCCCTACCAGACCGAGGCTAAGCAACTTTTATCGGACCTTTGAGCCTTACCTACGAGCCCCGATAGCTATCGGGGGAGCTGCCCCGCAAATCGTACATCGTACATCGTAAATCGTAAATCCTTGAAACCCTCCCTCCCCAAAGGCACCCGCGACTTCCTCCCCCACGAGGTACGCCGCCGCAACTACATCTTCGATACCATCCGTGCCTCGTTTCACCGTTACGGCTACCAGCCCATCGAGACGCCGGTGATGGAAAACCTCAGCACCCTGACCGGAAAGTACGGCGAGGAGGGCGACCGCCTGCTGTTCAAGGTGCTCAACAACGGGGACTTCCTGGGTAAAGCTGACGATAAGGACCTAATAAATAAGGATAGCAATGCCATCCTGCCCCAAATCTCCAAACGCGGCCTGCGCTACGACCTCACCGTGCCCTTCGCCCGCTACGTGGTGATGCACCAGAACGAGCTGGCCTTTCCCTTCAAGCGCTACGCCATTGCCCCCGTATGGCGGGCCGACCGGCCGCAGAAGGGCCGCTACAACGAGTTCTACCAGTGTGATGCCGACGTGGTGGGCTCCGACTCCCTACTCTACGAGGCCGAACTGACACAGCTACTGGACGAGGTGTTCAGCGCCCTGAAGCTGGGCGTAGTGATCCGCCTCAATCACCGCAAGATCCTAGCCGGCCTGGCCGAGATCGCCGGTCACGAAGACCGGATGCTGGACATCACCATCGCCATCGATAAGCTCGATAAGATCGGCGAACAGGGGGTAGAAAAGGAACTGCGCGAGCGCGGCGTGGACGGGGAGGCCGTTTCCACCATCATGAAGTTCTTAGCCACCGACGACCTCGAAGAAGTGGCCCCCCTATTAGAAAGTAGCGAAGTAGGCATGCAGGGCGTACGGGAACTCCGCGAAGTACTCACCACCATCGGCTTTTTAGTCAATCGCGTAGAGTTCGACGTCACCCTGGCCCGGGGGCTAAACTACTATACCGGTTGCATCTATGAGGTGGCCGTCGATCCCGAAGCACACCCCGACATCGTCATGGGCAGCATCGCCGGTGGCGGCCGCTACGCCGACCTGACGGGCATCTTCGGGGGCCGCGACCTGCCGGGTGTGGGCATCAGCTTCGGGGCCGAGCGCATCTATGATGTGCTCGAAGAGCTCAATTTGTTTCCAAAAGACACAAACGATGACCTCGATTACCTCCTCCTCTGCCTCGACGACGAGAGCCTTGCCCACGGCTTCGATCTCCTCCGCCGCCTCCGCCAGCAGGGCCACAACACCGATATTTACCCCACCGCCGCCAAGCTCGGCAAGATGATGAAGTACGCCGATCAGCGGGGTGCGCCGCAGGTGGTGATTATTGGGAGCCGGGAGGCACGAAGCGGGGCGTATACGGTGAAGGATATGCGGACTGGGGAACAGCGGGTAGATCGCCTATCGGCGAGTTAGACGCTGCGCTGGTTAGACGGCTTCGCCTGGTTAGACGCCTGCCGGCTGGTTAGGCCGTCTAACCAGCATAGCGTCTAACCAGCCGACAGGCGTCTAATCTCTATTCCCCACCCGTTTTCCACCAAGTGCCACCATATCTTCCACAATCTGGACCGCCTCACGGATATACACATCCTTACCCACGCTCTGCTTGAAGTCATCGTTGCGGGCCACCTTGCTCTCGTCTTCGAGGATGGGCTCGAGGTCGACCTCTAGGTTGAGGACGCCGGGGTTGACCACATCGTCGAAGAGGTCGTCGTACATCTCGGCCTCGGTGCGGTTGGCGCGCTGGAGCTCCTCGAAGTCGGTCAGGGCCAGGGGATAGGTGTCGCGATCGCGCTGGCGTTTGACGCGCTCGGCGTTTTCCTGGATGCGGCCGAAGGTGGGGCTATCGGCTACGCGGCTGGCACTGCGGGCCTTTAGCTCGTCGAGGTTATCGATCTTGTAGACGTTCTGGCCGTACTTGGCGGGCTCGATCTCGCTCCAGGCCATGGGGTACTGCTGCTCTTTTTCCCCGGTTTCGAGGAGGGAGCGGTTGTCAGGCAGTACGATGTCGGGCGTCACGCCACGAAGCTGGGTGGAGCCGCCGTTGATGCGGTAGAACTTCTGCATCGTGAGCTTGACCGTACCCAGGGGTTTGATGTCGTTGTAGCCGTTGACCGTGCGGTCCATGTCGATGAAGCGCTGCACGGTACCCTTACCGAAGGTGGAGGTGCTGCCTACGATGACGGCGCGGTCGTAGTCCTGTAGCGCGGCGGCCAGGATCTCGCTAGCCGAGGCCGAGTACTGATTGACTAGCACCACCAGGGGGCCGTCGTACTGTACGCGGCGGTCCTTATCGCTCAGTACTTCCTTGTCCATGCCACGGCCGGCGACCTGTACGACCGGTCCCTCGGGGATGAAAAAGCCGGTCATATCGACTACGTCGCGGAGCGAGCCGCCGCCGTTGTTACGCAGGTCGAGGATGATGCCATCCACGTTTTGATCCTTCAGTTTATCGAGTTCGGCGGCTACATCCTTGGCGGAGAAGCGGCCGTCTTCATTTTGAAAGTCGGCGTAGAAGCTCGGCAGGTTGATGTAGCCGATTTTCTCGTTCCCTTCCTGGTCGTCGATGATGAGCGACTTGGCGTAGGTGTCGTCGATCACGATCACGTCGCGCTCGATGGCGATGTCTTCGATCACGCCGTCGGGCTTCTTCACCTTCAGGTACACCATGGTACCCTTTGGGCCACGGATCTTATCGACCACGTCTTCCAGAGGCATGCCCTTGATATCGACCAAGTCACCCTTCTCCTGGCGTACGCCCATGATCACGTCGTCCTCCTTGAGCTCCTTGCCCTTCCAGGCCGGTCCGCCCACCACTACGGAGGTTACCTTGGTGTACTCGTCATCCGTCTGCAACGTAGCCCCGATGCCCTCCAGGCGACCGCTGAAGCGGATGTCGAACGACTCCTTATCCTTGGGCCGGAAGTAGCTCGTATGGGGGTCGAAGACGGCGGTCATGGCGTTGAGGTACTGCGACTCCTTCACGCTGGGTTTGAGCTCGCGCATACGCTTGAACCAGTCCTGGTAGCGGTCCAGGATCTTACCGCGGTACTCGATTTCGAGGCTGTCGAGGGTAGGTTGGACGGCTCCGGTGGTGTCCTTTTCGAGCTCTTCGCGGCGGTCCACGATCTGACTCAGCAGCTCCCGCTTCATGTAGTCGTGCCAGTGCTGCCGGAGCTCGGCGTCATCGGCGGCCCAGGGGGCATCGTCGTCGGGGTCCTGCATTTCGCCACCTTCTTCCAGGTCGAAGGGCTCGGCCAGTATCTCCTCAAACCAGCCCTCTGCCTTATCCATATTGGCGTCCAGGCGGTCCTGTACCAACTGGTAAAAGGTGTACTCTCCGGCCTTGGCCTGGTCGTCGATCTCCGTGCGGTACTGGCTGAAGGCGTCGATGTCCTCCTGGGTGAAGAACAGCCGGCCGCCGTCGACGTCGTTGAGGTAGTGGGTGTAGACGCGCTCGCTGAAGTCGTCGTCAATGTCCTGCGGCTGGTAGTGGTAGCTCTGCAGGTTAGCGAGCATGGTCTTGAGGATGACGGAGGGGGCATCCCCGGGGGGGGTGTCGGCGGGGCGGACGGCGGCAATGAGGCCGACGACGAGTACGAGGGCGGAAAAAAGCAGGGGTCCTCTCGTTTTCATAGTTTTTTGTTTAGGGATTCCGTCGCGGGGCATAGGAAAAATGTCGTCCTACCGGAGCAGTCGTATAGTAATGTTTGGCGGGCACGACTAGTTGACTTTCCGCTCCGGCAATATCCTGTTTAACAACATATTAATGGGACTTACCTTCGCCCTAGTGCGCAAGTGGTACTACATTCTTGCCCTGGGGCTACTTTTTCCCGCTTTGCTGGTCCATTTGGGCCTGATGGTCTTCATTGACGACGAGGCCATCCGCTCCCTGGTCGCCCAGGAGATGCTCTGGTCAGGCAACTTCATCGCCCCGGCCATGCACGGCGACGCCTACTTCAACAAGCCCCCGCTGTGGAACTGGGTCCTGGCCGCCAGCTTCACCCTCCACGGGGGGGCGAGCGAGTGGGCCGCGCGGCTGCCCACAGTGATCAGCCTGATAGGTTTTGCGCTTACGACCTACGGTTTCAGCCGCCGCTACTTCGGCAGTTACCTGGCTAGCATCCACGCCCTTACCGTCATCACCTGCGGGCGTATGCTCTTCTGGGACAGCATGCTAGCACTGATCGACGTCACCTTCAGCTGGGTCGTGTACACCCAGATCATGCTGCTCTACTACTACGGCAAGGACGGTCGCTGGTGGCAGGCCTTCGCCTGGAGCTATCTACTCACTGCCGTGGCCTTCATGCTCAAGGGGCTGCCCGCAGTGGTCTTCCAGGGCCTGAGCGTCTTCGCGATCCTGGGCTGGCGGCGGGCCTGGTGGCAGCTCGTCCGGCCGGCGCACTTACTGAGCGGACTAGGGTGTCTGGCCCTACTGGCCCTCTACTACGTACAGTACAACCAGTACGTCGACCTGACCGCAGTGGGCCGCCGCCTCTTCGTCGAGAGTAGCAAGCGCACGGCCGTAGCCCACGGGGTGGGGGAGACGGCTTGGCACCTCCTGTCCTTTCCCTTTGCCATGAGCTACCACTTTCTACCCTGGACGCTACTGCTGGTCTACCTCTTTCGCCCCGGTAGCTGGAAGCTCTTGAAAACCAGTGACTTCGCCGCTTTTTGTTTGGTGGCCTTTCTGGTCAATATTCCCGTCTACTGGGTTTCCCCCAACGTCTACCCCCGCTACCTGCTCATGCTCTTTCCGCTGCTCTTTGCCAGCCTGCTGTGGCTGCAGCAGTGCCATGCGCGGGATCGGAGTGTGACCTACACGGGGCTCCGTTACCTACTGCTGGGCACCATGACGCTGGTGGCGGTGTTATTGCCCTTCGTGCCCCTCGTCCCCCAGACCGCTATCATCACCCATGCCTGGATCAAAAGTGTGACAGTGGGCGGGGCCGCAGGTGCATTAGTGATGGTAGGCTGGCGAGATCGCGCTAATTTCCTACTGATCTTCTGCTGCTTCCTCTTGCTACTCCGCCTTACGTTCGATCTGTTCGTGCTGCCCGTGCGTGCTGTGGAGGATGAGCGCGGCATCGCCGTGCGTGCTACTGCGCAGTCCGTCGTGCGCACCAACCGGGACAAGGACCTGCGCATCTACCGCTATAGCCTCATCGAGCCGGCTACGGGCTACTACCTCACCGAGGCCTACGGTCGGGTGGTGCGTCGGGCGTTCGACCGGTATCCCGCTAGTTCCGTTTACATTGGTAGCCCCCTCCAGTACGGGGAGTTGCGGATTGAGGCGACCGACTCGCTCTACCTGCGGCACCTCGATACGCTGTACCCGGTAGGCTACTTGCGCTACCCGCTTCCCGCGCCGGCCGGTGATGAGGAGGAGTTGCGGGATGGGATGGGTTCGGGTATTGAAATCGAGTAGTCGTCTGCCGAGGCTTGCGCAGCTTGCCTCGTCCGCCGACTACCGTAACGTACATTGCAAATAGTAAATCCCCCCGTGCAGCTCTCCGTAGTCATCACCATCTTCAATGAGTTGGATAACATCCGGCCCCTCTTAGCGCAGGTCCACGCCGCGCTGGAGGGCTACGACTACGAGGTAGTGTACGTTGACGACGGCAGCAACGACGGCTCCGTCCAGCTCCTCAAAAGCCTTGACGACCCCCACTTAGTCGTCGTCGAGCTACGCAAGAACTATGGGCAGAGCCTGGCCCTCATGGCCGGCATCGACGTAGCCCGCGGCCAATACATCGCCACCCTCGACGGCGACCTGCAGAACGACCCTGCCGACATCCCCGCCATGCTCCGCCTGGTCGAGCAGGGCGATTGGGATCTGGTAGTGGGCGAGCGTGTTAATCGCCAGGACGGGGCGGTGCTGCGCAGGGGGCCCAGTCGCGTGGCCAACTGGCTCATCCGCCAGCTCAGCGGCGTGCACCTGCGTGACTACGGCTGTGCGCTCAAGGTATTCCGCGCCGAGATCGCCAAGGACCTGGGCATCTACGGCGAGCTGCACCGCTTCATTTCCGTACTGGCGAGCCTCGAGGGGGCCCGCATCACCCAGGTGCCGGTACGCCACCACGCCCGCAAGTTCGGTAAGAGCAAGTATGGACTAGGCCGCACCTTTAAAGTCGTCAGCGACCTAATCCTGATGCTCTTTCTCAAGAAATACCTCCAGAAGCCCATGCACTTGTTTGCCCAGGCCGGGCTATTGCTCTTCACCGTCGGTGCCCTCATTAATCTGTATCTCCTGGGGCTGAAGTTGCTGGGGCAGGATATCTGGGGCAAGCCCATTCTGATCCTGGGGGCGCTGCTGGTACTGGCCGGTATTCAGCTCGTTACGGTCGGCATCATCGTCGAGGTACTGATGCGTACGTACTACGAGAGCCAGAATAAGCGACCGTATAAGGTGCGGGAGATCAAGCGGTTTGGGGGGGTGGAGGTGCCGGTGGGTCGTCCGTCGCGGGTTGTGCGTAAGGCGTAAGGCCCTTGCCTGGCTACGCCAGGCTACAGACCTTACTAGGTTAGGGCGCCCCTTCCGGGGACGGTAGGTAGGCGGTGAGATATGATCCATAATCGTCCCTGGAAGGGGCGCCCTTCGTTGCGGGGTCTGTAGTACCGCAGGCATGCAGGACTCTGCAACTGTTCCACATGCCCCGCACCTGGCTTACATCTAGGGCCCCTACCCCAGATGACGCAGCCCCCTAAGACACCCCGAAAACGCCCCCCAAACACAAGGAAAATAAGGGAAAGGCGCATAAACACCGCGGAAATTTCTACGTTTGCACCCGTAAACCAGGGCATTCCTGGCGGTGGGCAACACTCATCGACTCACAACCAAATTAACCTAGTAATGAATAAAGGAGAACTCGTATCGGCCATTGCCGACAAAGCCGACCTTACCAAGGACCAAGCCGAAAAAGCGCTGAGCGCCATGACCGAGAGCATTGAGGATGCCCTGAAGGACGAGGATAGCGTGAGCCTGATCGGTTTCGGTACCTTTTCGGTCACCAACCGCCCCGCCCGCGAAGGCCGTAACCCCCGCACTAACGAGACCATCCAGATTGCCGCCAAGAACGTCGTCAAGTTCAAGCCCGGTAAGAAACTCAGCGAGTCGGTCAACTAAACCGGCCCAGCCCCATTAGGCCCTCCAAGGCCCCGACCCAACGACCCGACCGGCAGCGCGCCGGCCGGGTCGTTCTAATTTTCCCCCTTTCCATGACCTACCTAATTGTGGGCGGCTCCTCCGGGATCGGCCGCGCCCTCGTCGATCAACTCCTACAGGCTGGCCATACCATGCACGTCTGGGCCCGCGAACGTCGCGACCTGCCCGATGCTGTCACCTTTACCTCCCTCGACGTGACGGACGATCGTGCCGACTTTAAATCCGCCGTGCCCACGCAACTCGACGGACTCGTATACTGCCCCGGTAGCATTGACCTGCGCTCCTTCCGGAGCCTCAAACCGGATGCTTTCCGGGAGGCCTTCGAGCTCAATGTAGTGGGAGCCGTACGCTGCCTACAGGCCGCCGAGCGGACGCTGAAGCAGAGCGGGCGGGCGGCGGTGGTGCTGTTTTCGACCGTGGCGGTGCAGCGGGGGATGCCCTTCCACGCCGCGATTGCTTCGGCTAAGGGGGCCATCGAGGGACTGACGCGCAGTCTGGCGGCAGAATACGCACCGGGGGTTCGCGTCAACTGCATCGCCCCCTCGCTTACCGATACCCCGCTGGCCGAAAAGCTACTGGCGAGCGACGATAAGCGGGAGGCCAGTGCCAAGCGGCATCCGCTGAACCGGGTGGGTACGGCGGGGGAGATCGCCAGTATGGCGGCGTACCTGCTGGGGGAGCGGGCGGCCTTCATCACCGGGCAGGTGATCGGGATGGATGGGGGGCTGGGGGCTATCTAAGCGTCGGACGCCTTAAAGCGTCGGACGCTTGGCCCCAGCGACCAGCTCCTGGAGGTGCGGTACGTTATCTTCCTCAAACCAGGAGTTGCGGCGCAGGTAGATACCGTTGCGGGGGCTCGGGTGGGGTACGGGGAAGTACTCCGGGAGATATTCCCGGTAGCTGCGTACCGTCTCGGTGAGGTTCTTCTTGCGGCGGTCACCGAGGTAGTGGGCTTGGGAGTAGGCGCCGATTAACACCTTCAGTTTCAGGTTGGGCAGGAGCGAGAGTAGAGGCTCCTGCCAGAGCGGGGCACACTCGGGGCGGGGGGGCAGGTCGCCGCCCTTGCCCTTGCCGGGGTAGCAGAAGCCGATGGGGAGTATGGCGAAGGTGGGGGAATGGAAGAACTCTTCATCCGTGACGCCGAGCCAGTCGCGCAGGCGGCGGCCGCTGGGGTCGTCCCAGGCTACGCTCGACAGGTGGGCCAGGCGGCCGGGGGCCTGGCTGATGAGGGCTATGGTGCATTCCGGATGGATGCGAAAAATGGGGTTGGGGCCCAGGGGGAGGTGGGCGGCGCAGACCGTGCAGGCACGGGCCCGGGTGAGCAGGGGGTGATCGTAGGTGGGGGTGAAGCCCTTGGCCATGGGGTGCTAGAAGGTGCGTGCGTAGCTGATGAGCAGTTGCTGGGTGATGCTGACGCGCTGGCCGAGGCCGAAGGTACCGTTGGGCTGGTCGTTGTCGGTGACCTGTACGCGGATGTTATCGTCGTAGAAGGCGTTGACAAACAGATTGATCTGCAGGTGCTCGGTGAGGGCGAAGGAAAGTCCGTTGAGCCAGTCGACGTCTACGTTCTGTGGGTCGCGCAGGTAATTGGCGTAGAGGGTGAGGTTGGAGGTGAAGGTGGCCCGGTCGTCGGTCAGAAAAGAGGTCTTGTACTGTACTTGCAGCAGGGCCCCGAGCTGGGCATCGACGTTCTTGTACGCGGGGTAGATGCCCACTGCGTTGGCTTCCCCGCTGACCTCGTTGCCGTGTACCCCCCGGGCGGCAATGCTGTCGTTGGCCACGATGATGAATTTGCTGGACAGGGGGGAGAAGAAAATTGACAACTCTTCCACGGGCTTGTAATCGATACCGAGAGAGGCGGTAGCCGTGGCTGGGGAGAGGAATTTCGAGCGGGGACTACGACCAGTGTCGAGGAAGTCCGTAACATAATTACCAGATGCGCGGTCCGGAAACTGGTAGGTCGGCAGGATCTGGCTCATGAAGGTGCCGTTGACGGAGTAGTACACTCGGCCCTCGGGTCTGATCTGGATGCCGTACTTACTGGCCAGGCGGATCTCGTCGATGGTCTTCTGGAAGGGCACCTTGTCGTTAGACCCCTGGGTAACGGTGCCCGAGCCGATGCGCTGTAGGCCGAACTGCCACAGCACGGTGTTGTCCCAGGCCTGGCGGCCGCGCTTCAGGTTGGCGAAGCTGTTGAAAGCGCCCTCCAGACCCAGGCGGTTCTGGGCAGCTCCCTGCCGGGGATTGATATTGAGGAGCTGGGACACGTCGAGTCCGATACCGACGCCGAAGCGCCAGCCCTCGGGGATCTCTTCTTTTTCCTTTTCTTTCTGGGCTAACAAGGCGGAGCTACTGCATAACAGCAGCGCTAGTAAGAGGGGCGCATGGTTCATGCGGTAAAACTAACCGCCGCGGGTTTACCCCTCCAAATGTGGCGGTAACTGCTGCTGGCGCCCCCCTTCCCGCCGGCTGTGCATCTCGAAGCCTTCGCTGCTGAGCTTGCTGAAGGGGATGGTGAACTTGGACTCCTCTCGCCGATGCTCACCTCGTCACCTAGCCGCAGCTGATCGCGGTTGTAAAAAGAGACTAGGATGTTGCCCATGATGTGCCGTGAGGCCATGCCGTAGCCAATGGCGAAGGCACCGGCGATCCCGGCCAGGATAATAATGAGTCTTTTAAATACAACCCACAGCACAGAATACAAAGCTAGGGGGGTTCTATTCTACTATTCTAGTAGCGGAACTGACCGCCGATACGTTAAATACTCCCAGGATGGGCTCCTCAGTAGCCAGGTCAATCACGTTACCCGGGGAGTTGGCTACGGGAATCTGGAAGATGCCATTGTCGCCATTCTGGATCTGATCGCGGGCTACGCTCAGGAAGAAAAAGGCCTCGGGGTTTAGCGACCAGATCTCCACCTCGATCCGGTCGCCTGGTTCCAGGGCTACGAAGCCACCGTTGTCGTCAATCTTATTGATGTTGAAGCGGATGGGGGAGATAAAGACAATCCCGTCTGTTCCGCTACCGGCATCGAAGGTGGCATCGTACACCAGATTCAACTCCCGGGGGCGGTTGAGCAGGGTGTCGTTGATGGTAGTACGGACCAGGTACGCGTCGCCCTCGCCGACGAAGTCGCGGGCATACAACTGGGCGTACAGTCCCTCATCCAACCCGAGCTGGTCCTCCTCGAGGCGTACAGCGATGGAGTCGATGGGTGGAACCCGGCGCATGGTGGAGGTAGCGGCGTAGTTCTCCTCGCCACGCCGGATACCCAGCACGAACCGATCATCGACCCGACCAAGAGTCTCCCCGGGCTGGGGCGTCCAGACGTAGCGGCCTGAATCCTGATGCACAAAGGGGTAGCAGGCTGCGCCGGACTCCAGACAGACGACCACCTCAGCATCCTCCACGCCGGCGGGTAGGCGGTTGGCGTAGTAGTCCTGGCTGAGCGTGAGGCGGATGGTCTGCGGTGCGGACTCGTCCGTTAGCCAGGCATCGACCACCAGCTCCGGGGTCTCAAAGTCGGTGGTGAGCTCCACAGGGTCGGTGCAGTTGTGTACCGCAGCGGCGAGCAGCAGCAGGGAGAGCAAGCGCATCATTTGAAGGTGAAATTGTAGGATACGGAGGGAACGATGCTACCGACTACGGAGAGCTTGATGGCCTCGGTGTTGATGGCCGCGCCGGGGGCGGTGCGCCCGTCGGCCTGCTGCCCGTAGACGGTGAAGGGATTGCGGCGGGCGTAGAGGTTATAAATACCGAAGACCCACTGCCCCTGCCAGCGGCGGTCGGCTTTTTCCTTTTTGGGGTCGAGGGTAAGGGAGACGTCCAGGCGGTGGTAGTCCGGAATGCGGAAGTTGTTGCGGGCGTCCCCGGCGTTATTCGGTACGTAATAGCCCAGCTGGTAGTAGCCGCTGTTGGCCAGGGTAAGCGGGGTGCCGGTATTGTAGACGAAGGTGGCGCTGAGCGTGATGCGGTCATTGAGCTCGTAGAAGCCCGTGAGGTTGAAGTTGTGCGTCTGGTCGAAGCGTGTGGGGTACCACTCGTCGTTATTGATACCCTCCACGAGCCGCTCGGTACGGGCCAGGGTGTAGCTGAGCCAGCCCGAGGCGCGGCCCTTGGTTTTCTTGAATTGTAACTCGGTACCATAGGCCCGGCCGGTTCCGACCAGGACCTGCCCCTCGACGAACTCATTAAGCACCAGGTCGGCCCCGTCGATGTAGTCGATGAGGTTATCGAAGGACTTGTAGTAGGTTTCCAAACTTAGTTCGAAGGCATTGTCCCGGAAGTTGCGGAAGTAGCCCAGGGCAACCTGGTCGGCCAGCTGAGGGTCGATATTGTTGGTACTCGGCGTCCAGATGTCGAGGGGGATGGAGGCGGTGGTATTGCTGAGCAGATGGATGTACTGGGCGGTGCGCTGGTAGCTGGCCTTAACCGAACTGGTCTCGGTGAGGGCATACTGTAAAGCGGCGCGGGGCTCCCAGTTGAGCCAGTCCTTGATGGTTTCGCCGCGCTCGGTGGTGGTGATGCCGGTGAGCGGGCGGGGTAGTCCCTCGCGGAGGGGCTCGCCGTAGGTGTAGGCATTGCGGCCGCCGAGGTAGGCGAAGTGGCTCAGGCGGATGCCGTAGTTGAGCTTGAACTTTTCGAAGAGCGTGACCTCGTGCTCCACGAAGGCGCCGGACTCCAGGGCCCACTGCCGGTTGACGCTAATGTCGATACGGTCACCCTGGCTCACGGCCACGGCGTTGGCCGGCTCGAAGCGGTAGTGGATGATCTGTCCGCCGAAGCGCAGCACATTGGTGGGGCTGATGAAGTAGGAGAACTCTGGTTTGAGGCTCGTATTGACGATACTAGCATCCCAGTTAAAGGCATCCTCGTTGGGATCCGCCCCGAAGTCGATGGCGTAGTCGTAGTCGCTGTAGTAGGCGGTGAGGTTAGCGAAGAGTTTATCGGTAAAGAGGTGGTTCCAGCGCAAGGTGCCTGTGGCGTTGCCCCAGCTGAAGCCGGCATCATCACCGGGGCTGAAGACATCGCGGCCGAGGTAGCCGGACAGAAAAATCTGGTCGCGGTCGCTGAAGCGGTAGTTGGTCTTCAGCGTCAGGTCGTAGAAGTTGAGCTTGGTCCCGTCGAGGTTCTCATTCAGAAAGGGGGCGGCCAGCACGTCGATGTAGCTACGCCGGCCGGCCAGTAGGAAGGACGATTTATCCTTCACCAGCGGCGCTTCCACGCTGAGCCGGCTGAAGATGGTACCGATGCCGCCCTGCATCTCGAACTGCTGGTTGTTACCCTCCTTCATGCGCACGTCGAGAATGGAGGAGAGCCGTCCGCCGTAGCGCGCCGGGATGCCGCCCTTGTAGAGCTTCACGCCCTTGACCGCATCGGGATTGAAGACTGAAAAAAAGCCGAACAAGTGGCTGGAATTAAAAACCGGAGCCTCGTCCAGGATCACCAGGTTCTGATCGATGCTCCCGCCGCGTACGTTGAAGCCGGCCGCGCCCTCGCCCACACTGGTCACGCCGGGCAAGAGCTGAATGCTACGGAGCACGTCGACCTCCCCGAGCAAGCTAGGCAGTTTTTCGATGGTGCTCATATCGAGCTGCTCCACGCTCATCTGCACCGTGCTTACGTTCTGGTCCTCCTCCGTAGCCGTCACCAGTACCTCTTCCAGGACGCTGCCGGCCTCGCCAAGATTGAAATCCGCCGTTAGGTTACCAAGCAGCTTTACCTCCCGCCGCTGCTCGCCGTAGCCCAGGTAAGTGACCACCAGGGTGTAGGTATCGGGAGCAACGGTGAGGGAGTAAAAGCCGTACTCGTTGGTGGTGGTGCCCTTAGTGGTGCCGTCGAGGTAGACGGTGGCACCGATGAGCGTCTCGCCGTTAGCCGCGTCGCGGACGTAGCCCTTGACGGTGACGTTAGTCTGGGCGAGCAGACTCAGCGAGCAACACAGTGTGAGGAAGGTGAGCAGGTGCTTCATACGTATCGGACTAGGGGCGCTTGGCGAGGGGTACCCCCATAACGACGTATGGCGCAGCGGGGTTAGTTCCGCTACGCCATAGGTAGTAGATGTGACACCTAAGAGACGCTTATCCCTTGCTACCGGGCTGGTCGCTGGTATCGGCCTCGCCCACCTTCAGGAAGTGACCGGCCTCGGTAATGGTCTTTTCTACGCCCGTGTCGGGGTCGGGATAGCTGCGCTCGTGCACCTCCACGCTAAGCTGCTTACCGACGAGCTGCTCGGTGTCGAGCTCGTCGCCCTCCATCTCCACGGCGCGCATCAGCTCGGCCAGGATGGGCTTGCTGGGCTCGCTGTCGTAGAAGCGCTGCTCCACGAAGCCCTCCTCGGTCTCCATGCGGGCGGCGAAGAAGGGGATGCCCTTGTACTCGCTCTTTCCTTCGGAAATTTCGGTGATGGTGACGACGTGGCGGCCGTGCTGGAGGCGGGGCTTTTCTTGGACTTGTACTTTCATGGTGGGTTGTTTAAAAGTTAGAAAGAAGTTTAAAACAAATTGTTCGGTTTGTCTTACTGAAAATTTCGCCCGTGCGTTATCTGCGCCTGGCGGCGCTGGGGGTTGAACCACAGAGGGCACGGAGGGACACAGAGGAGGTGAGCGTGTAGTGTGAGTCAGACCGCTCTGTGGCCCTCTGCGTTCTCTGGGGTCGTTACTTGAGACACTTGACTAGACAGTTTCTGTCATTTGCTGCTGTAGCCAAGCTAAGAACAACCGCACCCCAAAGCCAGTAGCCTGCCGGTCCTTCGCGAAAGGCCCCTGCTTCAGCGCCACCCCGGCAATGTCGAAGTGGATATACCGCCCGTGGTCGTGCGTAAAGTTTTCCAAAAATTTGAAGGCATCCGTAGCGCCGTGCAGGGGAGTACCGCTGAAATTCTTCACGTCGGCCACGTCGCTGGCCAGTCCCTTGGCGAAGTCGTCCCAGGGAGGGAGGGGCCAGATGCGCTCGCCACTAGTCTCCCCCGCGCGGCGGAACTGCTCCACCAGCTCCTCGTTTTTACTCAGCGTAGCGGCGCAGACGTAGCCGAAGGTGCGCACCGCACTGCCGGTCAGGGTGGCCACGTCGATCAGGGTGGTGGGCTGGTGGTACTTCACGGCGTAGCTGAGGCCGTCAGCCATGATCAGACGGCCCTCGGCATCGGTATCGATGATTTCGATGGTCTTGCCGGCGTGGCTCTGGATCACATCGCTCGGCTTGATGCTCAGGGCGTCGACGCTGTTGTCGGTGGCCGGTACGATGCCGACCAGGTTGACGGGCAGTTGCAGGCGGGCGGCGGCCTCTAGGGTACCGAAGACGGCCGCCGCGCCGCCCATGTCGGACTTCATCAGGTGCAGGTTCTGACTCCCCTTGATGCTCACCCCGCCGGTATCGAAGGTGACACCCTTACCGATGAGGGCCGTGGTGTCGCCGTCGGGCCCCCCGCCGCGGTACTTCATGACGATCAGTACGGCGGGGTCCTCGCTACCACGGTTGACGGCCAGTAAGGCGTGCAGGCCTTCTTCCCGGCAGGCTTCCTTGTCGAGCAATTTGACGGAATAGCCGTAGGTGTCGCCGCTCTCCGTGGCCCACTTCGCCAGGTCCTGAGGTCGTTTTTGGTTAGCTGGCGCGTCGACCAGGGCCATGATGCGCGTCTGTACGTCCGCCACGACCATCTCCGCACCTGCGTCCCCGCCCGTCCAGTTTATGTTGCCCTGGAGGAGGGGGTGTGGCTTATAGTCCTGCCGCTGGCTGCCGGCGGAGTAGCTGCCTAGTTTGAGCCCCCCGATGAAGGCGGTGGTGAGTTTAGGGTCTACGTCCGGGGCCTCAATGGTCACTTCCTGATCGAGTTGCTGGCCCGCCTCGTAGCTCAGGGTACGTCCCAAATTTTGCGCCCCGATAGCTATCGGGGCGGGTGCAGCATCTTCCGGAAGGCGGGCGATATAGTGCGCGGCTCCGGGGTCACGCAGGTACTTCCCGGGCAGGACGGAGTCGGCGTAGGGCCCCCCGTGGGCGGCGGGCAGCAGGGTAATGGTCGTAGGCATAGGGCGAAGGTAGCGGCGGCAAACTATTTTGGGGCCTACCGCATTAGCAACAGCATGAAGATTGGCGTGGTCTGTTATCCTACCTACGGCGGCAGCGGCGTGCTGGCCACCGAGCTCGGACTGGGGCTGGCCCGCCGCGGACACGAGATCCACTTCATCACCTACCGGCGGCCGGCGCGGCTGGGCTTCTTCCACGAAAACGTGTTCTACCACGAGGTCGATAGCGGGGCCGACTACCCGCTGTTCGAGTTCGCGCCCTACGAAACGGCCCTGGCCTCCAAGTTGGTGGACGTAGTGGAAAACTATGCGCTGGACCTCCTGCACGTACACTATGCCGTACCCCACGCCGCGGTGGCCTACATGGCCCGTAAGATCCTGCTCTCGCGGGAGCGCTACGTGCCCTTCATCACTACCCTGCACGGCACCGATATTACGCTGGTGGGCTCTAATCCGGCCTTTGCCCCCACAATCACCTTTGCGATCAATAAGTCGGACGGGGTAACGGCCGTCTCCGAGTCGTTAAAAAAGGACACGCTGAAGAGCTTTGATATCTGTCGGCCCATCGAGGTGATCTACAACTTCATTGACTTCAAGCGCTTTCGGCGCGACGATAAGGAGCACTTCCGGCGGGCCATCGCACCCAACGGCGAGCACATCCTGATCCACGTGTCCAACTTCCGGCCCGTCAAGCGGGTAGATGACGTAATCTACATCTTCAAGATCATTCATGATCAGACGCCCAGTAAGCTGCTACTCATTGGCGACGGCCCCGAACGCGGTAAGTGCGAGGACCTGAGCCGCCGCCTGGGCCTGACCAAGGACATCCGCTTCCTTGGCAAGCAGGATGCCGTGGAGGAGCTGCTGGCCGTAGCCGATGTATTCCTACTGCCCTCGGCCAGTGAGAGCTTCGGTCTGGCTGCCCTGGAGGCGATGGCCTGCGAGGTGCCGGTGGTAAGTAGTAACGTGGGGGGTATTCCTGAGGTGAATATCGACGGCAAGACCGGCTACACCTCCGGCGTCGGCATGGTCGATAAGATGGCGGAGGATGTGTTGAAGATCCTGGATACTGAGGCGTCGCTGCGGGGCTTCCGGGAGCGGGCGTTGGCGCAGGCTGCGCGCTTTGATATTGAGGCGATGCTCCCGAAGTACGAGGCCTACTATGAGCGGGTACTGGAGCGGAGCCGGGTGAAACCTCAGGAGCCTGTAATGGACTGCTAGGTTCGCGCAGCTCCGCGCTATGTACGTACAGCAAAATCTGTGTTAATCCGTGTAATCTGCGGTTCAACCCCAGCGCCGCCAGGCGCAGACGACACTAGCCCAACCAGTGGTCAAACCACCCACACCACCAGCAGAAATAACACCGAAGGGCAAAGCAAACACCCCAGCCCAGTATAAAACGTAGCCGTAAGCGCCCCATAGGGCACCAGCCGCGTATCCGTAGCCGCCAGCCCCGCCGCCACCCCACTCGTCGTACCGATCAGCCCCCCGAATACTGCCGCCGAATGTGGATTATCAAGACCGATAGAACGCGCCACCAGCGGGGTAGCCACCGTAGTCACGATGGTCTTCACCACCCCGGCGGCAATGCTGATGGCGATCACCTCCGAGCTAGCCCCCAGTGCCCCGCCCGTCACCGGCCCCACGATGTAGGTGCAGGCTCCGGCCCCGATGGTGGTCAGGCTGACCGGATCGGTGTAGCCTAGGGTAAAGGCCACGGCTACTCCGAGTACGAAGGAAAGCAGCACGCCGACGAAGAGGGCCACGGTGCCCGCCAGACCCGCCGAGCGGATCTTGTCCAGGTCCGCGCCCATGGCCGTGGCGACCACCGCGAAGTCACGTAGCATGGACCCGCCGAGTAAAGCTAGACCGGCAAAGAGGGGGACGTCGGCCAGCCCCTTCTTACCACCGAGGAAGGCCAATCCGAGACCGGCCACGATGGCCAGGGCCACACCGGGGATTCTGTTGCCAACTAGGTGCTTCGCTACCCAGAAGCAGACCCACATGAGCAGCCCCACGCAGAGAAAGGCAAATAGTAGGTCGTTCTTGATCAGCACCTCCTCGATCAACTCACTCATGGTCTGGAGCCTCTGCGAAAGATCGACCGATCCGGGATAGCGCCGGCACGAGTATAAAGCCCCCCACCGTAGCCGCTATCCCGGCTAGCAGCGCCACCCAGCCGCCCGTCAGCGCTGCCCGGACGTTCTGCACTGCGGCCATGGCGACGATAATGGGGATGTACATGGCACTCCAGAAGAGGATGCCGCCGGCCGTTGCCGTCGTTAGCCCGCCGTGACGTTTCAAGTAGGTGTTGCCGACTACGAGCAGTAGCATCGCAAAGCCCACCCCACCTACGTCGCCGTCGATACCGATGGCCGCCCCCAGCAGCGTGCCGGTGATCTTACCCACTAGGAAGCAGAAGGCCAGGAGGGCTACCCCGTAGATCGTCATGCGAAGGCGGTTTTGAGCTCCTGCTTAGTGACCTTGCCCATCACGTTGCGCGGCAGCTCGTCCTGGAAGATGTAGCGGCGCGGTAGTTTGTAGCCCGGTAGCCGCTCGCAGAGCCAGGCCTGTAGCTCGTCCAGGTTGAGGGGGTGACCGTCGGTGATCAGACTGGCCCCGATAATCTCGCCCCACTCCGGGTCGGGTAGGCCGACGACGCCGCACTCCTTGATTTGTGGGTGGGTACGCAGCACCTCCTCGATCTCCAGGGCGGATATCTTGTAACCGCCCGATTTGATGATATCGACCGAGTTGCGGCCCAGGATACGGTAGGCACCGTCCTCGTATACGGCGATGTCGCCGCTGCGAAACCAACCGTCGTCGGTGAAGGTGGCCGCGGTAGCCTCCGGCCGGCCCCAGTACTCCAGGAATACGTTGGGACCCTTAACTTGAATCTCGCCGTCGTCCGCCAATCGTACTGTCACCCCGTTTAGTGGTTGCCCGATGTGGCCCGGCCGCCGCTCGCCCAGGTAGGGATTGCTGATGGCCATGCCCATCTCGGTCATCCCGTAGCGCTCCAGGAGGGTGTGGCCGCTGATGTCGCGCCATTCCTCCAGCACCGATACCGGCAGTGCCGCCGAGCCGGAGACCATGAGACGGAACTTGCGTAGCGCCGCGCTGATCTCCCGCTGCTCCACCTCCAGTAGACTGTGGTAGTGGTGGATGAGCTTGTAGTAAATCGTAGGCACTGCCATGAACACATTGACCTCCCCCCGGCGGAACACCTCCAGTACCGCCCCCTCGCTGAAACGAGGTAAGAACACACAGCAGGCCCCACTCCACAGCGCGCAGGATAGCACGTTGATGATGCCGTGCACGTGGTGTAGCGGCAGGATATTGAGGATACGATCGTCAGCGCTCCACTGCCAGGCCTTCACTAAGGCGGTGATCTGAGCCTCGGTATTGGCGTGGGTAGTCACTACCCCCTTCGGCCGACCGGTCGTGCCGCTGGTGTAGAGGATCATGGCCCGGCGGTCGGGGGCCACGTCGGGTAAGGCGGTTGGCGCGCTGCCGTAATCTTCCGCCCGGATGAAGTCTGCAGGTAGTTCGGTGAAGAGCGGAGCCAGCTTGTCCGCAAACCATTTCGTGTACAGTACGGTACGCGCCGCCGTATCCTCGATGACGTACCGTAGCGAGAGCGTAGGGTGCTTGGTGCAGAGCGGCACGGCAATCCCCCCGGCCCGCCAGATGCCCCACTGGATAGCGACGTAGTCGAAGCCCGGCGGGACCAGAAAGGCAATGCGTTCTTCTTTCAGGTCAGTTGCACCGGCGAGCAGCGCGGCGGCGATCCGTGCCGAGCGGTCCAGTAGCTGTTGATAAGTATAATCCCGGCCCGCGCTGACTACGGCGGTGCGTGGTCCGAAGGCGGCGGCCCGGTCGATGAGGGTAAGCATGGCGAGCACTGACTTAGTGAGCGCCCCAAACTACTACCGAAAACCCGTAGCCATGACCTTATGCTTTACTCCCGGTAATCTAATGGCGGCTCCCGGTCTCCCAGCAGGGCCTGGTACTCGAAGCCCTCCCCCCGCTGCTCCAGCAGTTCTGCCCGGGCGCGGGCTAGCAGCTCGGGCTGCTGCATCAGGTCCATAGCGGTCAGGGCCATTGTCTTAGCGGCTACGGTCATGCCCTTTTGTCCGATGGAGGTACCGCCGGCGGCAATGGCCTGCCAGCTGTGGGCCGAGGTGCCGGGTACCCAGGTGGCGGTGCGCAGTCCGACGGTGGGTACCACCCAGCTCACGTCACCCACGTCGGTGGAGCCGCCCTGCCCGGTGCGGATGACGCGGAAGGAATCTACCGTCCCGGCCGAGGCCAGCTCAGTACTGCCCGGATCGGTGAAGGTGGTGGCGATCTGCTCGGCGAAGGCCTGTTCTTCCGGGGTATAGCTCACACCGCCCACCTGACTCAAATTTTCGTGCATCACCTGGCTCAGCGTCACATTGGGCAGTAAGTTGTAGGCCCCGTGGATGACCTCGTAGTCCATGGTCGTACCGGTACCCAACGCGGCCCCCTCGGCGCACTTCACCACCCGCTCGAAATTCTGAGCCACCATAGCCATATCGGGGTGGCGCACGTAGTAAAACACCTCGGCAAAATCCGGAATCACGTTCGGTGCCTCCCCGCCGCGGGTGATGACGTAGTGGGTGCGCGATTCCATGGTCATGTGCTCGCGCAGCATATTCACCATATAGTTCATAGCCTCCACGCCGTCGAGGGCCGAGCGGCCGTTCTCGGGGGCGGAGGCGGCGTGGGCCGAGACCCCGTAGAAGCGAAACTTCGCCGACTTATTCGACAGCGAGGAGGCCGCATCGGCGCTGTTCCCGTCGGAGGGGTGCCAGTGGATCACGGCGTCCACGTCGTCAAAGAGGCCGGCGCGCACCAGGTACACCTTTCCGGCTCCGCCCTCCTCGGCCGGGCAGCCGTAGAAGCGCAGGGTACCGGCTACGTCATTGTCCTCCATCCAGTGCTTGACGGCGATGGCCGCCGCGGCCGATCCGGTGCCGAAGAGGTGGTGGCCGCAGGCGTGTCCGGCCGTGAGGTCGGCGCGTTCTTTCCGCTCGGGGCTATCGGTCTGCGTGATACCGGGCAGCGCGTCGTACTCTCCGAGGATACCGATGGTGGGTCCCTCGCCCCGCGTAAAGGTGGCCGTGAAGGCGGTGGGCATATCGGCTACGCCAGCGGCTACGGTGAAACCTTCCGCGGCGAGGGTCTCCTGTAGCAGCTCGGAGCTCTGTGCTTCCTGGTAGCCTACCTCCGCGAAGTTCCAGATTTGCTTGGCTACTTCGAAGTAGCGGTCGGATCGGGTGTCGAGCTCGGTGAGTACGGCCTGTTCTGGTGGGGTGAACTGGGCGGTTAGGGGGAGGGTGAGGGCTAGTAGGAGGGTAGTGAGTATTGGTTGCATAGTGCTAGATTATGATGTTTGCTAGTCCTTAAAGGTACGGACTGTAAGTAGGTATTTTTGAACCACAGAGGCCACGGAGAGACACAGAGATGTTTTAGCATGTGTGACGTGCCTCTGCGTCATTCTGTGCCCACTGTGGTTGTATTTAAAACTCATACTGTAACCGACGCTAAAACCGCAGCATCCCATACCCCCGCATCTGGTACATCGCCACCGTCGTCAGCATCGAGGTAGCCACTTCTACCTCCTCAGAAACCGCCGTAAGGGGCAACTCCCGTCCAATCAGCGACTGCCCGCACACCGTCACCCGTACGCCCGCCCCGTGTAGTGCCCGCAGTAGCGGCAGATTCGGATTATCCGTCCCAAACCGCTCCCGGTACGCCGCATCCGTCAGCACCCCGAAGGTAGCCCCCCCGTGGATCGCCAGCACCACCTCCACCCGCTCGTCCGGCACCCCACCTACGGAGAACAGGTTGAGCATACGCGCTACGTTATAAAGTCCTTGTCCCAGGCTATCCGGCTCGTCGTGGCCGCTCACTACGTCGATCACCAGGCGGTAGTCGAGCGCAGGGTCGGGCGTGACCGTCGCTTCGGGGATGGCGTAGATGCCACCGTAGGGCACCACGGGAGTCACCTGATCCTGGGCGAGGCCGCAGGTGCAAAGTAAGTGGAGAAGCAAGAGGAGCAACAGGGGGCGGTTAGCGGTCATAGTGGGGTAAAGCTAGGGTAGTGGGAGCAGCGTACCTATTTTTACCCTATGGCTCCCCTTACCAAAATTCGTCTGTGTCTCGTGATCGTCATGGCGGGCCTCTTCGTGGCCGGCGTCACGGCCTTCCCTCTTTTGGCCGAGGTCAACTGGCTTAGCCAACTGCTCGTCGGCACCGGCGGCAGCCTGGACCCGGCCCTATATGATGGTGTTACCCAGTGGATTCTCACCGTCCGCCAGGGCCTGGAGGTCACCTACCGCGACTACCTCTGGCTGGCCTACGGCACCGACTGGCTGGCCTTCGGCCACCTGATGATCATGCTCTTCTTCATCCTGCCCTACCGGGACCCGGTGCGCTACGAGGGGGTGCTGTGGGTGGGGATTTGGGCCTCGCTGCTGGTGTTTCCGCTGGCGTTCATCTGTGGTCCGCTGCGGGGCATCCCGTGGTACTGGCAGTTGGTGGATTGTGGGTTTGGGGTGGGGTCGGTGGTGCCTTTGGGGGTGGCTGTTTGGGAGGTGCGGGGGATGGGTGAGGGTGGAGTTTACCGGAGTTGAAGTATATTGTGAAACGTTTGGACATGTATCTGAAACTTCCACTTAGATCTAATTTAGTCTATTATTTCTATGAGAATTAAAGAGTCACGTAAGGTTCATCTTGATCATCTTATTCCAAGAGAGTCAATCAGGTTTGCGTCATTTGATGATAATGAATATGGGTTTAACCAACACTCTAGTAAAGTGAAAAGCCCGTATGTAAAATACTCAGAGATAGCGAGTGATTGGTTTCTGAATATAAGAAAGCCAGATTTTCAAAGAGAAACAAACGCCTGGACTCCTGAAGAGTGTCTAGAACTTATTGACTCCGTGGTAAATGAGAGAATTATCCCAAGTATTATCCTGTGGAGGAGTGATGAAACGGGATTAATATACGTTTTAGATGGAGCACATAGATTGAGCGTTATCCGTGCCTGGCTAAAGGACGACTGGGGCGATAAAAACATTAGTTATTACGCGAGACGTGATACTAAGCAGATCAAAAAAATAGCCGGCGAGACAAGAAATTTGATTAATAGAGAAATCGGAGCGTTTGCAAATTTTAAATATGCCTGTGATAATCTCAGAAAGATTGTAGCTGATGGAGAAGCTGCCCCCAGAAAAGTGATGGCAGAGATTGAATTTAAACAAGCATCTTTCTATAGCGAGCTACTCATTGGAAGTATGTCGTTAATTGGTCAATGGGAACAAGGTGATTACAACTCCGCCGAGAAATCTTTTTTAAGAATAAATAAACAGGGCCAACCGCTCAATCCTTGGGAAACTACGTTGATAGAATTTAGGAAAGGTAGTTATGCAAGAGTCATAATGTCAATCGCAAATGCTGGAAAGAGCGGTCATTTTTGGCCAAAATACAATTTGAACGATGATCTAAAATCGGAACTTGACAGCTTTCCTACTATCAGTCAAAGAATATTCGAAAAACTATTTGAGCCCCCCTTTGAGGTGCCTATCAATAGCATGACCGTACCTATGGTGGTGTCACCAGCATATTTTCAGAAACATCAATACTTATTTGAACTAATACCTCTTATTATCTGGAACGAAGTCGCCTTCACTGCGAAAGATCAGCGAGAACGACTCTCTAAAGATAATAGTTCCGATCCTGAGACCGTAATAAAAAACGGTAGTCGTCTTTTAAAATCACTTGATTCCAAGCTAGAACATATTGAAACGTTCACCAACAATTCAAAGTCGCTATCTATAGTTCCATTATTCTATTGGTATAATAACAGGGGTCAGTATGTTAGGGGGCTACTTTATGGATTTATAGGTTGGATGCTCTCTGGATCCGAGAACGACATCCGGAATAAAAA
The DNA here is from genome assembly GCF_965214665.1 of Neolewinella sp. Taxonomy (GTDB): domain Bacteria; phylum Bacteroidota; class Bacteroidia; order Chitinophagales; family Saprospiraceae; genus Neolewinella. The sequence continues at coordinate 2,975,622 of NZ_OZ243970.1, read as the reverse complement.
ATTGCTTTTCTCTTCTGTCAGGGGGGATTTCGAAAGAGTTTTTTACACTTACAAAGCAGACTTTGCTGCACTAGCGAGAAATACAGGAGCAGGATTAAAATCAGTAAGAAAGCTCAGTAACATATTTAGAGAGTTGGCATTTGCATTATATACTAATAACGATGACATCACAAGTAACGATTTCAAAGATAAGTTAGAATCTATTATTGGAAAGCTGTCAGCTAAAAGTAGGAGATTGTCTGGCTCGAGAATGTATACCTCAAGGGATAAAACTCAAATAAATATCAGAGAACTATTTGATCAAAGCACTAGGTGCCACATTTGTGGTGGCATATATAATCTGAGTCACGGCGGTGTGCAATACGATCATGTAATTCCTTATCGAAAGGTTAAAGAAACTGCCATTGATAACGGGCGACCCTCGCATCCTTTTTGTAACAATATGAAAGATAAAATCAGTAAAATGAAGAGTAGAAGTATAATTTTGCCTGACATGAAAGTAAAAATTACGGACGTCGACAAGGATAACTATCAGCAAATATTATTGTTCACTGACGAAGAGGATTTTCCCCTCTAGCAAAAAGAATACATAAGATGTAATATATATAACACTAACATCGGTTAAGTGACTTGCTACTAATTAGGTTAGGTTTTATATAGTTTTGCTTCGAAGGCTTTTGTAAGTATTTAGGTTAATAGTTTTTACATAGACAAGAAGCATAGGCTTCGTAGGGGCCACCGTACAGGGTCCCGGGTTGCTAAAACTAAGTATAGATCACTCGTATATAAATATTTTGGATTGGAAACCACCAAATGCAACAACTCATTTCACTCAACCTAACCATAATAGCCGGAGCAAACGGCGTAGGCAAAACCACCTTCGCCAAACCCTACGTACGGGAGTTGGGCTACCAGTTCCTGAATGCAGATGAGATAGTCAAGGAGTTGGAGAACCGGGGGGAAACCCACCCCACGCTGAAGGCTGGTCGGTTGTTCTTCGCGCGGTTAAACGAAAGTCTAGCGAAAAAAGAGAATGTTCTTTTGGAAACAACGCTATCCGGCAGCTACATCAATAAGGTAGCGGCGCGGAGCAAGGAGATGGGTTATGCACTGACGGTGATCTACATCTTCGTGGATAGCGAAGCAGTATGCATCGACCGCGTGAAGTCAAGGGTCCTAAAAGGCGGCCACGATGTACCCACTGAAGACATAAAGAGAAGGTTCCAACGCAGCCTAACCAACTTCTGGACCAACTTCACAGAGATAGCAGACGACTGGGTACTCCTCTACAACGGGGACGAAGGCTACGAACAGGTTGCTGTTGGCGTATCGCAGCAGTACAGCGTCGAGCATCAGTCCCTTTTCTCCTTCTTCCAAACCCTGACCAATCAGTAATGCCATGAAAGAAGTAGATACCCTCTCCGACACCAGCATCTACTTTAAGCTCCGCAACATCCTGCGCATCGCCCGCCAGGCCGCCCACGCCGCGCAACTCGAGAATGCGCGCTACGGTATCCCCAAGATCTTCTCCCGGAAGGGGATCATGTACTACGAGTACCCGGATGGGAGGATTACTACGGAGCGGCCGGAGATGTTTGAGCGGGGCGAGGAGTAGACCACTCTTGGTAGCCTTTCCTAAACTTGCACATGCCGCTGAACCTTGCTAACTGCATCCTAACCAGCCGGAAGGTGATCTGCAACCCAGGCGACTAAGTCAACCGCAAGTTAGTTTCACAGATATTCGGTCATCTTATCCCCACCGCCATGGTCCTCGATAAACCCTTAACGAACGGACAACTAGAACTGATGAAGATGTTCAGCCACGAGCTGAGCGAAGAGGATCTGCTGAAGTTGCGTCGCACCCTAGCAGCATTTTTTGCTGATCGTGCGAGCGATGCCATGGATGAGCTATGGGAAACGAAATCATGGTCTGACGACACGATGGATGAGTGGTTGACTGATTGGACCGATCAACAAATGTTGTGAAGGTAGTTATCGATACCAACTCGCTGGTGGTGAGTATCGGTCGGCGATCTAAATTCCGCCCGATCATCCCATCAAATGAATGTAGGCACCATTCTTAGCAAAAGCCGCATAGCAGTCACTATCCGGTGAATTTTGGCAAACCAAGGTGCCACCGCAGCAGAGCGACTGGGTGACAGAATTGCAACCCGGGCCAACGTTGGTGCCAGCAGTAGTCCAAGCCGTTCGATCACCGTATCTCCACAGTCAGGCTCCCATTTATCGCCGTCAGCCATTCCTTTTGCTCCGCACCTGCGGCCCCGCCCTAATTATCTAACCCGTACATTAGGCAGCAGAACTAGAATCCCCGTTCATGCCCCTCCGCTACTTGCTTACCCTCCTTTCCTGCTGCCTGCTCACCGGCCTACGCGCCCAGGACGGCGGGCGAGACACCCTCCTGATCGACTTCGGCACCGAGGTATCCCCCGCCCCGTGGAATAACCTGGCCGACGCTGGCAGCGGCCGCATAACCAACCTACTGAACGCCAGGGGTAACCCGAGCGGCTACGGCATCGCCGTGACCGATTCCTTCAACAACGTGAATACCGCCGGCACCCGCGAGCCCGCCACCGCCCTCGGCCTGCCCGCCACCGCTACCGGCGATAGCTTCTTCGGAAATACGGCTCCCTTCGGCGGACAAACCCAGCCCACCGGCGCGGTGGACCTCACCCGGCTGCGACCGGAAAAGGAATATGCGCTCACCATCTTTGCCTCCCGCACGGCCACCGACAACCGGGAGGCCCGCTACGTCGTAATCGGTGCCATCCGGGATACGCTGCTGCTTGACGCCGCCAGCAACACCGACCGTACGGTCACCACTACGGTACGCCCGGGGGCGGACAGTACTATTCGCATCACGGCCATGCCCGGCCCAAATAACACCAACTCCTCCGGGTTTTACTACCTGGGTGCCCTGGTTGTAAGCTACGCCGAAGAGATTACAACGCCCCCGCTCCCGCCGACCGATCCGGCGGACCTGCTGGATACCGTACTGGTCGATTTCGGCGGTACTACCACCTCCCCGCCGCCCTACAACAACATCACCGACCCTCGTGCCGGCAGCGTGCCTGACCTGCTCAATACCTCCGGTTTTTCCACCGGCTACGCCATAGCGGTGGTCGATTCGTTTAACAACATCAACACCGATGGTACCGTCACTCCGGCAGCAGCGCTGGACCTGCTAGCCACGGCCACGGGGGATAGCTTTTTTGGTAATATCGCTCCCTTCGGCGGACAGACCCAGCCTACCGGTGCCGTAGCCCTCACCGGACTTGATACCGCTCAGCAGTACACGGTGGAGGTGTTCGCCTCCCGCACGGCCACCGACAACCGGGAAACCCAGTACACCGTGACCGGCAGTGATAGCGATACGCTATTTTTGAATGTGAGCTCCAATGCGGACCGAACCGTGACCACAACGCTACAGCCCGACAGCAGCGGCACGATCCGTATCGAGGCTCGCCCCGGACCGAATAACAACAACGGCTCCAACTTCTACTACCTCGGGGCACTCCGACTTACCTATCCGAATACGGCCCCCGCCGGCGGTGCTACCCTCACCCTGACCGACCCCAACGGTGGCGAGCGCTGGCAGGTCGGTAGGACCGCCGACATCACCTGGACTTCCCGCAACGTCACCGATGTGGTACTCGAGTACACCACCGACGACGGCAACAACTGGTCGGCCATCGACACCGTGGCGGCCGCCGGAGGGCGCTACCCCTGGACCATACCGAACACCCCGACCGAGGAGGCGCGGGTCCGCATCATTGCCGACACGCTGCTCGATGAGAGTAATGGAGTCTTTACGATCACTACCGACACCACCACCTGCACCATCGTGGTGCTGGGTTCCTCCACTGCCGAGGGCACCGGCGCCTCCACGCCCGACAGTGCTTGGGTGAATCGGTTCCGGGCCTCCCTGGCCAACGATACCCGCTTCGAGGTCATCAACCTGGCGCGCGGCGGCTACACCACCTACCACATCCTGCCGACGGGGGCAGAGATACCGGCGGGCGTAAACATCACTCCAGATCCCGAGCGCAACATCACGCAGGCGCTGACCTACGATCCCTTCGCGATCATTGTCAATATGCCCTCCAACGACGCGGCTAACAACTTCAGCGTAAGTGCGCAGTTGGACAACTTCGCGGCTGTCGCTACGGCGGCGGGGTCGCAGGATGCAGCGGTCTACGTAGCCACTACCCAACCACGCAACTTTACCGACCCGGCGCAGATTGAGCTACAACGGGAGGTGCGTGATAGCATTCTGGCCATCTACGGCGATCGCTCCATCGATTTCTGGACCGGGCTGGCCGATGACAACGGCTTTATTCGACCGGAGTACGATAGCGGCGATGGCATACACCTCAACGACGCCGGTCACGCTGTTCTATTCCGGCGAGTAACCACGTTAGGACTGGATACGACCGACTGCTCGGGGCCTACCTCCCTGGACCGCGAGCCTGTACGGATGCAGAGCGGCCTACTCAGAGTTTTTCCAAACCCCACGTCCACGGGCTATCTCGACCTGTCGTTTGGGGATTGGGCCGGTAGGGAGGTACGCGTACAGCTTTACGATATGCTCGGCCGGGAACAACTACGCCGAGAACTTCCGGAGGGGCAGCCGGCCGGTGTATACCGCCTTGACCTGGCGGGACTGGAGCGGGCACCGGGCACTTACTACTGTACGGTGACGGTGCGTACCCCAGCGGGTTGGGTACGGGACGGGGTGTTGGTGGTGGTACGGTAGGGGGTATGGCATAAACAAGACATGGTTGCCTGGACGCTCACGCTTATCTAGTCTGCGGCCGAAGGGCTACGGGGCAGTACATGTAGTTACCGGCCCTCCGGCAGCGGGCGAAGTGGGAGTAAGTACGATTTACGCAAGGACCGTATCTTGAGCACTAAACTAGCCTATACATGACGGTGATCGTAAAGAAAGATGCTACCAAAGCGGAGTTTCAGAAGTTGCTGGATAGCCTGCCCTCCCAGCGGCCAAAATTTGACGCGCGGCGTTTTTTGGGTACAGTGAAGGTATCTCAATCACCTATGGACATTCAACGCAAACTGCGTGATGAGTGGAAATAGCTTGCTGGTAGAAACACATATTGCGTTGTACCTACTTGCTAGACTATCCTCCACCTACCCCCGAGGATAAAACACCACCCCTACCACACCCCCCCGGTACTCCTGCCGGTAAGGCCGCTCAAAGGTCGGATACTGCAACCGAGTTCCCCCCCTAGCGTAGCCCGCACCCAGCAGCAGACCCAGCCGCGGCCACAGCCGGTACTCCACCCTTAACTCACCAGTGATGGCCAGGGGAACGGCGGGAGTGTCCGCATAGATTGCCGCGGCGGGACCGGCTACCCCACTGCGCAATAGCGTCTCACCCCTTGCCCATCTACCTACCTCGATCGACGGACCCGTAGCTGCCTGAAACGTCCACCTACCGGTACCGTACTGGTAACCCACCAGCAACGGTAGGTGGAGACTGCTGAGGTCGGCCGTCACCTCCTGCCCGGCCGAAAGGGTGGACGGGGTTAGGGTATTGGTTGCCGTCCGGAAGGTCAGACCAGTAGTAAGGGTAACCGGGCCCCGGCGGAGCACGGCAATCTGTAGTTGGAACGAACGCGCGTTTGCGAAGGCGGACTCTGCGCGCATGTCCCGCGGCAGGTCACGGACAGGCCGGAGTGGGAGACTGAAGGTACCCGGCCCCACAGCCAGGGAGAAGAACCGTCGGGGCGGACCCACGGCCGTGATGATCTGTTTGGGTTGTAACGGAAACTCTGGAAGAGATACCGGCCGGGTACTGAGCAACGGAATCGGCAGGGTTGGTAGTCGCCGTATAGCTACCGAACCCAATCGAGCCGGGGGCAGGAAGGGTACCTCCTGTCCGTGAAGTACCCGTCCGGGTGGCGAGCCAAAGGAGGTAGGTACCGGGGGCTGGGATGTACCATCTCCTACCGCCGGTACATCTTGATCTTGCGAGTCGTCTCTGGCTGCTATGCTCATTGTGGCTTCCGCCGCGTCGGGCGACGCTGACGCAACCGCCGGTGGGCTGACCGTTTTCGCCGCTGTATCGCCCGCTAGCCAGATAGAGATGCCGATAGCAACTAGTAAGAGTAGTGGGAAAAGCCAGATGAGGTCGTGAGGTCTCCTGTCAGGAAACAGTCGTGGTTCCATAGCCTTCCACCTGAGCGATTTGGGAATGTCGTTGCTTTCGTGCTCCCCCAATAGGTTCCGTAGTTGCTCTTCTTGTTCGGGTAACATTAGGGGAGGTTTTTAGCGAAGGTGCCTAGACGCTCACGCAGCGCGGCACGTGCGCGATTGAGTCGGGTGCGGGACCCTTCGGAAGTAATGCCCAGTAGTTCACCGATCTCCGCGTGGCTATAGCCATCCACGACGTAGAGATTGAAGACTAGGCGGTAAGCGGGCGGCAGGCGGTTTAGCTCCGCGAGAATGGCATCTACCGAAGCGGTATCTATTACTTCAGGAGATGCACTCACCCGCTCCGGATATGCTTCCTTTAGGTTAGTGTTAAGCCGGCTCGTGCGCCGAAAGTGATTCAGCGTACGGTGGATGGTGATGCGGGCGAGCCACGGACGAATGGGGCCTACCGCTGGGTCGAAGTGGGCAAGGGTAATGAATATCTCAGTGAAGGTCTCTTGCACAACGTCCTGCACATCCTCGCCGGCTACCCCGTAGCGTCTGATGATAGCCAGTAGATATGGCAGATGCTTTTCGTACAGTGCGCGCTGCGCCCTACGATCATGTTTTAAGCAACCGTGGAGTATCTCCGGGTCGGTCAATCGTTATGCGTTAGTCGCATACTAGGATGGGAGCGTAAAATTCCATGCGTATCTCCCCAACACCATCATACCCATTAGGCGTATCTATGGTACAACTACGATCGTTGTCGTCGTAGGTGTAGAACTGAGCGGTGTAGCTACCCCGCCAAGTCGAGGGGGCAGAGGACTCGCGTTGTATGGTAGAGGGGCTGTCAACACAGGGCATGGCATCGTTTAGGCCACTAACTACGGTAAGTTTTCCGGACTCGATAGGGTAGTTCGTGATCAAGGCGGTATTTAGTTCTTCGCCAGTGTTGTTTTCCTCAGCGGGTACATGAAAGATGTAGATGTACCCATTAGATTCGTCGGCGACTATAGGGCCGCATTCGCTCAAGCCGGCTACGATGAAGTACACATTACTAGCGGGATCATGACTTACTGCCGCCTCCTCAAAGTTTATCACCTCTCCATCAGGAAGCGTGACGCGGAAGAAATAGTCATCCGACTTCTCAGTGATAGGAGATGGATCATCTTTCTCACAAGCCGTACCCCACAGGGCAAGAGCTAGTAGAAGTAGGGCAGGGGCGCATGCTTTCATATCACTAGTTCACCAGCCAGTCGGCAAACGTTTCGTCAACGCAGTAAATTTTTTAGGCCCTCCGGATGCACTCCGCACCCGCGGCCCCCCCCCAAAGCCACAGTCCGCAGGATCCTTACCCTCCCCCCACCAAATAACCCCGATCTTCCAGGTCCACACCACGACCTCCCCATGCGCCTCCTCCTCCTCCTACTCTTACCCCTCACCCTCCCCGCCCAGCTCACCCTCACCCCCAACGGCCGCCACCTCCAGGACAGTACCGGTACCCCCATCCTCCTCCACGGCGATACCGGCTGGAATCTAAGCATCCGCCTGACGCGGGAGGAGGTCGATCAGTACCTCAGCAAAAGACAGGAGCAGGGTTTCAACACCATCGGCATGGCCGCCCTATTCGAGGGTAACCTTTACAATGTCTACGGAGATGCGCCCTTCGTTCAGGTTGATGGACAGTGGGATCCCGACCAACCCGCCACCACCCCCGGTAGCGACCCCACGGATACCACCGCCTACGACTACTGGGACCACCTCGACTACGCCGTAGACCAGGTCGCCGACCACGGTATGTACGCCGCCCTCGTGATTGCCTTCAATGCGATGGTAGTCGGTGACGGTCACGGAAGGAAGCGCGAGCAGATCGTCTTCACCCCCGCAAAGGCCTACCGCTACGGCCGCTTCGTCGGGGCACGCTACGGGCACCACGACCACATCATCTGGATGCTCGGTGGCGACCGCTCACCGGTGTACGGTGAGTACGACTACCGCCCCGTCTACCACGCCATGGCCGAAGGGGTTGCCGACGGCATTAACGGAGAGGATGACTTCGACGGGCGGGCCAACTACAGCGGTATCCTCATGAGCTACCACCCGCAGAAGGCGCGGCCGGCTTCCTCCGAATGGTTTCACGATGCGCCCTGGAATAGTTTTAATTCCATTCAGTCCTGCCCGGATGCGATCGCGGAAGTGATCCGCGCCGATCTTGTCCTCGCCCCCACTAAACCCACCTGGCTCTTCGAGGGCCGCTACGAGGAGTACACCTTTGCCTACCGCGACTGGGTAGCACGCTTCCAGGCTTACCGGGCCCTCACCGCCGGCGCCTTCGGCCACCTGTACGGCAACCGCTACGTCTGGAACTACGACAGCACTTGGCAGCAGCACCTCGACGATCCCGGCGCCCACGACATGCGCCACCTGTACACCCTGTTCACCACCGCCGTGCCCGGCTACGGCTGGGGTGACTGGCAACCCTACGATGGCTTGCTTACCGCCACCGATCCGGGCAGCATCACCAACACCTGCTGGCGCAATCAGGAGGGGGCACCCGAGGCAGATTTCGTTACCGCCATGCGCAGCACTGACCGCCGCGCCGCTCTAATCTACGCCGCCAACGGTAGGTCCTTTGCCATCGACACGACCCAACTGGCCAACACCCCCACCGCCGCCTATTGGTATAGCCCGCGTACTGGCCACTACTATGATCCGCAGGACCAACGGGAGCACCCCACACCCCGCAACGTGCTAGCTACCCAAGACGCTGACTACTCCTTCGATCCCCCCGGTCAGCCGGCCCGCGACAATGATTGGGTATTGCTGCTTATCGCACGCGCACGATGAGTTGCACTGGCTAAAGCCTCCGCACCCGCGTCCCCGCCCTACTGTCAAAATAGCCGTTTAGTCGGGAAACAGCCTGACAAAATTTCTGTCCACCAAAACGGGCCCACCCTTTGCAAAGGTTAAACCGTCCAGTCTACGAACCCACCTATACCGCTTTTAGGTTCTACTACGGCCAGGACTAAAGAGACAATAACTACCTGTACCTCACGCCCTTAGGGCGGGGCCGCAGGTGCAACGAATAGCGAAATGAACTTCAATAACTTCACGATAAAGAGCCAGGAGGTCCTCCAGCGAGCCAGCGAAATCGCGGTGGGCAACCAGCAGCAGTCGATCGACCCGGCCCACCTGCTGAAGGCTATTTTTGAGGTCGACGAGAACGTGACGCCCTTTCTCTTCAAAAAGCTAGGGGTCAATTTTAGTGCAATCAAGTCGGCTATCGACAGCATCGTAGCCGGTGTACCCAAGGTGACCGGTGCCCAACAAGTACTGAGCCGCAACGGCGTAGAGCTAGCTCAGCAGGCCAACGTAGCCGCCCGCGAGATGGGTGACGAGTATGTCTCCATCGAGCACCTGCTGCTGGCCGCGCTGAAGATCAAGGATCCCGCTAGCCAAGTGCTAAAAGATGCCGGTATCCGCGAGAAGGAACTGAAACTGGCCATCGAGGAGCTGCGGGGCGGCAAGAAAGTGACCTCCAACAGCGCCGAGAACAGTTACAACAGCCTGGAGAAGTACGCCATCAACCTCAATGAGCGGGCCCGGGAGGGGAAACTCGATCCGGTGATCGGCCGCGATGAGGAAATCCGCCGCGTACTGCACATCCTGGCGCGTCGCAGCAAGAACAACCCCATTCTGATCGGCGAGCCCGGCGTGGGTAAGACGGCCATCGTCGAAGGACTGGCTCACCGCATCGTCAACGGCGACGTGCCCGAGGACCTACGCGAGAAGGATATTTACAGCCTCGATATGGGCGCCCTCATCGCCGGAGCCAAGTACCAGGGTGAGTTTGAGGAGCGGCTCAAGGCGGTGATCAACGAAGTCACTCAGGCCGAGGGACAGATCTTCCTCTTCATTGACGAGATCCATACCCTCGTAGGTGCCGGTAAGGGTGCCGGAGCCATGGACGCCGCCAACATCCTGAAGCCCGCCCTGGCCCGCGGCGAGCTGCGCGCCATCGGTGCCACCACCCTGGCCGAGTACCAGAAATACTTCGAGACCGATAAGGCCCTGGAGCGCCGCTTCCAGCAGGTGACGGTAGACGAGCCTTCCGAGGAGGATGCCATCTCGATCCTGCGCGGACTGCGCGAGCGCTACGAGACCCACCACAAGATCAACATCCTGGACGAGGCCATCGTGGCCGCCGTACAGCTCTCGGAGCGCTACATCACCGACCGCTTCCTGCCCGATAAGGCCATCGACCTGATCGACGAGGCCGCCGCCCGCCTGCGCCTGGAGATGAACTCCATGCCCGAGGAACTCGACGAGATCGAGCGCCGCATCCGCCAGTTGGAGATCGAGCGCGAGGCCGTCAAGCGGGAGGCCGACCAGTCGAAGATCGAGCGCATCAACCAGGACCTCGCCAACCTCGAGGAGCAGCGCAACGAACTGCGCGCCCAGTGGGAGAGCGAGCGCGAGGTGGTGCTCGGTATCCAGCAGGCCAAGCAGCGGATCGAGGAGCTGAAGAACGAGGCCATGCGCCTGGAGCGGACCGGTGACTACACCAAGGTAGCCGAGATTCGCTACGGACAAATCCCCGCCGTGGAGACCGAGTTGAAAGACTTCAACCAGCGACTGGTGGACATGCAGTCCAACGCCAAGATGCTCGTCAAGGAGGAGGTCGATAGCGAGGACATCGCCGAGATCGTCGCCCGCTGGACCGGCATTCCCGTTACCCGTATGCTCGAGTCCGAGCGCGAAAAACTGCTGCACCTTGAGGAGGCTCTGCACGAGCGGGTCATCGGACAGGACGAGGCCGTCGAGGCCGTCGCCGACGCCATCCGCCTGAGCCGCACGGGACTGAGCAACCAGGACCGCCCCATCGGCTCCTTCCTCTTCCTCGGCACCACCGGGGTGGGTAAAACGGAGCTGGCCAAGGCCCTGGCCGACTACCTCTTCAACGACGCCGACATGATGACGCGCATCGACATGAGCGAGTACCAGGAGCGCCACGCCGTAAGCCGACTCGTAGGTGCCCCTCCCGGTTACGTCGGCTATGACGAGGGTGGACAGCTCACCGAGGCCGTACGTCGCAAGCCCTACAGCGTGGTGCTGCTCGACGAGATCGAAAAGGCCCACCCGGACGTCTTCAACATCCTGCTCCAGGTGCTCGACGATGGCCGCCTCACCGACAACAAGGGGCGGGTCGCCAACTTCAAGAACACCATCGTGATCATGACCTCTAACATCGGCTCCGACGTGATCCGCGAGAAGTTCTCCCAGATCGACGGCAACAACGAGGAGGAGATCGTGGAGGAGACCAAGGACATGCTCTTCAACGTGCTGAAACAAACCGTACGGCCTGAGTTCCTGAACCGCATCGACGACGTGGTGATGTTCCGTCCGCTGAGCCGCCGGGATATCCGTCAGATCGTCGAGCTCCAGCTCAACGAGGTCAAGCAACAACTCGCCGAGCAGGACATCCGGCTCACCGTGGCCCCCGAGGCCATGGACTGGCTGGCCGCCGAGGGCTACAACCCTGAGTTCGGTGCCCGTCCGCTGAAGCGGGTCATTAAGAAGCGGGTGCTGCGGCAGTTGTCGAAGCAGATGCTGCAGGGTGACCTACAGCCCGGTAGCCAGATCGTACTGGATGTGTTTGGGGATGTGGTGGTGTTTCGGAAGGCTCGGGAGGGGGAGCGCAGTGTGCCTGAAACGACCGTGGCCTAAACGCTGCCTCCTACACAGGTAAAATTTTGTTAAGACCGTTTGCCGCCACCAACTATAGGTGGGGGCAAACGGTCTTATCCCCGTGCTTTCTTCCACAAAAAGTGAGTAACCCAAAAACAAATAAACGTCAAATGAAAAGATTACTAGTTATCGTGCTGGTGGCCGTACTGGGGGGCTTGATCGCCCTCGGCGGTGCCAATTATTTAGGCTGGGGCCAGACCCGCTACGTCGAGGTCAACGGTACCCCCTCCAGCCTGACCCGTTTTGCTAATGCCCCCGAGACCCGCGTGGTACCCGCCCCGACGGACGGCTTCGTCACCGCCGCCGACCGCGCCCTACCCGCCGTGGTCCACATCAAGGCCAGTAAGCCCGCCGGTCGTGGTGGCCGTGGCGGAGGAAACCCCTTCGGTATCGACCCCGATCAACTGCCCGATGCCTTCCGCGACCTGTTCGGTAACCCCGGCCGCGGTGGCGAGGACGGCGAGATGCCCCTCCAGCAGGGTAGCGGCTCGGGCGTCATCATCAGCAGTGACGGCTACATCGTCTCCAATAACCACGTAGTCGAAGATGCCGAGACGCTCGAGGTCGTACTCAACGACGAGCGTACCTACAGCGCTACTGTCATCGGTACCGACCCCACCACCGACATCGCCCTGATCAAGATCGACGAGACTGACCTCCAGCCCATCGCTTTCGGCAACAGCGACGAGGTGAAGGTAGGACAGTGGGTAGTGGCCGTAGGCAACCCCTTCAGCCTCACCAGCACCGTCACCGCCGGTATCGTATCGGCTAAGGGCCGCAGCATCGACATCGTACGCCGTAGCGGCGGCGACCTGGCCATCGAGTCCTTCATCCAGACCGACGCCGTAGTCAACCCCGGCAACAGCGGCGGTGCCCTGGTCAACCAGAACGGCGACCTGATCGGCATCAATACCGCCATCAGCAGCCCCACGGGTGTCTTTGCCGGTTACAGCTTTGCTGTGCCCTCCGCCATCGTGAAGAAGGTCGCCGAAGACCTGCGCGAGTACGGTGTGGTACAGCGTGGACTGCTCGGTGCCCGCATCCAGCAGATCAACACCACCTTCGCTAAGGAAAAAGACATCAAGCGCAATACCGGCGTTTACGTAGCCGAGGTCGTCGATGGCAGTGCCGCCGAGGAAGCCGGCATCCAGGAGGGCGACGTCATCCTGAGTGTAGACGGCGTGACCACCCTGCGTAGCAGCGACCTGCTGGAGCAACTGGGTCGCCACCGCCCCGGCGATAAGGTCGAGTTACGGGTCGAGCGCGACGGCAAGGAGCGCAGCTTTACGGCTACCCTGAAGAACTCCGACGGCAATACCGACGTGGTCCTGCCCAGCTCCGGCTCCGATGTAGTAGCCGCCCTGGGCGCCGAGTTCGAAAACCTGAGTGCCGACGAGGCAAAGGAGCTCAACGTAGAGGGGGTAGCCATCGCCGATCTTGGTCAGGGGCTCCTCTCCGAGCAGACGCGCGTCCGGGAGGGCTTCATTCTCACCCGCGTCAACGGCCGCAGCGTCAAGGACGTCGATCAGCTGAATGACCTCCTGGAAAATGCTACCGGTCCGGTAACCCTCGAGGGCGTATACCCCGACGATACCTCCCGTACTTATAAGTACGCGATCGTTAAGTAGGTGTATAGGCGTCCAACGCTTTAAAGCGTTGGACGCCTTACCTTCGCCCGCTATTCGCGGCGCATATGAGCATAAAAGTCGGCATCTTCTTCGGTGGGCCCTCCCGGGAGCGCGAGATCTCCTTCGCCGGCGGCCGTACGGTCTACGATAACCTCGATAAGGCCCTCTTCGCGCCGGTGCCCATCTTCGTCGATAGCTTCCGCCGCTGGTACCTGCTCGACTGGCAGTACCTGTACCGGGGCAGCATCCGTGACTTTTTCCCACCCGTGCAGCTGGCTCCCGAGAGCGCCCACGATTTTCAGGTGTACCAAGAGAGCCTAGGTCCGCAGCACGACCTGGACCTGGACGAGATGGGCACCTACGTCGGCCGCCGCATCCACCGCGAGGAGCTACCGGAGCTAATTGACGTGGCTTTTCTGGCCCTGCACGGCGAGTACGGCGAGGACGGACAGCTCCAGCGCGAGCTCGAATACGCCGGTATCCCCTACACCGGTAGCGGCGTACGCGCCAGCGAGATCGGCATCGACAAGGCGCTGCAAAAGGAGCTGATGGCCGTCGCCGGCTTTCCCTCACCGCCGATCCTGGTGATTGGAAGAGAGGACTTTGCCGCCCGGCCCATCGAGGACTTCTACCAGCATTCGATAGAACAGATCGGATGGCCTATGGTCGTCCGCCCAGCCCGCCAGGGGAGTAGTATCGGCGTGGCTATCCTCCAGGAAGAAGAAGGGTTGGCCGGCTTCGAGCAGGCTATCAATGCCGCCTTCTTCCGCGAGCCACTGCTCCTACAGGACTACGCCGACCGCTCCCCGGCCGACCGTATCGAGTACGTGCGCCGCATCAGCGACCTACGTGACGGGATTGCCTTTCCCCTAGACGCCCAGCGCGGCGAGCACCGCCTCACCCTCTACACCCCCGACGAGGTGTACGACTACCTGGAAGCAGCCAGTACCGACGGTGGCTACCCGCTGGTCATTCTGGAGGGTCACCAGTCGGAGGATCGCGTCATTATCGAAGGCTTCATTTCCGGCAAGGAGTTCTCGACCATCGTCCTGCGCACCCCCGACGGCGGTGTCGTAGCCCTGCCCCCCACCGAGATCGTCAAGTACCGGGGTGAGCTATTCGACTACCGCAGCAAGTACCTGCCGGGGCGTAGCCGTAAGGTGACGCCCATCGACCTACCGGGTGAGGCCATCACGGCCATCCGACGCGAGACCGAGCGGTTATTTACCGAACTGGGCTTCGCGGTCTACGCGCGTATCGACGGCTTCTACACCCCCGGGGGCACCATCTTCCTCAACGACCCCAATACGACCAGTGGCATGATGCCCTCGTCGTTTTTCTTCCACCAGGCGGCCGAGATTGGCCTGAGTCCCAGCCAGTTCCTCACCTACATCATCCGCACCAGCCTCCAGGAGCGCGACCATACGGAACTGCTACAATCCGTGGATGCAGACCTGGAAGCATTGCGGCGGAGCGCAGGTGCAAAGCAGCGCGTTGCCGTCCTCCTTGGGGGCACGAGCTTCGAACGCCACATCAGTGTCGAATCCGGGCGCAACGTCTACGAGAAGCTAAGCAGCTCGCAGGCCTACCGCCCCCTTCCCCTCTTCCTGACCGCTCCCATCACCGAAGACCAGTCCGGCAACCCCTACGTGCTGTACCAACTGCCCGTCAACCTGCTGCTCAAGGACAACGCCGACGACATCCGCGACAAGATCCGCAAGCCGCAGGAACACCCCGCCACCGCCGAGATCCGCCGGGCCTGCGCTGGAATTACCGACCGCTATGCCGATCCCGACGTGGTCTTTCACCCGGTGCACGTGCCCCTGGAAGAGCTGCCCCGTACGGCTGATGCTGTATTCATTGCCCTGCACGGCCGGCCGGGGGAGGACGGACAGGTACAGCGCGAGCTCGAACGACTGGGCCTGGCCTATAACGGCTCCGGACCGGAGAGCTCGTCCGTCACCATCGATAAGTACGCCACCCTACAGCGCCTCTATGCCGCCGGCCTACCCGTGACCGAGCAGTGGCTGGCCCCTCGCGAAGATTACCTGCTCAATAAGGACGCCTTCTACCGGCGGGTGGAGGAGAAATTCGAGTACCCGCTCATCGCCAAGCCCGTCGACGATGGGTGCAGTTCGGCCGTCAAGCTCCTGCGTACCCGCGCCGAACTGGCGGCCTACTGCCAGCTCACCTTCCAGCCCGGGGGCAGGCAGGAGGAGCAGGCCCGCCGGGCCCTCAAGCTTGGGGAAAAAGAGGAGTGGCCGCTGGGTAAGAGCACCATCCTCTTCGAGTCGGCCATCACGGCGGAGGGCGCGGAGAAGTTCCTGGAAATCACCGGGGGCATGCTTACCCACTACGATGGGAAGGGCAAGCTACGCTACGAGGTCTTCGAGCCCAGCGAGGCCCTGGCCGGCAGCGAGGTCCTGAGTTTGGAGGAAAAATTTCTGGCCGGGGAGGGACAAAACCTGACCCCCGCCCGGCTGGCTACCGATAAGTACTCTTACCAACACGTCGCCGGACAGGTCAAGGCCGATCTGGAGCGCGCCGCCCGGGCCCTGGGGGTCGAGGGCTACTGCCGCATCGATGCCTTTGTACAAATCTTTGCTGACGGGCGGGCCCGCACCGTGGTCATCGAGGTCAATAGCCTGCCCGGCATGACGCCCGCTACGGCCATCTTCCACCAGGCAGCCCTGGCCGGCTACAAGCCCTACGAATTTATTGCCGCGCTACTAAAATTTGGGGAGGAACGTCGACGTCATGCCACCAGTGTGCCGCCGCCCCCACGGCCCGAACTTACTCTCCGATCCGTAAAAACCGCCCACACCGGCCCTACCATGCCTGCAGCGAAAATAGTCCCCACCAAGAGCGCTGCACCCGCGGCCGCGCCCACCCGTTCCGCCCTGCTTACGGTGACAAAGAACGTGCTGGCTGCCGGCCTTTTTCTGGCCCTCCTCTTTCTGCTGCTACGGGCCGGACTGAACGTATACACCAACCATGGTGAGAGCATGGAGATCCCCACCTTCGAGAATATGCTGATCGACGATGCGCGCCGGGTAGCCCACGCTCAGAACCTGAAGATCGACGTGACGGTGGGCGGCTACGATCCCGAGCGCGCGCCGGGTCTGGTGGTGCAGCAACAGCCCCCTGTAGGTAGCCGCGTGAAGAACAACCGGACGGTGTACCTGACGATCCTGAGTCAAGACGTACCCGACGTGAGTCTGCCGAGCCTGGTGGGTAGCTACGACTACAATGTATACACCCGCCTGCTGGAACGCAAGAACCTGAAGTACAGTATACGCGAGCGGCAGTTCGACGCGCGGCAGGAGGAGGGCACTATCCTGTACATGTACTACAATGACCGCAAGATCACGGACGAAGACCTGCGCGCGGGGGTACAGGTGCCCATGGGCAGCACCATCGAGTTCGTAGTCACGAAGCGGCAGGGCGACCAGATCGAGCTGGCCGACTACCGCTGTCAGCAGTATGGGACGGCCGAATTTAGTATCACGGGTAGTCAGCTCGAGGTGGGGCGGGTCACCGGCGAGTACACCGACCGCTACGCGGCCTATATCGTGCGTACGGAACCGGCAGCGGGGACGCAGGTGACCACCGGTGGGAAGGTCGACTTGGTGCTGAGCGACAATCTACCCGCGGATTGCAACGAATAAGGAGCAGGCATTTGGCGTTGAAGCCTTGCAACTACCTGAGATGAGAATTTCTTTGCTTTTTTTGCTTGCTTCTGCCGGTCTGGCCGCTCAGACCATTGCACCGCTTATGGAGCAGGTCGAACTGCGGCGACCGATGCTGGTGCAAACCTCCCTAGACTTCCGCATGGCCTGCGGCGATGCCGTGGAACTGCCTGGCGTGGAGCGCCTCATCACCGGGGCGGGTCGGTCCCTACGGGTAGACCTGGATACGGTGGGCCTGGGCAGCGACCTAACCGACTACCGCTGTATCGGCTGCGAGACGGCCCGCTTCGGTACGGCGGAGCTACGCAACGATACGGTGGTGTACACGGCCCGGGTGGGGGTGGAGCAGGGCTTCGATACGCTGGGGCTCACGGTGTGCTCCCCGCAGGGGGTGTGTGCCGATACGGTGCAGCTGGTCGTACTGGTGCAACGACCGGGCCGGACCGTTCAGCTAGGTAACCAGCTCGTAGTACCGGAATCGACGACCGAGATCACGGTACCGGCCGACAGCCTGCCCGGCGGGGCGGTGTGCCGGACCATCGCCAGTTGTGCGGATACGGACTACGTGGGGCGGGGGCAGCGTAGTGGGTTTAATCGGCCGCTGGGGCAGGGGGGCAACGACTTCAGCTACGAGGCGGGGCGCTACGGAGGTACGGACGAGGTATGCGTAACGGTGTGTAATGAATTCGGGCTCTGTGATACCTACCGGGCTACGTTTACGGTGGACCGGCCGAGCGTGGCACTGCCCTTCTTCGACGATTTCTCCTATGCGGGGGTACGGCCGGACGTGGACCTCTGGCAGGATGAGGACGTACTGATCAACCGCACCTACGGAGTGACGCCGCCCTCCCTGGGGGTAGCGACCTTTGACGGGCTCGACTTCGACGGGCAGCCCTATCCGGGAGGCGGGAACGCCCAACAGGGCACACCACGGGACTATCTCACCTCCGCATCGATCGATCTGGCGGGACAAACGGGTACGGTACTCTCCTTTTACCTCCAGCCGAAGGGCCTGGGCAACCGGCCGGAGGTGCAGGATAGCTTCCTCGTACAGTTTTTGGACGTAACAGGAACGTGGAAAACCGTCTTTGCCCGGCAGGGGGTGCTGACCACCCAGTCGAACACCGATGTGGACCCCTTCGAGGGGGTGCTGGTGAACGTGCCGGCCGAGTACGCCTACGACGGCTTCCAGTTCCGCTTCGTGAACCTAAGTACCGAGACCGGTGGGGTGGATAACTGGAACCTGGACTACGTAAAGCTCAGCAATACCTCGACCACCCTTGTGACCCAGGACCTGGCGCTGATTGAGCCACCCTTCCGCCTGACCGCGCCCTACACGAGCGTGCCCGTGCGCCACCTGCAGGCGGCCGGCGGGGAGCTCTTCGCTGATTCCATCTTCCTGCGCCTCTGGAACCACCGGGCGGACGTGACGCCGGTGACCCAGTCTACCTATACCATCGCCAATCAGGGCGACCCCTTCTTCTCTTCTTCCGCCGGCCTTTTTCCCTCCCGCTTCTTCGGTCAGGACAACGGCATTGCGCCGCAAACCTTCGAGACGCGGCGGGCCACCTTTTCGGAGCTACCGACCTCCGGCGAGGTACGCAGCTTCATCGAGGGGCTCGATCCGGCGGGTGATTATACTCTAGCCACGACCTACTCCCTAACGGTAGCTACGGAGGATGCGACCTTCTCTCCGGCCGTGAGCCGCAACAACCGGGCGACTACCCTGACCGAGCTGGGGGACTACTTTGCCTACGACGATGGCAGTGCCGAGGTGACCATTGAGGGGCAGACCGGCAACGTAGTTGTGCAGCGCTACCGCGCCTACGTGCCCGATCAGCTGATCGGTATCCGCATCCGACTACCGCGGGGGTTGAGGGATGCTAGCAATCAGGACATTAACTTCGAGGTCTACGGGGAGGGGGAAGGCGCACGGCCGGGAGAATTGGTCTACAGCTTTTCCGCCCCCGTGCTCTACGCCGAGGACTTCTTCAACGACTCGCTACAGGCGTTTACGAGCTACGCTTTACCGGAGCCGCTCAACCTGCCGGTAGGAGACTTCTACGTGGGCTGGCGGCAGGGTACGGCCAGTCGCTCGCTGCCGGTGGGCTTCGACCGCAACAGTCAGCCAGATAGCGTGGCCTTCTTCAACGCGGGCAGTGGCTTTGAACCGTTGGGTGGGTCGACGCGGGGGGCAATCATGATCCGTCCGCTGCTGAGTGGAGCCGACGTACGCCCTACGGCTACCCGGGACCTGACCGTAGCGCAGTTCGTCATGGTGTATCCTAACCCCACGGCGGGGCAATTGAACATTCAGCCGCTCGGAACGGTAACTGCCCAGGAACTCAGCTACCGACTCTACGCCGCCAGTGGGCAGCAGGTGGAGCAGGGTAGCGGGAGCCTGAGCCTGAGTATAGATATGACCGATCTGCCTCCGGGCCTGTACCTGCTCGAATGCCGCTGGGGCGAGCGGCTGAGCCGGCATAAGATTATACGTAATTAACGAATAAGCGAAGCAAGATTATGGAAGCTACCGTAGCGGAACTCAAGCGCCGGGAACAGGAGGGAAAGGACGACTACGTGCTGCTCGATGTACGCGAGGATTACGAGCGCGCCGAATTCAACGTCGGCGGCATTCACGTACCCCTGGGCCAGCTCAGTATGTCGATGGATAAACTCACCCCCTACCGCAACCAAGAAATTATCGTATACTGCCGCAGCGGCAAGCGCTCGGCGATGGCCCAAGAACTGCTGCGGCAATCGGGCTTCAAGAATGTACGCAACCTCGAAGGAGGAATGCTAGCTTACCAGGAATAGAGTTACCGCTTACGGTACACCTTAGCCTCGAAGCCCGCCGTACGGACGCGTTCGGCGAGCTCGCTGGCGGCATCGTAGTCCTGCGACCTACCCACTAGGGCAACGGCATAGGTACCACGATCAAACGTTGACATCTCGGTATCCCCGAAGCCGGCCTGGCGCAGATCGCGCACCCGGGTGCGGGCGTTGATAACCTGGCGAAAGGTGCCGGCGATGACGAAGTAGCGCCCCTCGCCGGTGATATCGGCCGTCGGAGTACGTGCGTCGTCATCCGCCGGATCAGCCGCAGTGACGGCCCGTAATTCCTGGGGCACGAGCTCTCCGCCGCTGCCGCGGGAGGCCTGGCCGTCAGAGAACGCGAAGGAATCTTGTGCCGAAGTTTTTGGAGAATTGGTGTAGGTACCGCTATCTTGGGGCATGACTTCTCCTTTTTTTGCCGCGGCAAAGGCCTGCGAGATCAGTAGAGCCAGCGCTAATAGGCAGACGATGAGGATGACGGGAATGACAACGGATGATTTCATCTAGGCTAGCTAACGTTTGAAGTTGATTAAGGAAAAGACCTAACCACCCTAAGGAAATAACCTCCCCCCCGGTTTACGGCCGGGCCGAGGAAAGATTTTTGTCAAGTGTTTGCTTTTTGGAAAGACCGTTTTTAGAGGGAGTGCCGCCTAGGCACTCCCTTTTTTGTGCCGCTAAACCATTCCCCCCACCCGGCGTTGGCTCTACTATGCCCGATTTCCCTTCCGTCTACCCCCCAGCCACGCTGGCCCATGACCCTAATGCCCCCAGCCGGAAGGAGGATCACATCGAACTAGCCTTCCGCTCCCAGGTCGACAGACTACAGCTCGACGAGCGCTTCGACTACGAACCACTGCTGGCCGCCCACCCTGCGGCCGGTAGCCTACCGCAGCTAGATTGGGGCGGTAAGACGCTGGCCGCCCCCCTGTGGGTGAGCAGCATGACTGGGGGCACGGAAAAGGCCTTTGCCATCAATCACAATCTGGCCCGCGCGGCCGGCGAGTTCGGTATTGGTATGGGACTGGGCTCCTGCCGTAGCCTGCTGTACGACGATCACCGCTTCAAGGATTTTAATGTCCGGCCCGTAGCGGGCGACGCTGCCGTAGTGTTCGCCAATCTGGGAGTAGCCCAGGTACAAACGCTGCTCGATGAGGGCGACGAAACCATGATCGCTCAGCTCGTGCGTAGCCTGGAGCTTGACGGACTCATCGTGCACGTCAACCCCCTACAGGAATGGCTACAGCCGGAGGGGGACCGCTTTACCGCCCCGCCACTCGCTACCGTTACCAGTCTACTGGAGGCACTGCCGGAGCTTCCTCTCATCGTGAAGGAGGTAGGGCAGGGGATGGGCCCGGCCAGTCTACAGGCGCTGCTGCGACTCCCCCTGTTGGCCCTGGATACGGCCGCTAACGGCGGCACAAACTTCGCCAAGCTGGAACTCTTCCGTTCCGACGACCTGGCCCGAGAAGCCTATGCCGGTCTCGCGCAGGTTGGACACGGCGCCACCGAGATGGTCCGCCAGATCAATGGGCTGCTTCGCTCCGAAACCGTGCCGGTGGCGTGCCAGAACCTCATCATCAGCGGCGGGGTACAGGGCTTCCTGGATGGCTATTACCTCACGGAGCTAGCCGGTCTACCGGCGGTGTACGGTCAGGCCTCCGCCTTTCTGCGCTACGCCCGCGCGGACTACACCAGCCTGCGCCGCTACGTCACGAGCCAGCTACGTGGCCTGGAGTTAGCCAGGGCCTATCTTCGCCCCCGGCACTAAACGTACCCCCCGCCAGTGGCGCAGCAGCAGGAGAACGGACGCATCAACGGCTTCAGTAAGCTCGGCAAGGCAGAGCGCCGGCAGTGGCTCCTGGATACTTTTCTGCCCACTCAGTCGGTAGGTGATTTTTGCTACTTCGACGCCGCCAGCGAGAACCTTCAACGGGTGCTCGATAACTTCAGCGAAAATACCGTCGCCAACTTCCCCCTTCCCTTCGGTGTAGCGCCCAACGTGATCGTCAACGGGCGGACGTACGCCGTGCCCATGGTGATCGAGGAGAGCAGCGTGGTGGCCGCCGCCAGTAGCTCGGCCAAGTACTGGAGTACCCGGGGGGGCTTCACCACCGAGGGGATCGCCACCGAGAAACTGGGACAATTGCACTTCCGCTGGTCCGGCCGGCCCGAGCGCCGCGCCGCCCTCCTGCCCGCCCTCGAACGGCGGCTGCGCGGTGCGACCAGTGGGTTGACCGCCCGTATGGAGGTCCGCGGCGGCGGCGTGCGCGGTATGCAGTGGAAGCACCTGCCGGAAGTGCACCCCCAGTGCTACCAGTTGCTGGTCCGCTTCGGTACGGCCGATAGTATGGGGGCCAACTTCATCAATACCGTACTGGAGGCCTACGCCGGTGAGCTCGAGCGCTGGGTCGCCAGCAGCAAGGCACTGACGGCCGACGAACGGGAGGTAGAGGTCATCATGGCCATCCTCAGCAACCACACCCCGAACTGCACGGTGCGTGCAGCGGTACGCTGCCCGATCGCGGAGATGAACATTCCCGGCTCCGGAGTCGATGCGGCGGATTTCGTGCGCCGGTTCCAACTCGCCGTCGAGATCGCCCGCCAGGACCCCTACCGCGCCGTGACCCATAATAAGGGCATCATGAACGGCATTGATGCCGTGGTACTGGCCACCGGTAATGACTTCCGGGCCGTGGAGGCCGCCGCCCACGCCTTTGCCGCCGAGGACGGGCAGTACCGCTCCCTGAGTCGCTGCCGGGTGGTGGATGAGGTGTTTCACTTCGAGCTCACGGTACCGCTAGCGCTGGGTACGGTGGGGGGACTGACGCGGTTGCACCCGTTGGCGAGTCTTTCACTAGACCTGCTAGGTCGGCCCGGGGCGGAGGAACTGATGGGCATCGCCGCGGCCACGGGTCTGGCGCAAAACTTTGCCGCGTTGCGGAGTCTGGTCACCACTGGCATCCAGCGCGGGCACATGAAGATGCACCTGCAAAATATTCTAGCGAGCCTGGAGGCCAGCGTGCCCGAGCGGCGGCAGACGGCGGAGTTCTTCGCCGGCCGGACGGTGAGCCACCACGGGGTGCGGCAGTATTTGGAAAACTTGCGCCTCAGAAAGGGCTCGAACCTTTGACCTACGGATTAACAGTCCGCCGCTCTAACCAACTGAGCTACTGAGGCAGGGCGCTTAAGCGGTCGCAAACTTACGCCGTCCGGCTATATTTTGCAATCTTTGTGGCCCCAAAAAATGAAATATGCCCCTACTTGCTGTCGGTACCCTGGCCTACGATGACGTCTATACGCCCTACGGAGAGGCTAAGATGATCCAGGGGGGCAGCTGCTCCTACATCGCCATGGCCGCCGCCCAGTTCGTGGAGCCGGTGCAGATCGTCTCGGTGATCGGGGAAGACTTCAAGGAGGAATACCTTACTGATCTCAAGCGCCGCGGGGCTGATCTGGAGGGGGTAGAGACGATCGCCGGTGGTAAGTCCTTCTACTGGGCCGGCCGCTACCATGACGATATGATGGGCCGCGATACCCTGGATACCCAGCTCAACGTACTGGCCGACTTCGACCCCAAGGTGCCGGAGAGCTACCGGAATACGGACTACATTATGCTCGGCAACCTTACGCCGGCCGTACAGTCGCGGGTACTCGATCAGCTAGATCACCGCCCCAAGCTCGTGGCCCTCGATACGATGAACTTCTGGATGGACGTGGCCCTGGACGACCTCAAGGTCGTGCTGAAGCGCATCGACATCCTCATCATCAACGACGAGGAGGCCCGCCAGTTGAGCGGCGAGCTGAGTCTGCTCACGGCCGCGGCTAAGATCGTGGAGATGGGTCCCAAGATCCTGATCATCAAAAAGGGGGAGCACGGGGCGCTGCTCTTCGAGCAGGACAAGGTGTTTTCCGCCCCCGCCCTGTTGCTGCCTGAGGTAGTGGACCCGACCGGGGCCGGTGATACCTTCGCCGGGGGGCTGATGGGCTACCTGGCCGCCAGTGACGATACCAGCTTTGAAAACCTCAAGCGAGCTGTCATCTACGGCTCGGCCATGGCGAGTTTCGTGGTGGAGGATTTCGGTCCGCGACGGCTCAGGGAGCTGGACCGGGCGCAGATCGACAAACGGGTACAGCGCTTCGTGAGCCTAACCAACGTCGCATTTCACTAATGATTTTGCACCCACGGCCCCGCCCGCATACGTATGGACGCACAGCCACTCATCGCGCAGATCGGGGCCACGCCGCTCCTGGACTGGCTGGCGCTGGCCTGCTCCCTGCTGTACGTCGTGCTGGCTAGCCGGGACCGTAATGCCTGCTGGATTTTTGCCGCCGTGGGCTCGCTGCTGTGGGCACACCAGATGCTGGCAGTCTACAACCTGGTGTCGGATGCGCTGCTGCAGCTGTTCTACCTGGTGATGGCGGGGGTGGGACTATACCGCTGGCGCCGTAGCGTACGGGCCCGACCGGCGGCCGAAGCACTGGATAGCGTGGTGATCGTGCACGAGGAGGGCAAACCGGCCATCCTACGCATGACGCTAGGTGAGCACCTCACGGTGGTGTCGAGCTCCCTGCTGCTGGGCTACGCGCTGGCTAACTTCGTGCTCATCTACCGGGTCGGTGCGGCCATGCCCGTCCTGGACGGTATCACCACCGCCTTCAGCGTGGTGGCTACCTTCCTGCTGATCGCCCGGCGGCTGGAAAACTGGCTTTACTTCGTAGCGATCGATGCGGCCTACGTATTTATCTACTGGCGCACGGGGGCCTACCTCTACCTGCTCATTATGCTGATGTATATCGTGGTGGCGGTGTACGGCTACCGGCACTGGCGGGGGCTAATGGTAGACGGTAGCGACCAGTCCGCGGCCTGAGGCGCGATCGCGAAACTCACACAGGTAAATACCCTGCCAGGTGCCCAGTGCGAGCCGGCCTGCGGTGATGGGCAGCGTAACGCTGTGGCCGATCATGGCGGCCTTGATGTGTGCGGGCATATCGTCGGGGCCCTCCAGGGTATGCACCAGGAAGGGCATATTCTCCGGCACCAGCTTATTGAAAACGGACTCGAAGTCGGTAAGCACATCGGGGTCGGCCGCCTCATTGACGGTGATGGCCGCCGAGGTGTGCTGGATGAAGAGGTGCAGCAGGCCGGCCTGGGGCAGGGGGGGCAGTTGCTCGAGCACCTCGCGGGTCACGACGTGGAAGCCGCGGCGGCGGGGGGTAAGACGAAACGTGGATTGCATTACCATGCCCCCAAAAGTACGGTGGAGTGAACACCGGGGCGGGGATTGGCCTAAAGAATACAAAGTCTTCTACATGCAACCCTCCGTCAAGTTACAGGCCTTCGTGCTCCGACTGTTTGCTGTTATCGGGATCGTGGCGATTCTCTACTACGGCCGGGGCGTGCTGCTGCTGCTTATCGTGGCCGGACTGATCGCTATGCTCCTCAACCCCATCGACAACAAGCTACGCGGCTGGGGGTGGAAACCGGGCTTTGCCATTGCGGGGGCTACGCTGGTACTGATGCTATTCTTCGCCGCGCTCTTCTTCGCGGTGGGCAAACAGGCTACGCGCTTCGTCAATAACTGGCCCAAGATCCAGGAGCGACTGACGGAGCAGGTCGAGCGGGCCCGGGAGCAGGTACCCTTTCTGCCGGGTGAATCCTCTGCTACCGCGGCGGGGGATTCTACCACTGCACAGGCACCCCCGCAGGCGGGAACCGCCACCGGCAGTAGCGGTAATGTACTCCGCAGCCTGCCCATCGGGGGAAAGCAGATCACCGGGGCCCTGTCCAGCACCCTGGGTATTCTGGGCGACTTCCTGTTGATGCTCGTGTACGTGGTACTCTTTCTTTCGCAGAAGGAGCGCCTCTACGAGTTCCTGGTGCGGCGGGCCCCCGACGGGGAGCGCTCTACGATGAAGGAGACGGTCAACCAGGCTTCGGATGTAGCCCAAAATTACCTCAAGGGGCGGCTGATCCTGATCGTAATCCTCTCGGTGCTCTACGGCGTCGGCTTTAGTCTGGTGGGGCTTGACTACGCCATCGTGGTGGCGGTGCTGGTCGCCGTACTCAGTATTATTCCCTACCTGGGCAACATCATCGGCGGGGTACTGGCTATGGCCATCGCAATCGCCAGCGGTGGCGGGTCTTCCATGATTCTGGGCATCTTAGGTACTATGGCAGCGGCACAGACCCTCGAAAGCTACATCCTCACCCCCCTGATTGTGGGCGACGAGGTCGATATCAACCCGCTGACTACCGTCGTGGCGGTCATCGCCTTTACCGTAATGTGGGGGCCGGTGGGGGCCATTGTAGCTATCCCGATTGTCGCGATCATCCGCGTCATCTGTATGCACGTCGACGGGCTGAAGGACTACGGCTACCTGCTGGGGCAGGATTGAGCTAACCCGGCGCTATCTTGCGCCACATTTTACCGACTATGGGAGTACTCTATACCGCTATGCAACACAGTCACTCCGGCCTGCGCTGGATCGTGCTGGTCCTCCTTATCGCCGCTATCGTGCGCGCAGTATCGCGCCGGCGTTCCGGGGTGGTCTATCCGGGCAGGGACCGCCTGGCGCTGTTCGCCTTTATCTCGGTGCACATCCAGCTGCTGCTGGGCCTGCTACTGTATCTCTGGCTGAGTCCCTACGGCATCGCCGCCGACCCCATCGAGGGTGCTGGCACGGCGGTGGCCAAGTACTACAACTACGTCCACTGGATCGTCATGCTGCTGGCCGTCATTATCATCACCGTCGGCTACATCAGGGCCAAGCGGCAGGCCGAGCTCAACAAGGGCTGGAAGACCATCGCGGTCCACTACGGCATCGGCCTGGTGATGATCCTGCTGGCTATCCCCTGGCCGTTTTATCCGGGGCTGGAGAGTGTGGGCTGGTCGTAGGGCTTACCACCGAAAGCGGACCTCGGCACCGGGGGTGGCCCGGATCAGTACCTGACCGTTGGGTACGGCCCCCACGTTCAGGCCGGCTGACCAGTGCGCACTAAGGCGGTACTGTAGGCCGAGCTCCAGAGTGGGCAGTAGCGGAAAGCGGGACGCACCCAGGTAGTTGTGACTATCTTTAGATCTGGACTGTAGGTACCGCTCGTCATCCCCCCTTACCAAGTATGTTTCGCCACGCTCCCAGCTTGCTAGGGCGAGTTGTACGCCCACTCCAACCCAGGGCTGTAATCTAGCCTGTGGGCGAAAGGTCCATCCTACGTCGGTGGAAAGGAGTAGCAGGTCCGTTTTGTACCGGTCCGTAGTAAAGTAGTGGCCTGAGGCGATGGGTTGCAGGGCAGCTACCGCCTTTGCGTTATCGTCCGTGCCCCGGAAGTAGGTCACCCCCAGCCCATACCTGAGCTTCCGACTCGTCTGCCGGTGCAGGCGTAATAGGCCTACGGGGTGCAGTACCTGGTAGTCTAAGGAATGATAGTCTTCTGTATATAGCGTCACCGCCTGCTGCCGGTCCAACACAAAGTTCTTGCCGCTACCCGGAAACATCGGATCCTCCGTTTCCGACCATTCCGTCGTATAGCCCCCGTGCCGGAATGGTGTGCCGTAAAGGGCTACACCGATGTCCCAGTGGCCCCGGTCCCCCTGGGTGATTGGTTCTGCCACGTAGAGCAGGGTAGGAGGGTTGATCGCAGGCAGCGTGTCGAATGGATTACTTGATTCGGTGGGTACCACCGGCAAGACTACGGGGCGGATTAGGCTTTCGATCGCTGGGCGTGGTGTTGCAACGGGGCGGGGAGTAGGAAAATTAGGCGCTGAAGACAGCACTGGCGATGAGCTATTTGTGCGCAGAGCAGACTGAGCACGGAAACTATTTTGCTCCTGCTTTACGGACTGACTTACCTCCGCACGACGCAGCGATGCCCCAACCGGAGCGTGGGCGTATGACTCGGCTTCTTTTTGCCCCCGGTCGCCGGCAGCAGACGGCGTAGCCACCGCAAAGGCCGTCAGCGCAGGGGAGGGGCGCTGTCCCCCCCCGGGCAATAGATACAGCAGCCCTGCCGCTACCACCAGCACGCCCAGGACCCACAGCAGTGACCGGTAAGAAACAGGCTCGCGGTGGGGCTGTTCCAT
This sequence comes from Neolewinella sp., assembly GCF_965214665.1. Taxonomy (GTDB): domain Bacteria; phylum Bacteroidota; class Bacteroidia; order Chitinophagales; family Saprospiraceae; genus Neolewinella. The sequence goes on along the minus strand of NZ_OZ243970.1, from coordinate 2,947,467 downwards.
CCGTCGCCGTAGTGCCGCGAAGCCACCGGTGGGCGGGGCTTCCGGTAGCGGGCGGTGACTAGCCTCCCGTAGGTATTCTTCTAGCTCACGCATTGGATAGCTCGTTGTCGAGATTAAAGTAGGGGCCCGCCAGGCGCTGCAGTTGCGTACGGGCCTTGTGTAGGTTGGATTTAGAGGTGCCGATGCTGATCCCCAGCCGACGGGCAATCTCGGGGTGGCTGTACCCCTCTAGCACGTGCAGGTTAAACACCATGCGGTAGGTAGAAGGCAGGCGCTGTGTCAGGCGGTAGAGATCGGCAGCGTCCAGGGTCTCGATGGCCCGATTGTGCGAAAAAGGACTGGTGATCAGCACCACCAGACTCCGCCGCTGCTGCCGCCGGTAGTAGTCGATCGCCGTATTGATGATGATGCGGCGAAACCAGGACCGGTGGTGGGCGGGTGCGGGCTCCCCCTTCGCAAAGTGAGCGAACACCTTGAGGTAACTATCCTGCAGGACCTCCTGGGCCTCCTCCCGGTTGCTGCTGTAGTAGAGCGCCACGGTAATTCCGTAGGCATAACTGTAGGTATACCAGGCCCGCTGGGCGGCGGCATCGCTCCGGCTACAGGCTGCCGTTAAGTCGTGCAGTACGGTATCGTCCCACATGGGCTGAGGACTCAGGGACGCGCTATGAGCAGGTGAAAACTTCCCGTGACCTCGCGATTGGGGTCGGCAGAGACAAATTCCCCAATCAGTTGGTCACCGTCCCAGGACGCGATACGTAGGCTTACCGCTACGATGTCTAGACCGCTACTATCGATATGGGGGCAGCCGGGATAGGAATCAGCGGCTAGCGTACCCTGCGTAAGGGTTCCCTGTAGGTCGGCGGTGGGCATAGAATACGTATGCAACGGCACCCCCGGTAGGGCCAGGCTCACCGCCCGCGTAAAGCTAGCATCGATGCGACTGACGAGCAGTCCGCCCCACTGGGTGGTCGTGCCCGTTTCCCCCCCTCCACCGGTTGTGGAATAGGGCAGCTGGTAATCCATCCCCGAGCCGTAGAAGCTACCGGAGGCGTAGTGAAAGGGCTGCCCGTCGAGCGTCCCCTCGATAAAGTCGTTATCCGCCGTGGCCAGCGTAAGTTCGGATTTTTCGGCGCAGGCGACCCAGCCGGCACACAGGGTAAGGAGTAGCAGTAGTCTCATCGCAGGGTATGGTTAAAGTGATACGGATACTCACCCCACGAAAATACCGGCCGGGGGGTTGCCTCTACTCCAGGTGCGGCTGCTCGATCAGCGTATTTTCCTCCCGCCGGTCCAGGACGCCGAAACCGAGGACCTGTAGGATCAGTGAGAGCGCTACGAGCAGGATGATGACGTAGACGATCTTTTTCAGCGTAGACGTGCGCTTGGGCGGGGCCGCAGGTGCGGGGCTGGTGGGGGGCATGGCGGGGCTTTTTAGCGAGAACGAGATTCTTCTTCGCCGGGTGCGGGGCTTCATCCCCGAATTTCATTCGGGGTCGGGGCGGGGGGACTGCTACGCAGTCGCGCGTAACCGCGTAGCGGTTCCCCCGCCCTGACCCAGCGCGTAGCGCTGGGACCCCCGGACCCCCGGCGAGAAAGATATCTTCCCCGGAACGTGTAACCTTTCCACGTAAGTGCCAGTACCCCCCACGTGCCACCCACCGAAACCGACGAGATGCTCATGCAGCGCGTAGCCGCCGGCCGGCTCACCGAGCTGGCCCCGCTCTACGCCCGCTACAAGGGCCCCCTGCTGGGCTTCCTGCTCAACCGCGGGTCGCTGGACCGGGCCACGGCCGAGGATTTGCTGCACACCGTGTTCGAGCGCATCATCACCTACCGGACGAGCTGGGGGGCGGGGCAGACCTTCCGTAGCTGGGTGTACACCATCGCGCGCAACGTGCACCACGACCACTGCCGGCTGGCGGGGCGGATGCCGCTGGCGGAGGCCTACGACTTCGGCGCCCTGCCGCTGGAAGAAGAGGATACCCCCACCGACTGCCGCGGTGCCCTGGCCGCCCTGCCCGACCACTACCGCGTGGTGGTGGAGCTGGCCTGGCAGCGCAATATGAAGTATGCCGAGATCGCCCGGGTGCTCGATACCACCGAGGCCAACATCAAGGTACGGATGCACCGGGCCTGCAAACGGCTGCGGGCTAACTATCACAGTGCCAATAAATCATGATGGAACCCACCGACCGAGACCTACAGCATGAAGTAAACGCCCTGGACGAGCTGCGCCGGGAGGTAGCCGCTCTGCCCGACCCCGTGCCGAGTGAGGAGGCCGATGCGCGCTTCGCTGCTCTGCTAGCGGACCACGAGAAGCTGGACCGCCCTGCTCCACAAACCTTGTACCTGCGCGCCGCCGCCCCCTACCTCGCCCTTGCCGCCAGTCTGCTGCTCGTGTTTGCCCTGGGCTGGAACTACGCCCGGCAGGATACGGACGAACTGGAGCGGCAACTGGCCGCCACCCGCACCCTGATGCTCGAACTGATGCAGGACCGCAGTAGCCTGACCCGGATGCGCGCGGCCACCGTAAGTCTGGAGCTAGAAACGGCCGACCCCGCCGTGATCGCCAACCTGGGCCACCTGCTGCGCACGGATGCGAGCACCAACGTGCGCCTGGCTGCTCTGGACGCCCTGCGCCGCTTTGCCACCGAGCCCCTGGCCCGCCGGGAGATGCTGCAGGCCATGAGCGAGTCTCCCCCGCCAGCCGTGCGCGTACAGCTTTTAGAGACCCTCGTAGGCCTGAACGAAAAGCGGGTGCTGCCCTACCTGGAGGAGATGATAACCAACGATACCCTGCCCCAACGGCTGCGCGATGCGGCCGAGCTGGGGACCTTTAAACTGATCTAAACCATCTATACCATGCTACGTACGCTACTACTTTTACTGCTTGCGGTACCGCTGCTCGGGCAGCAAGATTTTAAACTGGCTGCCGCCGGCAAGACCGTTGAATTTCGGGAGATCGATCAGTTGACCATCATTGGTGGGGCTGGTTCCGAGCTGACCGTGGAGGGCCACAGTAACCGCGCCGAAGCGGACGAACGGGCGGCCGGACTACGCCGCATCAGTGCCTCGGGACTGCGCGATAATACTGGCTTTGGGATCAGTGTGACCGAAAGTGAGGGGCGTATCCTGGTGCAGCAGGTGAGTGGAGACGGAAAGGCCGTGACCGTACGCGTACCGAACTCCGCCACGGTGAGGGTGGAGCAGAGTACTTACCGGGGGGGCGATCTGGAGATCAGCGACTTCAGTGGAGAGCTGGACGTGAGCATGATGTATCACAGTGTAAAACTACGGAACGTGACTGGTCCGATGGCCGTGAGCGCAGTATACGACGATATCGTAGCGGTATGGGATAGCCCACCGACCCAGGAGGTACGCCTTCATTCTTCCTACTCCGACGTGGACGTGACCCTACCCGCTGCCACCAAAGCCGATGTGCGGCTCTCCAGCGGCTACGGAAATATGTACACGGACTTCGATATCCAGATCAAAGCCAATACTACGGCCAGCGTCCCGCAGGAGGAGCGACGGGAGCGCGGAGATAACTGGAATAACGGCGAAGATTTTCGTCAGAACCAGCTTACCGGCACCATCAACGGCGGCGGCCCCCTGCTCTCGCTGACGGCTACCTACGACAACCTCTATATCCGCAAGCAATAAATCTCACCCACTATGCAACGCACATTCTTCCTCTTCCTTCTGGCGAGCTTCAGTTTACATGCGCAGTCCGACATGACCGGCATCGAGCTGGAAGGTGCTACTGCCCTGCAGCTTTCCGCCCTGTTCAGCAGCGTGGACATCCGCGAGGCGACGGGCGATGCCATCACCATCGAGCACTCCGTGATCGTGGAGGGCGAGCCCCGCCCCGAACTAGCGAAACTGGATGTCAAGCGCGGCAATGGTACCATCTACGTCGAGGAAACCGGGCCTACCATGCAGCAGCTCAACCGCCAATCTCGTAGGGAAAACTGCTGCGACGACCAGATCCGCATGATCGTGCGGGTGCCCGCCGGTATCACCGTGACCGTGGAGACCGAGTACGGCGTGGTAGACATCGCGGACCTGGCCGGGCTGGTGGCTGTCAACTCCACCTACGGCGGAGTGACGGTCGTATATGACCAGGCCTCTCTGTCTCAAGACCTGGACCTGTACAGCAACTACGGGGCGGTGGACCTAACCCTTCCCCAGGGGCAAGGGGCTCGGGTGGAGCTGACCACCGAGTTTGGCGAGCTGCTGACGGATCTGGACATCGCGATTGACGAGGCGGCTAGTGAGAAGCGTGACTACTACGAGCGGGTGGTGGGTACTATTGGCGGCGGCGGTGCGCAGGTGCGGTGTAAGGCGCCCTACGGGAAGGTGTACTTGCGGGGTAGCGACTAACCGTTGGACGCTTTGGAAGCGTCCAACGGTTGATGCAACCCGCGTCAAATCCACTCGTCCTTCCTACTACACTCCCTTCCCGTGACACGATCCCACCCTCTGTTTTGCCTGCTGCTGGCCGCCGGTGCCCTGCCTGCCCAGGACACTATTTCCCCCAAGACCTACCTCCAGCGCAGCTACCAGACGGAGCGGGTCACCGGCGACGTCCCCCTCATCGACGGTAGCCCCACCGAAGCGGCCTGGGACCTGGTCGAATGGAGCGGCGACTATACTCAGTTTAGTCCCAATGCCGATAAGCCGCCGACCCAGCAGACCTTCCTGAAAATTCTCTACGACGATCGTAACCTTTACGTGGCCTACCGCTGCCTGGATAGTGACCCCAGCAGGATCGAGGCCAGGATGAGCCGCCGCGATGACTTCCCCGGTGACTGGGTGGAGCTCAACATCGATAGCTACCACGATAAGCGGACGGCCTTTTCGTTCACCGTGTCGGCCTCGGCGGTGAAGGGCGATGAGTTCATCAGCAACGACGGCAACAACTGGGACAGCTCCTGGAACCCCATCTGGGAGACCCGCACCCAGGTGGATTCTACGGGCTGGACGGCCGAGGTACGTATCCCCCTTTCCCAAATTCGCTTTTCGGCCGGCTCGGAGCAGGTGTGGGGCATTCAGTCTACGCGTATGGACTTCCGCATGGACGAACGCTCCCTCTGGCAGGCACAGGACCGCAATGCCAGTGGTTGGGTGAGCCGTTTCGGGGAGTTACGGGGCCTAAAGGACCTCCAGCCGCGGCGCAACATCGAGTTACAGCCCTACGTCCTAGCACAGTACTCCACCTACCCCGCCGAGGAGGACAATCCCTTCGTGGACGGTGCGGACAATCGTTTTTCCACCGGCCTGGATGCCCGCTTCGGCGTGACCAACGACCTGACGCTCGACCTGACCATCAACCCCGACTTTGGACAGGTCGAGGCCGACCCCGGCGCCCTGAACCTCGACGGCTACCAGATTTTTTTCCGTGAGCAGCGGCCCTTCTTCGTGGAGGGGCAGAATATTTTTGACTTCAGTCTGTCGAACGCCGAGGCCGGGGGCAGTCACACCTCCGACCAGCTATTTTACTCCCGGCGCATCGGGGGGAGTCCACACCGCTTCGTGGGCTCGGACGGGGGGCGGAGCTTCTACGTCGATCAGCCCGATAACACGACTATTCTGGGGGCGGCCAAGTTCAGCGGCAAGACACAGTCGGGGCTATCGGTTGGATTACTACAGAGTACTACCCAGCGCGAACTGGCGACCATCGACCTCAACGGCGAACGCAGCGAGACCGTTGTGGAGCCGCTGACCAACTTCCAGGTCGGGCGGGTGCAGCAGGACTTTCGCGGCGGGGATACCTACGTGGGCGCCATCTTCACCGGCGTGCAGCGGAGCCTGGACGACGATCCGGAGCTCAGCTTCTTACACCGGCGGGCCTACGCGGGCGGGGCCGACTTCGTGCACCGCTGGAAGGACCGCGCCTGGTACGTGGCCGGCAATACGGTGCTTTCTAGCGTTTCTGGTAGCAAGGAGGCCATTTTGGAAACTCAGACCGGCTTCGAGCACTTTTTCCAGCGGCCGGATGCCGAGCACCTGCAGGTCGATAGCAGCGCCACCCGGCTCAACGGCAGCAGTGGCATGCTCAAGGTGGGCAATCTAGCTGGCAACGTCATCTTTGAGACAGGGGCAACCTGGCGCTCCCCCGGCTTCGAGATCAACGACATCGGCTTCATGCGCAACGCCGATGAAATCAATTACTTCGGCTGGGCGGCGCGGCGGTGGCAGGAGCCCTTCTCGATCTTTCGCCGCTTCCAGATCAATGGGAACTACTACGCCACCTTTGATTTTTCGGGCGAATCGCTCAATCAGTCCATCAACACCAACAGCCACGCCAACTTCACCAATTTCTGGAGTATGGGCGGCGGGGGCACCTATACCCTCCAGCGCGCCTCGAAAACGGATCTCCGGGGCGGACCGGTACTGCGGCAGAGCGCCGGTGCGGAGTACTTCGGATACGTAAGCAGCGACAGTCGGAAGAAGGTCACGGCCTACTTCAATGTCTACGGCTTTTCGGCCTTCGATGGTAGCGAGCAGCAGATGTCCTACTACGTGCAGGCCGACTGGCAGGCGCTGGATGCGCTATCCCTGAGCATTTCGCCGAACTACAGCCGGTTTCAGCGGGCCGATCAGTACGTCACCCAGCTCGACCGGGCGGGCGGGGGTAAGGAGTATATCGTCGGGCAGGTCGATCAGCGCACCCTCTCCACCACCCTGCGGCTCAACTATAACCTCACCCCCGATCTGACCCTACAGTACTACGGACAGCCCTTCGTGAGCCGGGGCACCTATACGGACTTCAAGCGCTTTACGGGCCAAGCCCAGGCAGCTGACTTTGGCGATCGCTTCATGGCCTTCGATCCGGACCGGGTCCGCTTCGACGGGGAATCAGGGCAGTATACCGTCACGGGGGAAGATGGGATTGAGTTCGGCAACCCCAACTTTAACTTCATTCAGTTCCGCTCCAACCTAGTAGCGCGGTGGGAGTACCGCCCCGGCTCCGAGATATTCTTGGTTTGGTCGCAGGGCGCTACGGCGAACGACGATCCGGGTCGCGGCCTGGTCTCCTCCCTGGGCGGCAACGTCTTTTCGGAGGAGATGCGGAATAACTTTTTGGTGAAGGTTACTTATCGGTGGTTGCGGTAGGGGCTAGGCGTGGGCTAGGCGTCGGACGCTTTAAAGCGTCCGACGCCTAATACCGCCTAATGCCCCCCTATCTTCACCCCCATGCCCAAGCTTTACCCCACCGACACCCTCAACTTCCTCCGCAAGCTCACCCCCCGCCGGGTCGTCAATGCGGTGCAGGTCACGGCCAGCTACTACGCCACGCGCTGGCTGCAGCGACCGGTGGTGTGGGGTAAGCCCTTTACGGTAAGCTTCGAACCCACCACGGCTTGTAACCTGCGCTGCCCGGAGTGCCCGAGTGGGCTCAGGCAATTTACCCGGCCGACGGGCAATCTGAAGGCCGACTTCTTCCGCCGCACCCTCGACGATATCGCCGACCGGCTGCTGTACCTCATCTTTTATTTCCAGGGGGAGCCCTACATCAATCCCGACTTCCTGGACATGGTGCGCGAGGCCAGCGACCGCGGCGTGTACACCATCACCTCCACCAACGGCCACTTTCTCAACGACGCCAACGCGCGGCGCACGATCGAGAGCGGGCTGGACCGGCTCATCATCAGCGTAGACGGCACCACCCAGGAGGTGTACGAGCAGTACCGCAAGGCGGGTAAATTGGAGACCGTACTCCAGGGTGCCCGTAACCTCGTCAAGTGGAAGCGGGAGCTCGACTCACCTACGCCTCACCTCATCTTCCAGTTCCTGGTCGTGAAGCCGAATGAACACCAGATGGAAGACGTGGTCCACCTAGCCGACGAGATCGGCATCGACGAGGTAAAGTTCAAGTCCGCCCAGCTCTACGACTACGAGCACGGCAACCCCCTCATGCCCGAGCAGGAGCGCTACGCCCGCTACTACAAAAAGGCCGACGGCACCTACGGCCTCAAGCACAAGCTCCACAATCACTGCTGGAAACTCTGGCACAGCTGCGTCATCACCTGGGATGGCCTGGTGGCCCCCTGCTGCTTCGATAAGGACGTCACCCACCGCCTCGGCGACGTAAAGACCGAGAGCCTGGACCAGGTCTGGGAGGGCGCGGCCTACGACGACTTCCGCACCAAGCTGCTGAAGGGCCGCTCGGAGATCGATATTTGTACGAACTGTACGGAGGGGTGTGAGGTGTGGTTCTGAAATTTACAATCTACCATTTACAGTTTACTATTTATAATTTGCTGCCGCGTAGAATAGGCGTGATTCGGGACGAGCGAAGCGAGCAGAGCCACAAATGGTACATTGTACTTGGTACATTGTAAATAGTAAATCTCCCCCCTCCCTGTAACATCCCCCCGCCCAGGCCCGTGTAACCACCAAACGCCCCACGTGCCGCACTTCACCGCCATTGCCACTACCGTCCGCGACCGCCTCTACCGGCTGGCACTGCGCATGACTGGCGACGGCGGAGAGGCAGAAGACGTGGTGCAGGAAGTACTCATCAGCGGCTGGCAGCGCCGGCAGGAGATCGAGGCCCTCGATAATCCGCCTGCCTGGCTGCTGAAGATGACGCACAACCGGGCCATCGACCGGCTACGGTCGCGGAAGGTGAGAACTACGAACGAGCGGGCGGCCGCCCTCAGCGACCAGTCCGACCTGACGCCCCACCGGCTGGTGGAAAGCGCCGATACCCTCGGCCATATCCACCGGTTAATGCAGCAGCTACCGACCGATCAGCGCAGCGTGCTGCAACTGCGGGAGGTGGAGGGGCTCACCTATCGGGAGATCGCTACCACCACCGGACTGACCGTCGCCCAGGTCAAAGTCTACCTCCACCGCGGCCGCAGTAAACTGCGTCAACTGCTGCTCCAAGAAAATATACTAGAATGAACCACGCCCGCGCCACCGCCCTGCTCGAACGCTACTTCGCCGGAAACTCTACCCTAGCCGAGGAGCGCGACTTACAGACCTACTTCCGGGATACTGCCGACGTGCCACCGGAATTGGCCTCCTACGCCCCCCTGTTTGCCTACTGGGACCGGGAGCGGCAAGTAAGTGCCCCGCCCCGAAAGGTCACCCGCCGACTCAACTGGCAGCGGACTCTGCTGGCCGTAGCCGCCGCCCTGCTGCTCCTGCTCGCCGTTCGCGGCACCTACCTGTGGCAGCAGCCCAACCTGACCAACTTCCCGGTCGCCGAGCGGCAGCCGGTAGACTGGAGCCGCTATGAGATCACCGACCGGGCCGAGGCCGCCCGCACCCTCCGTGCTGCCCTTACCCTGACGGGAGAGCTGACCGACTACTAACCCAGATCAATAACACCATAACTACCAATACCATGAAATATCTATCCGTCTTGCTTTTCCTATTCCTGGTTGCACCTGCGGCCGCGCAAAATGAGGTGCCGCTGGATGCGATTTCCAACTACTTCAGCGAGTACGTTGACGATGAGCGGTTTACCGTGGTGTACGTGAGTGGGAAGATGATGGAGTTTTTTGACGACGGTGACCTGGAGATCAATGAGCTGGATGATGAAAAGACCGCCGCCCTACTACAAACGGTGCGCGAACTGCGGGGGCTGCGGGTGCTGAGTACCGACGAGACGCCGCTGGTGTTTTACGAAGACGCCCGCAAGCGCATCGATACCCGTGCCTACGAACTGCTGTTTCGCCTGCGCACGAAGGAGGGGAATAAGGTCGAGGCCTTCGTACAACCTAAGGGCGCCCCGGCCCGGGAATTGCTCCTGCTGGTGGGTGCCGAGAAGAATTTTACCCTCGTCAGCTTCGTCGGCAACATCGACCTGGAGCGGCTCGGGGAGCTGCGGCAGGCCCTGGAGTAGCGTACCTTTGCCGGCCATGCGCCGCGCCAACTTCCTCAAGCACATCGCCCAGACCAGCCCCGCCCCCATGGGCCTGGAGATCGCCGGCGGCGAGGGGGTGTACCTGATCGACAGTTGCGGCAAACGGTACCTCGACCTCATCGCCGGCATCGGCGTAAGCGCCCTGGGCCACAACCACCCGGCCGTGGTGGAGGCGGTACAACGGCAGGCCGGCGCCTATATGCATACCCTCGTTTATGGCGAATTTGTGCTGGGGCCGCAGGTGGAGCTGGCCACGCTGCTGTGCAGTCAACTCCCGAAGCAGCTCGACAACGTCTACTTCACCAACTCCGGCGCGGAGGCCACTGAGGGGGCCATGAAGCTGGCTAAGCGGGTCACCGGCCGCACCGAGATCATCGCCGCCACTCACGCCTACCACGGCAGCACCCAGGGGGCGGCTAGCCTGATGTGGCCGAAGGATTTTACGCGTCCGTTTCACCCCCTGCTACCGGGCATCAGTCACCTGGACTTTAACTGCGATGCCTGTCTGGAGCGCATCACGGAGCGGACGGCCGCCGTCATCCTCGAAACCGTGCAGGCCGAGTGGGGCATCCGCAAACCGCGCGTGGAGTGGATCCGGGCGGTGCGACGCAGGTGCAACGAAACCGGAACGCTGCTGATCCTGGACGAGATCCAGGCCGGTATGGGGCGCACCGGCACGCTCTTTGCCTTCGAGCAGTACGGGGTGGTGCCGGACGTGCTGCTGCTAGCAAAAGGCTTCGGTGGCGGGATGCCGCTGGGGGCCTTCGTAGCCCGGCGCGAGCTGATGGAGACGCTGACTAACAATCCGGTGCTCGGTCACATCACTACGTTCGGGGGGCACCCCGTGAGCTGTGCGGCGGGGCTGGCGGTACTGCAGACGCTACTCGACCGCCCCGAGCTACTGGCCGCCGTGCCGGAGAAAGAGGCCCTGTTTCACCGCTTGCTCCGTCACCCCAAGATTTTGCACCTGCGCTCCGCCGGCCTTTGGATGGCCGTGGAGCTGGCCGACTTTGACGAGGTGCGCCGCGCGATCGCCGGCTGCCTGGAGCGGGGCTTGATCACCGACTGGTTCCTCTGGAACGAGCGGAGTCTGCGCATCGCGCCCCCGTTGACGATCACGGTGGAGGAGATTGAGTGGGCTTGTGGGGTGATTTTGGCGGCGCTAGGGGACGAATAATTTTGCTGGAAGTTCGCCTGCGTAGCCTACATTTGGTGCACCTACACGCTTTGAACCACACAACTACCGGGTCTTATGAAGACGTTGCACCGTTTTTCTTTCCTGCTGCTCATCACCGTACTGCTCACCTCCTCTTCCTGCATCGGGAAGCTGTTTGGGGGGGATGATGATGACGATGGGCCCGAAAGTGAGCGGGTGAATGACCGGCTACAGGGGGAGTGGGAGGTTACTTCCTGGCGCCTTAATGGGCAGGAGGTTATTCCAGCAGGGGTGAGTGAGTTCATCATGGAGTTCGAGAAGGACGAATTTGACGATGGAGAGGTGGAATGGGATATTGATTTCACGGATCCGAGCACCCAGGATCAGCGTATCGATCTATCCTATCGGATCTCGGAAGATGGGGAGGAGATCACCATCGACGGCGACACCTACGATGTCGACTTCGACGGCAACGACAAGTTCGAGCTAGACGGCGATGTCCAGACCAATAATGGCGCCCAGCGCTGGCAGATGGAGCTGGAGCGGAACTAGCTGCCGCGGCCGCAGGTGCCACCAAACCGTACCTTCGCCGCATGGACTTCGACCCCCTCCTCAAGTCGATCAAAGCAAAAGACTTCGCCCCCCTCTACCTCCTCCACGGCGAAGAAACCTACTTCATCGATCAGCTGGAGGAGGCCATCGAGCGTCATGCCCTGGCGGAGCACGAGCGGGCCTTCAACCAGACCATCCTGTACGGCAAGGACACCGATCACCTACAGGTCGTAGACGCCGCCCGCCGCTTTCCCATGATGGCCGAACGGCAGCTGATCCTACTGCGCGAGGCTCAGGATATGCGGGGACTCAATGACCTGGCCACCTACGCCGAAAAGCCCGCCCCAACCACGGTACTCGTCATCAGCCATAAGCACAAGAAGCTGAACGGTAACCTGACGCTGACCAAGGCAATCAAAAAAAACGGCGTCGTCTTCGAGGCCAAGGGGCTATACGACAACAAGGTGCCCGGCTGGATCACCAACTACCTACGCGACCGCAAGTACACCATCCGCCCCGAGGCCGCTAACCTGCTGGCAGAATTTCTGGGTACGAGCCTGGGCAAGATCACTAACGAGCTCGATAAGCTACTGCTCAACCTCGCCCCCGGCACCGAGGTCACTACGGAGATCGTGGAGGAGCAGGTCGGCGTGAGCAAGGACTACAACGTCTTCGAGCTTCAGCGCGCCATCGGCCACCGCGACGTGGTCAAGGCCACGCGTATTCTCAACTACTTCCGCGCCAATCCGAAGGCCGCACCGCTACCGATGGTCACGGGCAGTCTGTACAACTACTTCAGCAAGGTCTTCCTGCTCAAGGAACTGCACCGTAAACGGGAGAGCCGGCAGGCGATTATGAAGGCGCTCGGTCTGCGCTTCGACTTCTTCCTGCAGGACTATGAGCAAACGGCACGTAATTACAGTGAGCCCGGCATGCACGAGGTCTTTGCCCTACTGCGGGAGTACGACCTGAAGAGCAAGGGGGTGGGGAGCAACCTAGCGGGGCGGGAGGAGCATGAGTTGCTGAAGGAGCTGGTGTGGAAGCTGATGCACCCACAGTACAATGCTGCCTCTGGCAGCAGTAGTACAGCGTCAGCAGGGGGTGGGACCCCTGGTGTAAGCCCTCCGGCCGCGCTAAAGTAGTATGCCAGCGCAGCCGGAGGCTGCCTTTTTCTGCCGCTGCCGGAGGCAGCATTGTACTTCACACTACTCCTCCAGATCGAAGATGCTATCATTCTCCCGCCGGTCCACCCCGTCCCGTAGCCGGTCCATCGCCTCCACCGCCTGCTCGTAGAAGTCGTAGAAGATGGGGAACAGCGCCTTACCGTGCTCTATGACGATATCCGGTAGCTGGATCAGCACGGGATAAGTGATGCTGTCCGCCTTGACCTCATCGGTGATGATCTTGCTGCGGTCGCCAAAGTATACAAGCCCGGAGAAAATGAAGGTGAAAAAGAGCCCCGATAGAATGCCGCCTAGCACCTGATTGATGAAGTTGATGTTGACGCGCTCCATGAAGCCGGTAAGCCCACGGGCCAGGATGCGGAAGAGAATCAGCGTAAGGAAGAACAGTAGCACCACCCCCAGTACGAAGGCCCCCGCGCTGGTCACCGCCGGGAAGGCCTCGAAGATCATCTCCGCCGCGATGGGCCCGAACTTCATCGCCGCCAGCACTCCGAAGAGGTAGCTCACCAGACTCAGCACCGTAGAGATGATACCCCGGCTGTAGCCGACCCAGAAGCCGTAGGCCAGGAAGATGAGGCAGACGATGTCTATGACCATGGGGGGGAAGGAGTTAGGGAGTTAAGGGGGTTAAAGGAGTTAAGGGGTAAGGGGGTAAAGGAGTTAAGGGGTAAAGATGATAGGGTAGTAAACGTACCGGGACTCTATTGGTTAAGGTACGCAAGCTACGACGGGCTGACCTACCTTTGCCGCCTTTCTACAAACCTTGCACCCGCGGCCCCGCCCCCCCTGCAACACCTACCCCGCCTCCAACGCCCCCTTAACCCCTTTATTCCTTAACCCCCTAACTCCTTGACCCCCTAATTCCTTGAAAATGATCCGCATCCTCGCTAACGATGGCATTGCCGACAACGGCAAACAACTCCTGGAAGACGCCGGCTTCGAAGTCGTGACTGAAAAGATTCCCCAGGATCAGTTGATGACCAAGCTGAATGACTACGACGCCATCATCGTGCGCAGCGCCACCGAGGTGCGGAAGGAACTCATCGACGCTACTCCTAATTTGAAGGCCATCCTGCGCGGGGGCGTGGGCATCGATAATATCGACCACGAGTACGCCAAGAGTAAGGGCATCCCGACCTACAATACGCCGGCGGCTTCGAGCCAGGCGGTGGCGGAGCTGGTGTTCGGACACTTCTTCTCCCTGAGCCGCTTCCTGCACCGCTCGAACCGGGAGCTGACCAAAGCGGGCGGCGACTTCAACAAGCTGAAGAAAGCCTATGCCGAGGGCCGGCAACTGCGGGGACGTACCCTGGTGATCATTGGCTTTGGACGTATCGGTATCGCGGCGGCCCGCATCGGACTGGGACTGGGCATGAAGGTCATCCCCGTGGATACCTACAAGGAGCAGGATACGGTGCAGTTGGACTTTTATGACGGCAAGACCATGAGCTTCACCCTTGAGACGGTGCCCCTAGAGGAGGCGCTCGGACAGGCCGACTACATCACCATCCACGTGCCCGGGGGCGACCTGATCGGAGCCGACGAGATCGCTAAGATGAAGGACGGCGTCATCATCGCCAACACCAGCCGCGGCGGTGTCATTAACGAGGATGCCCTGCTGGAGGGACTGAACAGTGGCAAGATCGCCGGGGCCGCCCTGGACGTCTTCGTCGACGAGCCTAGCCCCCGCCGCGATCTGCTGGATCACTCCCGGGTGAGCGTATCGCCCCACATCGGCGCGGCCACCGAGGAGGCGCAGGACAACATTGGCGTAGAGCTCTTCGAGCACATCCGCGATCACTTTGCCGGCTAAGCAGACTACCGCGGCCGTATTCGAGCTCACCTGGTGGGCCTTCACCCTGGTGCTAGCCGGGCTGGTGCTGCTGCCGCTCTACTCCACGGTGCCGAACTTCCCCTTCTTCGTACCCAACTTCGTGTACGTGGTGGTAGCCGTGACCGTTACGCGCTACCTGTTCCTGCTGGAAGTAAGCTGGCTGCGCGACCGGCTGGTAGTGGGGGCGCTGCTGGCCCTGGCGCTCGTGCCCCTGATTTTCTACATGGTGCAGGCCTTTAATGCGTTTATCATCTACTTCGACGAGCGGGGCCCGGACGCACTCATTCGGGGGCTGGAGGCGGAGACGGGTATCACGATGGACAAGTACATGCACGCCGAGTACCGCTTCTTCGGGGTGTGGGCGGTGGTGGCCTCGGCGGTGATGCCGTTTCGGCTTATTTACAACGCGTGGGTGCGCTACCGGGCGCGGGGGCGGCGGTAGCCTTAACTTCGCGGCGCAATGACACCACTCGAACTCGTCCACGACAAACTGCTCTCGCTGACCGAGCTGAGCCGCCGCCGCTGCGGGTGGCGGGTGGTGAGTCAGCCTACCGTGTTTACTAACGGGGTGTTCGACCTCGTGCATCCGGGGCACCTCACCTACCTGGCCCAGGCCGCCGGGCTCGGGAAGCGCCTTATCGTAGGGGTTAATACCGACGCCAGCGTGAAGCGGCTGAAGGGGGAAAGTCGGCCGATCATGCCGGTGGAGGCGCGGATGCAGTTGCTGGCTAGCCTCTTTTTTGTGGATGGGGTGATTGCCTTCGACGAGGATACGCCCCTGGCGCTCATCGAGGCCCTACGCCCGGATGTGCTGGTAAAGGGGGGCGACTATACCGAGGCAACCATCGTGGGGGCTCCGGAGGTAAGGAGTTGGGGGGGTAGGGTGGAGGTGCTGCCGTTTGTGGAGGGGTACTCTACTACGGGGATTTTGGAGGGAGTTAAGGGGCTAGGGGGTAAAGGAGTTAAGGTTTGAAGATTCGGGACGTGACCGGCTATTTGGAGACCATCGCTCCATCCGAACTACAGGAGTCTTACGATAATGCGGGGCTTATTGTGGGCGATCCTGCTACTGAGGTGACGGGTGTGCTCACCAGTCTGGACTGCACGGAAGCCATCGTAGAGGAGGCGGCGGCGCGCGGGTGCAACCTCGTGGTGGCGCACCATCCGATCGTCTTTCGCGGGTTGAAGCGCCTCAATGGGGCGAATTATGTAGAACGCACGGTGATCCGGGCCATCCAGCTGGGGGTGGCCATCTACGCCATCCATACCAACCTGGACAACGTACGCGACCGGGGAGTGAACGAGCGCATCGCCCAGCAGCTCGAACTGGAGAACCTGCGGCTACTGCGAGCGAAGAATGAAGCGGGGACGGTGGGTTCCGGCATGGTGGGGGAGCTACCAGAACCCATGTCGGAGACGGCCTTTCTGTCCATGCTACGCGAGCGGATGCAGGCCGAGGTGGTGCGGCATACCACACTACTCAACAAGGAGGTGACTACGGTGGCCGTAGCGGGTGGAGCCGGTGGCTTCTTACTCGAAGATGCCAAACGGGCCGGCGCGCAGGTCTTCGTCACGGCCGATTACAAGTACCACGAGTTTTTCGACGCCGATGGGCAGATCGTGATCTGCGACATCGGCCACTACGAATCGGAACAGTTTACAACTCAACTACTTGCGGAGGTGTTATCTACTAAGTTCACTACCTTTGCGGTCCTTTCCACGGAGCTGATCACTAATCCGGTCCACTACTTCGTCGGCTAACCAGGACGTCCGCTAACCGATAATATCCCCCCGAATGGCAGCTGCTACCCCCCCCACCGAACTCACGGTCGAAGAAAAAATGCGCGAGCTCTATCGCCTGCAACTCATTGACTCTCAGATCGACGAGATCGAAATCCTCAAGGGTGAGCTGCCCATGGAGGTCAGTGACCTGGAGGACGAAATCGCCGGCCTCGAGACCCGCATCAACCGCACCGAGGGCGTAGTTTCCGAGCTACGGGACGAGATCAGCCGCCACGACGCCAACGTCAACGAGTCGAACATGCTCATCAGCCGCTACGAAGAGCAGATGAACAACGTGAAGAACAACCGCGAGTACGAAGCTCTGATGAAGGAAACCGAGATGCAACGCCTCGAGATCCAGCTCAGCCAGAAAAAAGCCAAGACCGCCGGGGAGGACCTCGAGGGCCGCCAGGCTACCCTCGACGCCACCAAGGAGCGCCGCGACGCCAAGCTCAAACTGCTCGAAGTAAAGCAGGAAGAGCTCAAGAGCATCATCGCCAAAACGGAAAAGGAAGAGAAGAAGCTCCGCCGCGCCTCCGACAAGCAGCGCAAGCTCATCGAAGACCGCCTGCTGCGCGCCTACGACAAGACCCGCGCTAACTACCGCAACGGCCTGGCCGTAGTGACCGTAGAACGTAATGCCTGCGGCGGCTGCTTTAACGCCATCCCGCCCCAGCAGCAACTGGAGATCAGCCAGCGCAAGCGCCTGATGGCCTGCGAGCACTGTAGCCGGGTGCTGGTGGATGATACTATTCTGGAGGAGAATACGGTGGAAGCTTAGTACGGCAGATGCACCACGGAGTACTCGGAGGGCTTCACCGAGGTTTCACAGAATCATACTCCGTGAAACCTCGGTGAAGCCCTCTGTGTAATTCTGTGGTGAACTCCCTCAACCTACGCAAGGCGACCCCAGCCGACACCCCCACCATCCTCCACTTCATCCGGCAACTAGCCGACTACGAGCGGCTCAGCCATGAGGTCACCGCCACCGAAGCCGACCTCCAGCGCACCCTCTTCGGCCCTGACCCTAGCGCTGAGGTCGTCCTAGCCGAATGGGACGGCACCCCCGCTGGCTTCGCCCTCTACTTTCGCAACTACTCCACCTTCCTGGCTAAACCCGGCATCTACCTCGAAGACCTTTTCGTGCTGCCGGAGCTACGGGGTAAGGGCATAGGCAAAAAACTGCTACAGTACCTGGCCCACACCGCCGTGGAGCGCGGCTACGGTCGCTTCGAGTGGAGCGTGCTGGACTGGAACACCCCGGCCATCGAGTTCTACCGGTCTATCGGGGCCGAGCCCATGGACGAGTGGACGGTGCAGCGGGTGACCGGAGAGGCCCTCAAAAAACTGGCCGCACCCATCGCTAGCAAGTAAGCGCTGCTGCCGTACTTTAGCCCCCATGCCCTCCCGTATTCTTATCATCGGTGCCGGTCGCTCCTCCACCGCACTCATTAACTACTGCCTGGACAATAGCGAGCGCCTGGGTTGGAACGTCACCGTAGCCGATGCCGACCCCGCCGCCGCCGCCGCCAAGGTCAATGGCCACCCCCGGGGTACCACCGCCTGGCTCGACGTCACCAAGACCAACGACCGCCGCGAGCTCATCAGCCGCTCTGATATTGTTGTCTCTCTGCTGCCCGCCCACCTACACATCGAGGTGGCGCAGGACTGTATCCGCCTCAAAAAGCACCTTGTCACGGCCAGCTACGTGAGTCAGGAGTTGTACCGCCTGGGCGACGAAGCCCGCGACCGCGAGCTTATGTTCATGGGCGAGATGGGCCTCGACCCCGGTATCGACCACATGTCGGCCATGCAGCGTATCAACGCCATCCGCGAGCAGGGAGGAAAGGTGACGGCCTTTAGAAGTTTTACCGGCGGGCTCATCAGCCCCGAAAGCAACGATAATCCCTGGGGCTATAAATTCACCTGGAACCCCCGCAATGTGGTGCTAGCCGGGCAGGGTACCGCCCAGTACCTCGACGAAAACAAGCTCAAATACCTGCCCTACTACCGGGTCTTTTCTAGTACCTGGGACGTGACCATCGACGGCATCGGTACTTTCGAGGCCTACGCCAACCGCGATAGTCTGCTGTACCGCAAGCAGTACGGCCTCACGGGCATCCCCACCATCCTGCGCGGCACCCTGCGCTACCCCGGCTACTGTGCCGCCTGGAACGCCCTGATCCACATCGGCATGACCGACGGCGACTTCCCCATCCTCGACAGCAACTCCCTGACCTACCACGAGCTCATGGAGGCCCTGGCCCCCAGCGGCAACGGCTCGGTGAAGGACCGCATCGCCGGTATGCTCGGCCTTGACCCCCAGGGTGAAGTGATGAAGCGCCTAGTGTGGCTCGGGCTATTCCGTAAAAAACGCATCAGACTGAAGGGGGCCACCCCCGCCCTCATCCTCGAAAACCTCCTGCTCGATAAGTGGAAATTACAGCCCGACGATAAGGACCTCATCGTGATGCAGCACCAGATCGACTATACGCTCAATGGCAAGGCGAAGCGCGACGTCTCCAACCTAGTCATGAAGGGAGAGAACAGCCGCGACACCGCCATGGCCCGCCTGGTGGGCCTGCCCCTGGGCATCTTCGTACGGCTGATGAGCGAGGGCAAGATTCAGGCCACCGGCGTGCACATCCCCACCATGCGCGAGGTGTACGAGCCGGTACTGGAGGAGATGGAGCGGTACGGTATGCAATTTACCCACCATACGGTTGACTGCTAGCGCCCTGGTCCGGGCCGGGCAGTTTAATCAGGCGGCCCGCCAGGGAGCGTACATCCTCATCGCGCTGGCCCTACCGCGGCTGGGCGTACCCCGCGAGCTCATTGGCGAGTGGGAGACCCTCCTCTTTCTCGGCTACCTGCTCGGCTTCGGCTGGACGACCGGGCTACTCCAGGGCTTCCTGGTCAAGATGGGGGCGCTCCCGGATCAGTCCGCCGTGCAGTTTGCCCGGCGGGCCGTACAGGTCATGGGGGGCATCTCGGCTGGGCTCCTTCTTCTCGTTGCGCTACTGCACCAGCCCTTCTTTACGCTACTCCAGATCGAGCGGGAGCCCGTAGGCTGGTACCTCTTTTTCGTTTTGCTCCTGAGCCGCTGGCCCTCCTACTGCTTTGAGCAGGCGCTGCTGCTACAGGGACAAGCCCGCGCGCTGGTGGGCTACGCAGTGCTCAATAGCCTGGGATTGCTCGCCGCGCTGCTTCTCCCCCTCTACCTGGGCCATTCTTTGCTCCAGGCGGTACAAACGCTGGGCGCGTTCGCGGGTGCAAAGGTAATCGTGCTGTTGCTCTGGACCCTCCGCCCTGCGCGGAGTACCCCGACCGCTTCATCTCCACTAGCTGCCGGTACACTCGCGGGCTGGCTGCGCGCCAGTCGCCCCCTCGTAGCCTACGCCACCGTCGGGGCTCTGGTCACCGCCGCCGACCCCTGGCTGGTTAATTTCTGGTATGGGGGTGACCCGGAGGTATTTGCCGTTTTCCGCTACGGGGTGCGGGAGCTGCCCTTTTTAGCGGCGCTGATTAGCGGCATGACGGTGGTAGCTATTCCACTCATCACTCGCGACCGTACGGCGGGGCTGGTGGAGCTACGTAGTCAGTCCCGCAAACTCTTCCACTACGTCTTCGTCCTGGCCCTCACGATGCTACTCACCGCCGACTACTGGTGGACGCGGGTTTTCACGCCCACCTTTGCCGATAGTCTACCGGTCTTCCGCACCTACCTGCTGGTGGTGGGCTGCCGGTTGGTCTTTGCGATGTCCGTGCTTACCGCCCTGACCGAGACGCGCCGCATTTACCTCTGGGGGGTACTGGAGTTGGTGGTGAATGTGGTGCTGTCGCTGCTACTTGCCCCCCGCTTCGGTCTGGTGGGGATTGTGTGGGGCACGGTGCTGGCCAGTTACTTTCACGAGGCTTGCCTGGTCCTATACCTCCGGTACCGCACGGGGATCGCCTGGCGGGAGTTTGCGGATTTGGGGTGGTACTTTGGGTATCTCACTGTGCTCTTCGTAGCCTACTGGGCTATCTGACAGTACAATACTGCCTCCGGCAGCGGCAGTACAATGCACTCTCCGAGTGCGAGAGCCGCCCTGGCGACGACCGGAATAACACGAGCGTTGGGTCAAGCAGCTATACGGCTCAGTTGCCAGGGCTCCACGCCCCGGACGCTCGGGCTACAAGCCCTCGACCTTTGTGATCACCACCACCAACCGCGCCGGCTTCTTCACCACCCGATTAGCAAGCCCATCCACCCCCTTCCACACCCGAAAGGGAAGATGCCGCAACAACCCGTGTGTGCGCAGATACACCAGCGCCTTATTCGACAGCGTCACCATCCGGTACCGAATATCCGGAAAAGGTGCCAGCAGCGACTCCACCAATCGCTCATTAAAACTATGCAAGTGAGCGTGTAGCGGCGTAGGCCGATTGCAGTGAATGCAGAGCGAGTACTGAATAGTCTCGTTGTAGGGCGTAGAGATAACGATGGTGCCCCCCGGCTTCACTACCCGGATGAGGTTTTCTAGGTACAGCGGCACATCCGGCACATGCTCCATGACCTCGGAGGAGACGATCGCATCGACTGAGCCGTCGCGGAAGGGGAGGGCGAAGGCATCGCCGGTGACCGCGAAGTGGTTCGGGGCGGGGTAGCGCCGGAGGGCCTCGGTGGTGTTGCGCAGGGCGATGTCGAAGGAAATCACTGCTTCTTTCTTAGGCAGTAGCTCGCGGGCGACCCAGGCATTGCCGCAACCTACGTCCAGTACTACCTGCGCGGAGGTGGGGATATGACTTAGGATCTCCTGGTGGAGCCGCTCGCTCTCGTGTACGGTGGCGGAGTCGGTGGGGGTGGCGAAGTAGTCGAATGCTAAGGCGTCGCGCTGGTAGTGTGCTACGTAATTGGCGGTGTCGTCTGCGGCCGATTCGAGGAGGTTGTAGACGCCCTCCGGTGTCCGGTAGCTTTTGGGGTCTTCGGCATTCAGAATGGTGGCTAACTCGAACATGGGGTAAAGCTACGGTACCCGTTGGACGGCCCACCCCCGTTGGACGGCCCACGGCCCACCCCCGTTGGACGGCCTACCCCCGTCGGATGGCCTACCCCCGTCGGATGGCCTACCCCCGTCGGATGGCCTACCCCCGTCGGACGGCCCACCCCCGTCGGACGGCCTACCCCCGTCGGACGGCCTACCCCCGTCGGACGGCCTACCCCCGTCGGACGGCTTACCCCCGTCGGACGGCCTACCCCCGTCGGACGGCCTACCAGCCTACCCCTGCTCAAGCTCCCTACGGGTCACTATCTCGCCCTCCTCATTCTGGTACACCATGGCGAAGTTGTGCTCCTGCCCCCGCGCCTCCAGCTGGCGGAGTAGGTCCTGCTGCTCCTCTAGCCCCTCCAGATCGACGGTGGTACTGTCCTCCTCGTCAAAAACCGTCAGCTCCAGATGGTCGGTACCCCAGGGCCCCTCCGTGCGGCGCACGGCGATGCGGCGCATCGCGGCGAAGGGGACCGTCACCGAATTACCCAGTCGCCTGGCTAGCGTAAGGGAACGGGACTGTAGCTTGAGCGACTGGTTAAGCGTATGCCGAAAGTATAGAAGGTAGGTTGCCCCACCGATGAACAAGAAGGGAATCAGGAAATCGCGGTACGGATCGCTGATCTCACCCTTGTAAAGATCTATCAGCAGCCCGGGTACCATGATCAGGACAGTGATGAGTAGCGTGCGGCGGTGGCTGTAGGTGTAGGTGCGCATCGGGAAAGGTAAGCGACTAAAGTTACGTATCCGTACGCACATCATCCCACCCATCCCCCTCCAGGTCGACGAGCCAGTTGAGGGCGTAGTGGCGCTCGTAGACGACGCTACAGTCGAGCGCGCCGCCAACCTCCTCCTTGCGGAGCCGGGCATTTACGCAGGCCCAGTGCATGCGGTAGGTTTGGTCTAGCTCGTCGAGGAGCTCGTAGGGCGAGCGGAGGTGTACGGAGTTGGTGAAGTCTTCGCGGGTGGGGTTGAGCAGGGCACGCACCGTATCGCACACGTCACAGGTATCGCTGGGATACTGTAGACGGTCCACGGTTCCCAGGGCCCACAGCAGCACATGCAGGCTTTCGTAGCGCCAGCTGGCGTAGGCTCGCTGCTGCGGCGTCAACTCCTCCGTGCGGTAGATTTCTTCTTCCTGGGGGCTTAGGGAAGTGATGCTTTTCTCCGCTACCACACGCTCCAGGTGCTGCTGCTCGATGCCCTCCCCCTTCGCCGCGGTGACCAGCAGGCCATAGGCGCGGTCGATCACCTCCTCTACTGGGCGAAAGGGTAGATCGGCCACCGCCGGTAGGCAGGGTAAGAACGTAGGGACCTGAATACCGCGCTCGATCAGCAGCGCATTAGTCCGGTCTCTGCGGGCCGTCTGCTCCTCCGTAATCTCACCCTCCTGCGGGGTATCGTGGTACTTGGCATCGACGGTGACGTCTAGGTCCGCGACGGCGCTCCTGCCGGCAGTATCAAGGATCAGTTCCAGGCGTTTATCCAGGAATTGCTGCCGGTCGGAGCTGCCAAAGTACGGATCGGCCCCGGCAAATATGAAGCCATTCAGCTCCGTAAGCAGCCGGTGCACCGCCGGCGCTAAGGTATCGTCGAGCTTCGGCTCCACTACACAGCCGATCTCGCAGTTCGTGGCCATGACTTTATAGATGAGCCGGTCTCGAATAGCCTCGTTCTGTGCCGGTATCGAGCGAACGTAATTAACCATACCACTCAGGTTTTCGGCTAGGGGACCGTCGATCTCACCAAGGGTGTAGGAGGGCGTCCTGCGCTGGCGGTAGCTGAGGCGGAAAGTCCTGGTCTTACCGAACAGACCGCCCTTGTGGGTACCGATCAGTCGCTGCTCTGCCAGGTCGACCTCTATCCGGGCCGTGGGGAGCGTCTCCTGGACGATGCGTACTACCTTGTCAAAACCGAGCTGGTGGCTGTAGATGGCGAATTGCGTCATGAGGGGAAGATACGGACGCTCAACTCTGAGCAAAGCGATCACGCTTGCGTAAAGGTTCGAGGTCCTCTATTGGGGTCTTTCGACGTACGTTGCACCTGCCCCCGATAGCTATCGGGGCGCCCCCCTGTTACGCCTGTACTACCTGCCACACCTTGCTGCGGGCAAATGGTACATGGTACATTGTAAACGGTAAATTGTAAATCCCCATGCTAGCCGCCCTCCGCCACCAGCTCCTAGAGCACCAGCTCGACGCCTACGTCATCCCCAGTACCGACCCCCATCAGAGTGAGTACCCCGCCCCGCGCTGGGCCGCCCGGGAGTGGCTGAGTGGATTTACCGGCTCGGCGGGCACCCTCGTGGTGACGCTGCACGAGGCCCGGCTGTGGACAGATAGCCGCTACTTCCTGCAGGCCGAGGAGGAGTTGGCCGGTAGTGAGATCCAGCTGATGAGACTCAAGACGCCGCATACGCCGGAGTACGCCGACTGGCTGTGCGAGCACCTGCTGCGGGGACAGACCGTGGGCGTGGATGGCCGCGTATTTAGCGCGCAGGCAGCAAAACGACTGGGCGGCAAGCTGAAAAAAGCCGAGCTGCAGCTGCGTACCGACCTCGACCTCATCGGTCTGATCTGGAAGGACCGCCCCGGCCTGCCGAACCGGCCGGTGAGCGAGCACCTGGCCGACTTCAGCGGTGAAAAGTGGGAGAACCGTCTGCAACAGCTCACCGACTGGATGGGCGAAAAACAGCTCGACTACTACCTCGTCTCCGCCCTCGACCAGCTGGCCTGGCTGCTCAACCTGCGGGGCACCGACATCGACTTCAACCCCCTCATGGTAGGCTACCTGGTGGCGGGGCGGCGGGGTGATCATGCTGTATTTGCCGAGCAGGTGGAGGCCCTGGCCACCTGGGCGGACAAGCTCCCCGAACTGCAACGACGGCCCTACCGCGAGGTGGCCGACTACCTGCGTAGCCTCAATGCTAAGGATGCCGACATCGGCCTCGACCCGGCTACCACCTCGGTGTACCTGGCTACGGCGGCGGGGGGTATGGCCGACTGCGGCGTACCCAATCCCATCGCCAAGTGGAAGGCCATCAAAAACGACGTAGCGCTCGACCACCTGCGGGAGGTAATGCGCCACGATGCAGTAGCCCTGCTGCGGCTGCGGTGCTGGCTCGACGGGGCTATACGGGACGGCATCACCGAGTACCAGGTAGGCGAAAAACTGGCCGAGCTACGCGCCGAGTACCCCAACTACGTCAGCGAAAGCTTCAACCCCATCGTAGGCTACGGTGGTAACGGAGCCATCGTCCATTACCACGCTACGCCGGAAAAGGCGGCCCGAATCCGTCCCGAGGGCATCCTGCTCCTCGATAGCGGCGGACAGTACCAGAACGGCACCACCGACATCACCCGCACCTTCGCCCTGGGTCCGGTGACCGACGAGCAGCGGCGGCACTTCACGTTGGTGCTACAGGGCCACATCGATCTAGCCATGGCCCGTTTCCCGACCGGTACGAGCGGTGTGCAGCTTGATGTGCTGGCGCGCGGTCCCCTCTGGCAGCAGGGCCTTAACTACGGCCACGGCACCGGCCACGGCGTGGGTTTTTTCCTCAACGTGCACGAGGGGCCGGCCGGTATCAGTCCCAATCCGAAGTCCCCCACCGCCCAGCACCCCCTGGAGCCGGGCATGGTACTGAGCAACGAACCGGGCTACTACCGGGAGGGGGAGTACGGCATCCGCACCGAGAACCTGGTCGCGGTACGGGCGAGCGAGCAGGAGGGCTGGCTGCACTTCGAGACCCTCACGCTTTTTCCCATCGACCGTGCGCTGATCGTAAAGGAGAGGTTGGCGGGGCCGCAGGTGCAGTGGATGGATGTGTACCACCAGTCCGTACTCGACCGGGTCGGCCCCCTGGTGGCGGGGGAGGAGCTCGCCTGGTTGCGGGAGGCGTGCGGTAAGCTGTAGCACGAAGTATTGCGGCTACAGCTACAACTACGGGTACCCACAGGCGTTCTTGCCCACGTGGGTGACCTCAAATACCTGAACCGTTTCTTCTGGAAGTACCGGCTGCGCCTGGCGTTAGGCATCGTCTTCATCTGTATTTCCAACTACTTTCAGGTGCTACAGCCGCAGGTCATCCGCGAGGCGCTCGACTTGGTGATCGACTACGTGAATGCCTACGGGGTCTACGACGGCTTTGCGGTGCAGGGGGAATTCTTTAGCATCCTGAGCCATACGCTGATGCTCTTCGCGGGGCTGGTGCTGCTGCTGGCGCTCATCATGGGCTTCTTCCTGTACCTGACGCGGCAGACCATCATCGTGATGTCGCGCCTCATCGAGTATGACCTGCGGGAGGTGATCTTTCAGCACTACGAGGACCTGAGCCTGGAGTTTTACAAGCGTAACAACACCGGTGATCTGATGAACCGCATCACCGAGGATGTCAATAAGGTGCGCATGTACCTGGGTCCGGCGGTGATGTACATGGCCAACTTAGTATCGACCATCATCTTCGTGATCGTGAGTATGCTGGCGGTGAGTCCTACGCTGACGCTGTACACACTGATCCCGCTTCCGGTACTGGCGGTGAGTATTTACTACGTCAGCAATATTATCCACACCCGCTCCACGCTTATTCAGCAGCAGCTCTCGCGGCTTACGAGTATCGCCCAGGAGGTCTTCTCGGGTATCCGGGTGGTGAAGAGCTATGTGCGCGAGCGGCAGCAGATTCGCTACTTCGCCGATCAGAGCGACGTGTACAAGGATATGAGCGTGGACCTGGCCAAGGTCGACGCCTGGTTTTTTCCTCTCATGATCTTCATGGTGGGAGCGGCTACCATTCTTACCGTTTACATCGGCGGACTCCAGGTCGTAGCCGGTGAGATCAGCGCCGGTAACATTGCGGAATTCGTTATCTACGTCAACATGCTCACCTGGCCCGTCACGGCCATCGGTTGGATCGCCAGCATCGTGCAGCAGGCCTCCGCCAGCCAGAAGCGCATCAACGAGTTCCTCGACACTAAGCCAACGATCGTCGACCCCCAGCCCGACTACCGCGGTGCGATTGCGGGGGAGATCGTGTTTGACGACGTCACCTTCGTTTATCCCGATACCGGCATCAGGGCCATTGACGGACTCAGCTTCACCCTCCAGCCCGGCGAAAAACTCGCCATCATCGGCCGCACCGGCTCGGGTAAGACCACCGTGGCCGACCTCCTCCTGCGCATGTACGACGTGACCAGCGGCCGCATCCTTATCGACGGGCAGGATGTCTCCCGAATGGGCCTGGCCAACCTGCGCCGCCGCATCGGCTACGTGCCCCAGGACGTCTTCTTGTTCTCCGACACCATCCGCGCCAACATTGCCTTCGGGGCTGACCACGATCCCGACGACGAGGAGATCAAGCAGTTTGCTAAGTACGCCGCCGTATACAAGGACATCGAGGGGCTTACCCTCGGCTTCGACACCCTGGTGGGCGAGCGGGGCGTGACGCTATCCGGTGGGCAGAAACAGCGCGTCTCCATTGCCCGGGCCCTCATCAAGCGCCCCGACATCGTCATCCTGGACGATGCCCTTAGCGCCGTCGACACCAACACCGAGCAGCAGATCCTGGGCTACTTTAATGAAGCACTACAGGACAAGACGGCCATCATTATCACCCACCGCATCTACGGTCACCTAAAGTTCGATAAGATTATCGTGCTCGAAGACGGCCACGTTGCGGAGGTCGGCACCCACGAAGAGTTGCTGGCCAACGGCGGCTACTACTCCGAGATCGTGGAGCGGCAGCTGGCGGAGGAGGTGGATGGAGAGTAGGGTTGAGGAGGGTGCACCCTTACACAGCAAGGCCTGTAGCCCAATGAAACCGGACTACAGGCCTTGAACGAACAATAACGAATACTACCGCCGCAGCCCCACCGGCATCGCCCGGCTACCCTTACCGTCCACCACGAGGCGGAGGTAGTAGGTGCCGGTAGGCAGTTCGCCCAGTTGGGTCAGGGGGAGTTGCTGGGCACCGGCCTGGAGCAGGCCGGGACGGGTCTGACGCACCAGGCGACCGAAGCTGTCGTACAGTTCTACCTCGACCGTGCTAGCGCTGAGGAGTCCGAAGGAGACGGTCAGCGATTCCTTGGCGGGGTTCGGGAAGAGGTGGAGTCCGTCCAACTGGGCGAAATTGCGGACGCTGGTAGAGAGCTCGACACCGAAGCTGATCCAGTCGATCTCGATGCGCCCGTCGAAGCCCCCGGTAGTGGGGTCAGGGTAGAAGCGTAGGTTACTGATGCGCTGTCCGTCGACCGGGCAGGGAGCATCGGCCGCCGCACAACCCGTACCGCCGTAACCGGCATCTGAGTAAGCGCCTTCGTAGTCGATGCTGTAGACTGCGAATGAGTCATCTGTGATGGTTACCGAACGGGACTGCGCAGTGGTGTTGTAGCGGTTTACGTCTACCAAATCAACGCGAAGTTCTACGGACTCTGCACTGATATTGCTTGCTCCGGTAGTCTCGTAACGGTAGAGGCGCGCCCGTAGGTATAGCGTGTTATCTGAATTGAGCACATCAGCCAGTACGTCTTCGCCATTCATTCCTAGGCGGTAGTCGATGGTCTGGTAAGCACCGGCGGTACCATCGCCCTCGATGTAGAACAGACCATCCTCCACGCCATACGTAAGGCCGGCGGGGCTGCCGCTGAAGGTACCTCCGTCGCCTTCGAACTGATCGTTATAGTTAACCATACCGGCCGGACCGCTATCGGTCGTGTCCACGTCACCAATACTGCGGCCGAAGCTGAAGTAGTCGATGTAAACGGTATCGTTGTAGCCGCCCGTAGGGGCCTCGGGGTAGAAGCGAATGGTGCGGATGCGGCTGCCGTCTACTGGGCAGGGGGGATCGGTGGTGCAGGCGGTGCCGCCGTAGCCCCCGTCCGCGTAGACGCCGGAATAGTCGTACATGATCTCGGTAAAGTTGTCCGCACCGCTGGGAGTACGGGTCACGCTGCCGATGGTGGTATTGAAATTCTGATCGTCGACCAGGTCGATACGGAGGTTGACCGGGTTGCCGCTAGCGGTGTAGGCTCCTACGTAGAGGCGATTGTTGGAAGCGGCTACGTTGGCGAGCTGATCGCCGGGGAGGGTGTAGTCGAAGGACTGGTAGGCCCCCGAGCTACCGTCGCCGGCGATATACAGTACGCCATCCTCGACGCCATAAGTAATGCCCGCAGGCTCACCACTGAATAATGTATCCGATTCGCTAAGGTCATCGAAGTAGTTGACGATGCCCGAGCCGGTTGCCGCGGAGTCGAAGGCAAAAGTCAGCGCGTCGATGTTGAAGGCCGGGCCGCTGGCGATGGTGATACGCATGATCTGTTCGCCCCCCACTAGGGTGATGGGGGCGGCGGCCTGCACAGTATCGAACTGACCGAAGCCACCGGTACCTCCTTCCGGTACTTCTAGGGTGGTTGTGCCCCCATTCGTGGCAAAGCTGACTTCGACCTGCCCACCGGCATTGGGAGAGCCTAAAGTGCCGCTTACCTGGTACACCCCGGCCTGGGTGACGTTGACGGTGTACTCAAGGTACTCGCCCTCTTCTACCCAGCCTACGCTGTAGCCAGTGGAATCATTGCCGCCGATGTCGACACTTTCGTCGGGGCGGTACTGCCCGCCATTGTTACTGGCGTCGGTGTCGCTGTAAGCTACGCCCTGGCCGCCGAGGTCGTAGTCCTCGGCCTGGATGGTACCAGGTAGGGTAGCCGCGGTGCCGGAGTAGGGGGACTGATTTTCTTCCCGGTCGGGCTCCTGGATGGAGTTGGGATCACGCCAGCAGAGGCGGTCGAGCTTCAGCCAGTTGCGGTTAGCGATCACAGTGAGCTCGTGATCGCCTGCGGTAAGGGCTACGGCCGTCAGGACGATCTCGCCCCAGTAGGTATCGCCCTGTAGGCTGCTCATGGACATTGTGTCGAAGCGGTAATCGAGGGTGTCGCCGTCGAGTAGTAGGGTGTACAGACCGGCTAGCCCGTCATCGGTATCGCCGCTAGCCTCACCGACCCGTACGCGCACGGCCAGGTCGTAGTCCCGGGCTTCGCTGATGGTGAAGGAGAGCATTGCGGCATCCCCCTCGTCGAAGAGGGTTACCGAAGCACCGCCGGAGGAACCGGGGGAGTTGCCATCGCGGCGCACTTCGGAGTTTTCGCCCGCCTCGTTGGCCACGGTGAAAATATCCTCGGCCTCCATGCAGTCGTTGGCGGAGCCCATACCGGCATCGGCGTCCAGGGCGGGCAGTTGACCGGCCACGAAGTGGGTAAGCGCCTTAACGTAGGCGGCCTGGTAGTAGATGGCCGGCTCGTTGTAGGCCCAGGGGCCGTACTCCCAGTAGTTGTCTACGCTAAAGGCCTTCTGGTCGGGCTGCTCGCCGGCCGTAGCCTCGAAGCTGTAGGTACCGAGTTTGATGGGCATGCTGGGGTCGCCCTGGGGGTTGGGGCCGCCGGAGAGGAAACCCGGCGCGGGGCCTACGTTGTCGCCGTCGATGTTATCGTACTTGGTGCCCAGAGCAAACCAGGAGTGCCAGAGCTCATCGGCGCTGAGTTCGGCCCCGTACCGGTACATGTTGGAGAGCATCACGATACCGGAGGGATTGGTGCCGTGCAGGTAGTTGATGATGGACTGCGCACGGGCCTGGTAGGCGGCGTGGTTGTCCTCCCGGAGGTCGTAACGCACAAAGTCCATGATATTGCCGGCCTGCCGGCTTACCAAGTTGTTCGAGCCCCAGTTAAAGTACACGGGCAGGGCACGGTAGAGATTGTCGGATTCGGCTACGACGTAGTTGCCGCCCTCGCTCTTACCGGCACTGGTCTTTTCGGCTAGGATGGCGGCCTTGGTGGCCGCATCGGCGTCATCGAGAGTCGCGTAGAAAAGCATGGCTTCGGCCTGGGCGGCGCGGTAGATGCCCCAGTCGCCGGCCTTCCAGGGGCGGGTTTCGGTGTAGTTGGCTTCGACGAAGTCGCTATATTTCTGGTCCCCGGTGAGGGCAAAGAGGTAGGCAGCAGCGGCAGCAGCTTCGGCCAGGTGCTCTACCGAGAAGTCGCCGTCGGCGTCGCCGGCCTCGATCTCGCCGTTGTCGCAGGTTTCGGTCTTATTGGGGGCATCGACGTAGTACTGCCAGGCTTTTTCGGAGCGCTCGCGTAGTTCGGCTACTTTAGCGGGCCATACTCCGGCGTTCTGGTAGCTCAGGGCGGCGTGGGCCAGCATACCGGCCCCGGTAATGGTGGAATTGACGCAGATGCCGTTGTAGTACCGATCGCGGGTGTCGGTGCTGGGGGGACTGATGTAGGCCACGTCCTCCAGAATGCCCATTTTCTGATAGAAGCCGCCGCTACCGGCATCGGTGGCGGGGTCGTAATCCTGCATGCTCTCTAGCCAGTCGGTTTCCCAGCGCACCTCGTCCAGGATGTCGGGGACCTCATCTCCGGACTCCGGGATACGGAGGCTGAAGTCATCCCAGAAGGTGGGGTACTGATCGTAGGTCGTCAGCAGGTTATGCACCGCGTCTACGGCGAAGGTAACGTACTTATTAGGGTCACCGGCGTCGAACCAACCCTTGGGCATGGAGCGGGTCTCGTCGGGGTTACCGAGTCGCTTAACGGCGTACTCCTGGTAGGGCCGGTCGAACCAGGCCCCGTCGGTCCAGGGCTCCCCGCTGGCGTACTCGGCCGTCTTTTCCTGGTTGACGCGCTGGTAGTAGAAGAATTCCATGGCTACGCGCAGCACGTCGGCGTATACATCGTCGGCGATGCGGAAGGGATAGCTCTCGGTGGTGGTACCGTCGCTCTTTGTGAGGCGGATCTTGTAGGTACCGGTATCGCGCAGGCTCGTGAAATCGAACCAGTAGCCCATGTCTCCGCTTACGTCGTCGACGCTTCCGCCGTTCCAGGCGTGGGCGTAGGCGGTATAGGCGACGGACTGATCGGCCTGGCGCACGACCTCGACCTGCTGGCCGGGGTCGAGTGCGATACCAGCTCCGGCATTGTAACCCTCCCGGGCCCGGGCAATGATGGCCACCTTACTACCCGTAGTGGGGTAGCCGAACTGGTCGATGCGGATGAAGTTGCGGTCCTGTAGCACCTCGGCCTCGGCGGGCGTGGTCTGGGCGGCTAGCGCGGTGGGCAGGCAGTAGCCCAGCAGGGCCATAAGGCAGTAAAGTAGACGTTTATGCATAATCGTATGGGTAGTTGAAGTTCAGAGACGGCTCACAGGATAAGAAATTTTTTGTGGAGTGTGTGCCCAATCTTATGGGTGCCTAAAATCAATGGGTTGCAGTGTTGTAATGTCAAATACCAACTTCTTTACCCCATGATTCGTACACCGCCGCAAGTTCCCGCACAGTGACCGGATGCAGTTCCGCCACATCCCGTACCTCGGTCGGATCGGCCGCCAGATCGAACAGCCGCCACGGCAACTCCGGCGCCGTCCGACTCAGCTTCCACCGCCCCCGCCGCACCGCCTGCTGCCCCTGGTGCTCCCAGAAGAGGGGCCGTGAGTCGGCCGACGCTGCCGCGTCGAGTAGGCGGAATAGGTCCTGCCCCGGAAGCGTTGCACCTGCGACCCCGCCCCCTTCCCCCGCGGCCGCCAGACAGGTGGGTAGCAGGTCAATCACGTGACCGTAGGTATCGCGCCAGCCGGTCTGTCCGTCCAGCCCCGCCGGCCAGTGCACGATTAGGGGGGTGGCGATGCCGCCCTCGTCGACCCAGGCCTTGTACTTGCGGTAGGGCACGTTGCTGAGCTGGCTCCAGGGCCGGTCGTAGGCCAGGTAGCTGCCGGGCTGGCCGATGGGAGTGCCCGCCCGGTGCAGGCCCCGCCCGTCGATGACCTCCGGGGAGCCGCCGTTGTCGCTGAGGAAGAATAACAGGGTGTTATTGAGCTGGCCGCTGGCCTCCAGCGCCTCCACGAGCCGACCGATACCGGCGTCCATCCGGCTCACCATACCGGCGTAGACCTCCATGCGGCGCTGCCAGTCGTGGCTGTCGCGCACGGCTTGCCAGGCGGGGGTATCCTCATCCATCGGGGGTAGGGTGTAGGTCGTGTCGATCACGCCGAGCGACTGCATCTGGCCGTAGCGCTCCTGGCGCAGGCTATCCCAGCCGGCGGCGTAGCGATCGTAGTAGGGCTCCACACTCTCCTCCGGCACGTGCAGCGGCCAGTGGGGGGCGGTGAAGGCCAGGTACAAAAAGAAGGGATCGCTGGGGTCGTGCTCCCGCACCCGCTCGACGGCAAAATCGGTGTAGGCATCCGTAGCGTAGAAGCCGCTGTCGGGCGGGGTCCAGGAAAGGCTATCGAGGGCCATCTGCCGCAGCCGGTCCTGGTCGGTGCGCAGGGTGTAGTAACTGCTGGCCCCGCTGATGAGGCCGAAGTAGCGGTCGAAGCCCCGGCGGGTGGGCCAGTGCGCCGGCTCCTCGCCTACGTGCCATTTGCCGGACATGTAGGTGCGGTACCCTAGATCCCGCAGCCGCTCGGCGAGGGTGGGTACGTCGGGGCGCAGGTAGCCCTGGTAGGGGCCCGCGGGCGGGTTGCTTCCTACCGGGCTCACCATTCCCCCCATGCCGGCCGTGTGGGGGTACTGCCCGGTGAGTAGGGCGGCGCGGGTGGGGCAGCAGCGGGCGGCGTTGTAGAAGTGGCGGAACTTTAGGCCGTTTGCCGCTAGCCGGTCGAGGTGGGGGGTGGCGATCTCGCCGCCGTAGCAGCCGATATCGGAGTAGCCCATATCGTCGGCTAGGATGATGACGATGTTGGGGGGGGTGGTCAGGATTGGTGTCCGGGCGGTACAGCCCAGTAGTAACAAGCAGCAACCACACAGCAGCGAGCGAAACATGACGGAAGGTAGGGTACAGGCGGTGAATTAGGCCACAAAGACACCCAAAAGTGTGTTGACGGCACGAACGACACTACCACCGTGTGGTGGCAGGCGGTAGCAGTACTTTCGCCCCATGCGCCACCCCCCTCACCAGCCTGCTGCTGCTGCTCAGTCTACTGCTCCTGCAGTCGGCCGGCTTCGGTATTACCCTGGCGTGGCGTACCCTGGCGGCGGAGTCGTTCACGGCCCGCTTCTGCGTCAACCGCGCTACGGAGGAGGTACACCAACCCGTCTCTTAGTGGGCGGGGCCGCGGGTGCAAATGATAGTGGAATGGCAACCCCCTAATTCCCCTTACCCATGCGTACCCTTATTTTGCTACTCGGGACCCTCGTGCTGGGCAGCTTCCCCCTACTTTCCCAAACCGACTTCCGGACCAGCGCCCGCCCCGACGGCCACGCCCCTATCGGCGTGCTGGGTGACCACCTTCACGGCCGCGGCGACCTCATGTTATCCTACCGCTTCATGACTATGGAGATGAACGGTCTACTCGAAGGAGACGACCCCGTCAGCATCGACGTCGTGCTTGAGCGCTACCCGGTCGTGCCCCGCCACATGCGCATGCAGATGCACATGCTGGGAGCGATGTATAGTCTATCTGACCGCTTAACGCTCATGGCTATGGTGCCCTACCTCGACAACCGGATGGACCTACACACCTGGATGGGCGTAGACTTTACCACCGCGAGCGGTGGCCTGGGTGACGTGAGCGTCTCTGCGCTGATTAAGTTGATCACCAAGGACCGTCGCAGCCTGCATGTTACCGTGGGGTAAGCCTACCTACTGGTAGCATCGACGAGCGCGACGCCACGCCCATGGGCCCTGACAATGCACTGGTCTACCCCATGCAACTCGGCAGTGGCACGGTAGATCCCTTTGTGGGACTCACTGCGCTGGGGCAGGCAGACCGCTACAGCTACGGGGGGCAGCTGCGGTACCGGGTTCACCTGTACGACAATGCGGCCGACTACCGCTTCGGCAACCAGTTCAACTACCACCTCTGGATGGCCTACCGGGCCACGGACTGGGTCAGCGTATCGGGCCGGCTCTCCTACCAGCGTATCGGCGACATCGACGGTGCCGACCTGTCCTCCTTCGGCTAAATAACCCCTAATCTAGCCGTGGATTGTGGCTAAATAACCCCTAATTTAACCGGTGGTAGTAGCGAGGCAGTAATACTGTGCGCTGAATGTGCGATCTTTAAGGGCCTGTCCTCATCTGTCGATCTATAGACCGTACCACAATGAACTTCCAGTATTTCAGACTTCTACTTACCACCCTCCTATTAGCCTGCACCTGCGGCCCCGCCCTCTTCGCTCAGGTATTCGCCCCCCTTGGTGCCCAGTGGACCTACTTCAACTTCGTGACTGAGGGCAACGGCTATTTACCGGTAGCCTATGTGTATACCGTGAATAAGGATACGGTAGTGGATGGATGGGATAGTCGGATCATCCAGCTTAGAGAGGTGTATGCCGACGGGCGGGAAAGTGAAGAAGGGGTACGGCAGGAGGTCGTGCATACGGCGGGGGACAGCGTATACGTGTACGTCAAGGATTCTTTTCGACTAATATTTGACTACTCTGCCGGGGTAGGGGATACGGTGCGGGTGGTGGACGAACCGTTTCGGGGTTTCTTCATGCCGGCCTCTAATTTAATAATAAGTGACTTTGCCTACCGGATCGACTCGGTGCAACTGCGGCTGGTGGGAAAGGATAGTCTGCGGGTACAGTATGTATCCTATCTCCGCGACGTGGACCGGGAGATCGATCAGTGGGGATTTCAGGGCATAATTGATCTATATGACAGCGTACCGGGGCAGATTCTCGAAAGCGTAGGCGGGCTTGGCCACGAGACCATGCTTGGCTTCACGAATGCGATCAGTTACATCATGCCCTTCACTCCCGGCCGGCTGACGTGCTACAGCGACTCCCTACGCGATTACCATTTGCTGGGCGTGGACTGTGATTCAGTGCTGACGGAGTACCGGCTGCGTACCTCACTGCCTGCCCTAGCGATCGATGATGCAGTAGGTATTTATCCTAATCCGTTTCGGGGGGAGGTACGGTTCACGGCTAGTAGCGTACCGCTGCGGCGGGTGGAGGTACGGGACGTAGCGGGGCGGGTGATGTATACGCGGGAGGGAAGTGCACTGGACCGACTGGAGCTGGGGGTGCTGGCACCGGGGGTGTACTTTTTCGTCCTTACGGATGGTGCGGGGCGGCAGTCGGTGGTGCGGGGGGTGCGGGAGTAATTCACTGTAGGTAGTTATATCTTGAGACAATTCATCCGATAAATCAATTCAGTTATCAAATTGCGCTGCCCGTGCGGTCACTTGCTGGTGGACCAGACCGACGCCCTACCCCATAAGGGCCACCTTCTACCCGATACCCAGTGGGATGATTTTTGGAATGCCGTCGACGCGGCCATTGAGCAACCCGGCTGGACGCCGCACGACCGGGCCGCCGCCTGCATGCGACTGCGCCGGCAGTGGCACTTTAAAACGTGCTACGAGTGCACCGACTGTGGTAGGCTACTGATTAGCGGTGCGAACGGGGAATTGGTAACCTACACCCCTGAGGGCGGGAGCTACCGGCGGGTACTGCGGCCGCTGGAGGAGTAGGATACCACGCCACTGATCGCTGCGGCTTAACAATCACCGATCTGCGGGGTATCCGGGAATGTGTAATCCCAGTACGATATCGCGCCGTGCCACCAGCACTCTACCCTCCCTTACGGTGTGTAGAATTCCGCTACCCCCGCGATCTGCCGCGGCCTCCCGGTACTGGGGAGTGAGCAGGGGGTCGTCGGCAAACACGAAGTCATCGAGGTAGTACGGCTGCGGCAGCCCGGGCTCCCACACCGCGGGGTGAATATGTGCCGGTATACTTCTATCGGGGTAGGTTCCGGGCCGCATGGTATAGATCGCGTAATTGCCCGCCGCGTCGGACTTCACCCACCCCCGCAACTTGCCGTGGCGCACGACGCGGGGGTCTAGTCCCGCGCCGCCGGGGTAGTGGCCGCTACTATCGGTATGGTAATAGTAGAGGATCACATCTGGTGCCGGCGTACGCCCGTCGGCCCGTAGTATGCGACCGGTCACGATCAGCCGTTGCCCTCCACCGTACCAGGCGGCGCAGGTGTCGACGGCATCAACCGTTTCCGGCATACCGATCCCGAAAAATTCGCGGTCTTCGAAGGGGCCGCCGATCTCGGGATCTGCCGCGGCAGACTGCCCATGACAGCTCACCAGGCTTAGTTGTAGGATCACCCAGGTCGCTAATATGAAATGACGCATTACTTTTTTATTGACAAAGTAGGCTCATAATCAGTGCCTTAGCGATCCACTGTGCCAAGCCGAGGACTTTACTCGCCAAGCCGTGGCGGGGACCACACGGCCAGGAACTTTTCCCGGTAGTGCCGGCTTAGTCGCAGTACGTCACCGCCCTCCAGCAGTAGTCCAGGAATAGGGCGGACCCCAAGTGTACCACGGCGGGGAACAGCAATAGGTGTAGGCTGGCGCAGCAAACAGTAGCGAGCAACCAGTGCCGGGCGTATCCTTTTATGACCATTTCCGGTCGGGAAAAGATAGCCCGTTGCCCCAGAAAGATAAGGGGGAAGAGCGACCAGAACGAGCTGAATAGAAGGGACTCCGAAGTATAGTAGGTATATCCCCGTATGAGGGCATGGAGTATATCCTGCAGCATCCCGATCAGGCTCAGGGATGCTGCTAGGGCTAGGATATAAGGGTAGGAAATGGAAATGCGTGGAATAGCGAGAGTCATAGCTTGGTACGTATGAGCCGGATCCCACCGGCAGGTATCGGCACGCCAAGTGGGGGGTAGGCTGGTAGCTAGGGTAAGTGGCGTAGTAAGCACGGCAGCGAATCCGGGGAAGGCCCGTCGCTCGAGCATTTAAGGTAGGGCTTACGGGCTACTTCGTCCGGAGGGAAAGAGCCCCCGGATACCTGCGCCCCAATAGGGCGGCCTTTCTAGTTACCTTGCACTTGCGTCCCCGCCCCCATGCAACACTTACTCTTCATCTGAAGCCGCAACGAATGGCGTAGCCGTACCGCCGAGGCCATCTTCCGGGACACGCCGGGGGTAACGGTAAAATCTGCCGGTACCTCGCCCTCTGCGGTAGGAGTGCTGCATGCTGCTACGCAGGCGCGACCGAAGCATGCCAGGGCAACACCCGTACCCCATCCGACGCAAAGGTTTCCTCCCCCCCATACACCAGTTCCAACTCGGTAGGTACCTCGGAGGCAGCAGCTACCTGACGAAGGGTCTTGGTCAGTTTGCTGCGGTAGGTCGTGGTGCTTTTGATCTCCGTTAGGGTAAGGCGGTTTGCACGACTTTTCACTAGGTCAACTTCCGTCTGCTGACCGTCGCGGTAGTGGTATAAGCGGTTCGTATCCCAGCCGCGGTGGAAGTAGGATTTAAAGTGATCGGCGATGATGATGTTTTCAAATAGGGCACCGTAGCTGGCGGAGGATTGTAGCTCTTCCACGGACGCTAGTTCTAGTAGGTAGCACAGTAAGCCCGTATCATAGAAGTAGAGTTTAGGCGTCTTTGCCAGGCGTTTTTTGAAGTTAGTGAAGTAGGGCGGTACCTGGAACAAGATGTAGCTCATCTCTAGAATACTGAGCCATTCCTTGACGGTCGCCGCACTTATACCTACAGTTTTGGCGATGTTGCCGTAGTTGACGGTCTGACCGGCGAAGCCCGCACAAACCTTCATGAATAGCCGAAAGGTGACCATATTGCGGGCGGCTACGAAGCCTTCCACGTCACGCTCCAGGTAGCTGCCGATGTAGGAGGGATAAAAGTAGGCCGGCGGGGCGGCCTTCACTACCGCATCGGGGTAGAAGCCAGAAAAGATGGCCTCGGCCGGCGAGGCGGGGCGGCGGTCGGCGGCATTCAGCTCGCTTAGATCAAGTGGTAGGAGACGGGTGATCGCTACGCGACCCGCTAATGATTGAGTGATGCGCTTATTGAGTAGGAAATTTTGGGAGCCACTGACCACGAAGCGCGCGGGCTGCCGGTCCTCGTCCACCGCTAGCTGTAGATAGCTAAACAGATCGGGGGAGTTTTGCGCCTCGTCAAAGATCACGCCGTGGCTGTGACGTTCTAGAAAAGCACGAGGATCTTCCGTAAGCTGATCTCTGTACAGGGGGTCCTCTAGATTGATATAATCGTAGTCAGCAAAATGCTCCCGCAGAAGCGTTGTTTTACCCGCCTGACGAGGTCCGGTGAGCGAGATAATGGGGAAGAAT
Source organism: Neolewinella sp. (assembly GCF_965214665.1). Taxonomy (GTDB): domain Bacteria; phylum Bacteroidota; class Bacteroidia; order Chitinophagales; family Saprospiraceae; genus Neolewinella. The sequence goes on along the minus strand of NZ_OZ243970.1, from coordinate 2,908,922 downwards.
TTTCCTATTTCCCGTAAGTGGTCTGGTAGATTTCGTGCAATGTAGTTAGTAGACATCCTGCAAATTTGATGAAAATAGGCGGACTTTACAAAATTTGCAGACGGTTCACTTGTAAATCTGCGGACTTTGCCTAGATGTGGCCCTAGCTCGACACGCTCTTTCCACTATCACACCTGCTTTACCTACATTGATCGCCAGATCAACCCTACACCCCCGCGCATGCAAGGCCTCATTCAGCACTACCCCCTCACCACCAACGCCATCCTGGAATACGGCAACCGGGTGTTTCACCACAAGCGGATTATCTCCCACCTGCCCGACGGGTCGCGCCACGCCTACACCTTCGGGGAGATGTACCTGCGCACGAAGCAACTGGCCAACGCCCTGGAGGACCGGCTCAGCATCACCCGCGGAGACACAGTCGGCACCTTCGCCTGGAACCACGGGCCGCACGTGGAGCTGTACTACGGAATCTCCGGCATCGGGGCGGTGTGCCACACGATCAATATCCGGCTCTCCGCCCAGCAGATCGCCTACATCATCAACCATTCGGAGGACAAGGTGATCTTCGTCGATGCCACCCTAGTGCCGCTGCTGGAACGGATTGCCCCCGAGCTGGAGACCGTACGGCACTACGTCCTGCTCTACGCCCCGGCCGACTTCCAGACTACGCTCCCCAATACCCTCCACTACGAAGACCTGCTGGCCGAGCAGCCCGACGAGTACGACTGGCCGAAGCTCGACGAGAACGAAGCCTGCGGCATGTGCTACACTAGCGGTACGACCGGTATGCCCAAGGGCGTGCTCTACTCCCACCGCTCTACCTATCTGCACGCTACGGCCCTCATGGCCCCGAATGCGGCCGGCATCGGAGCCAACGACGTGGTGCTGCTGATCGTGCCGCAATTCCACGTGATGGCCTGGGGCTTTCCCTACCTCTGCCTGCTGGCGGGGGCGGATATGGTGATGCCATCGTCCAATCTGCAACCGGCAGCCATCGTAAAGATTTTGCAATACGAATGGGTCACGAAGGCCAATGGCGTACCTACCATCTGGCTCGGGGTGTACCAGGAACTGAAAAAGAATCCGCCGGCCGAGCCCCTGGCCCTGGAAGAATACCTGGTCGGTGGTTCGGCGCTACCGAAGAGCCTCATCGTAGGCATGGAGAAAGACTTCGGTATCCGGGGAGTACAGGCCTGGGGCATGACGGAGACCTCCCCGCTGGGCACCGTAAGCCGGCTACAGACCAAGCACGCCGAGCTGCCGGAGGAGGAGCAGTTCGACCTGCGCGCCAAGCAGGGCATCGCCTTTCCCGGGGTAGAGCTACGCGTGGTAGGTGAGGACGGTACGCCGGTACCGCGCGACGGGCAGACGATGGGCGAGCTCCAGATCCGCGGCGCCTGGGTGATCAGCGCCTACTTCAAAACCAATAACAAGGAAAGCTTCACGAAGGACGGCTGGTTCCGCACCGGCGACGTAAGCACCATCGACGAGGACGGCTACATGGAGATTAGGGACCGCACGAAGGACCTTATCAAATCCGGCGGGGAATGGATTTCGAGCGTGGCCCTGGAATCCGCCCTTATGGCCCACCCGCGAGTGAAGGAAGCAGCCGTCGTTGCCATCCCCGACGCCAAGTGGATCGAGCGGCCGCTGGCCACGGTGGTGCTGCTGGAAGAGGGCGATACGGTGCCGGAGGCGGAGCTCACCGACCTGCTGGCCCGCGACTTCGTGAGCTACCAGATTCCGCGGGACTTCGTGTTCCTACCGGAGGTGCCCAAAACCAGCGTAGGTAAGTTCGACAAGAAGGAGATTAGGCGGCGGTACGCGGCGGGGGAATTGCGGTAGTAGCAGGCTCGATCATGCACCTTGCCGCCATCGCCCTCTTCATCCTCGTCCACCTCGGAGTCGGCCGGCTCTCCCTACAGACCGTGCCGCGCAGCCGCTGGCTGTCCTTCGCGGGGGGTATGTCGGTCACCTACGTGTTCCTGCAGGTGCTGCCGCAGGTGGCCGACTACCAGACCGTCTTCCAGACCACCGGGGCCCTGGGCTGGATGAAGCACCACGTCTATAGTTTCGCGCTGCTGGGGCTCGTGGTCTTCTACGCCCTGGAGCGGACCGCGAAACGCTCGCAGCAGTCGGACCGCGAACCGGACAACGACCACCGGGAGTATGCCGTACACGTCTTCTGGCTGCACGTCTTCTCCTTTATGGTATACAACTTCATCATCGGCTACCTGCTGCCCCGGGGCTACGAGGCCAACGACCTGCGCCTGCTGTACTACACCGTGGCCATGACGTTCCACTTCGCGGTGACCGACTACGGCCTTTACGACCACTATAAACAGCGATATAGCCGCAGGGGACGCTGGCTCCTGATTGTGGCCCTGCTGGCGGGGTGGGGCGTCGGACGCATCACCGACCTGCCCCAGATCTACCTGGCCGCCATCTTCAGTTTCGTGGGCGGGGGAGTGATCATGAACGTCCTTAAGGAGGAACTGCCCGAGGAGCGGCGCAGCAGCCTACCCGCCTTCGTGGCCGGCGTGGGCGTATACGCTTTACTGCTGGCGGCTACCTAGCAGAAAGCATCAATCCTCTACCCCCAGCTCCTCCCGCAGCGCGGCAAGTTTTTCTATCAGCCGCTCCTGCACCGCCGCCAGCGCCTCGTCGTCGATGCGATTCTCAACCTCCGTAGGGTCGTCCTGGAGGTCGTAAAGTTCGTAGCCTTCGTACCCCGGCTCCGTAAAGTGGATCAGCTTGTACCGCTCGTCGCGCACCCCCTCGTGGCGGGCCACGCGGTGGTAGCTGTTCATCTGCTGGTAGTAGCGGTAGTAGACGGCGTCGCGCCAGTCCGGTAGGGTTTCGCCACGGAGTATGGGGACGAGACTGCGCCCCTGCAATTCAGTGGGCACCTGCGACCCCGCCAGCTCCAGTAGAGTGGGAGCCAGGTCGATATTCAGCACGAGTTCCTCCGCCGTACTGCCGGCCTCGATCAGTGACGGATAGCGGATCATGAGCGGCGTACGGTGGCTCTCCTCGTACATGAAGCGCTTGTCGTACCAGCCGTGCTCGCCGAGGTAGAAGCCCTGGTCGCTGGTGTAGATGACGATGGTGTTTTCGGCCAGTCCGCTCTCATCAAGGTAGTCCAGTACGCGGCCCACGTTGTCGTCGACGCTCTTGACGCTTGCCAGGTAATCCTGCATATAGCGCTGGTAGCGCCAGCTGAGTTCCTGGTCGGTGCCCTTTACCGCCTGCCATTGCTTACCGATCTCGGCGAGGAAGGGGGCGTAGGCGGCCCGTACTTCCGGGCTCAGTCGGCCCATCATGTAGTTGAAGTTGGTGATGTTGTCCCACTTCGGGTCCGTAATGAAGGTGGCCCCGCCGGTACCCGGGTCGGGATTTTGGTAGTCGCCGCTCACCTTCAGGTCGGTGCTAGTAAACATGTCGGCGATGCGCATATCGGCGTGGGCGGCGCGGGGCCGGCCGGCGTAGTCGTCGCGCAGGGTGGCGGGCTCGGGGTAGCGCTGGTCGAGCAGTCCCGGCAGGTCGGCGGTATCCGGCATCCAGTTGCGGTGGGGGGCCTTGTGCCAGTAGAGCATCATGAAGGGCTGGTCGCCGGCGGCGTTCCTTTTCAGTTCCTCCAGTGCGTAGTCGGTGATGATGGTGGTGGTGTAGCCGCTTTCCTCCGGCAGCGTATCGCCGTTGTGCACGAAGGTGGGCTGCCAGTATTCCCCCTGCCCGATCAGTCCGCGGAACTCATCGAAGCCCCGCGGCACGGCCTGCAGGTGGTGCTTGCCGATCAGCGCGGTGCGGTAGCCGGCTTCGTGCAGCGCCTCGGGGAAGGTCCACTGGTCGGGATTAAAGGGGCTCAGGTTGTCGATCTTGCCATTGATGTGGCTGTATTTCCCGGTTAGGATGGCCGCCCGGCTCGGCGCGCAGATCGAGTTGGTCACGAAGCTATTGCGGAAGAGCATACCCCCGTCGGCGATCCGGTCCAGGTTAGGCGTTTCGATCAGCTCGTCGGTATAGGCCGAGATGGCCCGCTGGGCGTGATCGTCGCTCATGATGAAGAGGATGTTGGGTCTCTGAGCGGGCGCGTCCGCAGGTGCGGAGTCGGTGGAGGGGGCCGAAGCGCACTGGGTGAGCAGAAAGAGAAATAAGGTGGCGGGGAGGAGGTAGCGTGGCATGGGGTGAAAATACGGGAGTTGTTGGTTACTAGCCGCGGTTCCTTATCGTGATCGAGTCCGACCCGGCAGGGATGCCGGGAGCCGGTAGGGCCGTAGAATCTCAAGCGCTGAAATGCTGTTCTACTCGTGCTATCTTCACTGACCCTATACACTCTCTACATACACTAACAACACCCACCCCCCGATGCTCATCTACGGCACCCGCGCCACCACCATCGGCGAATTCACCGTCCTCCAGGCCGAATGCGCCCACTGCCACCAGCGGGGTACTCAGCGCATGGCCGTCTTCGGTCGCTACGCCCACCTGTTCTGGATCCCACTCTTTCCCGTCGGGAAGGTAGCGGTGGCCGAGTGCACCCACTGCCTGCGCACGCTGCGCAAGAAGGAGTTCAGTCCGGAGCTGCGGCGGAAGTACGAGGAAAAGCAGGGGGAGGCGAGCCGCCCCGCCTGGCACTGGGCCGGACTGGCCGTCATCCTCCTCTTCTTTACCTCCTCGGGCATCGCCAGCGCCTTTTGGGAGGTCGATCCACGGGAGGCCCTGCTGGATGCCGGACCTGGAGCAGCTGACCGCCCAGCCCGCCCTGGCCACCGACTCCGTAGCCTACTACACTAAGGCCTATTTCGACGAGTACATCATACCGGAGATGGGGCCCGAAGATTTCAAGTATTATACCCGGGAAGAAGGTGATAAGGTTTTGCTCCTTTTGCGGATCCCCACCCTCAAGGACCTCGACCAGGACGCCCGCCCCGAGGTCGTCACCATGGTCAACGAGATCGCCAATGACTTTCCCCACCTCGATGGAAAGCAGCGTTACATCGGCGTACAGGGCCAGTTTTCAATGATGCTGGTCAGCTCACCGGGAGGTGAGGAAAATAGCAGCTACGCGGACGAGGAGGGGCTATACGACTTCTACGGACCGAAGGAAGGGGAGCAGTAACCGGGGACCAGCTGGCTCGGATTGCCTACCTTATCCGACCCCAACCACCTCCCCACATGCTCACCCTCGGCCTCTTTTCCATCGGACTGGACACCTACTGGCCGCAGTTCGACGGACTAAGGGACCGGCTACTCGGCTACCAGGAGCGCATTGTCGAAAAACTTCGCACCCCCAACCTGGTCAATGCCGGTATGGTCGATACCCCCGAACGGGCCCGGGAAGCTGCTGATCGATTTCACCGCGAGGGGGTCGACCTGATCGTACTGTTCGTCTCTACCTACGCGCTGTCGCATACCGTACTACCCGTAGCTCAGCGCGGTGGGGCGCCCGTGTTGATTCTAAACCTCCAGCCCGTCGCCGCTATCGACTACGCCAAGCTGAACGCCATGGGCGACCGCGGCCGCATGACCGGCGAATGGCTGGCGCACTGCCAGGCCTGTGTGGCCCCCGAGATCAGCTCCGTGTTCCGGCGGGCGGGGGTACCGGTGCACCTGGTGACGGGCTACCTGGAGGACGCGGAGGCCTGGACCGAGATTGGCGAGTACGTGGCCGCCGTCCGCGTAAAGCGGGAACTAGCCGAGCTTCGACTGGGCGTCGTAGGCCACTACTATAATGGGATGCTGGATGTCTACGCCGACCTGACGCTACTTGCCGCCCGCTTCGGCTGCCACTTCGAGCTGCGGGAGTTCGGGGAGCTGCGGCGGGGGGTGGAGGAAGCTACAAACGCACAGATTGAGGCCAAGCGAAAGGAATTCAATACCGCCTTTACTGTAGCGGAGGACTGCGGGGAAGAAGAACTCCAACGCGCAGCCATGACCGCCGTAGCCCTCGACACCTTCGTAGACCGGCACCAGCTCGGCGCCCTGGCCTACTACTACGAGGGGGCGGGCGATGCGGACTACAAGCGGATCATCACCTCGGTGATCCCGGGACTGACCCTACTTACCGGACGGGGCATCCCCGTAGCCGGTGAGTGCGAGGTCAAAAACGCCCTAGCCATGAAAATCATGGATAGCTTGGGGGCGGGCGGCTCCTTTGCGGAGTTCTACGCGATGGACTTCACCGACGAGGTGATCCTGCTCGGTCACGACGGCCCGGCCCACCCGCGTACCGCCGCCGGGGAGGTCAGTCTGGTACCGGTGCCGGTCTACCACGGTAAGCCCGGCAAGGGACTGAGTATTCAGATGGAGGTGGCTAACGGCCCCATCACCATGCTCTCGGTCTGCGAGGACGGTCACGGCCGGGTGTACCTACTACTGGCCGAGGGGGAGAGCGTGGCCGGCCCTACGCTACAGATCGGTAATACCAACAGCCGGTACCGATTCCCGCTGCCCATCCGGGAATTTATGAACGAGTGGTCCCTGGCCGGGCCGAGTCACCATTGCGCCATCGGCTTGGGGCACTACGGCGGCACCCTGCGCAAACTGGGGGCGCTGCTGGGTATGGACGTGATTACCATTTGCTGATGGGCGCGCTGTTCGGACTCGTCTTTCACGCCATCGGGGGATTCGCCGCGGGCAGCTTTTACCTACCGGTGCGCAAGGTGGAGGGATGGGCCTGGGAGGCGAGTTGGTTCGTGCTGGGGCTGACGGCTTGGCTCCTCGTACCCATCGTAGTGGCCCTACTCACGACCCAGACACCCCTTGCGGTACTAGCTGCGGCCACCCCCACGACCCTCTTTTACGCCTTCCTCTTCGGACTGCTCTGGGGCATCGGCGGACTCACCTTCGGTCTTTCCATGCGCTACCTCGGTATCTCGCTGGGGATGGCTGTAGCGCTGGGGTTCAGCGCCGCCTTCGGTACACTGGTACCACCCATCTACGCCGGTACCTTCGGCGAGCTACTCCTCACCGGGGGTGGGCGGCAGACGCTGCTCGGCATCGGGATCTGCCTGGCCGGTATCGGACTATGCGGCTACGCCGGCATGCTCAAGGAGCGCGAGCAGGACCAGGCCACCAAGCAGGCTGCGGTGGCGGAGTTCGATCTCGGGCGGGGCCTCACCGTGGCCGTCGTATCGGGACTGCTCAGCGCCTGCTTCGCCTTCGCCCTGGCTGCCGGCGAGCCATTGGGGGAGTTGGCGGAGGCGGCCGGTACCCGTCCGCTGTTTCGCAACAATGTCGCCCTGGTGGTCATCCTCCTGGGCGGCCTACTCACCAACCTAGCTTACTGCGGCTACCTCTTCCTGCGCCGCGGCACCCAGTCCGACCTCACCGCCCCCGACACCCCCAACCTCCGCAACGGTGCCTGGTCGGCCCTCGGCGGGGCCACCTGGTACTTCCAGTTTTTCTTCTACGGCATGGGCGTGGTCTACCTGGGCGAGCGCTACGATTTCGCGAGTTGGACCTTGCACATGGCCTTCATCATTCTCTTCAGCACGCTCTGGGGGCTGTACCTGCGCGAGTGGCGGGGGAGTAGCCGGCGGGTGATCGGCTTTTTGGTGGCGGGGCTGGTGACTTTGGTGGGGAGTACGGTGGTGATTGGCTTGGCCTGAGGATATGTTCACCACGGAGGCGACAGAGGGCTTCACGGAGGTCTCACAGAGTAACGTCGAATTTTCAATCATGATGTACCCCTCCCGCAGCACCGCTAGGTGCTGACCTCTGTGTACCTCCCTTGCCGCCCTACAACGACGGCTCTGTGAAACCTTTGTGAAACCCTCTGTGTGGCCGCTAGGCCATCTGTGGTGAACCTACCCCGACCTACCGTAACGGAAATTTTTGCCGCCTCTACCAGCGTTGCCCCTTCTACAGACACCGCACCCGCGCACGCGCCCTATGCTACTCACCCTCACCACCACCTACACCCCCGCCACCGACCTCGGCTACCTGCTGCACAAGCACCTGGACCGCTTCCAGTCCTTCGACCTCTCGGTTGGTCATGTTTGACCATGCCGTAGACAACTTCGTAGTCGTAGGTTATTCGCTTGAGGGCTTCAGTCAGAATGAAGTCGCGGACAACCGGATCTTGAAGGGACGCCAGCAGGATGTCGTTCATGTTGGTGTAGACTTCGTCTGGAGCGGCTAGCCGCTGCGTGTCGGCTGTCGTCATTTGCTTGTCCTTTATAATCTCCTTTTAAAAGAACTGGCCGTCCGCCAACTCACTGATTCACGCTACACCCTCCGTCTTCTCCTAAAGCAGTCCATTGCCGAAACCGTCGACCTTTACATTGTGGATACACTGCATCCTGTACAGAGCTTCCCTGCGGACTAGGCAAAAAGCGCTCGCTGGCCCTACGGGAGTTCGCCCTAGGCGTAGAGGCTCTAGAGCGCTTCGTACGCCGGGAGCCCCTGCGGCGGGTGCACGAAAGCGTTTTTGGGGTACTAGCGTTGGAGAGCGAGGAAGTGGATCCGCGGCTGTGAGTGAGCAGTTTGGGAAGGCGCAAAATAATCTGCGTACGACTGTTTCCACATATGGAAACTTTTATTTATCTTTGCTTACAACGAGGAGTAGCGAAGCATTCACCCTTTCATGAACCGATTTGATGTAGTATTGCTTGAACGGGCGGTTGAATTTCTATATGCGCTAGATCAGAAAGCCAGGGAGAAAATCATCTACAACCTGGACAAATCGCGACAGGTAAATGACCCTAAGCTTTTCAAAAAACTTACCGGTGATATCTGGGAGTTTCGTACGCGCTACGGCGGTCAGCAGTACAGGTTGTTGGCCTTCTGAGATAAACGCAACAAGCAGGACGTGCTAGTAGTGGCTACTCACGGAATAGTTAAGAAAACGAGTAAAGTCCCGAAAGGAGAACTTATAGTAGCAGAAGACCTCAGGCAAGAATATTTTGAAGAGTAAGGTAGCCTATACGCTTAAGCACTAGAAACTAAAGCAAAGTGAAGACGACGACGCTAGACGAATTAAAAAACAGGGAGTTCGGTCCAATCGGCACGCCCAAGCGAGATCGCTATGAGTCCGAACTTCGGATGGATATACTCGGTCAGATGATCAAATCTGCTCGCAAGCACCGAAAGCTCACCCAGGCTCAACTCGGTGACCTAGTCGGTGTGCAAAAGGCTCAGATATCTAAGCTGGAGCGCAACGCGAAAAACGTGACTGTCGAGACGATCCTCAAAGTATTTCGGGCACTGAAAGCTAACGTTAGATTCAGTGTGGAGCTGGATGAGGCAGAGGTCGAACTGTCCTGATGCGCTGTGTGATTTTTCTACTACCTTTCCTACCATGAAGCACTATGTACCCCTCCTATTACTGCTCGTGCTACTGGCCGGCTGCAGTAAAGACGACGACTCCCAACCTACCAGCAAGGTCAATAAAGAAGGCCTCACCAACGACATCACCGAGCTGGTGCCACAGGTGATCCTGGACGAGATGCGCCGACTGGGCATGCCGATCTACGGCGGTGAGACGCCCCCCGCCCTGGAGGGCAACTACCTGGGCACTCCCTTTATCCTGGTGTCCAGCAACCGGCCCGATGACAATCCCGGTTACAAGTTTTCGGACTATGCGCTCACGCTCAGCAACCAAAACAACGAGAAACTACGCATCAACGTCGATTACGACAACGGCCTGGAAACGGGTAAGGGGCTGGGCGGATTCGTGGTAGGCAAGGACGATAAGTTCTCGGTCTTCGTACGCGTCGTCTCTACGAATTTCGTGGGGTCAACGGCTGATTTCGTGCACGTCATCTCCGGCCAGCGTACCGAGGACGGTGTGGCGGATATGTACTTCGCCAACTTCATGCTCGACAACAAGGGCAACCCCGATGGACTGTGGATCGAGGAAGGGGAAGGCCGGGTGGTCTACGATGAGGATGGCTTCTCGCCGGAGTATTAGGCGGGAAGATGAGTATCTGGGACACCCTCTTCGGCCGCCGCCCCACCACCACCCCGCCGGGCCTACCGCCCCACCACCGCTTCGGCCGCTACACCGACGCCTATAAGAGCAAGACGAAACACGCCGCCTACACCCGCGCCGCCGATACCTTCGAGGACGACCACTTCCTGGATAGCGTAGCAGCCTTCCTGGAATACCTGCGCGACGAGGACGAGGAGAACGTGAAGTGGCAACGCGAGGACGATACCCTATACTTCGAGCTCTATCAGGGCAGTAAACGTGTGACCGGCCTGGCCGATACGTTGCACCTGCGCGCCGCCGCCCGCATTGCCCGCCTGAGCCATCCGAACGGGGAGCTGCTACAGCGCCTCACGGCTATGAACTACGAGCTCAAGTACAGCCGCTTCGCGCTGGACGAAGAGGACTGCCTGACCATCATCTTCGATACGCCGGTGTACGATGCTAGCCCCTACAAACTCTACTACGCCCTGAAGGAAATGGCCCTGCGCGCCGATAAACAGGACGACCTACTGCTCGAAGAATTCGAGGATGCCCTAAGCCCCGTAGAGGTAACCCACCTGGAGCCCCTCTCCGCCCACGAAAAAGCGGTGAAACTGGACTTCCTACGCCAGCAGATCCAGTCGCTGCTCGACTACCTCGACTCCGGCCAGCTCGACCCCCGCGAGCACCCCGGTGCCGTAGCCTACCTGCTGCTCGACTTGGTGTACCGCCTCGATTACCTGCTCACCCCCGAGGGCCACACCATGGAGGCACTGGAACGCATGCACCGCATGTACTTCGCCCAGGAAGACGACCGCCCCGCCACCCACAAAAACGTGCGCTTGCTGGAGGAACTGCAGCAACTGCTGGAGCGGGCCCCCGAAGACTTCGGCGAGGAGCTCTACGCCGGCAAGTCCACCTTCGGTATCACCCTGCCCGTGAGCCACGACCGCCTCGCCACCCTGATCAACAACGAGCTTTCGAACCTGGACTGGTACCAGGACAACGGCTATCCCGAGGTGGCCCGCGCCATACCCGGCTACATCGTCGGCTACGCCCTGTTCAACTACGCCATCCCGCTGCCGGACCGCGAGCTACTACACCTTTATTACCGGGTCACGGAAGAGGGCTACTTCCGCGAGTTGAGCTATCCGGAGCGGTATCTGGACAAGCGGGGGCGGCCAAGCAAGAAGGCGATCCGCAGCGCGGTGAATGACATCATGCGGCGGCACCGGGAGGCCTATTCCTGGTTTGCGCCGGAGGTGGGGGTGCTGGGCTACAGCGATCTACTGACGTTCAGCCGGACTTTTTTGGAGATGGTCAGGGGGTAGTTGTTGGGTTATTGGGTTTGTGCGTTGTTGGGTTGCGGTCGTTGGAGGCGTGATAGGCATGGCATGCGTGATAGACGGGCGGGGTCGCAGGTGCGATGACTTTACAGTAGCAACACCATGACGAGTCCCGATAGCTATCGGGAGAGCATCCCCTCAAACTCAACAACCCAACAACTCACAAACGCAACAACTGAACTTACACATACAGCCCCCCCTTCAGCAGCCCCCGGCTGATCACGATTTTCTGTACCTCGCTCGTCCCCTCGTAGATCTGAGTAATCTTGGCATCGCGCATGAGCCGCTCCACGTGGTACTCCTTGACAAAGCCGTAGCCGCCGTGTACCTGCACCGCCTCTACGGTATGGCGCATGGCTACGGAGCTAGCGAAGAGCTTGGCCATGGCCCCGGCCTGGTTGTAGTCGCCGCCGGAGTCCTTAAGCCAGGCGGCGCGGTACACCAGCATCTTGGCCGCCTCGATGTCGGTGGCCATATCGGCCAGCTTGAAGGCGATGGCCTGGTGGTCGGAGATGGCCTTACCGAAGGCTTCGCGCTCCTTACTGTAGGCCACGGCCAGCTCGTAGGCCCCGCCGGCGATACCGAGGGCCTGGGCGGCGATACCGATGCGCCCACCGGCCAGGGTCTTCATGGCAAATTTGAAGCCGCTCCCGTCCTTGCCCAGCCGGTTCTCCTTCGGCACCCGCACGTCGTTGTACATGATGGTGTGGGTATCGCTGCTACGGATGCCGAGCTTGTCTTCCTTGGCGCCGATCTCGACGCCGTCCCAGTCGGTCTCGACGATGAAGCAGTTGATACCGCGGTGGCCGGCCTCGGGATTGCTCTGCGCGATGACCAGGTGCACCTTGCTGGTACCACCGCTGGTAATCCAGTTCTTGGTGCCATTGAGCAGGTAGTGGTCGCCCTGGTCGATGGCCGTCGTGCGCTGGTGGGTAGCGTCGGAGCCGGCCTCGGGCTCCGAGAGGCAGAAGCTGCCGATCCACTCGCCGGTAGCCAATTTAGTCAGGTACTTTTGTTTCTGCTCTTCGGTGCCGTAGGTCTCCAGGCCGTAGCAGACTAGGCTGTTGTTGACCGACATGATCACCGAGGTGGAGTTGTCGACCTTCGAGATCTCCTCCAGAGCCAGGATGTAGCTCAGGTTATCTAGTCCACTGCCACCGTAGTCCGGGCTCACCGTCATTCCCATAAAGCCAAGCTCGCCGAGTTGTCTTACCTGCTCGGTGGGGTAGGCCATGGTCGTATCGCGCTCGATGACACCGGGTAGGCACACCTGCTGGGCAAAGTCGCGGGCGGCCTCGCGCACGGCAACTTGTTCTTCGGTAAGCTGGAAGTTCATGATCGTTCGGCTTTTGCCCGCGAAGTTAGCGAAAATTCGCTGGTGGAATAGTTGGGCGGGGCCGCAGGTGCAATGGGGATTGAAAGTTGAGGGTTTAGTATTTTCGGCGGATTTATGTGGTTACCCAATTCTCTACACCTTGCGTTTTATTAATACCTCCTTCCTTCCACTGCTGATCCTCGGTGCTTCCCTGCACGCGCAGTCGCTAAACCTCGCGTCACCTGAGTTTGGTTACGATAGCACTCAGCGTCTACTACTCGTTCGGGTCACTGAAGATAGGATCGCCTATCCGCTACGCAGTATCCAGGCCGGCCCACTGACCTTCACCCTTGCCGATCCGGTAAGTGAACTACGCTACGACACGAGCTATGCGGCGGTACGTTCCCGGGGGGATACCGTCGCGGTAGCCTTCACGCGGTTACCACTCATTACGCTGCACCTCCCATCCGGGTTAGATAATGAGAACAAGCAACCGGTACCGTTCACCTACGCTGACGACGATCAGCAACTGAGCGCTACGGTAGGGGCACGGTACCGGGGCAGCTATAGCCTCCGCTTTCCTAAAAGGTCCCTGGACCTGGAATTTTGGGACGACGCCGAGTCGCGCGAAAGCGTAGATGTTTCCTTTGCCGGCCTGCGGAAAGACGACGACTGGGTGCTCGACGCCCTCTACAACGAGCCCCTACGGGTAAACGCCTACGCGGCACATAAACTGTGGCTGGAGATGCACACTCCTTACTATCTGGTAGCGGAGGACGATGCGCGCTCCGGGGCCGACGTAACCTTCGTAGAGGTATTTTTAAACGATGACTACTACGGCGTCTACCTCCTTTCCGAGCAGGTAGACCGGAAGCAACTGAAGCTAAAAACGTTCAAGGACAAAGAGATTCGCGGCGAGCTCTATAAAGCAGTCGACTGGACGGGAGCTACCCGGCTAGCCAGTCAGCCCGCCCTCCCCGCCGCCGGCAAGGTAGAATACGCTGGCTGGGAGCTCAAGTACCCCGACACCGATGACGTCATCGACTGGACGCGGCTGCACGATCTCTTAGGCTTCGTGACCACGACTGACGAAACTGCTTTTGCCGCGGAAGTCGCCAACCGCTTTGAGTTAGATAACATCATCGACTATTTTCTCTTCGTCAACATTGCGGGGCTGACCGACAACACCGGTAAGAATACCTACCTGGCGCGCTACCAGCAGGGGGAGCCGTACTTCTACGTGCCGTGGGACCTCGATGCTGCTTTCGGCAACACCTACAACGGAACGCGACTGACCAGCACCCGCTTCTGGGTCGGCAATAACCTGCTGACCCGGCTGACGGACGAGAACCCGGAAGCCTTCACCGCCCGCCTCTGCGATCGGTACCAGCAACTACGTCGTACGCTGCTGGGTACCACCGAACTACAGGACCGGCTCACCACCGCCCACCGCTACCTGAGCGACAATGGGGTCTACACCCGCGAGCAACTGGTGTGGCCGAACGTAAGCTACGGCGCCGACGAGGTCGACTTTACGAAAGACTTCATCGCTAAGCGAATGGCCTACCTAGACACCTACGTCTGTCAGCTGGCAACTAGCATAACACCCACTGCCGGAACCCCGCCCGTCGCGCTTTTCCCCAATCCGGCCTCCCGGCAGCTCACCGTCCGGCACGGCAGCAGTACGGCGCTCGCCTACGCCGTGTACAGCTCTGATGGTCGACGGGTTAGCTCCGGGGTCCTCCAGCCGCTGGAAAACCAACTTACGGTAGCCGAGCTGGCCCCGGGCATCTATCTACTGCGCTTTGCCGACCGGATAGCGCGTTTCGTGGTGCAACACTAAGCCGTATATTTAGCTCCATGTGGAGTGATTATAAATACCTTTTAGCCTATGCCCTGCCGCTAGCGGGACTACTGGGCGTACACCTCGGAGGCGCCTGGTCGCCGGGTAGTATCTACGTAGCCTTCGTGCTACTGCCGGTACTGGAGCTGATCCTGCCAGCAAGCACTGACAACCACGCCGCCGAGGAAGAGGAAAGCCGCACCCAGAGTCGCTTTTTCGACTGGCTGCTGTACCTTAATCTACCCGTGCTCTACGGCATCGTTGGCTACTTTCTTTACGTGGCTACTACCCGCGAGCTGTCCGGTTGGGAAACAGCCGGAATGGTGTGCAACGTGGGCCTACTGATCGGCTCCATCGGCATTAATGTGGCCCACGAGCTCGGCCACCGCTCTACCCGTGGGGAGCAACTGCTGGCCCAGGCACTGCTACTGCCGGGGCTCTACATGCACTTTTTCATCGAGCACAACCGGGGGCACCACCGCCACGTAGCCACCCCGGAGGACCCGGCCACCAGCCGGCGCGACCAGACGGTCTACGCCTTCTGGCTGCGCAGCGTCACGCTGAGCTATCTGGATGCCTGGAAACTGGATCCTAAACTGATGGTAAAGTTTCAGGCCATCGAGGTGGCCTACCTTGCCTTGGTCACCTTCGTTTTCGGCTGGCCGGGTCTCTGGCTGGCGATCGGCGCGGCCACCTTCGGATTCCTGATGCTGGAGACCGTCAACTACATCGAGCACTACGGCCTGCAACGCCGGCAGACCGAGCAGGGCCGTTACGAGCCGGTACTGCCCATCCACAGCTGGAACAGCGACCACGAGCTGGGGCGCATCTTGCTCTACGAGCTCACCCGTCACAGCGACCACCACTTCAAGTCGACGCGCAAGTACCAGGTGCTGCGGCGGTTTGAGGAGAGTCCGCAGTTACCCACCGGGTACCCGGCCTGCATGCTGCTCTCCCTGGTGCCACCCCTCTGGTTCCGGGTGATGAACCCACGGGTAGAGCGGTATACCTACTCCCTAAGTCCACCGGCGTAGTCTGACATCGGGATGCGGCGCACGAGCTTGCCCGCCAGGATGCCCCCCGCTCCGAGGTTACGCCGGTATTCTACCATGCCCAGCCCTCGGGCGTATATCTCGTATCCGGTAAAGGTGGGACTGATGTCGCCCTCTAGCGGATCGCGCTGGCTCACCTCCCCGAGTAGATCAAAGACGATCGCGTCGACCTCCTCGCCCATTACGGTCAGTAGCGTATCGCCACGGTAGATACGGTCGAGGGAGACGTACTCCGTCGCATCGTCGTTTTCGGCGGGGGTATAGGCGACGCGAAATCCAACGGGCTTACCGTCGTGGAGCTGGAAGGCGAAGGTGCGGCCGTACAGAATCTCGGCTTCCACCTGCTTGGGTCTCCCAGACAGCAGTGGCGGATACACCGTAAGCTGCTCCATCATCACCCCGTCGTTGTAGATGCGCTCGCGCACGAGCTGATCGGGCGTCATGCCGTCGGCGTAGTGAGTGGCAGTAAGATAGAGGGCGGTGTCGCGGTCCAGCCCTAGGTAGTACCAGAAGGAGGAGGGTTCCTCGGCGAAGGTGCCGGTATTGGTGTACTCGTACACAAGCCCGTCGGTGAGCTCCCGCACCGGGAAGTAGTAGGCGCGTATGTCACCTTGCTGGGTACAGGACACAAGGAGGAGGAGTAAGGGAAGCAATTTGTGCATAGTGTCGGGGCAAACAGGACGGAAGATGGGGATAAAACACAAATTTGTCCCCTCTTAATTACCCCACACTTCAACATTAACGCTACTTTCTACAGTAGAGCACCCAGGCCGGCGGCAGGTTTAGGTACACCCGCCGTGCTTCCACCCGACCGAAGGCCCGCTCGTAGTACGATTTAGTCTTCAGGCTATAGTGCACCTGGTTGTAGCAGCCCCCCGGGCGGAGGTGGTCATGGGCCGCCGTCACGATGCGCTCGCCGAGGTCCCGCGGTAGAGCGGCAAAGGGGATGGCCGAGACGATGTGATCGGCCCGCTCCGCCCCGACGCGGTCCAGGTACTTACCGATGTGCTCGGCGCTATCCTGGGCCACCACCAGTCGGGGATCACCAATGGCGCGCATGTCGTTGCACAGATCCTCGCTGACCTCGAAGGCGATCACCCGTCCTTCGGGGTGTAGCCGCTCGAGGATGTGCTTGGTGATCACCCCGTCACCGGCCCCCAGCTCCACGATGGTACGGGCGGTGGTGAAGTCGATACGATCGATGGCGGCCCGGCACAGCGCGGTGCCGGAGCGGGTGATGGTGCCGGTGGTGCCGATGTTGCGCAAGCCCTCCAGCAGGAACGAAAGGGTACTCATACGTCCGTCCGTTGGGGATCGAAGGCCTCCAGGTAGTCCCCGATACGCCGCAGGAAGGAGCCGCCGAGGAAGCCGTCCACTACCCGGTGGTCATAGCTCAGGCTCATAAACATCAACTGGCGCACGGCGATCACGTCGCCGTACTCGGTTTCCAGCACGGCAGGCTTTTTGCGGATGGCTCCGACGGCCAAGATCGCTACCTGCGGCTGGTTGATGATGGGTGTGCCCATGACGTTACCGAAGGTGCCGACGTTGGTCACCGTAAAGGTGCCGTCTCGGATCTCCTCGGGTTTGAGCTTCCCGGCGCGGGCACGGCCGGCCAGATCGTTGACTTGTTTGGTAAGGCCAAGCAGGTTGAGCCGGTCGGCGTTGCGGATGACGGGCACGATCAGGTTGCCGGTGGGTAGGGCGGCGGCCATGCCGATGTTGACGTCGTGCTTCTTGACGATGTGGTCGCCGTCGACGCTCACGTTCACCATCGGGAA
The DNA here is from genome assembly GCF_965214665.1 of Neolewinella sp. Classification (GTDB taxonomy): domain Bacteria; phylum Bacteroidota; class Bacteroidia; order Chitinophagales; family Saprospiraceae; genus Neolewinella. The sequence continues at coordinate 2,891,666 of NZ_OZ243970.1, read as the reverse complement.
GTCCTTGATGGCCCTGGCCACCGCTTCGATGAAAACCGGCGTATAAGTAATTTTTTCCCCGTACTGCCGCTGGAAATTCTGCTTAATGCCCTCGCGCCAGGTGACGATATCGGTGACGTCTACCTCAATGAAGCTGGTAACGTGGGGGCTGGTGCGCTTAGACTGCACCATGTGGTCGGCGATGAGCTTACGCATGCGGCCCATCTCGATGAGCTCGGAAGAACCGGAGGCAAGACTGCCAGCTGGAGCGACAGGGGGGCGGGGGGGAAGGGTTGTCGCATTGATTCCAACTGTTGGTGCAGCCTTGCCAGGACCGGTTATGAAGCGGTTATCGCGCCGCTTCAGGTAAGCCTGTATGTCTTGTTTATTCACCCGGCCGCCGTTGCCCGTGCCGGGGATCTGGTCGAGCTCAGCCTGGCCGATGCCCTCCGTCGCCGCAATAGTACGCACAAGTGGCGAATAAAAACGACCGTTGCCCGACTTTTCTTCCGTGACGGCTTCTTTTTTGGTCTGAGAAGCGGGCGGGGCCGCCGGTGCAGGGGTCTTGGAAGGGGCGGGGGCCAGGCTGGGAGAGGGAGATACTTCGGCACCCACCTCGGTTTCAATCAGGGCGATGACCTCGCCGACGGCTACCGTCTCATCCACCCCGAAACGTATTTCCTTGATGGTGCCAGCCACCGGGGCGGGTACCTCGCTGTCTACCTTGTCGGTGGCGATCTCCAGCACCGTATCGTCGACCTCCACCGTATCGCCTACCTGCTTGGTCCAGCTGAGGATGGTGGCCTCGATGATGCTTTCGCCCATTTTGGGCATGATGAGCTCGACTTGGGGCATGGGGGGTGGTGGTGGTTTGGCTTGGCTGGTAGGGTGCCGCAAAGCTAACCTGTAGCGTCGACTTTAGTCGACAGGCTGTTTATTTGGATGGGTATTGGAGGCAGCGTGACGGCTAAAGCCGTCGCTACAGACTCAGCCGCAGCAGATTCAACGCCTGCAAGCTCGTATACGTAATGTTCCGCTGCCGGTCCTTGCCCGAGCGGAGTAGCCTGGCCACCGTGCGCTCCGGGGTAGCCACCGCGATCCAGATCGTGCCCACCGGCTTGTCGGGGGTGCCACCGCCGGGGCCGGCAATACCCGAGGTAGCAATGGCATAGTCCGCACCTAGCCGACTACGGGCGCCCTCAGCCATGGCGGTGACGGTCTCCTCGCTGACCGCGCCGTGATCGAGAAGGATGGGGGCGGGTACGCCGAGTAACGACTGCTTAAGCTCATTAGAATAGGCAACTACACCACCTATGAAATGGGCACTTGCCCCCGGGTGGGCCGTGATCATCTCGGCCACGGTGCCACCGGTGCAGCTCTCGGCGGTAGCCAGCGTCTGCTTTCGCTCCTGTAGGATACGGCCGACGACGGAGGCCAGATCGTCCTTCCCGTAGCCGAAGACCAGATCGCCCAGTGCCCCCTCGATGTGGTTGCGGTACTCGTCGAGCTGGCTCTGGAGTAGGGCCTCGGCGTTGCCGCGGGCGCTAAGGCGCAGGCGTACGGTGCCGAGGTTAGGCAGGTAGGCCAGCGACATATTTTCTGGCAGATGGTCCTCAATCTTCGCCAGCCGCTCGGCGATGGTGCTCTCGCCCTCGCCGGCGGTGAGGATGGTGACCGACCGCAGCAGCTCGGCGTCGAAGTTCTTCCGTTTCAATCTGCGCATCACCTCGTGGTCCATGAGGTAGGCCATTTCGTAGGGCACGCCGGGCATGGAAACTACCACCTGATCGTCCTTTTCCATCCACAGCCCCGGGGCCGTGCCACGCTCGTTGACGAGGATCTTTGCCCCCGTGGGCAGGCGGCACTGCTGGCGGTGGGTGTCATTGGGCTCGCGGCCGTAGCGCTGGTAGAGTTTCGTGAGTCGCTTCCAGGTGGGATTATGGAAGCGCAACTCGGTGCCGAAATAGTCGGCCAGCACCTGCTTGGTGATATCGTCCTTGGTGGGTCCGAGTCCGCCGGTCATCAGTACCAGGTCCGACTGCTGCAGGGCGCGGTCCAATCCGCTCATGATACCCTGCCGGCTATCGGCCACGCTCAGGTGCTCCACCACGGTGATACCCTCCTCGCTCAGGGCGGCGGCCATATAGGTGGCATTGGTATCGGTGACCTGGCCGATGAGGATCTCGTCGCCGACGGTGAGTATGGTAGCCTGCATAGAGGGTAAAGGTACGGGGGGGGAAGGAGTTAAGGGGGTAGGGGGTTAAGGGGGTAGGGAGTTAGGGAGTTAAGGATTAAAGGAATTAAGGGTGGGGCAGCTTGCTTTGCTCGTCCATCGCCGCTAAAGCGGCTCCCGCGCTCGGAGAGCGCTGCGGCCGGCGCGGTCGGAGACCGCATTGTACTTTCTCCGCACCCCCGATAGCTATCGGGGCCCCGCCCAATGTGGTACCCGTGCCGCCTGCCACACCTCCAACGCCCGCCTTAACTCCCTTACCCCCTAACTCCTTAACCCCCTGTACCTTGCACCCATGCACAAAAGCGGATTTGTCAACATCATCGGAAGGCCCAACGCGGGAAAATCTACCCTCATGAACGCGCTGGTGGGGGAGCGGATGAGTATCATCACGGCTAAACCGCAGACGACGCGCCACCGTATCATCGGTATCCTGACCGAGGCGGACTACCAGATTGTGTTCAGCGATACGCCGGGCTACATCGAGGAGGCTGGCTACAAGATGCAGGAGAAGATGAACGCCTACGTCAACTCGGCCTTCGAGGACGCCGACGTGATGGTGTACCTCGTGGATCCGCAGGAGAGCTACGCCGAGGACGACCTGCTGGTGGGCAAGCTGCACCGATTGGATACGCCGCTGTTTCTGGTGTTCAATAAGATCGACCTGGTGGAGGAGCGGCAAGTGAATGAGCTGGAGCGGCAGTTTAAAAAATGGATCAAGCCGGAGCGCGTTTTCGGTATTTCGGCCAAGGAGGGCACGGGCGTACCGGAACTGCTCGACGCCATCAAAACCGCCCTACCGGAGGGCCCCGTGTACTACCCCGAGGATCAATTGACCGACCGCTCGGAGCGCTTCTTCGTGGCCGAGATGCTGCGCGAGCAGATCCTGGAGCAGTACCACCAGGAGATTCCCTACAGCGTGGAGATCGAGATCGAGACCTTCGAGGAGACGACTACCAAGGACGGCGAGGAGCTGGCCCGTATCAGCGCCGTCATCTACGTGAGCCGTAAAACGCAAAAGCCCATCCTCATCGGCAAGGGCGGCAGCAGCATCAAAAAGCTCGGCACGGCCGCCCGTAAGCGCATGGAGGACTTCCTGCAGCGCAAGGTCTTTCTGGAGATGCACGTCAAGATTCGCGAGGAGTGGCGGGATGACGAGGTGTGGCTGCGGCGGTTTGGGTATGATCGGTGAGATCACCGAACTACTCCCCCGATACCTTACGTTGCACTAAGCAAACCAAACCTCCCCATGGCCAGCAGCAAAACCACCACCGACCACGACACCATCAAGAAGTGGGTAGAAGAGCACAACGGCGTAGCCTCTACGATCTCCGACGGCGATAGCGACATCCTGCGCATACACTTCCCGGAAGCGAGTAGCGATAAGGATGATCAGTTTGACGAGGTGAGCTGGGAGGAGTTCTTCACAATATTTGACGAACAGAAGCTGGCCTTTCTTTATAGTACCGATGATGATAGTACGTTTAATAAGTTTGTTAGTCGCGATTGAGCGTGCGAGACATCGGCGCGCGAGACATCGGAGGAGCTTTTCCTTCGCTGGAGCGAAAGAAAAGACACCTCCGATGACCGCCCGCGCGTATTTTAACCCCCTGAATATGACCACGACCACTAACCACGAAACCATCAAGACCTGGGCCAATAAGCACAATGGCGTCCCCGGCGTAGTAGAAGAAGCTACTACCGCTAACGACCAGCGCCCGCTGGCCATCATCTGGCCCGAAAACCGGAGCGACCAGAAGCTCCGCGAGATCAGCTGGGATACCTTTTTCGATCACTTCGAACTGCGGCAGCTAGCGCTGAGCTACGACATGGAGAATAACTCGAAGGACTACGAGTTCGTGACTCGGGGCTAGGCCGAGACTGTTTCGATGAGTTCGAGTTGAGCGATCACGTCGTCTAAAGGAACGGCCGGATTGGCTCTTTCCGTAATCACCCGTTGCATGTTATTGAATAGGCCTAGCCAGTGGCCCGCTAGGGTGCGCACAGTGCCGCGGTAGGTCAGTCCTTCGTGCTCGGTATGTAGGGTACCGTCCTGTTCTTCCGGCTCGTCGCCGAAGCCCGGATCGTGCGGGGTCATGCCTGCCCGTAACTGATCTTCCTGCACGTCAATACCGTACTTGACGAAGCTGCCCCGCCGGCCGTGGAGAGTGTAGCGGGGCGTAGGCTCGCGGACCAGTAGGCTACAGGATAAGCTCACGCGCAATTGCTCGGGGTAGGTAAGTTGCAGATCGAAGGCATCAGGAATAGTGGAGTCATCGCGCTGCGTCCAGGCCTCCCCACGCACGTCCTGCGGCCGGCCGAATAGGGCGATGGCCTGATCGATCAGGTGGGCCCCCAGGTCGTAGAGCATACCGGCACCCAGGCCGGGGGTCTCCTTCCAGGCTTTCGAATTGGGGGCGGGCTTCCAGCGGTCGTAGCGAGCCTCGTAGTTGACCAGTTGGCCAAGTTGATCGCCCTGGAGCAGCTGCCGGACGGTGAGAAAGTCACTGTCCCAACGACGGTTCTGGAAGACGAAGAGGTGGAGCTTTTTTTGGGCGGCCAGGTCACGCAGTTCCCGCAACTGGGCGGCGGTGGCGCAGGCCGGCTTGTCGACCAGCACGTGCTTACCGGCCTCCAGGGCGGCGCGGGCCAGGTCATAGTGGGTAGCATTGGGGGTGGCGATGCTGACCAGGTCGATGGTGGGGTCGGCCAGGGCGTCTTCGGTGCGGGCGGTGGGCTTCAGGCCGGGGAAGTCTTCGGCTAGCTCCCCGGCGCGGCTGGTCACCACCCGCTTGACCGCGAAGCCGGGGTGGGCGCGGTAGAAGGGGGCCTGGAGGTAGCGGCCGGAGAGGCCGAAGCCTAGCATACCTACGTTGATCATAAGATAGTACTTTTAGCGGGTATACCTGTGGTAAGGTTATTGGGGCGGGGCCCCGATAGCTATCGGGGGTGCGGTGAACACCAAACATAGCAAGATGAGTGATCTACTAAGCGAGCTGGAACGGACCATGCGTGAATATCTTCCCAACGCTGAATACACGGACGTCCACGTCGACCGCTGTCTGACGCTACTACGGCAGTATGCCACCAACATGAACACTGCTGCTGACCGGAAGGAGGGAATGGAGTATGTGGAACATACCGTACTACAACTCAACGCCTTGGATAATGGAACCGACAATACCCTAATTGAGACTGGGGAGCGGGAGTTGATCGCTGAATTCATCATCACGCAAGGGCACAGGCGAGGATTTAATAGTCTGGATGAAGATATCACGGAGGAGTATCGGGAGTGGTGAGTTGGCCTAGTCAGGGGCTGTATTCTACTATGTACCCTCCTTCCCCGGAGGGGGAGCCCTTACCAAGCGAGGTCTGTAGCGCCGTAGGCGGTAGGGCCTCGCGATCTTACTGAATCAGGCTATCCGGTGGAGGGATATTTACCGGCGTGTCTTCGTCTACCGTAGCCACACCGGGGCAGTTGCGCAGCCGGGGCAGATCGCTAGCCTTGGCTACGCCACTGATCACGCCGATGGGCAGGATGCTTTCCACCCGTAGGCCGAGTTGCTTGAGTCGATCGGCTACGGCTGCGGTATCGGCTTTGTGGTCATCGGTGACGGTGATGAGGACTTGTAGGGGCATGGTGGGAAGCTTGGGGGATGGGGAAGATACGGTCTCGCTCTTTCCTGCACACATTTTCAGCGCAGCCGGAGGCTGCATGTTGCTGGCGCCCCGATAGCTATCGGGGAAGGCCGCATTGTACTGCATCTCCCACTTTTCCCCTACATTAACCGCCTAAATACGAGCCCTTCACGATCATGACTCACACCCGCAGAACCTTCCTCCGCACCGCCGGTAGCCTCTCCGCCAGCGCCGTCCTCCTACCCCTGCTGAGCTGCGGGGAAAATGCTAACGCCCAGGAGGACACTGCCGAAGCCGCTGCCACGGACGCCGCACCTGCGCCCACCGGCAGCCTCTCCAGCTTCGGCCTCCAGCTCTATACCCTACGCGATATGCTACCCGGCGACCCAAAGGGAACACTCAAACAGGTAGCCGACATGGGCTATACCCAGATCGAGGGCTACGAGGGCGACCAGGGGATGTTCTGGGGCATGACTGCCCAGGAGTGGAAGGACTACTGCGACGAGCTGGGCCTCACCATGGTGAGCAGCCACGTCAACATTAACGAAAATCTGGCTGAAAAGGCCGCGCAACTAGCTAGCATTGGTACCGAGTACGCCCTGTGCGCCTACGTCGGGCAGCAAGAGGGGGAGGCCGGCTGGCAGAAGATCGTAGATCAATTCAACGCCGCCGGCAAGACCTGCCGCGAAGCCGGCATCAAGTTCGCCTACCACAACCACGCCTACAGCTTCGAGGAGTCGGGCGGGGTGGTCGGGCAGGCCTACCTCATGGACCATACCGACGATACCGTCGACTACGAAATGGATATCTACTGGGTCGTCACCGGCGGGGCCGACCCCATCGAGTGGCTTAACCGCTACCCCGGTAAGTGGAAGCTCTGTCACGTCAAGGACCGTAAGAAGGGCGCCCCCCCCGAAGACCACGAGGCCAGCGTAAACCTAGGGGAGGGCTCCATCGACTTTGCCAGTATCCTCAAGGTGGCCGAGGAGCAGGGCATGGAGTACTACATCCTGGAGCAGGAGAACTACGAGAACTCTACCCCCCTGAAGAGCGCCCGCGCCGGGGCCGAATACCTGGGGCAGCTAGAATTTGCCTAATCGTCGTCTGCCGAGGGTTGCGCAGCTTCCCTCGTCCGCCGACGATGATCAAACTCCAGTATAAAAGTAAAACGTAGTCCCCTTACCCACCTCGCTCTCCAGCCAGATCTCCCCTTCGTGGAAGTTGAGGATACGCCGTACCAGCGCTAGTCCGATCCCGCTGCCCGCAAAGTTCTCCACGCCGGTCGAGCGGGTGAACAGGTCGAAGATGCGGTCGTGCTGGTCGGCAGCAATGCCGATGCCATTGTCGGCTACGAAAAAGACCGGCTGCCCGTCGCGGTGCTCCCCGGTATGGCCTATTGTTATCTCCGGGGCGGCTTCCTGGGAGGAATACTTAATGGCGTTGGAGAGTAGGTTCGTGAAGACCGTAATGAGCTGGTTCTTATCCCCGCGGATAGCCGGCATCTCCTCCTGCACCCTACAGCGGTAGCGGCGCTGCTCGGAAGTGGTACGGTCCTGCAGTACCCGGTCCACGAGTTCGCCGACGGAGAGGCTATTAACGATGATCGCAGCCCGGTCGAGCCGGCTCAGGACCAGCAGGTCGTTCATGAACTCCCGCATCCGCTCGGCATTTTGCTGGATGTGCCGCAAGTGGCTCAGCCCCTCAGCTCCCAACGCCTCCCCGAAATCTTCCTGTAGGATCTCGGCGAAGCTGGCGATGCCCCTTAGCGGTGCCCGCAGATCGTGGCCCACCGTATAGCTGAACACCTCCAGGTCCTCGTAGGCCTGCTGTAGCAACTCGTTGTTACGTTTGGCGCGGGCATAACGCTGCATGACGACTTCCTGTAGAAACACCTGCAGGGCCTCGGCGGTGCCGATGTCGTCCGTCGTCCAGGGCAGGGAGTAGCCGTGGCGGGTGTCGTCGTGGACGTAGAAGCGGCGACTGCTCTGGGTCTCCAGATCGTCCTCGTCGGCGGCCGTGCTACCGTAGGTGACGGTCTGCACCACCTCGGGCTTGAACCACATGATCCACTGGTTGGCATCTACGTCCAGGGGCAGAAAGAGGATGCCGGCGGCGAGCTCGGCGTAGGCCCGGGCGGGTGGGTAGAGCAGCGCTAGCTTATCGGTGTGGTAAAGCTCCTCGTTGCCGTGCTGGCCGATCATCCACCTTACTACTTCATTGACCTGCGCCTGATCGGGGGTGGTGCCGAAAAGCGTAAGCTCCCCATCGGAGCAGATGGCCACGCCGCGCGTATCCTCGATTAGGTCCACTACGGTCGTGCTGCCCCCGGTCAGTCCGGCGGATAGGTTATCGGAATCGACGATATATTCCTGTAGCCGGTCGCGCACCACATTGGCCGCCTGCCGTAGGCGTAGGGTACGGGAGTAAATGTGGTAGGCTAGTTTTTGCTGGGCTACCCGCCCCGCTACGGCCAGAAAGGTCCGCATCTGGTAGTCGAGATAGATCGGTTCCCGGTTGTGGTAGTAGATAGAGCCATACAGCGCCCCCCCGACGACCAGCGACAGGTAGCCCGTGCAACTTAGCTGGCTATCTTGCAAAAACTGTATCCAATTAGCATTGGGTGCCCGACAGCCTAAGTGGCGACGCAAAATTTCGCGACTGGCCGGCCCGTAGCTTCCGACGATCTCCCGCAGGGGGTCCGCCACACTGGCGAAGTGGTACGTGGTCTCCACCAATTGGTTGTAGCGCGCCGTAGCCGGTACGTCCTCCTGCGTGAAGTGTACGCCAAGCCAGTCCGCCATATCCCCGGTACGCGCCTGGTGGGTCACCAGCGCGTTGTACTGCTGGTCGAACTGTAGCACGATGACCCGGTCAAATTCCAGGTGGTGCAGCAGGCCGTCGCAGAGCCGCTGCATCAGTACGTTGACGGTGGGGGCATCCTCGAGTTGGCGAGTGAAGCTGTGCAGCCGGGCGGCGTAGTCGTCCGGGTGCGGCCAGTTGCTGACTGGCTCCAGTTCCAGGACCAGCTCCTCGGCGAAGGCATGAACGACGAGTTGGTATTCTCCCGTGATCCCTGTAGGTAGCTGCTCGGGTTTAACCACCCCGGGCTCTGCTCCCTCTCCCCGCTTAAGGATCCAGCCGCAGGTAGTATCGCAGAAATAGTCGCGCAGGTTGGTGCCGATCAACTCGGTCGGCGGCTTCCAGCCGTAGTGCTCGGTGTTGTCGCTTACCGCCGTAAGGGTAAAGTTGGCCCGGTCGACGACCAGCACCATCGCGTAGGGCTGTACCTCCACCACCGAGTTCAAATGCGCTTCCATAGGAGCGTAAAACTAGGGGTAGGTTTTCGGTTCACCAATTCTACTCCCCTAGCTCGGCCCGCAAAAACCGCCCCGTATGACTTTCTGCTACCTCCGCCACCTGCTCCGGCGTGCCCGTAGCTACTACCCGGCCGCCGCCCCGGCCACCCTCGGGGCCCATGTCGATGAGGTAGTCGGCTACCTTGATCACGTCCATGGTGTGCTCGATCACGATGACGGTGTTACCCTTGTCGACCAGCTTCTGTAGCACCCGCAGCAGGTACTTGATGTCCTCGAAGTGCAGTCCCGTGGTGGGCTCATCGAGGATGTATACCGTCTGCCCCGTATCCCGCTTACTAAGCTCCTCGGCCAGCTTCACCCGCTGTGCCTCGCCGCCGGAAAGCGTAGTGGCCCGCTGCCCCAGGGTGATGTAGCCCAGCCCTACGTCCTTGAGCGTTTTCATGCGCCGGTAAATCTTCGGGATGGGCTGGAAGAAGTCAGCCGCCTCGGCCACGCTCATATTGAGTACATCGGTGATGCTCTTGCCCTTATACAGGATCTCCAACGTCTCGCGGTTGAAGCGCATGCCCTGACAGTTCTCGCACTCCACCTCGACGTCGGGCAGGAAGTTCATCTCAATGGTGCGCATGCCGCTGCCCTTACAGACCTCGCAGCGCCCCCCCTTGACGTTGAAGCTGAAGCGGCCCGGCTTGTAGCCCCGGATCATCGCCTCGGGCAGTTTGGTAAATAGCTGCCGGATGTCGGTGAACACCCCTGTATAAGTTGCCGGATTCGACCGCGGCGTACGCCCGATCGGCGACTGGTCGATGTCGATGACCTTGTCGATGTGCTGCAGCCCGTACACCCGTGAGTAGGGCATCGGCTTTTTGACGCTATTGTAGAAGTGCTGCCGCAGGATGGGGTAGAGCGTCTCGTTGATCAGCGTAGACTTCCCGCTGCCTGACACCCCCGTCACGCAGGTCAGGGTGCCCAGGGGTATCTTGATGTCCACCCCGGTGAGGTTGTTGCCGCTGGCTCCCTTCAACGTCAGGAACTTCCCGTTGCCCTTGCGCCGCTTTTCCGGTAGCTCGATCCGCCGCCGACCGGCCAGGTAGTCGCTGGTGATGCTACCGGTGTGTTCGTCCTTGAGAAAATCCGCGGGTTTGCCGGCCGTCACTAACTCGCCGCCGAGCCTACCTGCACCGGGGCCAAGGTCGAGCAGGTAATCACTGGCCATCATGATGTCGCGGTCGTGCTCCACCACCAGTACGGTATTGCCGATGTCGGTCAGGTCACGCAGCGCCCGGATCAGCCGCTGGTTGTCGCGCTGGTGCAGCCCGATACTGGGCTCGTCGAGGATATACGTGATACCCGTAAGCTGGCTACCGATCTGGGTAGCGAGCCGGATGCGCTGGGCCTCGCCGCCGGAAAGCGTCCTTCCCGGCCGGTCCAGACTCAGGTACCCCAGCCCTACGTGTAGCAAAAATTGCAACCGGAAGCGGATTTCCTTCAGGATGTCCGTAGCGATCAGCGTAGTCCGCTCGTCCATGCCCTCTTCGGTCGTTTCCATCCAGGTACCGAGCTCGCCGAGGTCCATGCGGGCCAGGTCGCTGATGGTCTTGTCCTTGATCTTGTAGTAGCGGGCCTCCTGGCGCAGGCGGGCCCCCTCGCAGTCCGGACAGGTGTCGATGGTCATGAACTCCTCGGCCCAGCTCCGGATGCGCTCGCTGGTCGTCTCCTCGTACCAGCGCACGATCATGTTGACCAGGCCGTTCTGCTCCACGTCCCACACCATATCGTGGGCGCTTTTATCGTACTTACTTTTCTTCTTGCCGCTCGTCTTGCGTCCGTACAGAATCACGTCGAGGGCGCCGGCCGGAATCTTCTCGATGGGGTCGCTAAGCTTGAACTTCTCCACCTTCGCGATCGCCTTGATCTGCTTAAAGGTGGTGTTGTCGCGGCTGTCCCCCAGCGGTACCAGTCCCCCCTTGTTAATGCTTACCTTTCGATCGGGGATGATCTTGGTGATGTCCGGGCTATTGACCTGCCCCAGCCCCTTGCAGGTCGGGCAGTAGCCGTAGGGCGAGTTAAAGCTGAAGGTATTCGGGCTCGGTTCTTCATAGCTGATGCCGTTTTCGGCGTCCATGAGATTCTTAGAAAACGGCGCTACCTCGTTGGTCTCTGCGTCCTGGATGAAGACCAGCCCCTCACCCAGTTTCAGGGAGGTGGCCACGGCCTGCCGCAGTCGGTCGAGCCGCTCGTCGCTCATCTTGATGCGGTCGATCACCAGCTCGATGTCGTGCACCTTATAGCGGCTCACCTGCATGCCCTCGGTCAGGTCCTGGATCTCGCCGTCTACCCGTACCTTCACGTAGCCCTGCTTGCGCACCTGGTCGAAGAGCTCCCGGTAGTGCCCCTTGCGCCCGCGAATCAGCGGGGCCAGCACGACGATTTTGCGGCCGTCGTAGTTACTGGCGATCTGCTCCAGCATCTGCTCCTCGGTATAGCGTAGCATGGGCTTACCGCTCACGTAACTGTAGGCGGTACCGGCGCGGGCGTAGAGCAGGCGCAGGAAGTCGTAGATCTCGGTCACCGTGCCCACCGTACTGCGCGGGCTCCGGTTCGTCGTCTTCTGCTCGATGGAGATGACCGGGCTCAGCCCCGTGATCTGCTCCACGTCGGGCCGCTCCATCGTACCCATGAACTGCCGGGCGTAGCTCGAAAAGGTCTCCATATACCGCCGCTGCCCCTCGGCGTAAATCGTATCGAAGGCCAGGCTCGACTTACCGCTCCCACTCAGTCCGGTGATCACGACCAGCTCGTTGCGCGGCAGTTCCACGTTGATGTCCTGCAGGTTATGCTCCTTTGCGCCCGTGACAGTGATGAAGCGCTCGGTGTGGGGCAGTTCGGGCGTGGTCTGGGGCGGGGGCGCGGGTGCAGTGGACGTGGTGGGGGGCATAGGTTGCTACTAACCCGGTAAGGGTACCGGTGGTTGACCCCTTGTCTGCCCTCGTCCGCCGAGGGTTGCGTAGCTTCCCTCGTCTGCCGGGGGGTTCTAAGATATTTTGCGATCGTAATCGCAAAAATATCGGTTTTTTTGCGATTACGATCGCAGGAATACAAAGTAGAGTTAGTTATTGATAGTCAGCGAACGAGGTGGACTACGTAAGTCTCGGCAGACGACAACAGGGCCGGCAGACGACCAAGGTGTACCTTGTTGACGATGCCCAACAAACGCAAGATCTACGCCTTCCTCCGCGACCTCACCGCAAATAACTCCAAAGAGTGGATGGATGCCCACCGCAAGGACTACCATGCCGCCAAGGACGAGTGGCTCGCCCAGATCCAACTCTTCCTCGACCGGCTAGCCAAGCACGATCCCACCTTATAACGCCGAACACGCGCACATCGAGCTACCGCGCCGCAAGGACTTCACCGTCATGCGCGACGTCACCCAAGAGGAGGTCATCGCTGATGACTTCGTCAATCTGGTGGAACAGGCTCACCTAGAGCTACAGCCCTTCAATGCCTACCTCAGGCGAGCTATAGAAGTGTGAACTAAGTCTCGAAGTTCCAAGGTCGAGTGGCCTCCGGCCCGAGCCTGTACTACCTGCACGAAGTGGCGCAGTCACTTCCATCCTGCACGGCTCTGCTCGGGCCAGAGGCCGCTCGACCTTTTGTCTTCGAGCTTCCGAGGCTTGTTGGTGCTATACACTTATCCTACCCCCGCCGGCTCGATCTCATCAGCGTAGTACCCCTGCCGCCCCTGCCTGAGTACGAAGCGCACCAGGTCACCCTTCTTAACCGCGTCCACCCCCCGCAGGTGCCGCCGCTGGAAGTAGAACTCCTCTAGGGTACCCTCTAGCCGTAGGTAGCCCGTGCCCCGTTCGGGGAGGTAGAAGATGATGCGGCCTGGGTGGGTTTGGGTCATGATCATGAGTGGCTCGCACGCGCTACGCGCTTAGCTTGTAGGGGTAGTTCACCACGGAGGGAACGGAGGGTGTCACTGAGGTATGCACAGAGGGTTACCCTATAAAGCTAGACTGTATTACTCTTGATATTTCTACCGCTACTCTCCCGCAACACCGGTAGGTGTTGGCCTCTGTGGCTAACATAAGGGGCCCTTCCCCCGATGACGCTTGTCCCGACGGCTCCGTTAAACCTCAGTGACCGCTGAAGGCAGCAGCGTAGCTCATTCCTCTGTGTATTCCCCCAGGGGGACTCTGTGGTGAGCTATCACACCTGCCGGGTAACGAATTGCCAAACTAAGGTATCCTAAAGCCCAGGGAAGGCCACTTAGTTTTGGTGTCCCAGCCTACATTATCGCGCGCCCCACCACGGAGTGCGCACCCGCGGCCCCGCCCCACCTTACTTTTGTGCTATGTGGTTATGTCGAATGTTGCTGTGTGTGAGTTTGTTGGGAGGAAGTGTGCTGCCGGCGCAGGTAGATAGCCTGGGGCAGTGGACGAGCCTGCAGTCCTTCAGCTACGGGCGGTACGTGACGGAGAGTGCGGAGGATATCATCTACTCCACCGGCAACGCGCTGTTTTTGCTCGATAAGGCGGACCTGAGCTTCACGCGGCTCACGCGTACCGAGGGACTGGCCGGCGGTCGCATTAGCCTCATCAAGTACCACCAGCCTACCGAGACGCTGCTCATCGTGTACGAAAACAGCACGATCGACCTCTACCAAAACGGGCGCTTCACGACCCTACAGCAGATCGATAACTTCAACTTCAGTGGGGACAAGCGGATCTTCGACCTCTCCTTCGGGGCCGGTAACCGGGTGTACATCGCGGCCGGCTACGGGGTATCGGCCCTATCGCTCGACGACCAGACCTTCGCCTTTACCACCTTCACGGGGCTGCGGGTGAACGGGGTGGCCGAGTACGACGGACGCATCTACGCCGCCACCCCCGAGGGCATCTACCGCGTGCCGCTGACGGGCGTAAACCTCAATGATTTCAACAACTGGGAGCTGCTGGGGCCGGCCGCGGGATTGCCGGGCGATTACAGCAGTAGCAGCATCACGGTCTGGCGGGAGGGGCTCTACTTCGCGATTAATGAGGACGTGTGGAAACTAGCCGGGGCCGCAGGTGCAATGCATTACGATGCAGCGCAGCAGCAGAACCGCCTCGCCTACCTCAGCGCCGGTCCCAATAGCCTGCTGGCTGGCTACCGCTGCACGAGTGGTAACTGCGCCGACCGGGCCGTGGTGGCACTGGGCGAAACGGCGGGAAGTGCTCGCACCCTACCGGACTGTGCCGACGTAACCAACTACGCCCTGGAGGACGATACGGGCCGTATCTGGTTCGGGGATGAGACCTACGGTATTCGCTACCTGACGGCGGTGGATGGGGAATGCCGGCGACTGACCTTTCCGGGGCCGCCGAAGGATCAGGTGTACCGCCTGCTGCACGACGGCACCGCGCTGTGGATCGCTCCCGGGCAGCTGGACGAAAATACCACTCCTGCCTACGATTTTGAGGGGGTGTTCCGCTACCAGAACGGGACCTGGGATGGGTTGAGCATCCGTAACACCAACGCCTTCCGGGGCCGGGATGGGAGTAACGGGGGGGACGACGACGTGGCTACCATCGTCGACGTCGACTACGACCCGGTGAATAACGTGCACTACCTGAGCTCCTTCTTCGAGGGGGTGATCGGGGTCGACGGGGAGGGTACGGCTACCCTGTATGACGAGGTGAATACGAGTATCGAACTGGCCGAGGGGGCCGGTCGGGGCCGCATCCGCGCGGCGGGCACGGCTACCGACGCTAATGGATTTACCTACGTGGCCGTCAGCCGGGCGGCGCAGGGGGGCATCGTGTCGGTGCGGAGTCCAGAGGGAGGGTGGGCCGCACTCGGGCAGGACTGCGGGATCAATTTAGCCATTGACATTGCGGTAGACCAGCAGGGCTACGTCTGGGTAGTACACCGCGGCGGGGAGAACGGCGGCATTACCGTCATCGACCCGATGGGTACGCCCATGGACCGCAGCGACGACCGTTGCCGTATGATCACGGCCGCCAACAGTAACCTGCCGACTAACGAGACCCGCAGCATCGCGGTGGGGCTCGATGGGGAGGTGTGGATAGGTACGGCCAGCGGCATAGTGATCTTCAGCTGTGGGGCAGAGGTATTCAATCCGGAGATCTGTCCGGGCAATACCCCCGTGGTAGAGGCCGACGATGGATTCGGCGGCTTGCTGCTGGAAACCGAGGAGATCCGTACCATCGCCGTCGACGGCGCCAACCGTAAGTGGCTGGGTACTAACGGAGGGGCCTACCTGCTTTCGGAGGATGGCCGGGAACAAGTCTTGTTCTTCGACCGGGGCAATAGTCCGCTGCTCGATGACATCGTGCGCAGTATTGCCATCAATCCGACGACCGGCACGGTCTACTTCGGCACCGAGCTAGGCGTAACCAGCTACCGCGGGGATGCTACGGCCGCCGAGCCCTTTTTCCGCGACGACCTAGTAGTATATCCTAATCCCGTAGAACCGGGCTATACCGGTCCCATCTCCATCAACGGTCTGGTGCGCGACGCCCGGGTCAAGATCACCGACCTGAGCGGCAAGCTGGTGCAGGAGGGCCGCGCGGCGGGCGGGCAGTACGTTTGGTCGGGCACCGACTACAACGGGCGGCGGGTGACCAGTGGGGTGTACCTGGTGTTTGCCTCGACGGGGGCGGGCGGCTTTACCGAGCAGCAGGATCCAGAGGGGGCGGTGGGGAAGATTGTGTTTATCCGGTGAGGGGCTAGGCGTCCAACGCTTAGAAGCGTTGGACGCCTTACCTTGCCCTGGTGACACCGACGTACGACTTTCATACCCCCCCACCGCCGAACCCCCGCACGACGCGGCTGCTACACTGGCTTTTTTACCTGGGGGCCCTGCTGCTGCTCGTGGCTGCGATTCACTCGCTGTATCTCTACTTTACGCACTGGTCGGGCGGGGAAGACGATCATCCGATTTGGCAGTTGGTCCTGGGGCTGGTGTATCTCGTTGTGAGTGGATTGATCGTCTACGCTACCTACACACACGGAAGGGGCAGTGCCGAGGAGACGCCCCCACAGCGTTACGTCCGCATCCAGGATGGTAAGCTGGTCTACGAACTTGACCAGCTCAATGGGCGGCAGGAGATTGCCCTGGACCGGATCGAACGGGTTAGGCGGGCCTCAGTACGCGATCTGCTGTTGGAACTGCGGGATGGGGAGCGGGTGCTGCTGCCGATCTACCTGATCGACGATGAGGGGAAGCAGGAGGAGTTGGAGGAGGTGCTGGTTCGTGGCTTCTAGCCGCGGTCACCTACTCCTTATTAGCCAACTGCCCGCAGGCGGCATCGATATCCTTCCCCCGGCTGCGGCGCACGGTGACCATGATGCCGCGGTCGCGTAGGTAGGTGGCAAAGTCGTCGATGCGGTGCTCGCTCGACTTGCGGAAGGGGGCATTATCAATGGGGTTGTACTCGATGATATTGACCATGCTGGGCACGCGGCGGCAGATGCGGTAGAGCTTTTCGGCATCGTCGAGGCCATCGTTGAAGTCCTGAAAGGTGATGTACTCGAAACCGATGCGCTTTTTGGTCCTAGCGTAAAAGTACTCAAGGCTCTCGACCACGGCCTCTAGGTTATTGGACTCGTTGATGGGCATGATCTCGTTGCGCTTCACGTCGTCGGCGGCGTGGAGGCTGAGGGCGAGATTGACCTTGGTGTCCTCGTCGGCGAGCTTGCGGATCATCTTGGCGATGCCGGCCGTGGAGACGGTCAGGCGGCGGGGTGCCATGTTGAGGCCCGTGTGGCTGGTAATACGCTCGATGCTCCCCACCACTTCGCGGAAGGCGAGTAGGGGCTCGCCCATTCCCATGTAGACGATGTTGGTGAGGGGCTTACCGTAGGTCTCCAGGCACTGCTCGTTGACGAGGAAGACCTGGTCGTAGATCTCGGCGGCGGTGAGGTTGCGCAGTCGCTTCATACGGCCGGTGGCGCAGAAGGTACAGGTGAGGCTACAGCCTACCTGACTCGATACGCAGACGGTGAAGCGGTCGTCAGCTACTACGGGGATGAGCACTGACTCGATGAGGTGACCGTCGTGCAGTCGGAAACGGCTTTTGATGGTGCCGTCGGCGCTGCGCTGCTGTTTGTCTAACTCGATGACCGGCAGTTGGTAGCTCATTTTGAGCTTTTCACGCAGGGCTAATGAGAGGTTGGTCATCTCATCAAAGCTACGGGCCCCCCGTTGCCACAGCCATTCGTATACTTGCTTGGCCCGGAACTTCTTCTCGCCGGTTAGGATCAGCTGAGCGGTCAGCTCCTCCAGGCTCAGGGAACGGATATCGGGTAGGGTAGATACGATGACTGCGGACATACCCTCCCCTAACGCTCGAGCCGTTGGGGGGGTTGAACCACACAACCCTGTCTACCCCCATACGTTACTACTGCCCGGACCCCAAGCCCGGAATGCCTTCGACAATGCACTTACCGCCTAATTATATGGACCTTTACGCGCAGGCGCTTCGCTACGACAAAGTCGGCGATCCCTACACCGCCGTGAAGCTCCTCAAGAAGGTGACCCGCATTGTACCCGAGTGGGCCGATGCTTTCCGCAGCCTGGCCACCATCTACACCCGCCGCCGGGAGTGGAAGCCCGCCCTGCACTACTGGAGCAAGACCGTTGCCCTCGATGCCGACGACCGCGATGCCTGGTGGCAACTCGGCCTGGCCGCCGTCGCCCTCAAGCGGATGCGTACCGCGCAGACGGTCTGGGCTAAGTTCGGCTTCGACCGCCTGCAGCACGATAAACCCCTCGGCCTGCAGCTCCAGCACGACGATGGCTACGAGATCCTCTGGATGCAGCCCCTCGACGCCGCCCGGGCCCGCGTGGTAAGCATTCCCCATCCCGGCAGCGGCACCCGGTACCGCGACCTGGTGCTCTACGACCGCCGCGGCCAGCGGGGGTTTAATGTGATTCGCCGCCGCCGGGTACCAATCTACCAGTGCGTCACCACCCTCAAGCGCTCGCCCTACCAGACCTTCAGTTGCCTACTGCACACCGGTGCCGAGGCGGCCATCGAACAGCTCGAACAACTGTGCTACGATGCCGGACTGGGCTTCGAGGTCTGGAGCAATGCCACCCGGGCCGCCGTACAGGCCGACCGTGCGCGGGCCAGCGAGGATGAGCGGCGCGCCTTCCCGGAATACTACAGCGATCTACTGCCCCGCCCGGAATCAGGTACTACCTTAGTCGCCCTGGCGGCCGTTCATCCCGCCGAGGTGGAGCGTACCCTCAACGACTGGCAGATTATCTCGCTACAGCAGTATTCCGATCTGCGGTCGTACTGAGGAGGCGGTCGAGGTAACTGGTAAAGTCCCGCAGCCCGGCCACGGTACGCGCCCGCGGAAAATCGCTGAGGTCGTGCAGATTAGCCTGGTAGCCGGCTAGCAACAGTCGCTCATCGGGGCACTGCGTCAGGATGTCTTCCACCAACTGGTCCACGGGCCGCTCCACGTAGCTATTCGACAGAATCGTGAAGAGGTAGTCTATCCGGCGTACCTGGCAGACGTCCGCCAGATCCTGCGTTCCAATGTTTGGGCCCAGGTAAATCACGCCGAAGCCCCGCTGCTTGAGTAGGAGCTGCATGAAGAGCATACTAAGCTCCTGCCGCTCGCCCTCCGGGAGGAACAGGGCGAAGACGGGGCGATCTTCTTCGGGCGTGGCGGGCAGCCGGTCGGTCGCCGCCAGAATTTTTTGCCGGATCAGGTGGGCGGCAAAAGCTTCCTGTACCGGAGTCACCGAGCCGGTGAAATACAGCACGCCGAGTTTGTCCAAAAAGGGGTACACCACCTCCATCATCGTTTCCTCGAAGCCACGCTGGGCGATGTTGGTGTCGATGATGAGGCTGAACTTCTCCTCGTCCATCTCCACAATCGCTAGCGTTAGGGCATCGAGTTGGGTCTCGGGGCCTACGTTGAGGCTGGTCAGGTCGGCGAGCTGGGCGGCGCGTTCGGCCGGGGCCATGGCCGCGATCTTGCTGATGCGGTGGCCGTGCTTATTGAGCAGGGCGACGGTCAATAGCTCGTGCAGGTCCTCATCGAGGTAATAGCGCACATTATTCTGCCCGCGGCGGGGGGTCACCAGGTCATAGCGCTGCTCCCAGGCCCGTAACGTATGGGCGCGGATGCCGGTGAGTTTTTCTACGTCCTTGATCGAGTAAACCGCCACAACCAGGGGGTAATCAGGTGATTGTTTGATATCCGGGGGACTAACGCCACCCCCACCGAATGGTTCAGGTCCCCGGGTTCGCTGCCTTTGTGGTAATTTACCCCGCTCCTAGCCTACCATTATGCCGCGATCGCTACCCGCTCAGTTTCTGTCCCTCCTCGGGCTCCTATTTTTCGCTCAGTTGCCGCTGGCCCTATCCGCCCAGGAGGCCACTTCGGACTGTTTCTACCAGCTTCGCCTGGAGGATAGCGGCGGTGATGGGTTCAACGGCGGAATAGTAACCGTGACGGTAGCCGACCGCCCCCGCACCTTCACCCTGGATGCGATGCAGGACGACGGTAGCCGGCGCGACTTCTACTTTCCGGTCAGTAACGGGGATTCCATCACCGTAGGCTTTAATGCGGGGGCCTTCCCGGAGGAGGTTACCCTTTCGGTGCTGGACAACAACGACAGCCTGGTCTACTCCGTGGAGGGCCCGGCGCAGTCACCGGCACTAACCTCCTTCATCGCTCAGTGCCGCAGCTGCGCGCCGCCGCCCCAGGCTTCCATCGAGCTGTTCCGAGTACGGTATAATTCGGTGAGCGTGCGCTTCCGCTCGGTGCCGGCCGCGGCCCAGCCGACCTACGTGATCGAGTACGGGGTGGGGGACTTCGACCCGGCCGCCGGCGAGGGGACCACGGTGACGACCCAGGATACGTCGCTGCGTATCAACGACCTGCAGCCTAATACGGCCTATACCTTCTACGTCTCGACGCGCTGTGGGGCAACGGACGACACCACCGCCCGGCGCGGACCCTTCCGGGCGATGACGCAGCTGCAGCGAGATATTGGCGTGACGGTACTGCGGGCCCCTACGGCCGATGCCTGTGTGGGCGGGAGTAGCGACTCGGTGACGATCGGCATCACCAACTTCGGGGGGGAGGCGCAGCAGTTCTTCAACGTGGACTTTACGATCAACGGGGCACCGGGTGGGGTGAACCGCCCCTTCGACGGCATCTATACCGGGGTGCTGGGGGTGGATAGTACGGAGTTTTTCACCTTCGATGTGGGGGCCGATCTGTCGGAGCCGGGGATATATACCTTCGAGTTATTCACCCAGCTAGAGAACGACGAGAACCCGGACAACGACCGACTGACGACCACCGTGATCCGTCGGCCCATCATCCGGGAGCTGCCCTACCTAGCGGACTTCGAGCAGGAGACTGGCTTCTGGCTACCGGAGCGGGCCGGACGTGGACCGGCGACCTGGGAGCGGGCGCGACCCCGGGGCAGCTTGATTGCCGCGGCCGGGTCGGGGGAGCTCGCCTACGTGACTAATGCCGACGGGAACTACAGCGGGGATGAGCGTAGCTACCTGACCTCGCCCTGTTTTGACCTTTCGGGGCTGGAGGAGGATCCTTTCCTGTCCTTTCTGCTTAATGTCGACACGGAGGAGAATTTCGATGGACTTTACCTAGAGGTATCGACCGATGGGGGAGCTACCTACCGCCGTGTGGAGCAGAATGCCAGTACCATTAACTGGTACAACAACCCCCAGCAGCGGGCCTGGGACGGTGAGGGCGGCTTTGATGATGGCTACGCACTCGTAGGTACGCGACTCAGTGGCCTGGCCGGAGAAGGAGACGTGCGGATGCGCTTCGTATTTTTCAGTGATGGCGACGGGCAGCGCGAGGGCGTGGCCATCGACAACATTCGCCTTACCGCCCAGCAAGACGTAGATTTTGCGGCCGTAGGGGCAGAGTTTCTGTCCTTCGGCGATTGCGATGATGCGCAGGATACGCTACAATTCACCTTTACGGACATCGGTCGGCAGCGGCGCGATAGCGTGACGGTGAGCTACCGGGTGAATGGCGGGCAGACCGACTCACTACGGGCACCTGCGCCTACTACCTTGGGGCGTCGGCAGCGGGTACAGATCGTCACCAATGTAGATGTTTTTCCACCCGACCCCGTCACCGTAGAGGTATGGGTCTCTTCGCCCGACGACCTAGCAACCTATAACGACACGACGGTACTGGTCTACCAGCCCACCCAGGCCGTCCCCTTCCTGGTCGACTTCGAGGACGGGCGGCGGCCCCGGGGCTGGCAGCTTCCCGCCGATGCGATCGTGGCCCGGCGGCCGGGCAGCCCCTCCGTAGCCCTGACCGATAATCTCAACGGCCAGGATACGGTGCTGGAGTTCACGACGGCAAGTTACGGCCCCCTCGAGTCCGAGGATGTCCTGGCTTTCACCCTCAACCAGCGTGACGCCAGTGGCAATCGGATTACTGACGGACTTCAGCGCCTGACGGTAACCGCCCGCACGGACTGTGATTCGGCGGCGGTGGAACTACTGGATGTGGAGGGGGACATCTCTACGAGCTTTTCGATCGGCCTGGGGCAGTTCGTCGGTAGTGCAGTCCGCTTCACCTTTCGGGCGGCCTACGGGGCCGGGGACTTCTTCGTGGAGTTCGATGACTTCAGCGTGAGCCGCTGTGCCGATGGGCTCGATATCAGCCTGACCACGGTGCCACCCTCGACTATCTTCGCCGATGATGGCGCTGCCTACCTAGATGTGAGCAACGGGGTAGGCACACTCACCTATCAGTGGAGTACGGAGGATACGACCCAGTCCATCGATAGCCTCAGCATGGGCGACTACTCCGTCACGGTCACCGATGCCCTGGGTTGTAGTGGTACGCGTGACTTCACCCTCGATCTGACGCCGGTGGGGGTTGATGAGGCCGGGCCATTGGCGGGGCTGGAAGCTTTTCCTAATCCAACCTTCGGTCAGATCGCGCTGCGCATCGCCTTACCAAACTTCGTAGCACTAAGCGTGGAGGTATACGATAGCCGGGGGCGCAGGATGCAACGGTCGGAACTAGGGCGGGCACAGGAGCTCGCTACGGAGATAGATCTTAGAGCGGAGCCTGCTGGACTGTACTTCGTAAGGGTTCGTGCGGGGGAGGCAGTGCGGACGCTGCGGGTGGTGAAGGAGTAGTAAATCTATCGAGATCCAAGGTCGAGTGGCTTCCGGCCCGAGCCTACAACACTGCTGTGAAGTGGCGCAGCCACTTCTCCTGCCGTACGGCTCTGCTCGGGCCGGAGGCCGCGCGACCTTGGTACGTTGGCAGTTCTAGCGAATACCGCGGGCTTTCAGATTAGCTACGTAGATCGCAATGTTGCGGGCATGTCCCTCTCCGGTGCTGGCAAAGTTGTGCAGGCCGCTGCCGTCGCCCCGGGCGCAGAAATACAGGAAGTCGTGCTGCTCGGGGGTAAGTACCGCGTCGATGCTACCTACGCTGGACATCGTGATCGGCCCCGGGGGAAGTCCGCGGTAGACATACGTATTATAGGGGCTATCGAACTCGATGTGGCGGTACAGCACCCGCCCCACGTCAAACTCTCGGGTGGCGAAGACGGCGGTAGGGTCGGCCTGGAGGGGCATGCCAATGCGCAGGCGATTAAGGTAGACACCGGCGATGCGGGGCCGCTCGCTGGCCTGCAGGCTTTCCTTTTCGACGATGCTGGCTAGGGTGTAGACCTCGGCGGGGGAGAGGTCCTGGGCGGCTGCCTTTTCCAGGCGGTCGTTGCTGCGCCAGAATCGTTCGTGCTCCTTCACCATGCGCGCCACGAAGTCGCGGGGCGTGGCGTTCCAGTACATCTCGTAGGTATTGGGGATGAACAGCGTCTGTAGCGTCTCGGGGGTGTAACCGATGCTATCGATGAAGGCCGTGTCCTGGAACAACCGCTGGAAGGCCAGGCTATCGGGCTCCAGAAAGCGGGCCACCTTGGCGGCTACGTTCATGGGTTCGCGCTCGGTGGTGAGTACCACGTCGACGGTAGCCTGGGCACCGCTGCGCAGTTTACGGATGAGACTGATGCTAGTCGTGCCCGGTGCCAGGGTGAAGCGGCCCGAGCGCATCCGTTCCCGTTTAAACTCCATGCGCTCGGCCAGGGGGTCGAAGAACAGCCGGTTGGGGGTCACGCCGTGGACGGCCAGGCTATCCATGACCTGCTCGTAGCTGCTGCCGGTGGGGATTTGGACGGTCACCGGTCCGCCATCCCTGGGTACCACCGGCACGAGCATCACTTGGTAGTAAGTAAAACCAGCCACCGCTAGTGCGATGAGGAGTAGAAGGGCAATCAGCTTTTTCATCTAGTATTGCTCCTTGTCGTTCGGGAACTCCCGGGCCTTGACGTCCTTCACGTAGGCCTCCGTAGCGCCCTGGATTACCTCAAACAACTCGGCGTAGCGGCGCAGGAAACGGGGGTGAAAGTCCTTAGTGATACCGAGCATGTCCTGGGTCACGAGCACCTGACCATCGCAGTGCATTCCGCCGCCGATGCCGATGGTGGGCACTTCGATACTCTCGCTGACCCGCTGTGCCAGCTCGGCCGGAATCTTTTCCAGCACCATCCCGAAGCAGCCCAGTTCTTCAAGCATCTTGGCATCTTTGAGCAGGCGGCGGGCCTCGGCCTCCTGTTTGGCGCGCACGGTATAGGTACCGAACTTATAGATCGACTGCGGCGTCAACCCCAGATGGCCCATCACCGGAATACCGGCACTCAGGATGCGGCGAATGCTATCCTCTACCTCCTGTCCGCCCTCCAATTTCACCGCGTGGGCTCCGCTCTCCTTCATGATGCGGATGCTCGACTTAAGGGCCATCTTACTATCGCCCTGGTAGGTACCGAAGGGCAAATCCACGATCACCAGCGCCCGCTGCACCCCCCGCACGACACTGGCGGCGTGGTAGATCATTTGGTCCAGCGTGATCGGCAGCGTGGTCTCGTGCCCCGCCATCACGTTACTGGCCGAGTCGCCCACCAGCAGCACGTCCGCCCCCCCCGCATCCAGGATACGCGCCATACTGAAGTCGTAGGCCGTCAGCATCGCGATCTTCTCCCCGGCCCGCTTCATGGCCTGCAGGGTGTGGGTGGTGATGCGCTTGACGTCGCTGGGTTGGTGTACGCTCATGGGGCAAAGGTACGGGGTCCAGGGGGTTAGGGAGTTAAGGGGTCAGGGGGTTAGGGAGTTAAGGAGGCAGGGGGTTAAGGAGTTAAGGGGTCAGGGAGTTAAGGTCACGGCGCAGCTGCAACGCCTACGACGCCCCTTAACTCCTTAACCCCTTTAATCCTTAGCTCCTTTAATCCTTAACTCCTTAAAGTACATGACGCTAGGGCAGATTATCAATGAGGCGCCAGGGAAGTAGCTTGGTGAGGTTTAGCGTGAGCACGAGGCGCTCGGCCAGGTTACCACGCTGCTGGAGTAGGTTCTTCGTAATAGCGTCGGCCAGCAGGGGCACGTAGAGGTGGAACTGGTCGTCGAGAATATTGACGGACAGGCCGGCTACGTAGTTAAACTCGTTAGTGGGGTCACTGGCGATGGTAGGTCGAAAGCCATACACCCCCGCATCGAAGTACATGCCGATGGGCAGCGGAATCGGCAGATCGGCATTCAGGTTGAGGGCGGTGAGGTAGGTATTACTGCGCCCGTAGGTGAAGGCCGCGTCGATCGGCGCCCGGAAGCCGCCCTGCCGCCGCTCCAGCTGCTGACCGTAGCCGCCATTGCGGTTGCGGCCTAGGTAGAGGTCGTCGTAGCGGTAGTCGCTGGCGGCGTTGTCGACTAGGGAGAGGCTGTAGGCCGGCGAGGTGGCCCCGTCGCGCTCCGTGTGGTACAGAAACACGCCGCCGTAGAGCCGGACCGTGACCAGCTTGCCCCGCCGGTAGAGGTAGCCACCCTCCAGGCTACCGTCGAGCCGTAGGTTGTTGACCTCGCGGAAAGCGTCAGGATCGCCGGCGCGGTACTCCAGGTGTAGGTCGTAGGCGACGGGTGTAATCTTGCGGTCGACCCTAGCCCGGTAGCCCAACCGGAGGAAATTAGTCATCAGGGTAGCCGCGTCGGGGAGTAGCTCCCCATCCTCCGTAAAGGCCGGCCGCTGCTGCCGCAGGTTGATGAACTGAGTGTACACGCTACTGCTACGCTGGGTAATCGCGGGGTGCTCCAGCACGAACTCGGAGCGCACCGCCGTCCGCGTATAATCATACACCAGGCCCAGGCTATCGAGCCGCTGGGCGGTGGGCCTGAAATCACTGAAGCGTTGCACTCCGGCGCTGACTACTACGCGCTGGAGCCAGTCCGTAGGGCGGGTAAGCCGGTAGCGCGCCCCGGCAAAGCCCGCCAGGGACTTACTACCGAAGCCGTATAGGGGCGCCAGCAGAAACTCCACCCGCTTCGGCTCCAGCGTCCGGTTGTGTAGTGCCCCGCCGGCTAGAAAGCCATCGTTGGCGTTGAAGCCGATAAGGGGGGTGACAAAGAGTTGCGGTCCCTCCTTCTCCTGATCCGTGATCAGACCCAGATTCAGCCCGCCCGTTCCCTGCCGCCGCTGCCCGGACCGGTTGAAGTCACCAACCGTAGTGCTCTCCATCGCCGCGCGCATGTACTCGCCTGCGCCACGGTCGCCCAGTATGGTATAGAAATCCGCCGGCCGCGGGTGCCGAAACTGCCACTGCCGGTAGTAGCGTTGGAAGGCGGCGTCCAGGCTATCGCGACCGATCTGCTGCTCGATCTGCTGCAGCACCAGCTCCGGCTTGCTGTAGGCGCCCATGAAGTAGTTGAACTGACTCAGGCTGTCACTTTCCGTATCCGCCGCCTGGTCCTTGCCCATGCGGCTCAGGAAGCGGTAGCCCAGGGCATCGAGGTCGACTTCCCGACCAGGGATAATCTGTGCGCGGCCGCTCCGTTCCGGGTAGTATTCCTGCGTATACCGCCCCTCGTAGTAGCTATTCAGCCCCTCGTCCATCCAGGCGTGAGCACGCTCGTTGCTCCCCAGGATGCCGTAGAACCAGTTGTGCCCGATCTCGTGGGCCAGCACCTCGTCGAGGCCGTATTCGCTTCCGCTCAGTCCGATCACTGTGATCATCGGATACTCCATGCCCGCCCCGGCACTCAGGGCCGACTGCACGCCCGTCACCTGGGGGTAGGGATAGGTCCCCACCTGCTCCGAGTAAAAGCGGGTGGCCCGCTTGATGTAGTCAAGACTATTCTTCCACAGCTCAGCCTCCGTCTCGGTAAAGAAGGCCCACACATCCACCGGCGTCACATTTTGCTGCGTCGGCGGGGGGAGGGGCCCCCGGCGTAAGCTCAGGTGCAGGGTATCGTGCAGCACGGCAAAGCGCTTATCGGCAAACCAGGCAAAGTCGTGCACCTGTTCGGCCACGTAGGTGATGGTCTTTTCGGTGGGGGAGGCCTGCGGGTAAAGCTCATCGACGTAGCGCCTAGCTAGGTCCTTGCGGCCGGCGAGCGAACGCTGGGTGCTATCTGCCCGGTCCAGTAGCCACTGCCGCTCGCTCTCTTCCTGCAACACTCCGGTAGCGGCCACCACATAGTTCTCCGGCAGCGTCAGCTGCACCCGAAACTCTCCAAACTCGCTATAAAATTCCCCCTGGTCCAGATAGGGCATCGGGTGCCAGCCCTCCCGGTCGTACACAGCCGGCTTCGGGTACCACTGCGTGATCTGGTAGGACTGCCCCACGTGCCCCAATCGACTGAAGCTAGCCGGTATCCTGACTCGGAAGGGCGTGGTGATGGTCGCCGTGGCACCAGTGGCCAGTGGCTCCGGCAAGTAGAGCACCCCAATATCCGGCTCGTTGGTAAAGCGGAATCGGGCCTCCCGCCCGCCGACCCGAAAATCGACACTGTCCAGCGTACCCCGCAACGAGTCGGCCGCGAAGTGAAAGCGCGTGCTGCCGTTGCGCAGCATCTGCTGGGCAAAGGCCGTCTCGTCGCTGCTAAAGGCCCGCGGCCAGAGGTGGAAGTAGATGGAATCGAGGGGGTGGGGCGCGCGATTGATGTAGCGTAGCGTGAGGTCACAGTCCAGGGTATGCGTGGGCTCGTCGAGGCGTGCCTGGATGTCGTAGCTGACCTCTTGCTGGAAGTAATCGGACTGGGCGGTGAGATAGGTGGATACCAGAAGAAGGAACAGAGCGGTACGCATGGGGCGAAGCTACAGCAACTCCCCACTGAACCCAAACGGCAACAAATCACTCGCCGAATCAAACACGTACACCGGCCCCGTCTCCGCCCGTAAAATTAACCGCATCTTATGCCCGAACCGGCTCTCGTGCTCACTCAGGATCTGCCGGCAGGAACCACACGGACTAGCCGGCGCACTCAGAATGCGACCGGGCGCACGCACGGTGATCGCCATCGCCACCACCGGCTGCCCCGGACGCAGTGCCGCGGCCGCGGCCATCGCATTGGGCTCGGCGCAGATACACATGGGGTAGGCGGCGTTCTCGGTATTGGCGGCAGCCACCACGGTGCCATCTTCGAGGCGAGCGGCGGCGGCTACCTTGAAGTTGGAGTAAGGGGAGTAGCTGTGGGGTAGGGCGGCGGTGGCGGCGGTGAGGAGGGCTTGGTCAGCAGCAGAGAGGACCTGTGGATCGGGGAAGGTTTCGTAACGGATTGATAACTCTGGCACTGCGTGGGGTTGTTGTTACTTTGCGGCAAACAAGGAGATGAGATTATACAGAGCCGTAAGTAAAGCGGAGTATGAGGACATCCTAGCAACTGGCGGATTCCGGTCTTTCGAGAATTCGTTACTCGGAAAATGGTTTGCCGACAATCTCTCCGACGCTCATAAGTGGGCACGCAAGTTGGTATACCCATCCAAAGTATACATAGTCGAGATTGAATTGCCGGATACCATAGCTGCAGATCTACACTTTGATAGCTACCTTGATTGTATTGGTCCCGCCAGGTACGCAGAGATCCACCACTTAGACCATGCAACTATCCATACGGTCGTCAACGTTAAATAATTATGAGAGTGTTTGCTGCTATAACGATGCTAACCGAAGAGCAGGGTGGCAGGTCCCGCCCCATCGGGCCCGGGAATTACTTCCCTACCACGACCATTACAGATCGTGGTCACACACACACTTGGAGCGTAGGCGTTCATCTGATCGACAGGGATGATCACGGTGTATGGTATGGTACCTGCGATTTTCTCTCTGAGGAAGCTCCACACCATTTACTACAACCTGAGCATAAGCTCGAACTTTTTGAAGGACCCCATCTAGTCGGTCATCTTCGTGTACTCGTGCCGGCAAATGTCGTGAAGGAGGTTTACGCGACGGTTTCGTAGCCTCGTCACGGTACTTACCCACTCCCTACCGAATCTGCACCTCCCCAGCCGCATTCACAAACAGTACATTCCCAATCTCCTTATAACCTGCAAACAGGTCCCCCTTGAGTCGCTTCAGCGCCTCGTCACGGAAACCCAGGATGACCAGGTCCGCCTCACCCGACTTGCGGGCGATCACGCTGCGCGAGTCCGTATTGTCCTGCCGGCAGAGCACGTCGATGTTGTTGCGGCTGATGGGGAGCTGCCCGGTCTCGATCAGGTCGTACATCCGCTGCTCCTCTTCCTCCAGCTTCGACTCCTCGAAGACGGCAAAGAGCCTAATCTCGGCGTTGCGCCAGTCGGCGTGGCCGGTCATGATGTAGGCCAGCAGGATCATCAGGTTGGCACTCTCGTAGTGGGCGCGGGTGATCCAGACGTGGATCGTACGCTTAAGCCCGAAACCGCGCTCCGACAGCCCCAGGATGGCGATGTTAAAGTCGACCGATTTGATGAGCTTGAAGTTGTCGATGATATCATCGAGCCCCTCGCCGGTCTGCTTCGAGTACTCCAGCAGCAGAAGGTTATTGTCCGTGCCCGCGATACCGGGAAATTGGATAATCTGCGCAATGGCCGAGGTGTAGGAGGGCGACACGATCGTGTCCACGTAGATGCGGCTCTCGGTGGCCTCCGCCATGCGGATGATGCGCTCCTTGGTCACCGCCGCGGCCTCGGAGGTGTCGTGGCTCAGGTAGCCGTTAATGTAATGCAGGTAGGTGCCGAAGCTATACTTCTGCGAGATCCACCGCAGGAAGTCAAAGGCCCCCAGGCGTGTGAAGGTGGCATTACTCACCGCGATGGCGCTGGGCCGCCAGCCCTGCTTCTCCTCCTTGTCGGCCTTCTGGAGGAAAATCTGGATGCGGCGGCTGACCTGAAAAATCACTCCCTGGAAGATCAGCGCCAGACTCCGCTTATCGGGGTTGCTGTGGGCGATGTATACGTAGAGCACCCCAATTAGTACTACCGCCGCTGCGGCATACGTAGAGTTCATGAAGAACATCAGCCCGAAGCACGCCAGGGCCCCAAAGAGCGACACGTACCACTTCGAGCGGAAGGTAGGTCGGTAACTGGGGTCGGCGGCAAAGTGGTTCAAAAAGCTGATCAGACAGAGCGAGCCGTAGGTGACCATGAAGAACATGGAGATGATCTCCGCCACACTATCCAGCGCGCCCAGTAGGATGAAAAAAGCGGCCAGCACCACCGTGATCAGACTGGCGTTGTAGGGCTCATTGCGTTCCCCCTTACCGCGGGAGAGGTAGTGATTGATGCCCCGGGCCGGAAAGATATTGTCCGCCGCAATGGCCTGCAGCGTACGCGGAGCCACCAGAATGGAGCCCAGGGCCGAGGAGATCGTAGCCGCCGCCAGCCCCAGGGGAATGATCCACCAGCCCTGCCAGGCGATGTCGGCCATGATGAGGTTCGTGGTGTCGGCTAGCGCATCGGGCGGAGCGGAGGCGGCCAGCTTCCAGGCCATGAACAGGTACACGATCATACCCCCGATCGTGGCGGCCAGGGTACCCCGCGGTATGGAGCGGCCCGGATCGCGCAAGTCACCCGAAAGGCCCACCCCGGCGGTCATACCCGTAAAGGCGGGGAAAATAATTGCAAACACCGTAAAGAAGCTAAGTTGCGGGATCGCAGGTGCGGGCGGCGTAGCGGGGGGAGGGTCAGCCGCCCGTGCCACTACTTCTCCCCCGGGGTAGTAGGTCGTATCGGTACCCGAGCTATGCTGGGCCTCGTCGACCAGTCCATCGAGCACCTGAGCCGTCACTTCTGCATCAGCCGTATAGCTATTGAAAAACTCTACGGAGTTCTCCTGTGCATAGTCCGTCGTACCCACGAAGAAGGCCAGCAATGCCAGCGCCAGCGTAGCAACTACCGTATAGAGCACCTTCACGCCCAGATCGGCGCCCTTAGTCAGGATCAGCAGGGTCAGGAGTAGCAGGGCCGGGATACCGATGGTCTGCGGATAGCCCAGCAATCTGTCTACCCAAGGTAATAGGACATAGGTCTCTCTCAGCCAGTCCAGTAGCGGCTTGAAGGCCTCGGTAAAGGCCATGATGTAAAACGCCACCGAAATAGCTTGCGACATAAACAGTGCCATACCGATCGTGGAGCCGATCACCAGTCCGAAACTGCGCGAAATGATGTAGTACTCCCCACCACCCTCCACCTTCTGGTTCGTGGCGATCTCGGCAATGGCCATGGCCGTGGGGATGGTCACGGCATGACCGATCAGGATGATGCCTATGGTACCCGCCAGCCCCACCATACCCACGGCAAAGCCGAAGCGGAGGAACATGATCGCCCCCAGGATGGTGGAGATGGCCGTAAAGAAGACCGGCGCGGTACCAAACTTTTGCTTATTCATTGTGGGCCTATCCCGGCGTCTGCTCCTGGGGCTCGGCCAGGTAGAGGTAGTCCTCCAGGATCTGCTGTACGCGCTGGGTCAGCTCCGTGTTGCCACTTCCCTGTAGCTGTAGTAGCAGTTGCTGGGCGATGAACCGTCCCTGGCGTTGCTCCATGGTGTAGGAACTCTGCGCCAGCACTTCCGGTTCCAGGCTCTCGTAGAAGCGCAGCCGTTCGGCGGTATTCTGTGCTATGGTAGTGATCACGTCGGCTACCCGCTCCGTCTGGTTACTGCGGAAGTAAGCATCGAGCATAATGAAGGCCTCGTAGTAGAACGGAAAGTTCATGTCCGGAAACGAAGCGAAGTACTTATCGCCGATCTCCAGGGCCCGCTCCGTGTCGCCGCGCTGCATTAGCTCGTCCATGGTGCGCAGCATCACGCCCCGCATTGACTGTATGGCCGGCGCGTAGCTGGCGTTGACGTAGGTATCTACCTTATCAAAGTTGCCCCACGTCCACTTATTCACGATGAGGTCGTAGTTCTTGTCTACGTCGATGCCACCGGGACCGATGTTCTGGTACCGCTCCGTCTGGGAGGGCGTACGGGTAGCGGTGAGCTGCAGGGCCAGGCCCTCCAACTGCATGTAGTCTTCTAGCCCCAAAAACTTCGAGGGGTTAGCCGTCACGGCGAAGTAAATGGGCCGCTTGTAGAAATTGGAGTTGATGATGTCCAGAATGGCGATCTCGTCCTTCTGGATGTTGCGGGGGTCGATGCGGATGGGAATGCTCTGCACTACGGGCTTACCGGCGGGCGTGAGCCAGGGGGCCTGGGCTAGCTTGGCGGGGTCGACACGCAGACTCACGTTACAGCTCGAGTAGGTGGTCTCGACCACGCGGCCGCTACGCTGATCGACCAGGTTCTTGTCCGTAGCGATCTCGTTCATGAACTGCTCTAGCGTTACTGGTGGTGCCTGCTGACAACTAGTACCCTGCGGAAGCTGCGGATTGTAAAATTGCACGTTGTTGCGCAGTTTACCCCGCGTCTGATCTTCCGTGAGCTGTAGGTCGATGACCGGCGAGTCGTTCATCTGGTAGCGGAGCAGGTCGATGTACCAATCTACGGCGATCAGACTCAGGTTCACTACCCGTACATCGGTGCGGATGCCTTCTACCTCCTGAGCGTACCAGAGGGGGTAGGTATCGTTGTCACCGTAGGTGAAGATGATGGCGTTTTCGTCCACCGACTCCAGAAAGTTGTGGGCGTAGTCGCGCGCGGCGGTGTGACCGGAGCGGTCATGGTCGTTCCAGTTCTGGCTCACCATCAGGGCAGGGGCCACCAGGACCAAGAGGGAGACAGCCACCGCCGTACCCGCGCCCTTGGCCCGAAATTGCGTCTTGATGAACTCATAGATCGCCGGCACGGCCATGCCGATCCACATACAAAAGACCATGAAGGAGCCTACCAGCACATAGTCGCGCTCCCGCGGCTCGTTCGGCGGCTGGTTGGTGTAGATGATGATACCTAACCCCATGATAACGAATAGGGCCAGTAGAGCCAGGAACTCCTCGCCCCGTTTGCCGGAGTGCCAGAAGAGACCCAGTAGGCCGAAGATGAAGGGCAGCAGGAAGTAGACGTTGCGCGAGGGGTCGTTCTTAAACTCGCTCGGTAGCTCATCCAGATTGCCCAGCCGGAG
This sequence comes from Neolewinella sp., assembly GCF_965214665.1. Lineage (GTDB taxonomy): Bacteria > Bacteroidota > Bacteroidia > Chitinophagales > Saprospiraceae > Neolewinella. Next base: position 2,859,093 of record NZ_OZ243970.1, on the reverse strand, counting down.
CTCGTCGAGGAACTTGATGCCCGTGATCCAATTGCCGCTGCTCTCGTCCCAGCTGTAGTAGCCCTGCTGTCCGTTCTGCCGGCCCGAGAAGTTCCACATGAAGTAGCGCCAGTACATCCAGCCGATCTGGTAGTTGAATAGAAAGCGGAGGTTGTCGAGCTGGTTGGGTCGGCCGGTGGGTAGGGGCTGGGAGGGGTCGAGGCCCATCCAGCGCTTGTAGAGACTGGGGCGGCCCTGGGTACCGTCGTACATACGGGGGAAGAACATCTGCTTATTCTTCTCGTACTCGGCATCGATCTTGTAGTTGGTGTACTCGTACTTGCCGTCAACCAGGCCGTAGCGGTCAGTCAGGGGGGTGGCCACCACCTGGGCCTCGAACTGCGGACCGTAGATCAGGCTCCGCTCCCCGTACTGCTCGCGGTTGAGGTAGGGCAGCAGGCTGGTGACATTGTCCGGGTTGTTCATGTTGACCGGGGTCTTCGCTCCGGCCCGGATGATCACCACGGCAATCACGCTGTAGGCGATCAGGATGGTAGCAATACCCATGGCTGCCAGTTGCACCCCCTGGTCGTGGTGCTTGTGGGCGTAACGGAAGGCCAGATAGAGCAGCCCCCCGTAGGCCAGTAGCGTAGGTAGGATACCGATGTGGACGGGCAATCCGGCATTCACCATGCCGATCTCGAACCACTGCCACACGGCCGGTACGCCGATGATGACCAGCGTTTGAATGATTCCGATCATCAACACCCCGCAGGCCGCGGCGGCGATGAACTGGGCCCAGCGCGGGAGAGTGCGGTTGCCTAACACATACGTTGCACCGGCGACCGCGCCCATGCCGATGAGCTTGCCCGCAAAACCGCCCGAGGTGAGCAGGAGACTGACCGCAAAGAGGTAGCCCACGATCTTGGCCACCCGGGTGAGGAAGACCTGCCCCCGCTCGCGCAGGTAAAACAGCAGGGTGATGAAGGGTAGCGCCAGAATACTCAGCAGGTGAACCCCCGAGGACATACCGATACAGAAGATGCTGAAGATCAGCCACCGGTAGGCCAGGTAATCCCGGTCGCGCGGGGTGGTGTAGTAGCGGATGGCCGCCCAGACCGTCATACAGGTGAAGAAGAACGACATGGCGTAGACCTCACCCTCCACGGCCGAAAACCAGACGGAGGTGGTGAAGGCTACGCTGAGGCCCGCGACCAGTCCGCTACCGGCTACGGCGATAACCTGTCCGCCGCCGATCTCGGTGCGTTCGTCGCGCCCGGTCAGTGCTAGTACAGAAAGTCGGATCGTAGCCCAGCAGACGAAGGTGGCCCCGAAAGCCGTACACAGGGCCGACATACCGTTAACGAAGGCGGCGATGAAGGCCGGGTCGTCACTGAGCAGACCCCCCAGACCGGCGAACATGCGGCCGATGAGGAGGAACAGGGGGGCGCCGGGGGGGTGTACGACCTGGAGCTTGTAGGCCCCGAGGATGAACTCGCCCACGTCCCAGAGACTGCCCGTGCGTTCTACGCTGAGTAGCAGGACGGTGGCCGTAAGGAGGAAGACCACCCAGCCGGTCAGCTGATGGAGACGGTGTAATTTACCCATGAGACGGAGCCTTGTGCTTGCGAACGGCGCAAAGCTACGGATTATTTGGGGCCGTCTAGAGCCAGCCGGCGTCGTCTGTCGTAGCCTTGTCGGGATGGCTGGGAGCCGGGCTATGATCGGCGGTGAAGGACCAGTCGTAGGTGTCCAACCCCCGAATCGCGCCCGCCAGCAGACTGATGCAGTCGGCGATATCCTGCTGGTGGGCCATCTCGATGACCTGGTGCATGTTGCGTAGGGGGATGGAAATAGCCCCAGCGATGCTGCCCTTGGTGCCGTAGCGCTGTACGGCGGCCGTGTCGGTGCCGCCGGCGGGGAGGAGTTCGAGCTGGTAATTGATGTCGCTGGTAGTGGCTACCCCTTTGAGGTAGTTGACCATGCGGTAATCGGAAATCACGGATCCGTCGAGCACCTTAATGGCCGCTCCACCACCCAGGGAGGTTACTTTCTCCTGGGGCGCACCACCCGGGACGTCGTAGGCAATGGTCACATCGAGGCCGAAGCCGAAGTCAGGGTCGATGTGGCTTACGCTGCCCATAGCTCCGCGTAGGCCTACTTCCTCCTGGACGGTGAAGGTGGCGTAGAGGTCGTAGGGGATGTCCTGACCTTTGAGCTCGCGGAGTACTTCTAGTAAGATGAATACCGACACGCGGTTATCGAGCGACTTACCGCTCACGCAGTCACCAATCTCGATCAGCTCACGCTCGCGGGTGATGGGGTCGCCGATGGCCACCAGTTTTTCCACCTCCTCCTTGGGTAGGCCGAGGTCGATGAAGTAGTCCGTGATGGGCACCACCTTGCTGCGCTCCTCCTGCTTCATGATGTGGATCGGCTTGGAGCCCATGACACCAATGATATCCTGGCGGCCGTGCACGATCACCCGCTGGGCGGTCAGCGTCTTGGGGTCAAAACCACCGAGGGGCAGGAAGCGAATGAAGCCCTTATCATCGATGTGGTTGACGATGAAGCCGATCTCATCCATGTGGGCGGCCACCATGACACGTTTGCGCTCGCGACCTTTTTTGATCGCGATGACGTTGCCCATGTTGTCGGTGCTTACCTCATCGGCTAGCTCGCGCAGCTGGTCCAGTACCAGGTCACGGATACGGCGTTCGAAGCCGGATACGCCGGGGGCCTCGCAGATGCGGCGTAGTAAATCGAAGTTTTTCATTGGGTTTTATTGGGCTCGGGCGGCGCGAAGGTAATGTATTGTTTGGACAAGACTTTGTAGGCGGAATTTTGTACTTCGTCCTTGTTTTGGTTTTGCTTGTGCAATCATTATTGATGTGTGGGGCTCTGGTTGTTGGGTTAGTGGGTTGTTAGGTTAGTGAGTTGTTGGGTTGTTGCGTTGTGTGGGTGCTCACTTCGCTCGTTTTGGGGTTGCTGCTGTGCACTCATTGCACCTGCGACCCCGCCCCCTATCACACCTACGACCCCTACCATACCTGTAACACCTATCACACCTCCAACGACCGCAACCCAACAACTCACTAACCCAACAACGCACCACCAACAACTTCCCCACCAAGCCCCTCGTTACCCCTACCAGCTACACTACCTTAAAACAGCAAACACCATGGACGCCATCAAGATCCTCTGGGCCGACGACGAGATCGACCTCTTCAAGCCACAAATGCTCTTCCTGAAGAAGAAGGGCTACGAGGTGATCACCGTCACCAATGGGCACGACGCGCTGGAGGAGATGGAAAACGATAAGCACGTCGACATCGTATTCCTGGACGAGAGCATGCCGGGACTGACCGGGCTGGAGACGCTGAGCCGCATCAAGGCCCTACAGCCGTCGATCCCCGTAGTGATGATCACCAAGAACGAGGCCGAGGACGTTATGGAGGAGGCCATCGGCAGCCAGATCACCGACTACCTGATCAAGCCCGTGAACCCCTCCCAGATCCTGCTAACACTGAAGAAAATCGTGGACGAAAAGCGCCTAGTGCGCGAAAAGACCACGAGCGACTACCAGCAGGACTTCCGCCAGCTGCTCATGCAGATCAACTCGGGGCTGGACAAGGAGGAATGGGTGGACATGTACAAGAAGATCATCAACTGGGAGCTGAAGCTCGACGAGAGTAACTCCGACCAGATGGGCGAGATACTGGCCGTGCAGAAGCGGGAGGCCAACGCCGAGTTCTCCAAGTACATCGAGCGCAACTACCTCGACTGGGTGGCGGAGAAGGATGCGCCCATCATGAGCCACAACCTGATGCGGGAGAAGGTTTTTCCGCACGTCAATAAGGAGCGGCCTACGGTCATGGTGCTGCTCGACAATATGCGCTTCGACCAGTGGAAGGTCATCGAGCCCTATTTGAGCCAGCTTTACCGTATCGAGGAGGAGGACTACTTCTACAGTATCCTGCCCACGGCCACCCAGTACAGCCGCAACGCCATCTTTGCCGGCATGTGGCCCTCTGAGATCGAGAAGCACTACAAGCAGTGGTGGCTCAACGACGCCGACGAGGGCGGCAAAAATAACCACGAGGCCGACCTACTCGGCAAGCAGATCGAACGCCTGCTGCGCAACCGCGACATCAAGTGGGACTACACTAAGGTGACCCGCACCAACTTCGCCCGCCAGATGCAGGACCGCGCGCTGGACTTCCTCAACAACGACTTCTCGGTGATCGTGTACAACTTCATCGACATGCTCAGCCACGCCCGCACGGAGATGGAAGTGCTTAAGGAGCTGGCCGGTGATGAGAAAGCCTACCGCAGCCTCACCCGCTCATGGTTCGAAAACTCGCCGCTCTGGGCTACCCTGCGCCGCTTGGCCGAGCGTGACATCACGCTGATCGTGACTACGGACCATGGCACCATCCGCGTCAACACGCCGAGTAGGGTAGTGGGCGACCGCGATACCAGCACCAACCTGCGCTACAAGCTGGGCCGCAACCTCCAGTACGAGGAAAAGGACGTGCTGGAAGTGCGCGAGCCGAAGGAAGCAAAGCTCCCCCGCCCGAACCTGAGCAGCAGCTTCATCTTCGCCAAGGAGGATAAATTCTTTCTCTACCCCAATAGCTATAATTACTATAACAACTACTACCGGGATACCTTCCAGCACGGGGGAATTAGTCTGGAGGAGGTGGTTTGTCCGGTGGTGCGGTTGCGGACGCGGTAGGGGGGTGGGGTATTAGCGGAATAGGTGGATATATTCGTTGAAGGCGTAATACTGCTGCCGGGTCGGGGTGGCGACCGGGGTCAAGATACCCAGTTCGGCAAGTTGGGTGACCAGCCGGTAGATCGTGGCGGGCGTCGTATCCAGCGCCGGTTGTAAATCGAGTGGTGTGATGACCGGGTTGCGAAATAGATAGCGGATCGCCAGGTGGGCTCGCGCGGCACGGGCACCCAGGGGGCGTAGGCGCTCCGTCATACTCCGCTCGAGTTTTAGTATTTCCCGGAAGGTAGCGACGCCGTCGTTGGCCGTCTCCTCCACCCCCCTCAGGAAAAATTGCAACCAGGCGGTAAGGTTTCCGGTGGTGCGTACCTCCGAAAGGTGGTGGTAGTACTGTTGGCGGTTGCGCTCCAGGTAGGCGGAGAGATACAGGATCGGGGTGCGCAACAGTCCCCGCTCGACCAGGAACGTGGTGATGAGCAGGCGGCCGACCCTGCCGTTACCGTCCAGGAAGGGATGGATCGTCTCGAACTGGTAGTGCAGTAGGGCTGTCTTGACCAGACCGGGAATAAGGTCACGGTCATCATTGGCAAACTTTTCGAGATCACCCATCAGGCGGGGCAGTTCGTGTGCGGGCGGAGGCACGAAGCTAGCGTTCGATGGCATAGATCCTCCGATCCAGTTCTGCGTGCTGCGAAACTCGCCGGGCAATTTGCGCTCGCCGCGCACCCCCTGCATCAGCGGTTTGTGTACGGCCCGAATGAAGCGGGAGGAAAAAGGTAGTCGTTGGGAAAGCGCGAGCGCTGCTTCCAGGGCGGTCAGGTAATTTTTCACCTCTTCCCAGTCATCCCGCCGCTCTCGACTCACCGCGCTGACGTCCAGGAACACCTCTTCGAAGTGAGTGCGGGTACCCTCGATACGGCTAGACAGGGTAGCCTCCTTCGTCTTGTGCATCGTCACGTACAGGTCCAGGTCCACGAGCTCCGAAAACGTATCGAGCTGGCCCAACGCCCGGTCAGCCTTACTCAGCTGGTACAGCAAGGCCGGGTCAGTGAATCGCCATTTGCGATTTAATTCACTGGGAATGAAGGACTTGAAGTCCTTTTGGCTCACTAGGTGACCCGGCTCAAAGCTATTCATAGCTGCAATTTATGGGGTAAATTGCAAATAGGATTAACTTAGTTGCATGGATGGTTGCTTTTTGTATGTCACCTGCGAGTTACTCGCAGTGTTGCAAGTCACATCTTATTCAGTTGCAAAAGAGGTGCTATTTTGCAAGTATGGTGGGAGTGAGTTACATGGATGCGACTGATGTACTCACGCACCCGTGCCCGACTGCCCGCGGCTGGGACTGCTGAAGGTAACCTGACCCTCGAAAGTCGAGGGAGGCTTGTTGTAGATCCGATCGCTCATGATGGGGCAGAAAAAACCCGCCAAAATTGCGCGTGATCCCGTTAGAAACCAGAGGCGAGGCAGGTTTTGATACCTCGAAACTAGGGGCAGTTATCCAGATATCCCAATTCTGGGTCCTTTCCACTAGTTGAGCACCCGCGATCCCGCCCACTTCATGTACGCTTGGTGGTTGGTACACCGATCGGTAGAATTTTTTTCAATTTCCGGACCATACACCCCGGTTTACATGACACCCACCGATTTACGCATTGACCTACGGGTCACTCCCTACCTCAATTTGCCCCTTTGGAACAATGAGGTACCGCCGATCCAACGATTGAGACTCACTAACGAAGGAGCGGAGGAACTAGCCGATCTGACGCTTACGATCGATCGCGTGCCGGAGCCCCTTCCACCCCTCAGATTCGAACATCTTGCGGTCAGGGCAGAAGGATAGATTGACGTACCGCTCGGTACTCCACCTTTACGGCCACTGCGGCGGCAAACGTGCACTACGTGAATCCACCGAGCAGCTTTGAAGTTACCGAACAGAAAGTGCGCACGCCCGGAGAAGCGATCGGGGATAGGTTAGCCACCTGCCTCGATTTGGTAGTACTCGGGGCGGCGGTGCTGGAGCAGGCGGGACTTCATCCGATCATCGTCCTCCTCAGGGGGCACGCTTACCTGGCGTGTTGGTTGCAGGAGTCCCCCCTCTCGACGGGTATCATCGAGGATGCACAGGTGCTACGTAAGGCGCTCCGGAATAACTCATGTTAGCTAATTACCACGTACGACGCCATAATCATAGGCTCCGGCCCCAACGGCCTCAGCGCCGGCTGTTACCTCGCCCACCGGGGCCTGCACGTACTCCTCCTGGAGGTGCACGCGGAGCCCGGCGGCGGCCCCCGCACCGCCCAGCTTACCCTACCTGGTTTCCACCACGACGTCTGCTCGGCGGTCCACCCCTCTGGCTACCTCTCGCCCTACTTTTAGGAATTGCAACTGGAGCGCTACGGACTGGAGTGGGTCTTCCCCCGGGCCTCAGTCGCTCACCCACTCGACGGGCAGGACGCCGCCATCCTCAACAAATCACTTACCGAGACCGCCGCCGGACTGGGCGTAGACGAACGTGCCTACCGCAGGCTCCTGCAAGCCCCTGGCCGACTACGTCGATTGGCTCCTGGAGGACGCCCCAGGGCCCCTCGGTATCCCCAATCATCCGTTGTTTCTGACGCGCTTTGGTATGAGGGCCGCTCTGCCCGCCACGCTATTTTCCAAGCTGGCCTGCCGGGGGGTCGCTGGTGCAATGCTTTACGGAGGCGGGTGGGGAACTACGGGTGGACTCCCGGATTACGCGTTTCGACCGGTTACCACCCGCCCGGGCCTACCTGTTCGATACCAACCCCCACCAGTTGGCTGCTATTGTCGGTGATGAGCTACCGGCCGGCTACCGCAAACGACTAGAAAATTCATCTAGTACGCCAAATCCGAAGGTATTCATCTGTTCGGCTTCTTCGCCGCCGGGCGGGAGGGTGCACGGGATGAATGGGTTCCATGCGGCGCGGAGTGCGGTCAAGGCGTTTGGGTGAGAAGAGGTGGCCAAAACTAGGATACAGCAGAGGAAGAACGGTCGAACATAATTTAGCCAGACTGAACGATCACCCGAATCTTCTTACCCGTCAGTACGCAAAAACTAGTTGTAAGTCGGTCTTTGTAGCTATCAATCAGCCGCATAGGCTAAACAGGCATAGATCTGCTCCAGGCTGATGTGCGGATACGCCGAAAGCAAATACTCGAAACTCTCCCCGGCGGCTAGCTTATCGATAATCAAATCAACCGAAATACGCGTGCCCCTTATGGTTGGCTTGCCATAAAGTATTTTGGGATCGGTAGTGATGTACGGTTGCCAGTTCATCGTTCACACTGTTGGCTCAAGATACGGATAGTTCCGAAACGTCCACTCCGCACCCGCGGCCCCGCCCCCTACCCCGTAGGCAGCAACCGCCGCACCACCCGCTCGATCGTCAGCCCCTGCACCAGGATTGAGAAGACCACTACTACGTAGGTCATGACCAGAAACATCTCACGGTTCATGTCTTCGGCCAGACTGAGGGCCAGGGCAATGGAGATGCCACCCCGCAGCCCGCCCCAGGTGATGATCGTGTGGGTGTGGGGTACGAAGTCGAGTCGCTTGGCGAATATTTTGACCGGAAGCCAGAGGGCTGCGTGGCGGGAGAGCAGTACGATGGGAATGGCGAGTAGTCCGGCCAGTACGTAGCTGCCCGAGTAGGTGAGCACCAGCATCTCCATGCCGATGAGCACGAAGAGAATGGCGTTGAGCAGGATGTCGAGCAGCTCCCAGAACTTGTCGACGTAGAGCTCGGTGGTCTCCGACATGGCGCTGGCCCGTACCTGATCGTGGCCGATGGCCAGTCCGGCGGCTACCATGGCCAGCGGTGCCGATAAGTGAAATTGCTGGGCCACGACCGTGCCCCCCATCACGGCGGCCAGGGTGATAATGATCTCGGTGCTGAAGTCGTCGATGGACTTGATGAGCCGGTAGGCAATCCACCCCAGGGCCACGCCGAGCAGCAGCCCCCCAAACACCTCCTGCCCGAAGAGTACGGCAATGTCAACGGCTCCGATCGGCCCCTGGCTGGCGTCGGCGATCTCGAAGAGGGTCAGGAAAAGCACTACGCCTACGCCGTCGTTGAACAGCGACTCGCCCACGATCTTGATCTCCAGCTTCTTGGGTGCCCGGGCCTGCTTCAGGATACCAAGCACGGCGATGGGGTCGGTGGGGGAGATGATGGCTCCGAACAGCAGGCAGTAGATGTAGCTTACCGGCATGCCCAGTAGCTGCAGCAGGTAAAAGGTGAGCGTACCGATGAGAAAGGTCGAGGTGACCACCCCCAGGGTAGCAAAGGCTACGATGGCCGCCCCCTGCTTTTTGAGCTCGTCGTAATTGGTATGTAAGGCCCCGGCGAAGAGAAGAAAACTGAGCATGTAGTCCATCAGCACCCGCTCGAAGTCGATCTGCTGAATCAACTCGGCCTCCGCCCGCAGCAGCGTATCGTCGAAGTAGCTCAGTCCCAGCACCGCCACCGTGTACAGTAGCGTGATGAGCATGAGCCCGATGGTAGTGGGCAGTTTGAGGAAGCGGGCGTTGAGGTAACCGAAGGTGGCGGCCAGAAAGATGAGGCCGGCGATAATGGTGTAGGTAGACATAGTCAGACGGGGGGTGCGGAAGTACGAAGGTAGGGGCGTAGCATCACTCAACTATTCGCGGCCCGGCACGTACATGCAACGAACCCTACTGTATCGACCCCCGTGACCTACGACGCCGTCATCATTGGCTCCGGCCCTAATGGCCTCAGCGCCGGCTGCTACCTCGCCCGCCGGGGCCTGCACGTACTCATCCTGGAGGCCCACGCGGAGCCCGGAGGCGGTACCCGCACGGCCGAGCTTACCCTACCCGGCTTTGCCCACGATGTCTGCTCGGCGGTGCATCCCTTCGGCTACCTTTCCCCCTACTTTCAGGAGCTCCGACTGGAGCGCTACGGCCTGAAGTGGGTCTTTCCCCGCGCCTCGGTCGCCCATCCGCTGGACGGGGAGCGTGCGGTGATCCTAGGTAAGTCCGTGGAAGAAACCGCCGCCGGGCTAGGCGTAGACGAGCGGGCCTACTGTAGGCTCATGCAGCCCCTGGCCGAGCACGTCGACTGGCTCATGGAAGATGCACTGGGGCCGCTTGGCGTTCCCGATCATCCCCTATTTCTAGCGCGCTTTGGCGTGCGGGCAGCCCTTCCCGCCACGCTGTTCTCTAAGCTAGCCTTTCGGGGCGAGCGGGCCCGGGCACTCTTTGCCGGTTGTACCGCCCACAGCGTACTGCCCTTCGATAAGTTCTTTACCACCGCACTGGGGCTCACCTTTTTAGCTTCGGGGCACGCCGTTGACTGGCCGGTGGCCGGAGGAGGGTCAGAGGCTATTGCGGGGGCGCTGGGGCAATGCTTCACCGAGGCGGGCGGGGAACTACGGGTGAACGCACCGATCAGGCGGTTCGACCAGTTGCCATCCGCCCGGGCCTACCTGTTCGATACCAACCCCCACCAACTGGCTACGATTGCCCGGGCAGAGCTACCGGCAGGCTACCGCAGGCGACTGGAGAAGTTCGTTTACGGCCCCGGTGTCTTCAAGATCGACTACGCCCTCGATGGTCCCATTCCCTGGGCCGATCCCCGCTGCCTGGAGGCCTCGACCGTGCACGTGGGGGGCAGCTTCGCCGAGATCGCTGCCGCGGAAAAACAAACCTGGCGGGGGCGGCACGCCGAGCAGCCCTACGTGTTGCTGGCTCAGCAGACTGCATTTGACGCCACGCGCGCACCGGCCGGCAAGCACACCTGCTGGGCCTACTGCCACGTGCCCAACGGTTCGGCGGTCGACCAGCGTGAGGTCATCGAGCGGCAGATCGAACGCTTCGCCCCCGGGTTTCGGGATCGCATCCTGGCGCGTAGCAGCATGAATGCCCCGGCCTTCGAGCAGTACAACCCGAACTACGTCGGTGGGGCAGTAACCGGCGGGGCGGCCGATATTACCCAACTGTTTACCCGACCGGTGGCGCGGGTGGATCCGTACAGTACGCCTAATCCGAAGATTTTTATCTGCTCGGCTTCTTCGCCGCCGGGTGGGGGGGTGCACGGGATGAATGGGTTTCATGCGGCGCGGAGTGTAATGAGCAGGCTAGGGGCAGGGCCGCAGCGGCAGCGATAGGGGTGACGAAGCAAAAAAGATTGTCGTGTAACGAATGTTAGATTTTTTATTCGTTCATTTGGGACTTAATCAACCTACATGATAGCTTCGTCCCCCTGCCAAACTGCCCCCAGCGGCCGTTCGCTACGTGGTCTACTCCTCTCCACCATGCTGGCACTAGGGGCCACGGTGAGTGCTCAGACCATCTCGGGTACCGTCACCGATCAGGCAGATGGCTCGCCGCTGGTCGGAGCTACCGTGCTACAGGAAGGTACCACCAGCGGTACGGTCACCGATCTGGACGGTACCTTCGAGCTTACCCTTACCGAGACGCCGGCTACCCTACTCGTCACCTATGTAGGCTACGGTACCCAGCAGGTGCCCGTGGCGGCCGGCCAAACCACCGTCGACGTACAACTCAGCCAGGGCAGTCAGCTCAACGAAGTGGTCGTCACCGCCCTGGGCATCGAGCGCGAGGCTAAGAACATCACCTACTCGGTGCAGGAACTGGACGGTGACCAGGTACGGGCTACCCGTGACCCTAACTTCGTCAATACGTTGAACGGCAAGGTGGCCGGCCTCACCGTCACCACCGGGGCCAGCGGACCGGGCGGCGCAGCCCGTATCGTGCTACGTGGTAACCGCTCTATCTCGGGCTCCAACAACGCCCTGATCGTAGTGGACGGGGTGCCGATCGACAACTCCAGTCGTGGGCAGACCGGCAACGACTTCGGAGGCTACAACAGCATCGATGGGGTATCGAATATCAATCCTAATGACATCGAAAACGTATCATTCCTTAAGGGGGGCGCGGCCGCCGCACTCTACGGTAGTCGTGGTGCTAACGGCGTGATGCTCATCACTACCAAGCGGGGCGAGGCCGGTCGTATAAAGGTGGACGTAACTAGTGGTATCGCCACGGAGTCTCCCCTCATCCTGCCCGAGCTTCAGAACACTTACGGGCAGGGCAACGGCGGAGTGTCCAACACCACGGCTTCCGGTAGCTGGGGCGGGGAAGCAACCACCTATGAGAACAATATCTCGGACTTCTTCCGCACCGGGGTCAGCCTGGACAATAGCATTAGCATCTCCGGCGGTACAGAGGTAACCCAGGCCTACTTTTCCTTTACCAACAACCGCAATCAGGGCATTATCCCCAATAACGACCTTAACCGCAATACCTATAACCTACGACTGAACCAAAAAATCGGCAGCCGCCTTAGCGTCGATCTTAAGGCTACCATCGTGGCCCAGGAGATTAATAACAAGGTCAAGACGGGGGAGGAAAGTGGCATCGTGCAGAATCTCTACAAAATACCCCGCTCGGTCGATCTGGGGGAGTACGAAGCCTTTGAGGATGAGACCGGTAATCCTACGTACTGGACCACCTCCTCCATCTACATGAACCCCTACTGGACGCTCAATCGGACGCTGAATACCGACCGCCGTGACCGTCGTATTTTCCTGGCCAGCCTGACCTACGATCTTACGGACCGTATCAGCCTCACCGGTCGGGCAAACCTGGATCGGAGTAACGATCAGCTGACCTTTCGCTTCTACGACCGTACCCTACTGTTTGCCGGGCCGGGGGGCAGCTACCAGGACGGTAGCGGCTTCTTCGAGGAAAACAACTTTGACCTGTTTCTTAACGGCTACCAGGATATTACGAGTGATCTGCGCGCCGACTTCCTGCTCGGTACGGCCCGTAACCAGCGCGAGAGCAAATATACCTTCCTACGCGCCAACGGACTGTTAGTGCCCAATAAGTTTTCGGCCGATTTCGGCCGTGTGGTGAGTACCCAAACAACCATTAGCGAACGGGAATACCAGTCGGTTTTCGGCACCCTATCTCTGGTATATAAAGATTTCCTCGTGCTGGATGCCTCGGCGCGCAACGACTGGTCCTCGACCCTGCCCGCCCCCCACTCTTTCTTTTATCCCTCGGTGGGTCTATCCTGGATCGTCAGCGATATGGTACGGCTACCTGAGTTTTTCTCCTTCGCTAAGCTACGGGCCACCTGGTCTGAGGTGGGCAACGACGCCGAGCCATACCGTCTGCTTAACACCTTCTCCGTACAACAGGGGGGTACGAACGGGTTCATCGCTCAGGACGGGGTCCGTAACATTCCCGATCTGAAACCAGAGATCACCCGCTCTATTGAGTTCGGAGCTGATGTGCGGGTGTTGAGCGGCAAACTAGGGCTTGACCTTACCTACTACAGGACCAACTCCGTCAACCAACTGTTTTTGGTTCCCCTGCCCGCCCCCTCTGGCTTTTCGGACCAGTACATTAATGCCGGAGACATCCAGAATACAGGTATCGAACTGATCGCCAAGTGGCGCGCCTTCGAGACGGTAGACTTTTCCTACAACACTACGCTCAACTACGCCCGTAATGTGAACGAGATCATCGAGCTTTCGGAGGACGTAGACCGGGTTTTTCTTAGCGGTGGTTTCGGACGCACCGCCGGGGTGGTGGTCGAGGAGGGTGGACGCTACGGCGATCTCTTTGCCGAGGGCTGGTTGCGGGACGATGCCGGCAATTTCGTAGTGGACGATATGGGCCTACCCATTGGCTCCGGCGGTGGACAGACCTTCCTCGGCAACTTCAATCCCGATTTTAGCCTGGGCTGGAACAATCGGTTCAATTATCGGGGTGTGGATCTGCAATTCCTTATCGATGGCCGCTTCGGTGGGGTGATGGTATCGGGAACGGATGCCAACCTGGCCTTCGACGGTACGGGTGACTACACCGAGGCCTTCCGTGAAGGAGGCCTAGTACTTGACGCCGTGACCGAAGATGGTACCCCTAACACCACGGCCATCACTGCGGAGGCCCTCTGGACCCGGGTCTCCGGTGGCCGCTACTCTTTTGGCGAATTCTTTGCCTACGACGCGACTAATGTGCGGGTGCGGGAGGTAGCCATTGGGTATACCTTTACCTTACCCGATCGGCTAAAGATTCGCAACCTGCGCCTGGCCCTTACCGGACGCAACCTGTTCTTCCTCTATCGGGGCAAGGCACTGCTCGACATTCCGGGCATTCCGGAGCGGCGCATGAACTTCGACCCCGACATCCAGCTGGGCGCCGGTAACTTTCAGGGCGTCGAGTACGGCAACTTACCTTCCACCCGTACCGTCGGCCTGAATCTTCAACTTGGCTTTTAACTCCATTCGCAGTCGTTCAACGAAAAGTTAGCACCATGAATTTTAGTAAGTATACCCCGCTGCGTTCCTACCTATTTACTGGGCTGGCCGTATTACTACTCGCCGGCTGTACGGAGGATTTCGAGGAGATCAATATCGATCAGACCAAGCTCTCCACCCTCGGGGAGGCCGAACTGCCCTTTCTATTCAGTAAGGCCCAGTCCAGTTCTTCCTACGCCTTCTGGCGCTACCAGGTGGCGCAGAACCTCTTTGCCGATCTGTACGCGGAGTACTACGCCACCACGGCTACCTACTTTCCCTCTGACCGCAATGTGATTCGCATGGACTGGCTGCAGTGGCACTGGCGGCCCATCTACACCGACGTCGTACCCCAGCTCAAGGTCATCATGGAAAATACCGATGAGCGCTCAGCCGAGTACGCCCTAGCCAGCGTAACCTGGGTGTACGCCTTCCACCGGCTTACGGACTACTATGGCCCGGTACCCTACTTTCAGGCGGGTGAACCACTTAAGTCGGTACCCTATGACCGGCAGGAGGATATCTACGATGACTTTTTCAAGCGTCTTGATGCGGCGGAAATCGTACTGCGCGGTGCTACCGACCAAACCCCCTTCGGATCCTTCGATCTCATCTACGGAGGAGATGTGAACCGCTGGCTGCTGTTCACTAACAGCCTGCGACTCCGCCTGGCGCTACGTATTTCCGGCGTTAATCCCACCCGTGCCCGCGCCGAGGCCGAGGCCGCGCTGGCCAGTGGCGTGCTTGAGGATCCGGCCGACGATGCCTATATGATCAAAACCCCCGCAGGCGACGACGTGAATGGCTTATCGGGTATCTCGGTATGGAACGAGTTCCGTATGAGTGCCGCCATGGAATCGACCCTAAAGGGCTACCGTGATCCCCGTATTGGAAAGTTCTTCCAGCCTGCCTCCGAAGACGGTGAGTACAACGGACTGCGCAACGGACTCAGTCCCGCCCAACTGGGGGAGGCCGTCAATCAAGCTAACGCTAACTCGAACGTAGGTACCCGCTGGGTGACCGGCAGTGGCTCGGCCTGGACGCGGGAGGGCACTACCTCCCAGAACATCCTCCACGCCGCCGAAGCATACTTCAACCGCGCTGAGGGTGCCCTCAATGGTTGGGATATGGGTGCCACCCCGGAGGAGTTGTACAATAAGGGAATTGAGGCTTCGATGAACCAGTGGGGCATCACGGACGCAGGAGCCATCAGTGCTTACCAGCAGTCGGATGCTACTCCCGTGGCCCCGCAGGACTTCCTCAACTCGCCGCCCGTCAACGACACCCCGATCCGCTTTGGCAACGATGCGGCTACCCAGCGCCGGCAGATCGCGATGCAGAAGTGGCTTGCCCTCTTTCCCGACGGGCTCGAAGCCTGGGCCGACCAACGACGCAGTGACCTGCCGGAGCTCTACCCCGTAGTGAATTCCGAAAATAGCGCGCTGCCGGAAGGCCAACGCCCCGTACGCATCCCCTTCCTGGACTACGAGAAAAACACGAATAGTGAGGCGGTAGAAGCCGCCGTGGATCTGCTCAATGGACCCGATGACGTGACTACACGGCTCTGGTGGGACGTGAACTAGGGGGGAAGTAAGCTGATCTTTGAACTACTGCTGCCCCTAAAAAGTAAAGGTCGCTTCCGGGCTAGTGCTGAGCTCGAAGCGTAGCGTGCCCCCAGCTATGATCGCCGCGTGGTCCAGCTGAGAAGACCGCATCCGCTCCCCATTCAGGTACACCGCCCGGACGTACCGGTGGGCGGGGCCGCGGGGTGCGGCGGTGATCGAGAAGGTGCGATCCTGGCCCACTGCCAGCGTTGCCGCATCCACCTGGGGGATGCCGAGCTCGTAGGTGCCGGAAGCGGGGTGGACGGGATAAAAACCTAGGGCGGAAAAAATATACCAGGCGGAGAGCTGTCCGCAGTCTTCATTGCCGCAGAGTCCGTCGGGCCGGGCGGTGTAAAAGCGGCGGCAGATCTCACCGACGCGCTCCTGGGTTTTGTGGGGCTGACCGACGCTGTTGTAGAGATAGGCTACATGGTGGCTCGGCTCATTGCCGTGAGCGTACTGCCCGATGAGGCCGGTGATGTCGAGAATGTGAGCGTCGATACTAACCTCACTCGTCACGAAGAGCTGGTCGAGCTTGGCGGCCAGGCCGCCGGGGCCGCCGTGGAGCCCGGCCAACGCGGCGGGGTCCTGCTGGAGGTGAAAGTTGTACTGCCAGGGGGTGGCCTCGACAAACTCGGCCTCATCGGTGACGGTAGGGTCGAAGGCGGGGCGCCGGTCGCCGGCGCGGTCGCGGCCACGGAAGAAGCCGGTCGTGGGATCGAACAGCGTGCGGTAATAGGTTGCACGCTCCCCATACAGGGCCGCTGAGGTAGTGTCACCCCGTCCCCGCGCCAGCTCGGCGGCGCAGGCATTGGCGTAGCACATCTCCAGGGTCTTGGAGGTAGCGAAGTACTCACCGACGTCGGTGGGGACGTAGCCATAGCGGTCAAAGTAGGACCAGGGGGCCACAGGGTTGTCGGTTACCAGTGAGGCTTGCACGGCGGCGTAAAGCTCATCGGCAAGAGCGCTGCCGTAGCCCTTGCGCAGGGCCTCGGCTACGATGGGTACGGACGGGGTGCCGATCATCGTATTGACCTCATCCTCCCAGAGCTTCCAGACGGGCAGGTAGCCATTTTGCCGGTAGCCCTCCAGGAGTGCGGCCAGAATGTGCTCGGTCAGGGTGGGGCGGATCAGGGTACTAAGGGCAAAGGCAGCGCGGTAGGTATCCCACTGGCTGAGGGTGGTCAGTACGGTATCGCCTTGGGCACCAAGGAGGTAATTCGGGGAGAGGGCGGTATGGTAGAGCGCAGTGTAGAAGATGGTCTTCACGGAGTCGGGAGCCTCGATGGTGATGGGGGCCAGCGCGGTAGACCAGGAAGTGCGGGCGGCTTGCCTGGCTTGTTCGAAGTTCATTGCACCTGCGGCCCCGCCCCCTGTCTCGTCCGCAAAGGGTTCGTGGGATAGGGTAGCGACGACCTCGATGTGCTCGCTGGCGGTAGTGCTAAAGCTGACCGTGCCCCGTACGTCACGGCCTCGTGCCAGGCGACTATGGGGGCGGTATGTACCGTTAGTGGCCAAGCCATATGCGCGGAAGGGTTCAGAAAACTTAAGCTCGAAGTACACGCGCTGCACGTGGGCCCAGCCGGTAGAGATGCGGTAGCCAGCCAGCGTAACCGAGTCGACTACCCGCAGCTCCGCGTCCAGTACCCGCTCGGTAAGCCAACTACGGTGACGGTCCAGTCCGTGCTGCAGATCGACGGCAATGTGGGCCGAATCGCTGGCCGGAAACGTATAGCGGTGGTAGCCCCGGCGGGCATCGGCGGTGAGCTCGGCGCGGATGCCGTAGTCAGCCAGGGTGACGGCATAATAACCCGGTGTGGCCACCTCCGTAGCGTGGTCGAAGCGGGAGCGGAAGCCGGCGTCGGGATCGTCCTTGGGGCCAGGATATAACTTGAGCGAACCGGTGTAGGGCATCACGAGCACGTCGGCCAGGTCACTGATACCCGTGCCGGAGAGGTGGGTATGGCTAAAGCCCATGATGCTACCGTCGGCGTAGTTGTAGCCACTGCACCAGTCCCAGCCCTCATCCCCCGTATCGGGGGAGAGCTGTACACCGCCGTGGGGCAGGGTAGCGCCGGGGTAGGTATGTCCATGGCCGGCCGTGCCGATGAAGGGATCGACAAAATCGACCGGTGACTGGCCCAGTAGCGCCAGGCAGGGCCAGAAAAATAGCAGCAGACCGGGGCGCATACAGTAGTTTGAGCCCTAAAGCTAACCGCCCCATGCCGAAATCCCTGCCCGAGCTGGCCGATGAGTACCGCCGCGAACTCCTGGACCAGGTAGTACCCTTCTGGGAGCAGTATTCGCTCGACCGAGTGCATGGAGGTTACTTCACCTGCCTGCGGCCGGACGGGCGGGTGTTCGATACCGATAAGTTCGTCTGGCTACAGGCGCGGCAGGTGTGGACCTTCGCGACGCTACACCGGCGGGTCGACGCCGGGCGGGGGTGGCTGGAGGTAGCCCGCCACGGCGCGGACTTCCTGGAACGGTACGGGCGGGCACCTATGGGGGGCTGGTACTTCAGTCTCACGCAGGCCGGGGAGCCGCTCGTAGTGCCCTATAATATTTTCTCCGACTGCTTCGCCGCCCAGGCCTTCGGTCAGCTCTACCAGGCTACGGGGGAGGAGCGCTATGGTACCCTGGCCCGCGAAACCTTCACGGCCATCCTAGCCCGCCGCGACACTCCGAAGGGGCAGTGGTCGAAGGCCATCGCGGGCACCCGGCCCCTCAAGAATTTTGCCCTGCCGATGATACTGTGCAACCTCGCCCTGGAAATCGAGTCACTGCTGGAACCGGAAATGGTGCAACGATTGACGGATGAGTGCCTCCGCGAAGTGATGACGGTCTTCCTCGACGAAGAAACTGGGCTGTTGCTGGAAGACGTGCACCCCGACGGATCGCGCTCCGATAGCTTCGAGGGGCGGCTACTCAATCCGGGCCACGCCATCGAGGCCATGTGGTTTGTGATGGACCTGGCCGAGCGGCGGCGGGATACGGAACTGCTGCACCGAGCCAAGGACCTGACCTTACGTACGCTTGAATACAGCTGGGATACGGAGCACGGCGGCGTGTTCTACTTCCTCGATCGCCTGGGCCAGCCGCCGCAGCAACTGGAGTGGGACCAGAAGCTCTGGTGGGTACATCTGGAAACGTTGATCGCCTTACTCAAGGGCTACCACCACACTGGCGATGCGCGCTGCCTGGAGTGGTTTCACCGGGTGCATGATTATACCTGGAAGCACTTCCGCGACTCCGAGCAGGGTGGCGAGTGGTACGGCTACCTCAACCGGCGTGGGGAGGTGCTACTCGATCTGAAGGGCGGCAAATGGAAAGGATGCTACCACGTGCCGCGGGCGCTGGTGCAGTGCTGGTGGGAACTGGATGAGTTAGGGGGTAGGCGGTAGGTTCGCCCATTCCCTATACCGATCTAGCAGATTACCGGCCGAGGGGTACATCGACTGGGGGCTCATGAAGTGGGAAAACTCGAAGGTGATGGCCTTGTCGTAGCCGGCGCGGGCGGCGGCCTCCAACTTGAGCCGCAGTTTCTCGAACTTAATGGGTAAGAACTTGATGGGCATGTCGCGGTCGAAGGTCTCGGCGTTAGTCCAGCAGGCCAGTCCGTAGTGATCGGCAAGCTGCTTGTTGACCGAGAAGAAGGCGTCGAGCTCGTGGTAGTCCACGTGGCCATCCTGAAAGGCTACGGCGTCGATGACTTCGTGGATGCCGGAGAAAATCTCATCCCACTCCCGCTCGTGCGCGGCCAGACTGATGGTATCGTCTTTGGTCAGGGTGGCTGCAGTGGCGGCAACGGCCTTCTTGCCATCGATCCAGGGAGAGATGAGCGTAGGTAGCCCACCACTGATATCCTTGCAGTGCTGGCCAAGGGTACGGAATGATTCAATAGCGCCCCGCGTCTTCCGGCTAATCTCCATACTCAGGTACCAGCCCCCAAAGGCCGCGTGATGACCGTAGCGCTGCCAGACCTCATCGATCACGTAGCGGTTGGCGTCCACCTCGTGCTGCATGTTACCGGAGTCCCAGTGGCGGCCGCTGTCGTAGAGCCCGAAGTAAAAGGTCATACCGTAGCGGCCGGCCAGGGTGAGAAAGAGCTCGACCAGGTCCTGCCCCGGTTGGTAGCAGCCCTGCTCCCGCACGAGATAGTCCGAAGGCCAGGTCAGGAAGCGCCGGTAGCCCCCGCGTATGAGGATGACGGTGTCGATACCCGCGGCCTGCATGTGACGAAAGTCGGCTTCCCACTGGGCGGGCCCCCAGTTTTGGTGGGGGATGTCGTGGGAGATCTCGTCTAGGAAGGTGCCGGTGATGTGCATGGACAATTTTAAGGCAGGTTATTTGAGTTGCTGCATTACGTGCTTACAGCACTTTACTCGAACCGCAGAGGACACAGAGAACGCAGAGGTACAGCAAAGGAAGACTCTGCGGCCCTCCGTGCCCTCTGCGGTAGAATCTATACTTCACGCGGCCATCTTATGTGAAAACTCTGCGGGTGGTTTGACGAGTTGCTGGAAGTTTAGTGCCAGCAAGGTGCGCAGTTGTGCCTGATGTTCGCCGTTGTTGACCTCTTCGATGAACCAGTAGATCGCGTCCTCGAAGTCCTGCTTGGTGGCGAAGTGATAACCGGCCAGGGCCTGCTTTTTGAGGAACTTCCAAAAGCGCTCGATCAGGTTCAGATTTGGGGAGTAGGGCGGTAAGTAGACTAAGTGGATATCTAGCCTCTGGGCAGCCTGCTGAACTAAGGCGCAGCGCTGATAGCGAGCATTGTCTAGCACCAAGTGGATAGGGCGGCCGGGGCGTTCCTGGCGCAGTAAGTCGAGCAGTTCGACCACGGTAGTGGCCTGGATGTAGTCCGGCGTCGTGATGCTGTAGAGCTCCTGACGATGGCTATCCAGGGCCGCGAGAATATTGAGCCGGTGGCGTCCCGAAGGGGTACGAACCGCCAGGGGTCGGGGGCTCCATACCCGCCCGGCGTGGAAGCCTTGCACGGGATGGGCCGCGTCCACGAAGTATAGATCGATGGCTTCGGTGGCGGACTGTTCCAGGAGGGGTTGAAGGGTATTGAGTAAGAAGGCACGTTGCTGAGCGGCAAGTTCTTCGATGGGAAGCTTGCCCCCCGGCAGGCAGCGGAAGCGGCGGCACTTCATGCCCAGGGTTTGCTTGACAAAGCGACGCGTCTGGGTCAACCCCCTACGTATTGCGGTACGTTGCTCGATGACCTGAGCGGCCTGAACAATGCTGCGGGGCGGCTCTCGGGTGAAGGCTGCAGCAAGCTCGTGGCGGTGAGCGTGCAGCGCACTGTGCGGTCGATAGGGAGCATAATGGAGCAAGCCGGCTAAGCCCTCGGCAAGGTAACACTTAGCCCAGTGCGTAGCGGTATTGGGGTGGATACTCAGGATCTTAGCGCACTGACCCGGACCGAGGCCCTGAGCCCGTAAGATCAGGTAGTGCATGCGCTGGCGGATCACGTGGTGGGAAGAATGCATTTGGTGGTATCTTGCTTGCTTAAGGTCAGCTTCGCTGACTACGGGGAAGTACATGGGTTGGATGGCTTGACACCTCCAAGATCGGTGCTTCCCTACTTTTCACTTAAGATGCCCGCGCCGAGTATATCATGCCTCCAGCCGATCCCACCACAGCCGCTTCAGCAGCGCCGTAGTCAGCACCAGTACCGCCGACCACAGCACCATCCGCCCGTTGTCCTTGATGATGAAGTAGATCGGGATCACCACCTGCGCCATCTGCCAAACGATGCCGATCAGAATATTGACCACGTCGCGGCCGAAGTCCCGGTTAGGCACGAAGTTGGGATTCTCAGCCATGACCTCGGCGCGGATCGGCCCCCAGAAGCCCCAGGGGCGCGTGCGGCGGTAGAACCGCTTGATGGCTGCCCGGTCGCCGAGGGGACAAGCGTAGGTGCCAAAGATGCAGCCGGCCACGGAGCAGGCCAGGATAATGGGGAAGATGTAAATATCGGTATAGTCCGGAAAGACAAACAGCTTCACCGTCGAGGCGATCAGTCCGAAGAGCATGCCGTAGAAATAGCCGTAGCCGTTGAAGCGCCACCAGATCCACTTCAGGGCGTTGGCCGCCGCGTAGCCGCCGTAGAGGGCAGCCGTGATCCAGAGGGTAAGCTGATTGAGCGAGGTGGCGTAGAAGCCGAAGCCGATGCCTACTACAACTAATAGTAGGGACGACCAGATGCTGAGCTGGATGTAGCGCGACTGCGGAGCATGGGGATCGACATACTTCTTGTAAACGTCGTTGACCAGGTAGGCCGGCGCAGAATTAACTACGGCTGAGAAGGTACCCATGAAGGCCGCGAGCAGACCGGCCAGTAACAGTCCCTTCAGCCCCGTGGGTAAGAACTTCTGAATAGCCAGGGGTAGTACCTGCTCGAAGTCGATATCACTACCCATTGCTGCCAGTTCCGGCCCCAGATACACCAACGCCAGCGCCCCGAAGGAAGCCACCATCAGGTAGCGGGGAATGAAGAGCACGGCCGTAGTCATAAATCCCATCTTCGCTGCCTCGGCCGGACTACCCGCCGCCAGGATGCGCTGCATGTCGTAGCTCGGCACCGGACCGGCCACCGAGGCGAAGATGCCCTTGAAGACCATCAGCATTAGCAGGATACCGAAGAGGTCGAAGCCGTCGGTGGCAATCCGCTCGTTGACCGCCGCGTAGGGCGTATCCGCCCAGTCGAGCCCCAGTCGCCAGCCAAAGGAGAGCTCGTCCCAGCCGGCCGGCACCACGGCCATCACCTGCTCGTGCGTCAGCGAGGTGTAGGCAATGTAGCCAATGGCAAAGCAGGACACCGTCATGATCACGAACTGGATCACCTCGGTAAATACCACCGAGTACATGCCCCCCTTGATGGTATACAGCGCCGTAAGCCCACAGATCAGCAGCGCGTAGGAGTTAGCGGAGCTCAGGTCGATCAGGCCCACCTGTAGCGCCAGGTCCCACGGCAGCACCAGCACGCAGAACTTGCCGATGCCCTCGAAGAAGTAAGCCATGAACCCCAGCACGCTGATCACCGCAAAGGCCACAATGATGAGGTGGCTCAGCCGCGCACCCCGCCCGTCGCCGAAGCGAAAGGTGATCCACTCGGCCCCCGTCATCACGCCCGAGCGCCGCATCCACAGTGCCAGGTAAACGAAGACGAACACCTGGTTCCACACCGGCCAGAGCCAGGGAATGAAGGCGCTCTTGAGTCCGTAGATGAATAGGATACTGACCGTCCACATCGCCCCCGAGATGTCAAACATGCCCGAGGCATTACTCAGCCCCAGCACGTACCATTTGATGGTCTTACCGCCCAGGAAGTACGCCTCCAGGTTCTGATTCGCGCGCCGCGAGACGTAGAAGCCCGCCGCCAGTACGATGACGATGTAGGCCAGGATGATGGACAGATCGAGGGTGCTGAGGCTCATTGGCTATCGGTGATCAGGTGACCGTGTAGGTCAATATCGTGGCCGAAGGGGTCGAGCAAGAAATTAAGTAAGGCTGCAGTATGCCGGCGGGTATATATATCCACCCCGGCCAATGGACCAGCGTTCAATAGAACTTCCATGACGGCCTTATCGGCTCCGAGCGTGACGAATAGCTTTCTGAGGTAAACCGGTCCGAGGGGTTCACCAGAGCCATCGTTACGGTTAGCGAGAGCTGGGTAAAAGCGCTGCAGGCCGCGCAGCAGCTCGTACTCACTGATCGGTCGCTCAGGGTAGAACCACCGTTGGTTGGTCCACTTGTAATTAATACCCGTTCCCTGAAGAATACCCGTCGAACCGATGCGCTGGATGGTCGCGAAGTCCGGGTCGTCCGATGGCACGTCGGTATAGGGCTGTAGGTAGGCTCCGGCCCGGAGCAACTCGGCCTGCACCTCCCGCACCGGCACCTCGGCGGGCGTGACCCCACGGCGTGCGGCTAGCGCGGCTAGTGCGCCGGCAGCCTGGCCGATGCCCAGCACTACTGGCTGTAGGCGAGTCGCGCCGTTGACGATGTTGCTGACACTAATACTCTTCTCGGCTACGATGAGTCCATCGTAGCCGCGGGGAATGAGCACACCGAGGGGGATTCCGTAGGCCGGCGCTTTGATCTTGATGAAGTCGATTTCCGGCGCATCGGGCCGCATCTTGTGGTGGTGGTCGATGGGGTAGTCGCCCACCGCAATGCTCGTCCGGTACAGGGGATCGGGTTGATCGAAGGGCTCCGTCAGGTGGTTGAGATCGAAGCGCACTTCCCCACGGATGCGGCGACTCTCGCGGTGGTAGGGGAGCAGCGGTAGACTATCGGGGGTGGGGTAGGTTTCGTCCAGGCCTAGGTTGGCGTAGCCGAGCTCCGTCTGCAGGTAGTACAAGAAGCGTAGGCTGTGCAGTTTAGCCTCCTGGAGCAGACTATCCCGTTCGTCCGGCGGAATTTCCACCAGGTTGAGGTAGTAGTCGTTGCCGCAGTTCGGCCAGTTGATCATGTACCGATCGTTGGGCAGGCGGCCGTAGGCAAGCATCTTAGCGCAGTCGATGCGGGGGTCGTCGTCGTAGGCGGCGGGGTCGCGGGTGCTACATACGCAGGCGAAGGGCGCAGGATCGTACCCGGGCGGCTCAGCGATCGTGCGGTCGGTGTCCGGCCCGAAGTCACGTAGGGTGAGTACGTAGGTCAGGTCCTGTACGATGTCGTTGGCCTGCTCGGGCGCGTAGGCTTCGCCACTTTCGGCGCGGGCGTCCATACCGAGGTCGTAGGAGACCCCAAGGGCAGCGGCTACGTCTCCCAGTTCGGTCGCGTCGATGAGGACCCTGGCGGTGTACGATTGCACTGCCTCCCCGGAACGAACGGCTACCGTCCAGCTACCGTCGGTGGCTCGGTCGATAGCTTCTGCCGTAGCATTCAGGTGTAAGTCGATCCGCGGCTCCCGGTCGAGCATATGGCGAAAGATGCGCTGGGCCACCTCCGGCTCGAAGAGTGTGTTGCTGACCCAGCCGGTGGCCACCGCTTCCGGCCCGCCGTAATGGGCGTAGAGGCTATCCTGAAACTCCTTCCATAGTCCTCCGGCCAAGTGGTGATTCCCATCCATGGCCGTGACGCCGGCGGCGGTGAGCATACCACCCACCCAGGGCCCTTCCTCGACCAGCACTACCCGGGCCCCCGTGCGGGCGGCCTGGATAGCGGCGGCGGTCCCACTGGCCCCGGCACCGATCACTGCCACGTCATAGCTTGCCCCGTTCGACTGAGCTTGCACCTGCGCTCCCGCCCAAACGAGGGTAAGTATGTACAGTAACCACCGACGAAAAGGGTTCCAGCCTGGTCTAAGCATGCGCCTAGGTATTTATCCGCCTTTAAGGTATGAAAGGATATGCGGTACCTTGGTGACATCCCGCTATGCCGCCGCTACTTTATTGTATTTGCTTGTGTTTGATCGTTTCCTTGCTGCACTGCCGGCAGGGGGAGGAGACGCTGTTTACCCACTTGGCACCGAGCGACACCGGCGTCACCTTCGTCAATAAACTGGAGGAGTCGGCCGACTTCAACGTGCTGAAGTACGGCTACTTCTACAATGGCGGGGGTGTGGCGGTCGGCGACCTGAACAACGACGGCATCCCCGACCTGTACTTCAGCGGCAACCTGGTACCGAACCAGCTTTACTTTGGGCAAGAACAAGGCCAGATCCGCTACCGCCTAGCCCCGGAAGGTGCCGGCATCAGCGCCGCCGATGGCTGGAATACCGGCGTGAGCCTGGTCGACATCAATAGCGACGGCTACCTCGATATCTACCAATGCCGCTCGGCCGCCACCTCGCCCCGGCTACGGCGCAACCTGCTGTTCGTTAACAACGGCAATGAGACGTTCACCGAGCGGGCGGCGGACTACGGGCTCGACGATGCAGCCTACTCTACCCAGGCCGTCTTTTTCGACTACGACCGCGATGGGGATGTGGACTGCTTCGTGCTCAACCACTCCGTGCAGCAGTACGCGGGCTTCAGCGCGGCTAACGGACAGCTCAAGAACACACCCGGGCCCCAGTACGCCTCTAAGCTGTACCGCAACGACGGGCCGGACGGCTTCGTCAATGTGTCCGCCCTGGCAGGCCTGCACGATAATGTCCTCGGCTTCGGCCTATCGGTGGCGGTAAGTGATTTCGACGGCGACGGCTGGCCCGATCTCTATGTCTGCAACGATTACCACGAGCAGGACTACTACTACCGCAACCGGGGCGATGGCACTTTCTCCTCAGAACTGGCGGCGGCCTTCGACTACGTGTCCCTTTTTTCGATGGGCTCCGACGCCGCCGACCTCAACAACGATGGCCGCACCGACCTGATCACTCTCGATATGCTCCCCCACGGTAACGAGCGCATCAAGTTAACCGCTGGGGCCGATAACTACCAGAAGTTTCGCGCCCTAATCGACCGTGGCTTCTACCGTCAGTATTCCCGCAACATGCTACAGCTTAACCAGGGCGACGGCACCTTCGCCGAGGTAGGCCAGCAGTGGGGCCTGTCGAATACCGACTGGTCGTGGGCGGTGCTGGCCGGTGACCTCGACCTCGACGGTCACAAGGACGTGTACATCACCAACGGCTACGCCCGCGACTATACCAACATGCAGTTCCTCACCTACACTATGGCTGTGCAGACTAAGTCCCGGGTTGACGGCACGGCGGTCGACCAGCTGGAGGTGATCGCCAATATGCCGGCCATCGACGTAGCCAACTACGTCTTTGCCGGCCGGGCGGATAGCGGCTTCGTAGACCGTTCGGCCGCCTGGGGCTTTACCGAAAACTCCCTCTCCAACGGTGCCGTACTCGCCGATCTGGACCGCGACGGCGATCTGGATATCGTAGTCAGTAACGTCAATAGCCCGGCCGCCATCTACCAGAACGGCACGAAAGGGGCGGCCGGCATTACCGTCGATCTGACGCAGGCCCCTCCTGCCCTGGCCATCGGTGCACGGGTGACTGTCACCGCAGACAGTAGCGTACAGGTACAGGAATTTTACCCCGCCCGGGGGTTCCAGTCCTCTGCCTACGTGCCCCTCGTATTCGGACTGGGCGGGGCCGCCGGTGCGAAGCAGGTGGACGTGGAGTGGACCGATGGTCGTCGCGACCGATTTACTGACGTGACGGCCGGAGAGCGTCTCGAGCTGTGGGGGCCGGACACTGTTACCCCACCAGCCACAGAGACCGACCGGATGCTACCCCCGGCGGTACGCATCGACACCTTCCCCTTCGTGCACCGTGAGGACGTGCGCAACGACTTCGACCTACAGCGGCTCCTACCCTTCATGCTATCGTACGGGGGGCCGGCGCTGGCAACCTCCGTGGCGGGAGAGTACTTATTCTTTGGCGGAGCGCGCGGGCAGGCCTCGGAGGTATTTCGGTTGGCGGGGGGCGAGTACGTGAGCTCCGGTAGCGCTGCGTTCGCGGCCACCGCTGACTGCGAGGATACGGCCGCCGCCTTCGCCGATCTGGACGAGGACGGTGATGCGGATTTGATCGTCGCTAGTGCCGGCTACGAGTTGGAGCCCGGGGATAAGCGACTCCGGCCCCGGCTGTACCACAACGACAGGGGTAGTTTCCACCCGGCAAAGGATGTGCTTCCTGCGGGGCTGTCCCTTTCCGCCTCCGTGGTGCTGGCATGGGACGTGGACGGTGATGGGGACCAGGATCTATTCTTCGGCTCGCGGGTGGTGCCGGGGGAGTATCCGCTGGGGGGTACCTCCTACCTATTGCTGAATGATGGAGCGGGTCGGTTTTTGGAGGCTACTGCCTTGGAAGTAGGCATGGTTACCGATGCCCTTGCGCTCGACGTAGATGCGGACGGTGATGAAGACCTAGTCGTGAGTCGTCACTTCGGCACCGTGGTGGCACTACTGAATGAGGGGGGGACCTTCGAGGTCGGCCGTACCCTTGATCTATCACCCACCGGACTCTGGAATACCCTCTACGCGGTCGATCTAGACGGTGACGGCCGGCAGGAGGTGATCGCCGGCAACCTCGGCACGAACAATCAATTCAGCGCAGTGGGAGAGAGGCCACTAGTGCTCTACCACGGCCGCTTCTTCGGGGCCGGGCAGCGCATTCCCCTGTTAGCCTATACTCAGGATGGACGGGAGTACCCCTTCGCCGCCCGCGACGAGCTTATGGAAATACTGCCAGGGCTGAAGAAGCGGTATCCAGACTACCTGACATACAGTACAGCAACGGTGCAGGAGGTACTGGGGGAAGCATTAGGAGAAAGCGAGCGACTGGAGGCGGCGGAGCTACGATCTATGGTCCTTCACCCCTCCGCGGCCCCGCGCTGGCAAGCACTCCCCATGGAGGCACAGCGCGCACCGATCTTTGCCGTGAGTGCCCTGGACGCGACAAGTGACGGACAGCAGGAGGTCATATTTGGAGGTAACCTGCTACATACCCGCGTGCGCATTGGGCAGCTGAGTGCCAATCACGGACAGGCGTATACAGTGGGAGCGAATGGGCAATTAGGCTACCGCTTCGATATAGGCTTGCGGGGCGAAGTACGGAACTTAGTAAGTGTGCCGGGGGGTAGGGTAGTGGCTGGGGTTAACGATGGCGCGGCGCGGGTGATCGGTGGACATAAGCCAGGTGTTGAGTAATAAACTCTATTGAATAATCACCCGAATTTTTTTTACCCGTCAGTACGCAAAAACTAGACTTCAATCGGTCCCCGTAAACAGCGATCAACTGCCTGATCTGAGTAAGTTTATGGTCGAGTGGTTCGCCATCCATTCGAAGAACAATGCCGTGATTGGGTAGTTTCAGCCGATAGGTCAGCTCTCCAAAGTCTTTATCTTCTGTGATGAGGACCGTTTGGAGTTCGTTCGCCCGTTGCAGCACCAATTTATCAGGGATACCAGGAGTAGTCTCTATAATAGACATAATCTCCAGGCCCGCTTCGCGTAGTTGCTTGACGATATTGAAATCGACGCTTTCATCTGCTAAAAAGGTCATCTAGGCCCGGGTAGAAATCGCCTCCTCATGGCGGATCTGATCCGCTGCGTAGGCTAAGCAGACATAGATCTGTTCTAGCGTAATGTGCGGATATGCTGAAAGCAGGTACTCAAAACTCTCTCCCGTGGCTAGTTTATCGATGATTAGATCAACCGATATGCGCGTACCCTTGATGGTAGGTTTGCCATACAGTATTTTGGGATCGGTAGTGATGTGTGGTCGCCAGTTCATCGTCTTTGCTATTGGCTCAAGATACGGAAGTTCCGCCGCGTGCACCCCGCACCCGCGGCCCCGCCCCCCTACGCCGTAGGCAACAACCGCCGCACCACCCGCTCGATCGTCAGTCCCTGCACCAGAATCGAGAACACTACCACCACGTAGGTCATTACCAAAAACATCTCGCGGTTCATCTCCTCGGCGAGGCTGAGGGCCAGGGCGATGGAAATGCCACCCCGTAGCCCTCCCCAGGTTATGATCTTATGGGTATGGGGCACGAAGTCCAGCTTGCGCGAGAACAGGCGCACCGGCAGCCATAGGGCGGCGTGGCGGCTCAGCAGTACGATGGGAATGGCCAGTAGCCCCGCCAGCAGGTAGCTACCCGTGAAGGTCAGTATGAGCATCTCCATACCGATGAGCACGAAAAGGACGGCGTTGAGTAGGATGTCAAGCAGCTCCCAGAACTTATCGACGTAGAGCTCGGTGGTCTCCGACATGGCACTGGCCCGCACCTGATCGTGCCCGATGGCCAGGCCGGCGGCTACCATCGCCAGGGGCGCCGAGAGGTGAAACTCCTGGGCCACGACCGTGCCCCCCATCACGGCGGCCAGGGTAATGATGATCTCGGTGCTGAAGTCGTCGATGGACTTGATGAGCCGGTAGGCCACCCAACCCAGGGCCACCCCCAGCAATAGTCCCCCAAACACCTCCTGCCCGAAGAGTACGGCGATGTCTACGGCCCCGATCGGTCCCTGACTGGCGTCGGCGATCTCAAAGAGGGTCAGGAAGAGCACCACCCCTACGCCGTCGTTGAAGAGTGACTCGCCGACGATCTTGATCTCCAGTTTTTTGGGGGCCCGCGCCTGCTTCAGGATACCTAGTACGGCGATAGGGTCGGTCGGTGAGATGATGGCCCCGAACAGCAGGCAGTATACGTAGCTCACGGGCATGCCGAGCAACTGGAGCAGGTAAAAGGTGAGCGTGCCAATGAGGAAGGTCGAGGTCACCACCCCCAGGGTAGCAAAGGCTACGATGGCCGCCCCCTGCTTTTTTAACTCGTCGTAGTTGGTATGCAGTGCCCCGGCAAAGAGCAGGAAACTGAGCATGTAGTCCATCAGTACCCGCTCAAAGTCAATGCCCTGGATCAGCTCGGCCTCGGCCCGTAGCAGCGTATCGTCGAAGTAGCTCAACCCCAACACCGCTACCGTATAGAGCAGCGTGATGAGCATGAGCCCGATGGTGGTCGGTAGTTTGAGGAAACGGGCATTGAGGTAGCCGAAGATGGCGGCCAGAAAGATTAGGCCGGCGATGATAGTATAGGTGGACATAAACGGGGATGGGCTGCGAAAGCACGAAGGTAGGGGAGGGCGTTTTGAACACCTCCCCGTCCAAAACCGCTCCCAAAACATGCGCCCGATCTCCGCTCTGCTCCTCCTCGTTAGCAGTCTTTCGTTCACCGCTCAGGCACCCGACACTCCCAACGACCTGAAGGAACAGCTGGTAGGGACCACGGCGCACACCCAGGCTACGGACTAGCGAAGGTCAGTCGCGGGGGGCACAGAGGTCACGGACGACGGGTGCAAGCGCCCACTAACCTTATCCGCTAAAGTAGACGTAGGCGATGAGGATCAGTACGACGACCAGGACGGACCACAGCACGTCGGCGCGGGAGTAGCTCGACTTGACCTCGGCGCGGTCCTCGGCCGAGACCATGCCGAAGGCTAGCCCCTGGATTTTTTCCAGCGGCGGCGGGGCGGTGGCGTAGCTGACCCCGACCATGGCGGTGGCGCTAACCAGGAAGATCAGCAGACTGTAGTACTGAAAGAAGGTGTTGTTGACGATCCATAGGAAGGAACCCTCGGGGTAAGCGAAGCCCTGGCTCAGCGCGACCGGCGTATCGACCACCAGCCGGAACAGGCCCATGGCGAAGCCAATACCCAGGGCCGCCAGTGCACCCTTGGCGTTCATCCGTTTGAAGAAGATGCCGAAAAAGAAAACCACGAAGATGGGCGGGGCTAGGTACCCCTGCACGCTCTGTAGGTAGTCATAAAGGCCGCGGCTGCCCTGGATGACGGGGATCCAGGCCAGGCCGATGATCACCATGGCGGCCGTGGCGATGCGCCCGATCCGCACCAGGTTCTGCTCGCTCGTCCCTGGTCTGAATTTGTTGTAAAAGTCCATCGTGAACAGGGTGGAGGAGGCATTGAACACCCCGGCTAGGGAGCTCATTAGGGCGGCGAGCAGTCCGGCCACCACCAGCCCGCGAATACCGGTGGGCAGCACCGTCGCCACCAGTAGGGGGAAGGCTTGCTGGGCGTTGGCCGTGACCAGCCGCCCCTGCCCGTCGAGCATCTCTGTGGCGATGGAGTCCATTCGGCCGCTGATGGCCAGCGCGAAGGCGATCATGCCGGGGATGATGAAGATGAACACCGGCAGTAACTTGAGCAGGGCTGCTGCGATGGTACCGCGGCGAGCCTCCGAAAGGTTGGCGGCCCCGAGGGTACGCTGCACGATATACTGATCCGTACACCAGTACCACAGGCCGATGATGGGGGCGCAAAAGAGCATGCCCAGCCAGGGGTAGTTCGCGTTGAAGTACCAGGCCATGGTGGTATCGGTACGCACCGGTGCCCAGGTGCCTTCCATTCCCTCCGGCACCAGCGGCTTCCAGAGGTTAAACATCTCGGAGCCGGCGATGCGCCGCAGTTCGCCCCAACCGCCGAGGGCATCCAGCCCGTAATACGTCACCAGGATGGACCCGAAGATCAGGATGACGGTCTGGATGCTCTCAGTGTAGGCCACGGCCTTTAGCCCACCCAGGATGGTGTAGACCCCCGTAAGAATAATCACCAGGATGGACCCGATCCAGAAGCTGTCGAGGCCCATAAAACTGATCTCCGGCATTAGCACCCCAAAAACGATACCGCCGGCGAAGATGCCCACCGCGATCTTAGTCAGCACGTAGGCCACCAGGGAGATAAGGGACAGGATAACCCGGGCCGTACCGGAAAATCGCCGCTCCAGGAATTCCGGCATTGTGAAGACCCGCGAGCGCATGTAGAAGGGGGCCAGTACCCAGCCAAGCACCAGCAGGCACCAGGCATGCAGCTCGTAGTGGGCCAGGGCCACGCCGTCAGTCGCCCCCGACCCGGCCAGGCCGACCAGGTGTTCGGAGCCTATATTGGAGGCAAAGATGGACGCCCCCACCACGAACCACCCCAGGTTACGACCGGCGAGAAAATACTCGTCGGAGCTGTCATTCTTTTGCCGGATCACCCACCAGGCAATACCGAGGATGAGGGTAAAATAGAGCAGGATGATGATCCAGTCAATGGTCGCTAATACCGTCATGATCGCGAGTTATGCAGTGGAAGAAAGCGTACGCTAGCCCAGCCGGGCCCGTAATTCGCTGAGTTTTGTGTGCTCGTCGATCAGCACGCACTCGATGCCCGTGAAGGTGGCGTAATCGACCAGCTGGTCGGCGCCGATGTTCTGGCTGAAGCAGGTGTGGTGGGCACCGCCGGCGTAGATCCAACCCGTTACGCCGGTCGCCATATCCGGCTGGGGTTCCCAGAGAATGCGCGCCACGGGCAGTTTGGGCAGCTCCGCGGCAGGTTGGCGGCCGCTGACCGTATTCACGACCAGGCGGAAACTCGCACCCATATCCACCACCGACGCATTAAGGGCCGGCCCGGCCTTCCCGTCGAAGACCAGGCGGCAGGGATCGGCCTTCCCCCCGATGCCGAGCGGGTGGCACTCGATGCGCGGTTTGCCGACAGCGATGCTGGGGCAGATTTCCAGCATGTGGGCCCCCAGGACGGCCTCCGCCCCCGGCTCGAAGTGGTAGGTGTAATCTTCCATGAAGCTGTTCCCGCCCGGGAGTCCCTCGCCCATTACTTTCATCGTGCGCACCAGGGCGGCCGTTTTCCAGTCACCCTCGCCGCCGAAGCCGTAACCCCGGCCCATCAGCCGCTGCACGGCCAGCCCGGGCAGTTGCCGCAGGCCGTGCAGGTCCTCGAAGGTGTCGGTGAAGGCGGTGTAGCCTCCTTCCTCCAAAAAGTCGGTCAGCCCCAGTTCCAGGCGGGCGCTGTAGGCCAGGTGGTCGCGGCGGTCGCCGTCGGGCAGTACGTTGTCGGCCAGGTCGTAGGTGGCCTGGTATTCCTCCAGTAGCCCGTTCACCCGATCGTCGGCTACGGCATCGACCCGCTCGACCAGGTCGCCAACGCCGAAGCCGTCCACCTGGTAGCCGAAGGTCATCTGCGCGCTCACCTTATCCCCGTCGGTGACGGCCACGTGCCGCATATTGTCGCCGAAGCGGGCCACCTTCATTCGGCGCTCGCTGGCGATACCCAGGGCTACGCGCACCCAGCCGCTCAGGGCACCTTGCACCTGCGCCGACGCCCAGTGCCCCACGATGACGCGCCGCCGCACGCCGAGCTTGGCGCACATGTGCCCGAACTCCCGCCCCCCGTGCGCCGTCTGGTGGAGGTTCATGTAGTCCATGTCGATGGTCCCGTAGGGGATGTCGCGGTGGAACTGGGTGTGGAGGTGGCAGAGGGGCTTGCGCAGGATACTGAGCCCCCAGATCCACATCTTGGCCGGGGAAAAGGTGTGCATCCAGGTGATGACGCCGGCGCACTGCTCGTCGGCCTCGGCGGCGCGGATAGTGCGGTAGACCAGGTCGGAATCGGTAAGCACGGGCTGCCAGATGATCTCGGCGGGAATGTCTGCGGCCCCGTTCAGGGCGGCCACGATCCGTTGGCTGTTTTCGGCTACCTGGGCCAGGGTTTCCGAGCCGTAGAGGTGCTGGCTGCCGGTGAGAAAGTAGATAGTCATGGGGGGGATTCGAGTCGGTGGAAGGAGATTACTGGCCGTAGTAGGCGTCGGTGCCGTGCTTGCGCTCCCAGTGCTTGCGGATCAGGCTGTCCTTGAGGCGCGGGGCGTCGGGATTGATCTGCCGGGCGAGGTAGGCCATGCGGGCCATCTCCTCCAGCACGGCGGCGTGGTAGACGGCCTTTTCCACCGTTTTGCCCCAGGTGAAGGGCGCGTGATTACTGACCAGGATCATTTCCACCTCGGCCGGGTCGAGCCCGAGCTTGCGAAAGTGGTCGATGATCTGCCGGCCGGTCTCGTGCTCGTAGTTACCGCCGATCCGCTCATCGTCCATCGGGGGCGCGCAGGGTACGTCCACCGTCAGGTGATCGGCGTGGGTCGTGCCCATGATCGGCACGGGCAGTTGGGCCTGGGCCCAGGCGGTACCGTAGGTGGAGTGGGTGTGTACGATGCCCCCAATGCCGGTCCACTCCTTGTACAGCAGGGCGTGGGTCTTGGTGTCGCTACTCGGCCGAAGCTTACCGTCAACCACCCTCCCGTCGAAATCGACGATGACCATGTCTTCGGGGCGCAGGTCGTCGTAGGGCACTCCGCTGGGTTTGATGGCGAATACCCCGGCTTTGCGGTCCACTGCGCTGGCGTTGCCGAAGGTGAACACCACCAGCCCCAGCTCGGGCAGTTGCATATTCGCCCGGTAGGCGGAATCTTTTAGCTTATCGTGGGCCATGTGACGTGGGTTAGGTAAGTGGAAGTTCAGGGCGGCGGCGCGCGGGTGCGGTACTTATGAGGAAGTGGCCAGGTCCTCGGCCGCTTCGCCCAGACGTACGTACTGCCCGAACTTGTCGGCGTAGTAGACCACTCGGTCGGCCTGCGGGTGATAGGTGGTTTCGAAGCCAGCGCCCATCCGATCTACGGCGGTGGACACATCGGCGTGGTGGCCGGCCGCTACGGCGGCGAACATGGCCGCGCCCAGGGCACAGGTCTGCTCGCTGCGGGCGATGCGGATGGGTCGGTTTAGAATGTCGGACAGCGTCTGCATGACGAAGGGGGATTTTTTCGCCACGCCGCCCAGTCCGATAATACCCTCGACGGGGATGCCCTCCTCCACGAAGCGGTCCACGATCCGGCGCGCCCCGAAGCAGATGGCTTCCACGAGGGCCCGGAATACGCGGGGGGCGTCGGAGCCGAGGTTGAGCCCCGCGATGGCCCCCCGGAGGCGCTGGTCGGCGTCGGGGGTGCGGCGGCCGTTGAACCAGTCCACCGCGATCTCGCTGCCCCCGGGCGGCAGGGCAGCGGCGGCCGCGCTCAGCTCCGCGATCAGGGCTCCGCGGTCGCCCTCGGGACGCCCCCAGGCAAGCAGGTTGACAAACCAGGCGAAGACATCACCGAAGGCGGACTGCCCGGCCTCCAGCCCCAGCATGTTCGGGATGACCGACCCGTCTACCTGACCACAAATACCCCGTACCCGGGTGGCGGCTGCCGGATGATCTTCCGGGATGACGAGAATGTCGCAGGTGGACGTGCCCATGACCTTGGAGAGGTAGAAGGGCTCGATCTCCCCCCCGACGGCCCCCATGTGCGCGTCGAAGGCTCCTACGCCGACGGGGATACCGGCCGGCAGACCCAGGCGCCCGGCCCACTCCTGGCTAAGCGTACCAGCCACCACGTCCGAGGTGTAGGTATCGGTATACAGGCGATCGCGCAGCCCGGCCAGCAGCGGGTCCAGCGCGGTGAGAAATTTCTCGGGTGGCAATCCGCCCCACTCCGGGTGCCAGAGTGCCTTATGGCCGGCCGCGCAGCGGCTGCGGCACATCGCGCTCACCGCGCTGCCCCCGGTGAGCAGAAAGGGGATCCAGTCGCAGTGCTCCACCCAGGAGTGGGCCGTCCGGCGTACGGCCGGATCGGCGCGCAGCACGTGCAGGATCTTGGCCCAGAACCACTCGGAACTGTAGATACCCCCCTCGTACTTGGTGTAGTCCGTCTGCCAGCCACGGCAGCGTTCGTTGATCTCGGCGGCCTCCCGGATGGCGGTGTGGTCCTTCCACAGCACGAACATGGCGTTGGGGTTGTCCGCGAACTCCGGCAGCAGGGCCAGCGGCGTGCCGTTGGCATCCACCGCCACGGGAGTCGAGCCGGTGGTGTCGACGCCGATGCCGCTCACGCGGTCGGCCGTACCGGGCGGGGCATCGGCGAGGGCTTCGCGTACCGCCGCTTCTAGTGCGTCGATGTAGTCCCGGGGATGCTGCCGGAACTGACTTTCCGCGGGCTTGCAGTATTTACCGGCCTTCCAGCGTGGGTAGTAGCTGACGCCGGTGCCCACCTCTTCGCCGGTATCGCTGTCCACCAGGAGGGCGCGTACCGAGTCGGTGCCGTAATCCAGTCCGAGGGTATAGCGCATAGTCGATCAGGGTTTAAGTAAAAAGGCCTCCCCGTCGCGGCGGGCAGCGGCGTAGCCTTCTGGGCGAAACTGGTAGTACCAGGCTCCGCTCCGGGATTGGGAAAAGTCCTTTTCGTTCGTCTGCTCCAGGTAATCCATCCGCCGCAGGCGCCGCCGAAAATTGCCCGCATCGATGGAGCGGCCGAAGATGGCCTCGTAGAGCCGCTGCAATTGCGTGAGGGTGAATCGGTCGGGCAGTAGTTCGAAACCCACCGGTTCGTGGGTGGAGCGGTAGCGGAGGGCCGCCAGTGCCACATCCACCATCTGGCAGTGGTCGAAGACCAGGGGGGGCAGCTCGTCGAGGGGTACCCACCGCGCGGCGTAGTCCCCGGACAGTTGCGCGCTGGCTATGTCCTGGTCCACCAAGGCGTAGTAGCCGACCGATAGCGTACGCTCCACCGTATCCCGGTCTACCCGTCCGAAAACGTGGAATTGTTCCAGGTATACCTCCCGCAGCCCCGTCAGCGTCTGTACGACGCGCTGGGCGCCGGCGTCGAGGTCTTCCTCCCGCCGCAGGAAGCCCCCCATGAGGGACCACTCCCCCCGGTGAGGCTCAAAATCCCGCCGGATCAGTAGCAGGTTCAACCGCTCCTCCCGGAAACCGAAGATGATGCAGTCCACGGCAACGAGCAAGCGGTCCTGTGCTGGATAATTTTGCATGATGCGCGGTCAAGGTAGGTATGGATTGTCACATTGACAACCTTTCGTGAGAGAATTATTCTCACCGGTGGTACTGCGGCACCCTTTTCTTCTATCCCGAACTGGCCGTGTCGTTGGAGAAATAGGCGGACGGCGACATGCCGTAGAATTTTTTGAACACCCGGCTGAAGTACTTGGGATCTTGGAAGCCGGAGCAATAGGCAACTTCCGAGACGGTTAGCCTGCCCTCGGCCATCAGGTCGATGGCCCGCTTGATCTTGTAGCGGTTGACGAAGTCGGTCACCGACATATCCGTAAGGGAGCGAACTTTTTTGTAGAGCAGGCTGCGACTCATGCACATAGCTTCGGCCAGGTCACTCTGGGAGAAGGTAGCCTCGGCGTACTGCTCGGACAGAATGGCGTAAAGGCGGGACAGAAACTCGCGATCGACCGGATTGGCGGTCGCCTCCGCCGCTTCGGGCGTGGCCGAGCGGGCGAACAGCTTTTTCATCCGGCGGCGCGACTGGATCAGGTTGTCAATCTTGGCGTGCAGTACCTCCAGGTTACAGGGTTTGGAAAGGTAATCGTCGGCCCCCTCCCGCAGGCCCTCCAACTGATTTTCCACCAGCGCCTTGGCCGTGAGAAGGATCACCGGAATATGGGACGTTTGGATCTGCACCTTTAGCTTTCGGCACAGCTCGATCCCGTTCATCCGGGGCATCATGATATCGCTGATGATGGCCTCGGGGGAGTAGCGGGCGGCCAGCTGGTAGCCCTCCACGCCATCACCCGCCTCGAGTACGCGGAATTTCGCTTCCAAGCTCTGCACCAGTAGCGTTCGCAGGTCGTAGTTATCCTCGACAATCAGTATGGTCGGCTTACCGGTCGCGGCGGGGGGCGTGGGCGAGCGCCTGGCCCGTACCCGGTCGGAACGTTTGAGGTTGTCACGTAGCGTAACGATCCGGCCGGCGAGGCTGGTCGGGGTAGTCAATGTCCTGGACGCTGGCGGCGGCTGACCGTAGGCGCCCTCGGTGCAGGGCAGGGTGACCCTGAAGGTCGATCCGGCCCCGGGTTGGCTTTGCACTTCGATCTTGCCCTTCAGCGCATGGACGATTTCTCGGATGAGCGACAGGCCGATTCCCGATCCCTGCCCCTCGGTACCGGGTACCCGGTAGAAAGGATCGAGGATGTGTTCTATGGCACCGGCTTCTATGCCAATGCCACGGTCGGCTACGGTCACCGTGAAGGATTCTGGCGCCCGCTCCGTCGGTGGCGGGTCGAAGGAAAGGCTTAGCCGGACACTCTGGCCCGCGGGTGTATACTTGATGGCATTCGACAGCAGGTTGTACACCACGTGTTCCAGCTTCTCGGTATCGAACCAGACGTGCGCGTTGCCCCCCGGTATGCTTATGTTAAAATCCAGTTCGCGGTGTTCCGCTAGACTGCGAAACGACTCACCTACCGTGGTTAAGAACGCTCCAAGGTCAGCGTACACCGGCCGAAGTTGATGTTTCCCCTCCTCGATGGTCCGAAAGTCCATCAGTTGATTGATCAGGTGCAGCAGGCGGCGGGCATTGCGGTAAATGACCTGCAGGCTGCCGCGGGCCCGGTCATCGCTCCCGAAGTGTGCCAGCAAGTTTTCTATGGGGGCAATGATCAGTGTCAGCGGGGTGCGGAACTCGTGGGATACATTCGTAAAGAACCGCAGACGTAGGTCATTGACCCTGCGGACCTCGGCGTTCATCTCGATCAACCGATCTCGCTGCTGGGATATCTCCCGGTTCTTCACCTCCAACTCGTTTTTTTGCGCAGCGATCTCGCCCTGCCGTTGTTCGAGGGTTTTGTTATTGGCCCGTAGCCGGTCGGCCTGTTCCTTGAGAATGTTCTTCTGGCGGGCTACGTGGGCAGTCCGTTGCCGCACCAAGGATTCGAGTTTGCGGGTTTGCCGCTGTAGGTACCGGGTTCTCCACCTAGTGTATGAAAAGACACTCAGCAGGGCGACGACTGCCAGCAACACGTAGAACCAGTTCGTACGCCAGAAGGGAGGATGAACAATCACCTGCAGACGGGTCGCCGTGCGCTGCCACTGGCCTTCGCCATTGGACGCCCTAACCTCAAAGACGTATTCGCCACCCCCCAGATTGGTGTAGCTGGCAAAGCGGCGGGAGGAGGGTACCGTGACCCAGTCCTGGTCAATTCCCCGCATTCGGTAGGCAAACTGCACCTTCTCGGACAGGAAGTAGTCGAGAGCGGCAAACTCCAGGGTAAAGGCATTATCCAGGTAGGAGAGCTCGATGCGGTCCGCCCGGTCGAGGGAGGTAGTGAGTACCGTGCGGCCGTGACGTATCTGCGTCGGGTGGACCTCCTCACCCATTGCCGTAAGGCGGGTGAGGGTCGCGGTGGGTTGTCCCAAATAATTGGATATGTCGGCGGGGTTAAAGTAGACCAGCCCGTCGATGCTCCCGAAGTACAGTCTGTCCGGCGGCCCGGCGGCGGAAGCCGACCAGTAGAATTGATTGCTGGGCAGGCCATCGTTCGCATAGTAGTTTTTAAAGGTCTCCGTTGCGGGATCGAAACAGGACAGGCCGTAGTCCGTACTGAGCCAGAGCTCCCCGCCGCGTGCCTCCTGGACGGCATATACCACGTTGTTGCACAGCCCGTCCTGCTCGTCGAAATGGGTGGATCGAAGCTCCCGTCCGTGGCGAATGAGGCGAACCAGACCATACCCATAGGTACCTACCCACAGGCTGCCGTCCCGGGCCTCGTGCAACGACAGCACGTAGTTGCCGGGAAGCACCCCGCTCTCCCGGTCGAAGAAGTCAACCTCCCCGGCGGCAAATCGCATCGTATCACTCCGGACCGACCGCGCCGGGAAACGGTAGAGGCCCTGGCGGGTACCGATCCAGTAGTCGTCGTGCCGATCCAGAATCATGCTGCCCACTTCAGAGATATTAATCCCTAGGGTAGCGGGATCCAGGCGGGCCACCGACATGTCACGCGGGTCGAGTCTAGTTAGAGCGCTTTCGCTACCGATCAAAATGAATCCGCTGGTATCCCTATGCAGGGAGGAGATAAAACTACTGGACAGTGCAGCAACGGTACTGAAGGTGCCGGAAGCGGGATCGTCCAGCCGGTTCAGTCCACCTCCCCAGGTGCCCACCCAGAGGTAGTTCCGGGAATCTCGGACTAGGGAGGTCACGAAATCACTGGACAGACTGCCGCTCCGGTCGGGCACGTTCCGAAAGACCCGCTTCACCGTTTCCCGGCCGTCCACCAAGTTCAACCCGCCCCCGGCCGTGCCCACCCATAGATCCCTCCCTTCCGAAAGGATCGAGTTCACCTTACCGTTGCTCAGGCCGTGGGCTTCGTGGGGGTGGTGCAGGATAGTGCCGAAACGATGCTGGTGCAGATTATACTGATTGATACCACCCTTATCGGTACCGATCCAGACGTTACCGATGGGATCCGCCGCGAGGCTATTTACGAAGCGGTTGTTCAGACTTGACCGGTGGTCATCCCCCTCGGCAACCGCCAGGAAATCGTCGGCCAGCGGGCGGTAGATGTTGAGTCCGCCCAGCGTACCCACGAGCAGGTGGCCCTGCTGGT
The DNA here is from genome assembly GCF_965214665.1 of Neolewinella sp. Lineage (GTDB taxonomy): Bacteria > Bacteroidota > Bacteroidia > Chitinophagales > Saprospiraceae > Neolewinella. The sequence goes on along the minus strand of NZ_OZ243970.1, from coordinate 2,818,744 downwards.
CGAAAGCTAGGGACGTTACCGCATTGTGCAACAGTCCTCCCGCAGTTGAGGGGTCCGATTGGTAGATCCGTTCCTCTCCAGTAATTAGGTTGCGCCGCACGAGCCCGGCATCCGTTCCAATCCAACCGTACGTCTCATCAGCTAGAATGGAAAGTACCCGCGCCTCCGGAGCGGATGTCAACGAACAGGAACGCGGTTGACCATCCCGCCCCACCACGAAAAGCCCCGAGTTGGTGCCTACGAGCACCCCACCCGCGGCGACCGGGTACATCGCGTTCACGGTTTGCCCCCGCAAACCGGAATGCCGGAGCCGGACGCGCAGCACCGAGCGCGGGCCCGCCTGATCCGCTTGCAGCACGTGAAAGCCATCCGTATCCGTACCAATCCAGACCTGCCCGTCGTCCGCATAGTGCAGGGCATTGACGCGCATTCGGCCTAAAGAATCCGGCACCCCAGTGAGTTGCACGAAGCGACCGTACTCCAAATCATAAACCCCGAGCCCCTCGGTGGTTCCGATCCAGAGATGGTGGGAGGAGTCTTCGGCCAGGGTATGGACGAAGTTGCTCGGTAGCCCGTCCGCCGTGCCATCCGCTTTATAGACGCGAAACTGGTAGCCATCGTACCGGCACAGTCCGTTCCAGGTGGCAAACCACATAAAGCCCTGGCTGTCCCGGAACACGTAGTCGACGGTGTTCTGTGAGAGCCCGTCGTCGGTAGTAAGGTAACGAAGATGGGAGGGAAACTCCTGGGCGTTGGCGGTAAGTCCGCAAGCCAGTGCGTAACACAGCAGTAGCCTACCGATTCGGACGCCGGTTAACCCTAGTAATTTGCTGTAGCGTCGCTTCATTCAGGGTGTTGTAGCCTTCGTTAAGGTGTGGTTTTTACCGGCTTGAGCCAGCAGGAGATCCCACTGGGTGGGTCCCTGGGCAGAGGCTTTACCCCCAAAGTAGTGAGGCGCGGATCAAAATAAGCGTGTATACGGAATTGTCCACCTTAATTACGGATCCGTCCACCCCGTGGCCAAAGTCACCTAGCTACCTTGCGCCAACACAAAATTCTACCGTTGTTACGTGATGGCCATCTAGGTAGTTGCGTTAGCTAGAACTTACAAAATATTATTCGTCCCCTCCTTTATCGCCTCGATGCGCTTATCTATTTACCTCTTCGGTAGGGCATGGCTTAATTCTCCGATAGGCGCGCTGCCTGTGGGGTCATCCCAATACCGCATTTCAACACTTTAAATTACTAGACTCATGATCATGCAAACAGTGGCCCCTCGGGGGCTGCGGTCGAACTTTACCAGTCGCCCGCGGACGCTACGGTCGCTTTTCATCGTGTTGTTTCTGGGGGGCAGCCTAGGGCTGACGGCCCAAAACACGGTCACCGGTACGATCGTCTCCGAAGCGGAGGAGCCGCTCATTGGCGTCAACGTAGTGATCCTTGGAGAGGAGAGTCGCGGGACGGTGACGGATTACGATGGCGGATACACCATTCAAGCCCTCCCGGAAGACGTTTTGGTATTTTCTTATACGGGTTACAAACGACTCGAAGTTCCCGTAGGCAACCAATCCGTCATTGATGTGACGCTGGGCGAGGATACGCAGGTGCTGAGCGAAGTGGTGGTCGTTGGCTACGGTACCCAGCGTAAGGAAGACCTGACGGGCTCGGTCAGCGTGGTGGACGCGGAGGAGATCACGAAACAGGCTAGTAACGACGTGACCCAGATGTTGCAGGGCCGTGTGGCCGGGGTATCCATCACATCGGACGGCCAGCCTGGTGCCACGCCGACGGTGCGGGTTCGCGGAGTTAGCACCTTCGGCCTCGGAGCCGGGGCCGAGCCACTGTACGTAGTGGACGGATTCCCCCTGCCGGGTGGCATCCGTGATATTAACCCCAACGATATCGAGTCCATCCAGGTGCTGAAAGATGCCACCTCGGGTGCTATCTACGGCAACCGGGCGGCCAACGGAGTGGTGATCATTACCACGAAGGCTGGTAAGAAGAATCAAAAATTCGGCATCTCCATTAATGCCTACACCGGCATTCAGACCGTACCGGACCGTATCCCGGTGCTCGACCGGCTGGGCTACCAGGCCATCAGCACCGAACTGCTTGCCAATGCCGGTATGCCTCCGGTACCGGGTAACGACCCCAATTCGGCAGACTATATCGACAACATCAACACCAACTGGCAGGACGCCGGCTACAAGGACGGGTCCATCTCCAATATCAACCTCGCCATCTCGGGCGGCACGGAGCGGACCAATCTGTACGCCTCCCTGGATCTGCTGGACAACGAAGGCACCCTCGTCGGGAGTGGCCCCGACTATACCCGCTATTCGCTACGGGTCAACTCCGAAACGGAAGTCAGCAGCCGCTTCAAGTTCGGGGAGAACGTGTACTACATGCGCTCCGACGAAAGCCCCCTGTTCTACAACGGGGTATACACCCTGTTCCTTCCCGGCGGTAGGCCCACCCTGGTCAACGACCTGCTACAGGCGGCCCCGACCATCCCGCTCCGCGATCCGGCCCGCGAGGGTGGCTTCGGGGGTGCGGACGCGGTCATCCACCAGTCCATCACGCTCAACGTACCCGGCTTCAATAGCCTGGTCTCTAACAACACCACGGTCGACCGGCTACTGGCAAACGTATACGGTGAGCTTGAGATTGTGGACGGGTTGTCCTACCGACTGAACCTCCAGTACGACAACAGTGACATCTCGGATCAGCTCTTCGCACCGCAGTACGACCTGGGGTACTTCTTCCCCCGTCCGATTGCCGAACTCCAGGCGGGCGACCGGTCCTCGAATTCCTTTCTGGTGGAGAATACCCTGAAGTACGACTACGCCTCCACCAAACATAAGATCACCCTACTGGCGGGTCAAAGCTTTCAGAACTTCAACTACCGGCAGATCTCCGCGGTAGGTTCCGGGTTGGAAAAGCCCTACAACCTGAGCCTGACCAGTGCCGCGACGTACAGCGTGATCGACAACCAGCAGCCGGCGGCTTTGGCGTCGTACTTCGGCCGGATCAACTACGAGTTCAACGACCGCTACCTGCTGACGGTCAACGGGCGCTACGACGGCTCCTCCCGCTTCCGGGAGGCCGACCGGTTCGCCTTCTTTCCATCCATTGGCCTGGCCTGGAAGGTGCACAACGACCTCCGCCTGCCCGCTTCGATCACCGCCCTGAAGCTGCGCGGGGGCTACGGGCGACTGGGCAACCAAGAGATCGGCAACTTCCGCTACCAGGGCACGATCAACCGCGCAATCCCCTACGAGTTCTCGACGGGCCGGGTGCTGGGTGCCGCCACGACGATCCTCGTGGATCCTTCCATCACCTGGGAAACCCGGACCACGCGCAGCGTCGGCGTGGACCTGGAGATGTGGGACGGACGGTTGGACTTCACGGCCGAATATTATTCCAATACCTCTGACGACGTGCTGATCGACCTGCCGATCCCGCTTTCCAACGGGTCGCTGTCCGGACTGACCACAAACGCCGGCTCCATCGAGAACAGCGGGCTGGAATTCTCGGCAAACTGGCGCCCGCGGATCGGTGCCCTGACCCTGAATGTTTCGCCCAATTTCTACACCGTGAACAACAAGGTGCTGGATATTGGCACCCTGGATTTCCTATCCGGCACCGGTGCCCGCACGGAAGTAGGGGGGGCCATCGGGCGCCACTACGGCTGGGTCTACGAAGGGGTTTTCCAGTCTTCGGACGAAATTGCCGAAGCTCCGTTCCAACGGGACAATACCGCACCTGGCGACATCCGCTTCGCCGATCTCAACGGTGACAATATCCTCAACGAAGAGGACCGGCAGTACCTGGGCAGCGGATTACCCACTTATTACTACGGCCTGAACGTGGTCGCCAACTTCAAAAACTTCGACTTCACCATCTTCGGGCAGGGCAGCGGTGGCAACCTGATCAACAGCAACCTGTACCGGGGGTTGATGGTCACCTCCGGTTATACCAACTGGCATACGGATATCCTGGATCGCTGGACCCCGCAAAACACCGATACGGACATTCCGCGGGTCGTGCTTAGTGATCCAAACGATAACCAGCGGGACTCCGACCGCCCCGGATGGCTTCAGAGCGGCGACTATTTCCGCATCAACACTATCTCACTGGGCTACACCTTCGGAGGTGGTATCCTGGAGCGGGTCAGGCTGCGGTCGGCACGTATTTACGCCACCATGCAGAACGTTCACACCTTTTCCGCTTACAAGGGCTACAACCCGGATTTTCAGGCTGGTATCCTCAACCCCGGCTTCGACTTCGGCACCTTTCCCCGGCCGCGGACCACTATGGTAGGACTACAACTTCAATTCTGACGATTATGAAAAACTGCATTAAACGTTACCTATTAGCCGCCTGCGTCCTCGCCGGCACCCTCGGCTGCAACGACGAACTTGACATCGTCGACCCCAACCGGCTCTCCGCGGGTCAGTTTTACGAAAACGCCGAACAGGCAGTTGCCGCCGTCGATGCCATCTACAACGTACTCATTATTGATGGGCTCTACCAGCGGATCTCGCCGGTCTATAATGATGCCCGCAGCGACGAGATCAGTTCGCGTAGCCCCTGGGCCTTCTTCACCGGGATTGCGGGATTTACCATCCCGCCTACCTTTGGTGACTTGGACATCTTCTGGCACGGCCATTACATCATGATATCCCGGGCCAACCAGGCCCTGGAGAATATTCCCCTGGTGGAGGACCTGGAGCAGGACCTCCGGAGCAGGCTACTGGGGCAGGCCCATTTTCTGCGGGCGCTGGCCTACTTCAAGCTAGCCAATACCCACGGAAGCGTCCCCATTATCCTGAGCACTCCGCAGGGCGGCGATGACTTCTACCCGAGCAATGCCGACGTGAGCCGGGAGGACATCTACAACCAGGTGAAGACGGACTTAAATATAGCGATCTTCAGCCTACCGCAGAACTACAATGACGTTTCCGGTGTCGACCGGGAGCAGGAAGGGCGTGCTACCAGCGGAGCGGCCAACGCCCTGATGGGCATGGTCCACCTGTACGAGGGGGATTACGCCGCGGCCCAACCCTTCTTTGCCGCCGTAGTCAATTCCAACGAATACAAGCTGGCCGAGAACTACGCGGACCTATTTACTCAGGATCCCGGTATCGAAGCCGCCAATCCGGGAAAAATCTTCTGGGCTGACTTCACCACCAGTGCCGCCGCTGAATTCAACTGGGGCGGCGACCCGAACGTGAACTGGCGCCAATTTCTGGCCCTTACGCCAACCTACTCGGTGGGTGACTTCTTTGATTTCTACCCCACGCCGTTCCTCTATAGCGAGATGCGGGAAGAGCGAACCATTGACGGCAGCCTCGACCCTCGCTACCACGCGACGATCCTTTCCTACGAACCCGATGACGGCTACACCACGGCCTACGGGGTGGACTGGTTCGAGCGCGGGTTTCGGGAAGGCGACTACTTCATCAAAAAGTACACCAATGCCGTCGGCGGAACGGATGCCTTTACCGCTGGCTTCGACTACCACATTATCCGCTACGCCGATGTCCTGCTCATGTACGCCGAGTGCCTGGCCAATACCGGCAATATCGCCGCCGCGGCCGGCTACGTGCAGCAGGTGCGTGACCGAGCCAATCTCCCCGACCGGGAGGCGGAGTTTGCTGGCTATTCTCTCACGGCATTCATGGACCAGATTGAACACGAACGGATCATGGAACTCGCCATCGAAGGCAAGCGGTGGGAGGACATCCGCCGCTGGGGGCTACTAGAAACGGAATTGGACGAGTTACAGTCGCACGATTTCGAGTTCAATACCTACTCCGCAGGCAGAGACCTCATCCCCATTCCCCAGCCTGAACTGGATCGCAACGAGAATCTAGTAGGCAACTCCGCGAACTAGGTTGCCGACCATGTTTTACAAACCGTCCATCTACTGCTTAGTACTCGCCTACTGCCTGTTGGCCCCTGGCTGCGGCGAGGAAGCGACCGGCCCCGTCACGGCAACTCCTACCCCCAGTGTTCCGCCCCCCACCGGTGATACCACCTCACTGGACGACGGTGCGGTAGACTTCGGTTTATTCTCCGATACCTATTCCCAGCTGGCTTCGGCGGACCAGACCGATAACTGGATGCACTACAACGTGCATGATCCGGTCTACCTGGTGGAGGAGGATTTCACCTGGTGCTATAATACCGACGTGGCCTACGGGCACGCCATCCGCCCCGGGATACAGATACGGCGCAGCATCAACCTTGTAGAGTGGGAGTTTGTTGGCTGGGCCCTCCCCGGTATTCCGGTACAGGGGGCCAATTTCATTCGCCGCAGTGGCGGGGAACCCTTCGGAAACATCTGGGCCCCCTACGTGATCGAAGTAGGTGGGGAGTACCGACTGTACTACTCACTTTCATCGCCTACTCCGCGGCTTAGCGCTATTGGTTTGGCGACCGCCGATAAGCCCCGGGGCCCCTTTCGGGAACGCGAACTGGTAGTGACCTCCCGGGACGACGCCAGCCGACAGACGAACGCTATCGACCCGACGGTTATCGTCACCCCGACCGGTGAACACTGGATGTACTACGGTTCGGCCTGGGATGGCATCTACAAATTGGAACTCGATCCGGATACGGGGCTGGCTATGCGCAACGGGGATAAGGGCGTCCGGGTGGCGCAGCGTGGATTTACCGGTAACACTATCAACGGAAATCTGGAAGGTCCAGAAATTATCTACCACCCTGGATTTGACCAGTACTACCTGTTCCTGGCCTATGACTGGCTAGAGACGAAGTACAACGTTCGCGTGGGCCGCTCGGATAGCCCCACCGGTCCATTCTATGATTATCTGGGTAACGACCTGAACGACGAACGGGACGACCTGCCGATGATTCTGGCGCCCTATCGCTTTCTCGGCCACTCCGGATGGCAGGGTGTCTCCCATCCCGGCGTATTCGAAAAGAACGACAACTTTTACCTCGGCCACCAGGGGCGGCCCGGCGTGGACCCGCTGTACATGGTCATGCACCTCCGGCAGTTGTTCTGGACAGAGGGCGGGTGGCCCATAGTGAGCAGCCAGCGCTACGCCACGGAGGAGGAGTCCGCCGTCGGGGAAGCGGAGATTAGCGGCGGCTGGGAACTCATTCTGTTCGACTATACCGTCGTGCCGGGCTACGCCGACGAGCAACGCAGTCCGGGATTCAGTGATGCGCAGCGCGTCGACCTCAGCGATGACGGCAGCGTCTCCGGTGCTACGACCGGCACCTGGTCGTACGACTCGCCGTGGCTTACCCTCGCTCTGGGCGGCAGTACGTACACCCTGCGGACGGAGCGGGGTCGTGATTGGGAAAACGAAGTGGCCGAAACCATCCTGCTGACCGGCCTGGACGCGGGAGGGAATGCCGCCTGGGCAAAGAAAGTCTCCAATTAATCACTCAACGCCCAGCAAAAATTTTATCCCCGCCCGTGACCTCCCCCCGCACAGCACTACTTACCGTCCTGATACCGTGGCTGACCGCCCCCGGCCAGTCCCAGGCCCGCTTCGTGCAGGTAGCAGAGGAATGCGGAATCACTGAGGTGGAGGAGCTCACCGCCCGGTACGGTCACGGACTTTCTCTTGCCGACTTCGACCGCGACGGGGACCTCGACCTGTACCTAATTAATATCACCCGGCAGTACTACGGTCAGCAACAACATAATCGCTTACTGACTCGGGAAGTCCGCAAGGGACGCCTTCACTACATCGACCGCAGCCAGGGCAACGGGGTCGCCGCCAGCGGCTGGGACTGGGGGACCACCTTTTCCGATGTCAACAACGACGGCTATCAGGATTTGCTGACCACCAACGGCTGGTGGGACGAATATGCCTACCCCAGGGACCGCTCCCGTCTCTGGCTGGGTAGTACCGCCGGCTTCCACGACGTCTCCGTGCGCTGGGGATTCGACGATAGCCTGCGGGCCACCACACTGCTGAGCGCGGATCTAGACCGGGACGGTGACCAGGACATCCTGCAAACGCTGAAGACCGACGCCGCCGATCGCCGCCCCCTGCTACTGTATCTGAACACTCCCGGGGCCCGGGAAACTAAGAATAACTACCTCACCGTACGCCCCCGCATGCCGGGTCCGAACCATTATGCCATCGGCAGCGTCGTCACCCTCGTCGGCGAGCGCACGCGAACCTCCCGGCTCATGACCGCGGGCACCAGCTTCTACGGTCAGGAGCCGGCCGAAGCCCACTTCGGGCTGGGGCAGCACACCGGGGTACGGGAAATCAGCGTACGGTGGCCTGACCAGACGGTCACCACTTACGTGGCACCGCAGATCAACCAATTACTAACTCTGAACTACGAGCGCCTGCCCGCACCCAGCCAACTCCGGGCGGTGTTGGAGGACGGTCTCGTCCGGCTGCGGTGGGAGGATCGCTCGGCGACCGAGACCAGCTTCGAGGTGCAACGATCGGGGGACAGCACCTTCACCGACCCGCGAAGCGCGACAGTGCCCCGGGATGCGATCCAGTACGGCGAACCGCAGCCCGTGAGCGGTGGGCAAGTCTACTACCGCCTGCGCGCCTGCCGTGGCGGGGTCTGCTCGGACTACAGCAATCAGGTGCGGTTACAATTGCCCGTATCCACGGACTCCGTGGCCGATGCACTACGTCTGTACCCTAATCCCGCCGTGGAAGGCCGCATTCACTGGGAGTTCTCTGGATCCTACCGGGGCAGCGTGTCGGTAACCCTGATCGGACCACTCGGGCGGGTACACCGGCGCTACCGGCTGGACAAGCGGGAAGATCGCCTGACCGGTACCCTGAACGCTTGGCCGCTTCCCCCGGGTATATACATCCTGCGGGCCGGGCTAAGGGGTCGAACCTACACTCAGAACGTCATGCTTATCGACCGATGACCGTACTTTACTTATCGCCGTCGTCAATCCCCCCTGCACCTGCGGCCCCGCCCCAAAACGAACCTTGCTGGGCTCTTCACCCGGTATTCCAATCAGCTAACCCTACGATCATGCGCATTAACGTACCGCTTTTACTCCTCTTACTGACCGCCAACCTGGAACTGCCCGCTCAAACGGTGGCGGTGCAGGTAAATTCGGGAACGGAGGGCCCCACCATCAGCCGCCATATTTACGGGCACTTCGCCGAGCACCTGGGCCGCAGTATTTACGGGGGGTTCTACGTAGGGGAGGACAGCGAGATTCCCAATACCGACGGGGTACGGATGGACGTGGTCGAGGCCCTGCGTGACCTAAAGATCCCTAACCTGCGCTGGCCGGGTGGCTGCTTCGCCGACACCTACCACTGGAAAGACGGCATTGGCCCTAAGGAGGATCGGCCCTCCATCCTGAATGTCTGGTGGGGCAACGTGAAGGAGGACAACAGCTTCGGCACCCACGACTTCCTGAATATGTGCGAGCTGCTGGATACCGAGCCCTACCTCTCGGCCAATGTCGGCAGCGGCACGCCCCAGGAACTGGCCGACTGGATCAAATACACTACCCACCCGGCCGGAACCAGCCCCATGCCGGACCTGCGCGCAGAAAACGGCCGCGAGGAACCCTGGGACGTCAAGTTCTGGGGTATCGGCAACGAGGCCTGGGGCTGCGGGGGTAATATGCGGGCCGAGTACTACGCCGATATCTACCGCCGCTACGCCACCTTCACCAGCGACTGGGGCAACTCCGGCGAACTGGTGCGCATCGCCTCGGGCGCCAGCAGCGAGGACTATAACTGGACGGAGGTGCTGATGAAGAACATCCCGAAGAACCTCATTGAGGCCATTGCTCTACACCACTACTCCGTAATCGACTGGAGCGCCAAGGGCCCGGCCACCGGATTTAGCGAGCGCCAGTACTTCAGTACCATGCGGGAGGCGCTTAAGATGAAAGAACTGATCGAGAAGCACGTGGCCATCATGGACCAGTACGACCTCGAGCAGCGGGTGGACCTTTTCGTCGACGAGTGGGGCGGCTGGTACGACGTCGAACCCGGTACGAACCCCGGCTTCCTCTACCAGCAGAACACCATCCGCGACGCGATGCTGGCCGGGGCCACGCTGAATATCTTCAACAACCACGCCGACCGGGTCAAGATGGCCAACATCGCCCAGGCGGTGAACGTGCTGCAGGCCGTGGTGCTGACGGAGGAGGAAAAGATGTTACTGACCCCCACCTACCATATTTTTCGGATGTACACGCCGCATCACGACGCTGAGCTGCTGCCGGTAAGCTTCGATTCGCCGGAGTACACCTACGAGGGGGAGAGCCTGCCGGCAATTTCAATCTCCGCGTCCCGGGACGAGCAGGGCACGGCGCACTTCTCGCTAGTGAATATTGACAGCGAGCGGAGCCACCAGGTGGAACTGGACGTTGCCGGCCTGAACCTAAGCGAGGTGGAAGGGGAGATACTCACCGGCGACTCCCTGGACGCCCACAACACCTTCGAGGCCCCCGGTACGGTCACGCCCGTCGCCTTTACCGAGGCCGCCCTGCGGGACGGGAAGCTGCAACTGAGCGTGCCCGCCCATTCCGTCATCGTACTGCGAGCGACCAAGTGATAATGCACCGCTTTATATCCATCTGTGACCACCGCTGGTCGCTTTTCCCACCCCTACTGGGCGGTATGCTGTTCGCGCTGGCTCCGGCCGATACGGTCGCGCAGGTCTTAAACAATCCGGTTATTCGCCACGAGTTCACGGCCGACCCCGCCGCGCTGGTCCACGATGACACTGTCTTCTTGTACACGGGCCACGACGAGGCGGCTATCGACGGGGATTTCTACCGGATGAACGAGTGGCTGGTGTTCTCCTCCACCGATATGGTTAACTGGACCGAATACCCGGTGCCGCTGAGCGTCGGCGATTTCGCCTGGGCCAAGGCCGACGCCTGGGCGGCCGAAGTGATCGAACGCGACGGCAAATTCTACTGGTACGTATCGGTAGAACACGGCACCGTGGGTGGAAAGGCAATCGGGGTGGCGGTGGCCGATCGCCCCACCGGGCCCTTCCGGGATGCGCTGGGGCAGGCACTGATCACCAACGACATGACCACGGCCACCGATATCAGTTGGGACGACATCGATCCCACGGTATTCCTCGACGATGACGGCCAGGCCTACCTCTTCTGGGGCAACACCAAGTGCTACTTCGCCAAGCTGAAGGATAACATGACCGAGCTCGACGGGCCGATCCGCGTCGTGGAAGGACTGCCTAACTTCACCGAGGCCCCCTGGGTGCACAAGCGGGGCGATTGGTACTACCTGAGCTACGCCTACCAGTTCCCGGAAAAGATTGCCTACGCCATGTCCCGGTCCGTTAGGGGCCCCTGGGAGTACCGGGGCATTCTGAGCGAACTGGCCGGCAACAGCAACACCAACCACCAGGCCATTCTGGAGTACCGTGGCAAGGACTATTTCATCTACCATACCGGAGGGCTACCCGCACCGGACTTCGGGGGCAGCTTCCGCCGTTCGGTCTGCATCGACCGGCTCCACTACCGGCCGGACGGCACCATGCGACGGGTGATCATGACCTCCGAGGGCATTCAAACCGAGTAACGTGACCCACTTCATTCGTCTCCTCCTCGCACTGATCCCGCTGTCGCTGACGGCACAGGACGATCCTATCCGGGTACACGACCCCGTAGTCATCGAGCAGGGTGGCCTGTACCACCTATTCGCCACCGGCAGCGGCGTGGCCCACTTCACGTCTCCCGACTTGGAGAACTGGACGAGGGCTGACCCGGTCTTCTCCGCCGAGCTCGATTGGACAAAGGGGGTGGTGCCCGACTTCGGGGGACATTACTGGGCCCCGGACGTACTCTTTCACCAGGGGACGTACTACCTGTACTACTCCGTGTCCTCCTTCGGCAAGAACACCTCCGCCATCGGCGTAGCGACCGCTTCCACTCTGGACCCTGAGGCGGAGGACGGCGGCTGGACAGACCGTGGGATCGTGATCCAGTCACATCCGGAGCGCGACCTGTGGAACGCCATTGACCCCAACATCGTCTTTGACGACGCGGGTACCCCCTGGATGTCATTCGGATCGTTCTGGAATGGGCTCAAACTGGTGCGTATGGATCCCGATCTGCTCCGCATCGCCGAGCCTCAGGAATGGCGGACCATCGCCCGCCGGGAGCGCAGTTTCGAAATCAGCGACCTCAACCCGGGCGATGCCGCCCTGGAGGCCCCCTTCGTGTTCAAGAAGGACGGCTGGTATTACCTGTTCCTATCCTGGGACCTGTGCTGCCGCGGTGCGGAGAGCACCTACAAAGTGGTGGTCGGCCGATCGCGGGAGGTCACGGGACCCTACCTCGACCGGGAAGGCAAGAGCCTCTTCTATGGGGGTGGCACCCTGGTGGTGAGGGGTAATGAGGATTGGTACGGGGCTGGTCACTGTAGCGCCTACACCTTCGATGGCACGGATTACCTCTTCTTTCACGCCTACGATGCCGGCGACGAGGGGCATTCCAAATTAATGACACGGGAGATCAGTTGGACCGACGGCGGTTGGCCCACAGTACGCCCCCTTAACTAATCCATTTATGCCACACTCGTCTACTCATCTTTGGTGGGGCGGGGCCATCGGGGCTCTGCTACTGCTGGCGGGTTTCCAACCAGAAGGTCCTAGTCCGGTGGCCCCGGACCCGGGGTTGGATTCCATCTACGCGGCATACCCCATCGAGCCCGTCGACATTCGCAACGTCCGCATGGAGGATGACTTCTGGCTACCCATCATCGAGCGCGTCCAGGAGAAGACTATCAAGTACGCCATCGCCAAGTGCGAGCAAGAGGGCCGTATGGAGAACTTCCTCATCGCCGGCGGAGTGCGGCAGGGGAAGGTACGGGGAGACATGCCCTTCGACGACACCGATCTGTACAAGATCATCGAGGGAGCTTCCAACTCCCTGATCAGCGCGCCGAACGAGACATTGGAAGCCCTGACCGACAGCCTCATCGCTATCATCGCCATCGGTCAGGAGGCGGATGGCTACCTGACCACCTGGCGTACCATCGACCCCGCCAGCCCACCCGCCCCCTGGGTAGAAGTAAAGGAGGGTAAGCGCTGGGAGGGCCTGGCCATGAGCCACGAACTCTATAACGCCGGCCACCTCTACGAGGCGGCCTACACCCACTACCGAGCCACCGGCAAGCGCAGCTTCCTGGACATTGCCCTAAAGAACGCCGACCTTATGGTGGCCACCTTCGGTAACGGGAAGGCTCAGATTCACGCCGTGCCCGGCCACCAAATCATCGAGACCGGGCTGCTCAAGCTCTACGAGCTCACCGGCAAAAAAGCGTACCTACAACTGGCCCGCTACTTTCTCGACCACCGCGGCAAACCCGCACACCACGCGCTCTTCGGCTCCTACTCCCAGGACCACCTGCCGGTAGTAGACCAGCGGGAGGTCACCGGCCACGCGGTCCGTGCCGTATACATGTACGCCGCCATGACCGATATCGGCGTACTAATGCAAGATGAGCCCTACCAGCGGGCCGTACGGGCGCTGTGGGAGAATATGGTCAGCAAGAAGATCTACATCACCGGCGGCATCGGCGCCCGCCACGAAGGGGAAGCTTTCGGAGAAGATTTCGAACTGCCCAACCTGACGGCCTATAACGAGACCTGCGCCGCCATCGGCAGCGTGTACTGGAACCACCGGCTGCACCGGCAGAGCGGTGAGGTGGCCTACCTGGACGTGCTGGAGCGCACCCTCTACAATGGGCTGATCGCCGGCCTGTCACTGGACGGCACCAAGTTTTTCTATCCCAATGCCCTGGAATCCGACGGCGTATACACCTTCAACCGCGGGGCCTGCACCCGCCAGGACTGGTTCGACTGTTCCTGCTGCCCGACAAACCTCACGTGGGCAAAATGAAAGTCTGGCTCCAGCGTAAGCAACCATAACAATCACTCCGCTCCCATTTCCCCCCCCCTCATCACCACAAAAGCTACCCATGAAATTGATTACTCAAGCATTGACCATTTTAGTACTACTCACCGGCTGTAGCTACGTGCTATGGAGTCAGGACGACGTCGACCATCAACTCACGGTGGATGTGGCCGACACCAGGGCCGCCATCCAGCCCACGATGTACGGTATTTTCTTTGAGGACATCAACTTCGCGGCCGATGGCGGGCTGTACGCCGAGATGGTCAAGAACCGCAACTTCGAGTTCGAACTGCCCAAAACAGGCTGGGTAGAGCCGACCTCCGATCGCTTTTCCCTTAACGAGGATTCTGGCAGAAGCACGATCATCAAGAACGGTGAGGACCCGGCCGACCTGAACTTTCTGCGGGTTACGCTAATGAACCCGGATAACTATACCCTAATCAACGAAGGCTTCCGGGGGATGGGGGTGCGGGAAGGTGCCAGCTATGACGTGTCCGTGCACGCCCGGCCGGGGAAGGGAAGCGTGACGGCTATCCGCTTCGAGCTGATTGACACGGTGGGAACCTCCCTGGGGAGTACCACTCTGCCCGTGGCCGGCACATCCTGGCAGGAGTACACCGGCACGCTCAGGGCCACCGCGACGGAGCAGAAGGCCCGACTACGGATCACCTTTACCGGCACAGGGGAGATCGACCTGGATATGATCTCGCTGTTTCCCCAGGACACCTGGAAGGGACGTAAGCAGGGCCTGCGCAAGGACCTGGTGCAACTATTGGCCGACCTCGAGCCCGGTTTCCTGCGCTTCCCGGGGGGCTGCATCGTGGAGGGGCGGACGCTGGACCGGCGCTACCAGTGGAAAAAAACCGTAGGACCGATCGAGGAACGGGAGCTGCTGGTCAACCGTTGGAATACGGAATTCGACCACCGGCCGACGCCGGATTACTACCAGAGCTTCGGCCTCGGATTCTTCGAGTACTTCCAGCTCGCCGAGGACCTGGGTGCCGAGCCACTGCCCATCCTGAGCTGTGGCATGGCCTGCCAGTTCAACACCGGCGAAGTCGTACCGATGGACGAACTCGACCCCTACGTTCAGGATGCCCTTGACCTGATCGAATTCGCCAACGGCGATACGGCCACCCGCTGGGGCAAACTACGCGCCGACATGGGCCATCCCGAACCCTTCGCCATGAAGTACATCGGGGTCGGTAACGAGCAGTGGGGCCCGGACTACATCGAGCGCTACCGGGTGTTCGAGGCGTCGATCAAGAAACAACACCCCGACATCGTCATCATCTCCGGCAGCGGACCCTTCCCGGACGGGGAGCAGTTCGAGTACGGTATGGAGCAGCTCACCGAACTGGACGCCGAGATCGTGGACGAACACTATTACCGTCCCCCGAACTGGTTCCGGCAGAACGCCACCCGCTACGACAGTTACGACCGCGACGGCCCGAAAATCTTCGCCGGGGAGTACGCCGCCCAGAGTGTGGCCATCGCCAGCCCAGACAACGAGAACAACTGGGAATGCGCCCTGGCGGAGGCTGCCTTCATGACCGGGCTGGAACGCAACGCCGACCTGGTGGTCATGACCTCCTACGCGCCCCTCATGGCCCACGCCGACGGCTGGCAGTGGACGCCCGACCTGATCTGGTTCAATAACTTGGAATCCTACGGCACGCCCAACTACTACGTGCAGAAACTCTTCGCCAACCACGCCGGAACCGACCTGCTGCACATCACCAGCAACGGGGAGGCCGTCACCGGGCAGCAGGACCTCTACGCCTCGGCTGTAAAAGACCGCGAACGCGGGCAGCTGTACATCAAGGTGGCCAACACCGGTGCCGAGGCCCACTCCGTCCGCATCGAGCTGGCCAACGCCGGGAGTCTTGGTGAGGCCACCGCCCTCACCCTGGGAAGCCCGGAGGGCGAAACGCTCAACTCCTTCGCCGCTCCCCGGCGTATCAGCCCCCGGGAGCAGCCTCTGGTCGTAGAGGGTGACCAACTGGTGGCGGACGTTCCCGCTAAGTCGCTGGTCATCTACCGGGTCGATTTGCCGGCCCGTTGACCGACAGACCCTATCTTAGGCACAAACCACCATCATGAAAGTCCTTTACTTTTTTACCTGCCTGACCGTACTGGTCGCCTGCGATGCTGGCCCGGACGGCTCCGGCCAGGCGGTAACCGCCACCGACACCAATGCAGCCCTCACGGATCCCGACCCCCGGAATGAGGGTGCTGACCTCCAGTCTATTGATACCCCCGAGGCCTACCTCGCTACCGCCCTCCTGGCCGCCCCCGAGGCCAGCCGCGCCGGTGCCAAGGTCATCGGCTACAATGCGGCCGGTGAGCTAGTTACCCTGCGCGAGGGTACCAATGAATTCATCTGCCTGGCCGACGATCCCAGTAAGGATGGGTTTAGCGCCGCCTGCTACCATAAGAGCCTGGAACCCTTCATGGCCCGGGGGCGGGAACTACGGGCGGAAGGCAAGTCCAATCAGGAGATCGATGCACTGCGTGAGCAGGAGGTAAAGTCCGGAAAGCTGACGATGGGTGATACCGGTAGCACCCTCCACGTCTATTCCGGTCCCGAGGCCCGGTATGACCCCGCCACCGGTGAAGTCGCCGAAGCCAGCTACCGGTACGTGGTGTACATGCCCTACGCTACGGCCGCTTCCACGGGCCTGCCGGAGTCGCCCGTTGCACCCAACCACCCCTGGATCATGGACCCGGGTACGTACCGGGCGCATATTATGATCTCGCCCCGCAAGGGGGATGGCGAATAGTGCTGCTACCATATCATACTGCGGAGCGCCACGAAGCCGGCTGCGACGAGGCCGGCCGCGGCTGCCTAGCCGGCCCGGTCTTCGCCGCCGCCGTGATTCTACCCCCTGGCTACGCTAATCCTGAGCTCAATGACAGCAAAAAGCTAGATGAGACTACCCGCAACGACCTCCGCCAGCAGATCGAAGCCGATGCCCTAGCCTGGGCCGTAGCCAGCTACTCGGTGGCTGAGATCGACCGCCATAATATCTTCCAGGCCAGCTACCGGGCCATGCACCGCGCCCTGGATGCGCTCACCACCCGGCCCGACTTCCTGCTCATTGATGGAAAGTTTTTTATTGATTACCCCGGCATCGACCACCTCTGCGTTATCAAGGGCGATGGAAAGTACCAGTCCATCGCCGCGGCCGGTATCCTCGCCAAGACCCACCGCGATGAACACATGCTCGGCCTGCACCAAGACTATCCGCAGTTTTCCTGGCACACTAATCGCGGCTATCCCACCCGGGCCCACCGCGCCGCCATCGAAACCCACGGAGCCACCGTACACCACCGCCGCAGCTTCACCCTGCTAGCGGGCGGGAAGCAGTACGCGCTCTTCCCCTGATCGACCTACCTTTACGGGATATGGACATCGTAGCAATCGTCGGCCGCCCCAACGTCGGCAAATCCACGCTCTTCAACCGCCTCATTGGTGAGCGGCAGAGCATCGTCGACGACCAGAGCGGCGTGACCCGCGACCGGCAGTACGGCCAGAGCAACTGGAACGGCAAGGAGTTCGCCGTCGTTGACACCGGAGGGTTTGTACGCAACAGCGACGACGTCTTCGAGGCCGCCATCCGCGAGCAGGTCGTCATTGCCATCGAGGAGGCTACCGTGATCATTTTTATGGTCGACGTCACCACCGGCATCACCGACCTGGACGAGGAGGTCACCCAGCTCCTGCGCCGCGCCGATAAGCCCGTGCTGCTGGCTGTCAACAAGGTTGACAATAACCGCCGGCAGCTGGAGGCCAATGAATTTTGGGGACTGGGCTTCGAGCAGACCTACTTCCTCAGCTCCATCACCGGCAGTGGCACCGGTGACCTCCTTGATGCCGCCGCCGAATACATCACCAACCGGGAAGAGGTCCAGACCGAGCTCATGCAGCTCGCTATCGTCGGCCAGCCCAACGCCGGCAAGTCTAGTTTCATCAACGCCCTGCTCGGCGAGGAGCGCAGCATCGTCACCGACGTAGCCGGCACCACCCGCGACTCGATCGACAGCCACTATAACAAATTCGGCAAGGAATTCATCCTCATCGACACCGCCGGCATCCGCAAGAAGGCTAAGGTGCACGAGAACCTGGAGTACTACAGCGTCATGCGCGCCATCCGCGCCATCGAGCAGGCCGACGTCTGCGTGCTCATGCTCTCGGCCCCCGACGGGGTCGAGTCCCAGGACCTAGCCATCTTCCGCCTCGCCCAGAAGAACAATAAGGGCATCGTCATTGCCATCAACAAGTGGGACCTAGTCGACAACAAAGAGACTAACACCGCCCGCGACTACGAGGCCGAGGTGCGCCGCCGCTTCGCCCCCTTCAACGACCTGCCCGTCGTGTTCATGAGCGTCACCGAGATGCAGCGCATCATGAAGACCATTGAGGCCGCCGAGCAAGTTTATGCCAACCGCACCCGCCGCATCCCCACCTCCCAGCTCAACGACGTCATGCTGCCGGCCATCGAGCGCTTCGGTCCGCCCAGCTCCCGGGGCCGCGTGATCAGCATCAAGTTCGTTTCCCAGCTCCCCCTGGCCTATCCCGCCTTTGCCTTCTTCTGCAACCACCCCCAGCACATCAAGGATAGCTACAAGAACTATTTGGAGAATCAACTGCGGGAGAATTTTGATTTTACCGGGGTGCCGATTACTATATTTTTTCGACAGAAGTAGTGTTGTCGCGTTGTTGGGTTGTTGCGTTGCGGTCGTTGGAGGTGGGATAGGTGTTACGGGTGTGATGGGGGGCGGGGCCGCAGGTGTGATGAGTGTACAGCAGCAACCCCAAAACGAGCGAAGCGAGCATCCACATAACGCAACAACCCAACAACCCAACCACCCCTATGCACCTCACCATCCACCCCCACGACCTTCCCCTCCGCGACCCCTTCCGCATCGCCCACGAGAGCCGCACCGTACAGCCTACCCTGATCGTAGAGCTACGGGACGAGGACACCGGACTCAGCGGCCTGGGAGAAGCTCCGATGACGAGGTACTACGGGCTCGACAGTGAGACTTGTGCTGCCGTCCTACGTTCGCTTGCACCTGCGCTTGCCGCCCAGGGGGTAAAGGAGTTAGGGAGTAAAGGAGTTAAGGCAGTACTGGAAGCGTTGGAGCGGGCGCTGCGTGATGTCAGTCCGTTTTTACGCTGTGCGCTGGATGTGGCGCTGCATGACCTGTGGGCAAAAGTACAGGGGAAACGGCTGGGCTTGTTGTGGGAGCAGGACCAGCATCGGCACATCCCCACCTGTTACACGATCGGACTGGCACCGGTGAACGAGATGGTGCGGAAACTCAGGGCCAAACCCTGGCCGGTGTACAAGATCAAACTGGGGCGGGGGGACGACGACGTGGCGCTGATCCGCGAACTACGGCAGCATACGGAGGCCCCCTTCTATGTGGATGCCAATACTGGCTGGACCGCACGCCAGGCCATTGCCTATTCCGGTCCGCTCAGCGAGCTAGGGGTTGTATTTATCGAGCAACCGCTTAAACCGGAGGATATGAAGGGGCAGGCTGAGGTACACCGCCACGCCGCCCTGCCGATCCTGGCCGACGAGAGCTGCCAGACCGAAGCGGACGTAGCAAGGTGCGCCGAGCTGTTTTCCGGCATCAACATCAAGGTGGTGAAGTGCGGAGGCCTCCTGCCCGCCCGCCGCATGATCGCAGAGGCACGTAGGTTGGGCCTGCAGGTCATGGCCGGCTGTATGACCGAGAGCAGCGTGGGCATCAGTGCCATTGCCCAGCTGCTGCCGGAGCTCGACTACGCGGACCTGGACGGCGCCATGCTACTGGCCCACGATCCCGCTACCGGCGTGACCTTCGACTCCGCCACCGGCTACGCCCGCTACCCCGGCCGCCCCGGTACCGGTGCCGCTCTTAACCTTTCGGTGCAAACCTGAGGGGTGTAGCTTGCCTTCTAGTACGGTAATCACTACCTAGCTATGCACTTACCAAGATCCCGTTTTTCCGTTCTATCGCTGCTCACCGCCTTTGTCCTATTCTGTACGGGCTGTGCCACGAACCCCGTGACGGGTAAGCGGCAACTCTCGCTGATCTCCGAGGAGAGCGAGATCCAGATGGGCCAGCAGTACGACCCCCAGGTGGTGGCCGAGTTTGGTCTCTACGACGATCCCCAACTGCAAGCTTTCCTGAGCGAGAAGGGGAATGAAATGGCCGCGATTTCCGAACGGCCGAATCTGCCCTGGACTTTTCGCCTCGTCGACTCTGACGTCGTAAACGCCTTTGCTGTGCCCGGTGGCTTCGTCTACTTTACCCGGGGTATCATGGCTCACTTTAATAATGAGGCGCAGTTTGCCGGGGTACTTGGCCACGAGATCGGCCACGTTACGGCCCGCCATACGGTGGCCCAGCAGAGCAAGCAGCAACTGGCCCAGATCGGACTGATCGGTGGTATGGTGCTTTCGCCCGAGCTCGCTAGCCAGGGGGAGTCCCTCATGCAGGGTATGCAACTGCTGTTCCTGAAGTTTGGTCGGGATGCCGAAAGCCAGTCCGACGAGCTGGGCGTGAAGTACTCCACTGCTATCGGCTACGATTCCAAGGAGATGGCCGGCTTCTTTAATACCCTCGATAAGCTCAGTGGCGGAGCCGAGAACCGCGCTCCCAGCTTCCTAAGCACCCACCCCGATCCGCTCAACCGGGAAGCGCGCGTGCTGGAACTTACCCAACAGGCACAGGCCACGGACAATCGTACCACCTACGAGGTCGATCGGGATAGCTACCTGCGGCGTATCGACGGTATCATTCTTGGTGCCGACCCCAAGCAGGGCTTTACGGAGGGTGGGGTATTTTATCACCCCGATCTGCGGTTTCAGTTTGGTATTCCCCAGGGCTGGGCGCTGGTCAATTCGCCCACGATGGTGCAAATGGGGAGTCCCGACAACAACGCCCTCATGCAGATGCGCCTGGCACAGGGGACCGATACCCGCGCCGCCGCCCAGCAGTTCGCGGAACAAAATAAGGTACAGGTAGCCAGCACGAGCGACCAGGCTATCAACGGGTTACCCGCCACCACGATAGTAGGGGAGATCACACAGCAGGATCAGCAGAGCGGCCAGACCCAGAAGCTCGGCGTCATTACCAGCTTCATTGCCTACGGCGGTAATGTGTACATGATGGCGGGTTTGTCCCAAGCGCAGAATTTCCGTAAGTACGCTCCGGCAATGCAGAATAGCATTCGCAGTTTCACCGAGCTACGGGATCAGAGTAAGATCAATCGGCAAGCCGAGCGCATCAAGATCGTGACGGTGTCTAATGCCACTACCCTGCAGCAGGCGCTGCTAGATAACGGTATTCCCCAGGCACGCTTGCAGGAGTTTGCTATCCTCAATGGTATGGACTTGAATACCCAGCTACCCGCTGGCTATTTAATTAAGGGGGTCAGCGGTGGATCAACCAGCATCCGCCCCTAGGGGAGCACAACCCTACGGCCGGTTACTAAGCCGCGCCGTGGCATCATCGCGACTGACGCGTGGCTTAGCGGAACGGATGGGGGCCAGGGCTTCGTAGGCAGCCGCTTGGGTCTTGACCCGGATGTTCATCTTCGCCAGCTTGTTGTTCTCCATACTGGGGTAGGTACGGTTGGAGAGGAAGACGTAGACGAGTTGCTCCTCGGGATCAGCCCATACGGCGGTACCGGTGAAGCCCAGGTGGCCGAAGGTACTAGTGGAGGCGTCCTCGGCGACGTTCAGCTTGCGGTTGTCGTCTAGGTTCTTCATGTCGAAGCCCAGGCCACGTCGTAATTCTCCCGGGTAGCGTGTAGTAAAGAGCTGTACGGTAGCGGGGGAAAGATACTGTCGGCCGCCGTAACTACCTTCCTGCAGCAACATCTGAAATAGCGCCGCTAAATCGTGGGCGTCGCCAAAGAGCCCCGCGTGCCCGCTGACCCCCCCCATCATACCGGCCCCCATGTCGTGTACGTAGCCCTGCACGGCGGCCATGCGGAAGTAATTGTCAATCTCGGTGGGCGGGATCCGGTCACGGTCGACGGATCGTAGCGGGTTGTACCGTAGCGATTCCAGCCCCATGGGGTAGTAGAAGTTGCGCGCGGCGTACTCATCCACGGTCAGTCCGCTTACCCGGTCGACTAGTTTTGCTAGTAGATAAAAACCCAGGTCGCTGTAGCGGTAGCGCCCCACGTTGGGCAGGGGGCTATCGTAGATTTGTTGCCAGACAGCGTCGACATGCGCTTTATTCATGAACAGTTTGTCCGTGACCGGAATGACGAAGTTGCCCGTCTGTACGGTGCGGTAGAACTGGGAGCTTGGCTTGCGATTTGCCCCCAGGGTGTAGCGGTAAAAGGGGATCCAGCTGTGGAGCCCGGAATGGTGAGCGAGCACGTCGCGGATGATCAAGGACGATTTGTTGCTACCGGCCAGCTCAGAGAGGTAGTGTCCCAGTGGCTTATCCAGGTCGATCTTGCCCTCGTCCACCAACTTCATGATGCACAGCGTGGTGGCGGCCACCTTGGTGACGGAGGCCAGGTCGTAGACGTCGTTCACGCGCACTGGGCGACTGCGGGGGCTGTAGGTATGGCGCCCGTAGGCTTTTTCAAAGACGATCTTGCCGTTGCGGGCTACCAGTACGACCATGCCGGGGGTAGCCTTCTGCCGTATGGCATCAGCGGCAATGGCATCGACGCGCTCGGTAAGCCGCTCACCGTCCATATCTACACTTTCCGGACTGCCGTAGCCCATGCGGAAGTTGGCGGTGGTCTCCAGGCCGGCGTTATAGGGCGACTTGGCGCTGGCCGTTACGGGTAGGCGACCAGTGATGCGGTTGGCTCCGAAGAGGGCCTGGGCAGCAGCGTCCTGGGCAACCTCGTCGCGGGTGTAGGCTTCCAGCACGGTGCCGAAGGGATCAAGTTCTTTGAGGCTGTAGGGGTTACCGAATACAGTGAGGACGAGCTTGGCGCGCCCGTCGATCTCCCGCAGCAGGCTTAATACCTCCGCTGAAAGGGGCACTTTTTCAATGAAGCGGCTGCCGTCGCTGTACAAACTGGCGAGTACTACGTCATTGGGTTTGATTCGTTCGAGCACTTGCTTTTGCTCGGTGGCGGTGGGCTTATTGCCGGCGATCAGGTGGGTGATTTGTCCGTAATCATCCAAGCGCTCGGTGAAGGGCATGGTCTTGGACGCTCCGATCTGTAGACTGACGAGCTTGCCATCGGTGGGCGTCTGTACGGGCACCAGACCGGCCTCGTCGCGTACCAGCGTCATAGCGGCCTCGAAGAGCTCCTGCTTGAGTGATTGGGCCCGGGGGCTATTGAGATCGGCGCGTAGACCGGCTACGGCGGGAAAGCTGGGTTTGGTGAGCCCGAGGCGGTATTTGGCCAGGAGTACGCGGCGTACTTTCTCCTCTAAGCCCTGCTGGGTAATCTTGCCATCGGCCAGGTACTGCTTAATGGCGCGGAAGGCGGCCCCGATGTCTTCGGGTAGCAGCAGGATATCGGAGCCGGCCGCGATGGCCTCCGCTTCTACCTCGCCGTCCCCGTAGTGCTTGGTCACGCCCTTCATTTCCAGTCCGTCGGTGAAAATCAGACCAGTAAAGCCGAGGTCCTTACGCAGGAGGTCGGTAACGATGGGCTTGCTCAGCGAGGAGGGTCGGTTAGGGCGGGGGTCGAGGGCGGGGATTTGCAGGTGAGCGGCCATCATACTACCGATGCCGTACCGAATCAACGCCCGGAAGGGGTAGAGCTCGATGCTATCGAGGCGGGCGCGGCTGTGGTTGATCACCGGCAGGTCGAAGTGACTGTCGACGTCCGTATCGCCATGACCCGGAAAGTGCTTGGCGCTGGCCAGGATTCCGTTGTCCTGCAGCCCCTTCATATACATGTAGCCCTTAGCGGTGACATTGTAACGGTCCTCCCCAAAGGAGCGGGTGGCAATGACGGGGTTATTCGGATTGTTGTTGACGTCCAGCACGGGACTAAAGCTCACATTGACGCCCAGGCGGTGCATCTGCCGGGCGATCTCGGCGCCCATGTCGTAGATCAGCTGGTTGTTGCGGATGGCTCCCAGGGCGAGCTGCTTAGGGTAGGAGATGGTCTGGTCCGGTAGGCGCATGCCAAGGCCCCATTCAGCATCCATACTCACCAGTAGGGGCAGCCTGCTCTGTGCCTGATAACGATTCGTGAGCTCGAGTTGCTTTTCGGGAGTGCCCTGAAAGAAGCAGAGGCCACCGACGTGGTAGTCCCTGATCTGGCGCTCGACACCGGCCTCGTGCTCGGCCCCCAGGTCGCTATGAGCGCGGATCATGAACAGCTGACCGAGCCGTTCATCCTCATTCATCGCCTGGTAGACCGAGTCTACCCACCGCTGCTCGCTACTGGAGAGCTGAGATAAATCACCACGATAAACCTGCTGGGCAAAAAGAGAAGTAGGAAGCTGTAAGGCAAGAAGTAAAAGCGCGGTGCAAAAGACCTTCATGAGACTGGGGGGAGTAAGCGGGCGGGGTAAACGACGAACCGAACCGCAAGGTAGGATTCCAGAACATAACGCCATCAATATACTATCCAGATACGAAGGGGAAGTTAAAAATTTGGCTAACCCACCAACTCGCCTTCATATAGCGGGAAGCGCTCCATAAAATTATGCACCTCGCCGCGGATCTCCGCTAGCATGCCTTCATCGGTTGGATTATCAATCACGCGGTCGATCCACTCCACCGTCTGCCGGCAGTCCTGCTCGGTAAAGCCGCGCGTGGTCACGGCCGCCGTACCGATACGGATGCCGCTGGTGACCATGGCCGATTTCTTGTCAAAGGGGACCATATTCTTGTTGAGGGTAATGTCCGCCCGGCCCAGGGCCTCCTCCGCCCCCTTACCGGTGATGTCTTTGTTGCTTAGGTCGATGAGCATGCTGTGGTTGTCGGTGCCCCCGCTGATGATGTGGTAGCCCCGCTCGACTAGTGCCTGGGCCATAGCCTGAGCATTGGCAATTACTTGCTTGCCGTAGGCCTTCCAATCTTCCTGCAGGCATTCTCCAAAGGCGACCGCCTTGCCAGCGATGACGTGTTCCAGCGGACCGCCCTGCATGCCAGGAAAGACCGCGCTGTCCAGTAGCCGACTCATCTTGATCGTCGTGCCCTTCTTGGTGGTCTTACCGAAGGGGTTATCAAAGTCCCGGCCCATCATGATGATGCCGCCCCGGGGCCCACGCAGTGTCTTGTGGGTGGTGCTGGTGACGATGTGGCAGTGGGGGAGGGGATCGTTGAGCAGACCGGCGGCAATGAGCCCGGCGGGGTGGGCAATATCGGCTAGCAGGATGGCCCCGACCTCATCGGCGATCTGGCGGAAGCGGGCGTAGTCCCAGTCGCGACTGTAGGCCGAGGCGCCACAGATGATCATCTTAGGCTCGACCTCGCGGGCCTTTTCCGCTACCTTGTCCATGTTGATTAGCCCCGTCTCCTCCTCGACGCCGTAGAAGTTTGCCTTGAAGTGCTTGCCGCTGAAGTTAGCCGGGTGGCCGTGACTAAGGTGACCGCCGTGGCTCAGACTGAAACCGAGGGTCTTGTCGCCGGGTTTTAGGCAGGCCAGGAAGACCGCCGCGTTGGCCTGGGCACCCGAGTGGGGCTGTACGTTAGCGTACTCCGCGCCAAAGAGCTCGCAGAGCCGGTCGATGGCCAGTTGCTCGATCTCGTCCACGATCTCGCAACCGCCATAGTAGCGCTTGCCGGGGTAGCCCTCGGCGTACTTGTTGGTCAGGCAGCTACCCATAGCCTCCATGACGGCGGCGCTGGTGAAGTTCTCGGAGGCGATGAGCTCGATGCCGCGGCGCTGGCGTTCGAGTTCACGGTCGATGCGGTCGAATACGGCGGAGTCACGGCGGGTCATGGTGGGCGGGATTGAGACGTAAAGTTACCGCTTCGGGCGTAAAAGAAAAGCCCGTCCTGACCGGAGTCGGGACGGGCTACTATGATTGTTCGCAGTATCGTTAACGCGGTACTTACGCCTCTGCCTCGGCCACCTCGGCATCGGCGGGCTTACCCTTACCGTTGCGGTTGGCGCGGGCTTCTTCGTCCATGCCCATTAGCTTGGTCTTGATCTTAGCTTCGATCTCGTCGGCCAGATCGGGGTTGTCCAGCATAAACTGCTTGGCGGCCTCGCGGCCCTGAGCAATCTTGGCGTCGTCGTAGCCGTACCAGGCACCGGATTTGGTGATGATGTCCTGATCGACTCCTAGGTCGACGATCTCGCCTACCTTGGAGATACCCTCGCCGTACATGATATCGAACTCGGCGATGCGGAAGGGAGGAGCTAGCTTATTCTTAGCCACCTTCACCTTGACGTGGTTACCCACGACGTTGCCCTCCTTGTCCTTAATGGCCGCACCCGTGCGCCGGATGTCGATGCGCATCGAGGCGTAGAACTTTAGGGCGTTACCCCCGGTGGTCGTCTCGGGGTTACCGAACATGACGCCGATCTTTTCGCGCAGCTGGTTGATGAAGATGCAGCAGCAACCGGTCTTACCGATGGTACCGGTGAGCTTGCGCATGGCCTGCGACATCAGACGCGCCTGTAGGCCCATCTTGCTGTCGCCCATCTCGCCCTCGATCTCGGCGCGGGGTACCAGGGCGGCTACGGAGTCGACGACGAGGATGTCGACGGCGCCGGAGCGGATGAGGTTTTCGGCGATCTCCAGGGCCTGCTCGCCGTTGTCGGGCTGGCTGATGAGGAGGTTGTCGGTATCTACCCCCAGGCTCTGGGCGTAGAAGCGGTCGAAGGCGTGCTCCGCGTCTACGATGGCGGCAATACCACCGCGCTTCTGGCACTCGGCGATGGCGTGGATAGCCAGGGTGGTTTTACCCGAGCTCTCGGGGCCGTAGATCTCGATGATCCGGCCCTTGGGGAAGCCCCCAATGCCGAGGGCTACGTCGAGCCCCAGGGACCCGGTAGGGATGGCCTCCACGTTGGCGGCCTGTGACTCACCGAGGCGCATGATGGTGCCCTTGCCGTAGGCTTTATCCAGCCGATCGATCGTCATCTGGAGGGCCTTGAGCTTGGCGGCGGTGTCTTTGTGATTATCTGCCATTATCCTGTTTGTTTAAAACTGCTTTTGTTTTGCGACGCTACAAATATAAACACCTTGTTCCAACTGCACAAGCTTTACACCACCTTTTGGCGATAAAAAATGCGCTAATTAGCGATATGTATGTGTTTATAAGTAAATTAGTTACAAAAAGTGTTTGAAAAGTCAGTTCTTTGTCCCTGCGGCCCCGCCCCCCTGTAGCTTGGGGTTGTGGTGGTGGCGGTCGGCGTCGCGGGCGGTCTTCTTCGCCAGGTTCTGGTGGAGGGCCTTGGTAAGGTCGACGCCGGTCTGATTGGCTAGGCAGATGAGTACGAAGAGGACGTCGGCTAGCTCGTCCGCTAACTGGGCGGGGGCGGCGGCGGCATCCTCGGGGCGTTTAAAGGATTGCTCTCCGTACAGCCGGGCCATCAGGCGGGCTACCTCGCCGGTCTCCTCCATGAGGATGGCCGTGTTGGTGAGCTCGCCGTAGTAGCGTACGCCGAGGGTATTGATCCACTCATCTACGGCGGCCTGGGCCTGCTGGATGGTCACCGCGACTAGTAGGAGTCCTTGAGCGTAAAGCTGGTGCCGTTCACCTCGACCGTATCACCGTTGTGCTTGCCGCGTAGGGCCTTATATAAGGGGCTATCGGTGGAGATGCCACGGTACTTCTTGCCGTTTACCTCGAACTCATCACTGGCCGCACCGACGAAGAAGTTGCCCTTATCGGTGATGATGACATCGCCGAGCTGAATTTCCTCGGTGGGCTCGATCTCGTCCAGATTGGCCAGTACGCGAATGTCGTGCTGCAGGGCCTCGACGACGGAGGCGCGGGCCTCGACGCGGTTGATGCTCTGGTCGACCTTACCGTCCTCGAACATATTCTGAACGTTGTCATTGGTCTCCTCCGCCTCGTTCATATCGGCGTTCTGCATGGCTAGCATATTCTGGTAGGAGTTCTCCTTGATGGTGAGGAGCCGAGCGGCTACGGCCTGCTTCTCGGATTGCTGTTGGTCGGTAAGTTGCATGGGTATGTTTTGGGCTGCTTCGGAGCGGCGTGTACAGTGCAACGGTTGGCTCCGGCGCATGTTTGGGACCATAAAATTATCGTATGTGCAAATGAGGCCCTATATTGTGGCATCGTTAACCGGCAGCCTACCTCATCGCTGCCGCCGATAAACCTGCTTATCAGGGAATATTTTCTTCGAAATTCCGCTGAACTGACCACGCTCGTACATTGGGCTCGCAGCTTAGCGTAGTAGCGACTTCCTGTATGGCCTGGCTGTTATCGCGATGCGCGCCAACCCCCTTGGTGCAACTATTCGCACGATCTAAGGTCATGTCTTTTGCTGGGTTTTTGGTTAATGTTCGGGCAAGCTGGTTCTTCCGGCTTGCCTTTTTTATTTTCGCTTCGCGGAAATGAAAAAAGTAGACCCGGCTTTGCCGGGGTAGACCCCTCGCTGGCGCGTTCGGGGGTAGACCGCTTACGCGGGTAGAGCTGCCGCTGTTGGGGCTGCGCGGCTCTGGGCGGCTATGGGTACGTTTTTGTGACCCATCCTCATTTCTACTTGTTGGAGGAGTGTATGGCACGTAGGGGTAAGAACTACACGGAGCGGATGCGGGGGCCGGTGGGGGAATGTGAGCTGTGCGGACGGGTGCGGCCGCTGACGGAGCACCATTTAATTCCGCGGGCCGTGCACCGGAAGAATCAGTTTCAAAAGCAATTCACAAAGGAGGAGATGACGGAGCGGCGCATCAGCATCTGTAGGATGTGCCATAAGGGGATCCACCGTATTATTCCGGATGAGAAGGAGCTGGCGAGAGCCTATAATACGAAGGAGCTGTTACTGGCCGATGAGCGGATTCGACGACACGTGGAATGGGTGGCGAAGCAGCGGTAGACCCGGCTTTGCCGGGGTAGACCCCTCGCTTACGCGTTCGGGGGTAGACCGCTGCGCGGGTAGAGCTGCCGCAGTCATGCCTGCGAGACGAGCTCTAACCCGAAGGGTCTACCTCGCCCTGGCGAGTCTACGCCCGAACGCGCCAGCGAGGGCTCTACCTCCGCAAAGCGGAGTCTACTAATGCGCTTCCAGCCAGTTCTCCCCCACCCCCGTCTCCACCACGATCGGCACGTCCAGGTTGGGGATCGCCTCGCGCATCAGCTCCTCGATTAGTGGCGTGACGGCCTCCACCTCGTCGCGTGGCGCATCAAAGACCAGTTCGTCGTGCACCTGTAGGACCATGCGGGTCTTAAAGTTCTTTTCCCGCAGGGCCCTGTGGATGCGGATCATCGCCAGCTTGATCATATCTGCCGCCGTACCCTGAATGGGCGTGTTCATGGCCATGCGCTCGGCCAGCGCGCGGGCCACGCTCGAGCGGCTGTTGATGTCGCGCAGGGAACGCTTGCGGCCCAGCAGGGTGCTGACGTAACCCTCTTCCTTGGCCTGTTCCACCGTACCGCTCATAAACTGTTTAAGGCCGGTGAACCGCTCGTAGTAGTTGTTGATCAGCTCGCTGGCCTCGGCCCGACTGATCTCCAGCTCTTGGGTTAGCCGCGTCGCTCCGGCCCCGTAGAGGATGGCGAAGTTGATCGTCTTGGCCTGGTAGCGCTGCAAGCGCGTCACCTCCTCGTAGGGCACGTCGAAGATCAGCGCCGCGGTGGCCGTGTGGATGTCCTTGCCCGTCTTAAAGGCATCCAGCATACCCTCATCTTGGCTCAGCGCCGCCACCAGTCGTAGCTCGATCTGGGAGTAGTCGGAGGCTAGCAGGACGTGGTCCTTATCGCGCGGAATGAAGGCTTTACGCACCTCGGCTCCCTCCGGCGTCCGCACGGGAATGTTCTGTAGGTTCGGATTGGCACTGCTCAGTCGGCCCGTAGCCGCGATCGTCTGGTTGAAACTGGAGTGAATACGCCCGTCCTCCTCGTTCATCAGCAGCGGCAGGGCATCGACGTAGGTGCCGATGAGCTTGCTCAGGCTGCGGTGGCGGAGGATCAGCTTCACGATCGGAAAGTCCACGCCGGCCTCCACTAGCGTCGCCTCGTCCGTCTTATACTGCCCGGTCTTGGTTTTGCTGCCCTTGTACGGCACGCCCATACGCCCAAAGAGAATTTCCCCGATCTGCTTCGGCGAGCCGATGTTGAACTCCGAGCCGGCCAGTTGGTACACCTCCTTTTCGATCCTGTGTAGCTCCTCGGTTAGCACCTTGCTGTAGTCGTTCAGGAAGTCACCGTCTACGTTGATGCCCGCCAGCTCGATGTCGCGCAGCACGGGGATCAGCGGGGCCTCTACCGTTTCGTAAAGCTCTACCAGCTCCTCCTCTTCCAATTCGGGCCACAGCGCGTGGTAGAGCCGCAGCGTGATATCGGCGTCCTCGCAGGCGTAGTCGACCACCTTTTCCACCGCCACGTCGCGCATTGTAAGTTGTTTTTTTCCCCTGCCGATCAGGTCTTGGATGGGTACCGGCTTGTAGTTGAGGTACTCCTCGGCCAGTAGGTCCATCTTATGGCGCTTGTCGGGGTGCAGCAGGTAGTGCATCACCATGGTATCCAGCAACTTACCCCGCACGGTGGCCCCGTAGCGTTCCAGCACGATCATGTCGTACTTCAGGTTTTGCCCCACTTTATCAATCGTCTCGTCGGCCAGGACGGGGGCAAATTGCGCCACGATTTTTTCGGCGGCGGCGCGGTCGGCGGGCACGGGTACGTAGTAGGCCTCTCCCGTCTTCCAGGCAAAGCTCATGCCCACCAGCTCGGCCGTCGTGGGGTCTACGCTGGTCGTTTCCGTGTCAAAGGAGAGTACCCGTTGCTGCGTCAGTTGGTCCAGCAGGGCGGCGCGTTCTTCGGGGGTCTCGGCCTTGTGGTACTGCTGTTCGGTATTCTCAAAATTCTGGTCTGCCACGGTGTGTGCGGGCTGCGTCGTTCGGGGTAGGGGCCCTGAACGTAAGCCAGGTGCAACAGCTCGGGGCGGGGACGCAGGTGCAAACAAATCGCCCTGGGCGCTAACCGGTTGCTGCTCGTCCTCGAGTCCCAAAATCTCATTGGCGATACTGCGGAACTCTAGCTCCCGGAATACATCGGTCAGGTACTCCCGGTCGAAGGGCTCGATGAGGTAGGCCCGCTCGTCGAACTGAATGGGCACGTTGATGTCGATGGTAGCCAGCAGCTTACTCAGGCGGGCCTGCTCCTCGAACTCGGTCAGGCGCTCCTTATTCTTGCCCCGGATCTTGTGCTTGTTCGCCAGTAGCTCTTCCATGCTCCCGTACTGCTCGATGAACTTAGCCGCCGTTTTGGGCCCGATGCCCGGTACGCCGGGGATATTGTCCACCGAATCCCCCATCAGCCCCAGCATATCGATCACCTGTAGGGGGTGCTCAATGCCCCACTTCTTCTTGATGTCCTCCACGCCTAGAATCTCGATACCGTTACCCATGCGGCTGGGCTTGTACATGTAGATCTTTTCCTCCACGAGCTGCCCGTAGTCCTTGTCGGGGGTGACCATGTACACCTCGTAACCCTGCCGCGCGGCCTGTTTGGCCAGGGTGCCGATTACGTCGTCGGCCTCGAAGTTCGGCACGATGATGATCGGAATCTTGAAGGCCTGTAGGATCTGGTGCACGTAGGGGAAGGCGATGCCAATATCCTCCGGCTGCTCCTCCCGGTTCGCTTTGTAGTCGGCCGCCAGCTCGTTGCGAAAAGTCGGCCCGTCGGGGTCGAAAACCACGGCCAGGTGGGTAGGCTGCTGGTTTTTCATCAGGTCCCACAGCGTACGCGTGAAGCCGTGCATGGCCGAGGTGTTGATTCCTTTGGAGTTAATCAGCGGCCGGTTGATAAAGGCGAAGTGGGCCCGGTACACCAGGGCGTGGCCGTCGAGCAGGAAGAGGCGTTTGTCGGTAGCGGGGTTGGGCATGGGGTGCAAGATACGGAGGCTGTGTTGCGAGCGAGCGTGATGGGTCGGGCGAGCGTTCGGAGGGAAAACCGGCGCCAGGGCTCGGTTTATCCCTCCGACCGCCGCCAGCAAGGGGTATGGCCGGTGGTCGGTTGGATAAATTGGCTCTCCGAGCTAATTTTCCGTCCGAACACTCGGACGAACACCCTATGTCCCACCGCCCCATCTACCACGTCTACAACCAGGGCAACGACCGCAGACCGATCTTCATCGAAGAAAAAAACTATGGGTTCTTCCTGAATAAGGTACGCCAACGCTTTGCCCACACGGCGGATATCCTGGCATACTGCTTAATGCCGAATCACTTTCACTTCCTGCTGGTGCCTACTCTGCAGGGCTTATCCCCGTCGCGGTCACGCGCACCGGTAGTAAATGCCCCGCGGGAAGAGGCCTTTATTCAGTTGACGCAACTCAGTGTATCCGTGCAGGGTCTACTCTCTGGCTATGCTCAATCTTTCAATAGGCACTACGGACGGAGCGGGTCGTTGTTTCGCCAAAAAACGAAGATGGAGGCTACCGGGCAGTTTCGCGACGATGGGGTGATTATCGATCCTACTCAGCACACTACAAACTGCTTCACTTATATTCACTACAACCCCGTCAAGGCGAATCTTTGTACGCATCCATCGGAATGGGCTTACTCTTCTTTCTTAGAGTACGCGGGTTGGTTGGAGGAAGGGGAAGGGCTCTGTAACGTGGAGTTGGGTCGGCAACTTTGGGGTAAATAGAAGTTTGCTGGGCTTAGCGAGTGGACCACCGCGGCGGAGTCGGTTATTGTACCGGCGGTCGGTCGGGTAAAGCGAGCGCAGCGACGATTTTCCGTCCGAACGCTCGCTCGGCACTATCAACTATACCCCACCGCCACCGCTACCAACAACCCCACCCACGCCCAAACCAGTAACACCCCAGTCAGCGGTAAAATGAAGCGTAGCCAGCGGTCAAAGGGCACCCGGCACACGCCGAGCATGGCGACCAGGCCCCCGAGGGAGGGGTTGAAAAGATTAGTCACCCCGTCCCCGATCTGGAAGGCGAGGATGGAGATCTGCGGACTTAGCTCCAGCGCCCGCCCCAGCGGGATCATCACCGGCAGCGTCGCAAGGGCCTGACCCGAACCACTAGGAATAAGCAGATTGATGCCGCTCTGCCCCACCGACATACCGACCGCCGAGGCGTAAGTGGGCAGCCCATCCAGCGCCTGGGCCAGGCCGTAGCTGATGGTATCCTGAATTTGCCCCTGCTCCATGATCACCTTCACCGTAGCCGCCATACCGATGATGAAGGTAGCCGGTGCCATCTCCGCCACTGCTCGCATGGCCGAATCTGTAAAGTCCCGGGCGGTGAGGCCGCTGGTCAGCGCACTTACTGTAGTGACCACCAGAAAGACCGCCGAGATCTCG
Organism: Neolewinella sp.; assembly: GCF_965214665.1. Classification (GTDB taxonomy): domain Bacteria; phylum Bacteroidota; class Bacteroidia; order Chitinophagales; family Saprospiraceae; genus Neolewinella. The sequence goes on along the minus strand of NZ_OZ243970.1, from coordinate 2,785,449 downwards.
TTAATGCCGAAGCCGAGCCGGAACACCCCGAAGAGCACCACCCCCAGCCCCGCCAAAAAGACGCCGAGCAACCACCAGTTGCGACCGGTGATGCGGTAGTCCGCTAGCGGCCGGGATAGCGCTAGGCCCGAGGTATCCAGTCCGCGACCGATTCCCGAAGCAGGGTCTGCTAGTAACCGTCGATAGTAGCGAACGTTATAGTAAGCTGTTATCGCCAGTGCCCCACCGCAGAGGATCGACCGTAGCCACCAACCACTAAACAGCGGTAACCCCGCGATCTCGTGCCCGATACCCACTGTGTAGGGATTGATGGGGCTGAGCCCAAAGGCCACCGTCATACCCCCCAAACTCACCCCGGCCGCCAGCACCAGATCGCCTCCCAACGCTAGTACCACCACGACCGCGATGGGCACCGTAGCGATGTTGTTCTCGTAGCCCACCATGATGCCCAGCAGGCCGTACATGAAGGTGAGTAGTACCAGCAGCAGCTCCGAGCGCTCCGTACCCATGCGGTATACCAGCCGGCCCACCGCATTCTCGATGGTCTGCGTCCGCTCCAGCACCGAGAACATCAGCGCACTGGCCAGGCAGATGAAGATCACCGGCGTAGCCAACCGATAGCCCTCCGGGAAGGCCCGGAACATGGCGAAGGGGCCGACCGGGGTGGGAGAGACCTGCGCGTAACTGTCCGGTACCACCCGCAGCTGCCCGTCGATCTCCGTACGCTCGTAGAGGCCAGCGGGCAGCAGGTAGGTCATGGCCGTCACCGCCACGATGATGGCGAAGAGCATGATGAGAGGTGGGGGTATTTTCTTGATCGGTCAGCAGTTTACACCTTGGGGGCGGCAGTTTACACCTCGGAGGGACTCTCGCTCCGCGAGAGATACCTCCGAGGAGAAACTGCTAACCTACGGTTCCTCCTCGGATGTCTCCCGACGCAGGCGGGGTCATCCGAGGTGTGAACCGTAGGTAGGCGGAGTCATCCAAAGTGTGAACCATAGGTAGCCTACATTAGCAGATATTCCCCACAAGATGAAAGACCTGCTATTCTTACTATTGCTCGCAAGTACCACGCTGCCCCTCACCGCCCAGGAGCACAGCCGCCACCTCCCCCTGGATACGATGATCTTCTCCACGGACCAGGTGACCATCAGGGGCCAGCCCGTACCGTACCGCGTGGAGACTGGCGTACAACCCGTGTACGACGATACCGGCAAAGTGACCGCCGGGCTGCACTACACCTATTACTTACGTACGGATAGTGACGATCCCAACCGTCCCCTACTCATCAGTTTTAACGGCGGGCCGGGCTCAGCTTCTGTGTGGATGCACCTGGCCTACACCGGCCCCAAGGCCCTCAACATCGACCCCGAGGGCTACCCCGTGCAGCCCTACGGCGTGAGCGATAACCCCTACTCGGTGCTGGACGTGACCGATATCGTGTTCGTGAACCCCGTCAATACCGGCTTCAGTCGAATGGTGGAGGGGGCCGACCGGGAGCAGTTTTTCGGCGTGAACCAGGACATCGAGTACCTGGCCGACTGGGTCAGCAACTGGGTAAGCCGGCACGACCGCTGGCGCTCGCCCAAGTTCCTGATCGGGGAGAGCTACGGCACCACCCGCGTCTCCGGACTCGCGCTGGAGCTACAGAACGCCCGCTGGATGTACCTGAACGGCGTGGTGCTGGTCTCGCCCACCGAGATCGGCATCCCCCGCGAGGGGATCGTGGAAGCCGCCAACCGCCTGCCGTACTTCGCCGCCGCCGCCTGGTACCACCGGCAGCTCCCCCCGGAGCTGCAGGAGCGGGAGCTAGAAGACATGCTCGCCGAGGTAGAGACCTACACCCGCGACGAACTACTCCCCGCCCTGGCCTCCGGCATGAACCTAGCCGAGGATAAACGCCAGCAGGTGGCTACCACCGCCGCCCGCTACTCCGGCCTTGACGCTCAGGAGTGGCTGGATAACAACCTGATGCCCACCACCGACTACTTTTGGAAGCACCTGTTGCGCGGCACGGAGGCGGGTGACTATACCGTAGGCCGCCTCGATAGCCGCTACCGGGGCATGGACGCCATGGCCGCCGGAGACTCGCCCGATTACAACAGCGAGCTCACCAGCTGGCTCCACTCCTTCACCCCGGCCATCAACTACTACCTGCGGGAGGAGCTGGGCTTTCGGACCGATTTACAGTACAATATGTTCGGGCCGGTCTACCCCTGGGATCGCTCGGGTAATCAGACCGGCCCCAACCTCCGCCAGGCCATGGCCCAGAATCCCTACCTGAACGTGATGATCCAGTCGGGCTACTTCGACGGAGCCACTAACTACTACGACGCCAAGTACAGCCTCTGGCACCTGGACCCCAGCGGGCGGATGCGCGACCGGCTGAGCTTCAAGGGCTACGAGAGCGGACACATGATGTACCTGAGGCGGCCGGACCTGGAGGCGGCTAATGAGGATCTACGGGAGTTCATTAATAATGCATTACCTGGTGACCGCCCGGCGCGGTACTGAGCTACAGGGCCACCTGCTGCTCGTAAAGCTCACGGAATGCCCCACTATCTGCCAGCAACTCCTCCAGCGTACCCTCGCTACGCACCCGCCCGTCCTCCAGGTAGTAGATATAATCGAACTCCCGCAGCAGGTGCAGTCGGTGCAGGGTACTCACAATAGTCTTATCCGGATAGGCCGCGAAGATGCGCTCGTACACCAGCACCTCCGATTGGGGGTCGAGACTACTGGTCGGCTCGTCCAGCAGCAGCAGGGTGGAGGACTCCGCCGCCAGCAGGCCCCGGGCGATGCTTAGCCGCTGCCGCTGCCCGCCGCTGAGGTTAGCCCCGCCCTCGGAGAGCACGGTATCGAGTCCGTTCTCCGCCTTGCTTACTACGTCCTCCATAGCCGCCAGGTGGATCACCCGCTTGATGGCGGCCGGCTTACGGGCGATGCCCATTAGTAGGTTATGCAGGATGCTATCTTCGAAGATCTCCGGTGACTGCGGGATCAACGTCGTCTGCTCGTACAACTGGGCGGGGGTGTCGATGGGGCGGTCATCGAAGCGCAGCGCGATGTAGTCCGGCGGGTACAGTCCCCGGAGGTTGTAGAGTAAGGTTGTCTTTCCGCTGCCACTGGGCCCGATGAAGGCGATGCGCTTGCCCCGCCCGAGTCGTAGCCGGATGTCGCTCAGCCCCCGACTGTCGTCGTTCTCCTGATCATAGACGAACTGGAGATCGTCGACTCGGATCTCCTGCCAGTCCTTGATTACCGCCGTGCCGACGGGCAGACTCGGTCGCGACCGCCGCCCGTAGGCCTCCGTGATGGGGTCGATGGCTGCCAGGTCAGCCCGCAGCCGGATCACGGTATTGTACTGCCCGGTCAGTGCATTGAACATATTCGCAAACTGATTAACGAAACCGATGAGCGTGACCAGTCCACCCACCAGAAAAACCTCGCCCGGCACGTAGTTTTGGTACACGTACCCGATCACGATCACCACGTACATCACCCCGATCAGAATGCTGGTCGTGAACCACTTTTCTTCGTTGAGTTTGGTGTTGCGCAGAAAGGGCGGCCACACGGCGCGGACGAGCCGGTCGATCCGCTTGGAGGTCTGCCGGCCCAGCCGGAGCGTGGTGACGGTGATGATGTTGCCGAGGTTGTCCGTCAGGCCAGCTAGCAGATCGTTTTCCCGCTCGTTATTCTCGATCGTGGCCGCGATGATCGGCCGGTCGAAGGCCAGCACCGTGAGTACGATCAGCACCCCCGTTGCACCCGCGACCCCGCCAAAAATTGCGGAGAAGTACAGGATGGCCGCAATGGCAAACAGCATGCGCACCAACGTCTGAAAGTAGGTAAAGCCGTTGTCGAAGAAGTTTTTGAGCGCCTCGTAGGCCTTGCGCGTACGGTTGATGGTGTCACCCGAGTGGTGGCGGCGGTGCCAGTCGAGCGGCAGGTGCACCACCCGGTCGTAGGTCTCGGTGAGTAGCCGGCGGCTGATGTCGTAGGCCATGCGGCGCTCCATGAGGCGGGCCGGCCACTGAAAGGCCCAGTGGCCCAGGATGATGGCCAGGTAGGCCCCGCCGTACACCCAGGTGGCGGTGATGAGGTCCCCCTCCCCGGCCTGCAGGTAGTTGATGAAGTAGCCGAAGACGATGGGCTGGAGGGACATGATCAGATTCACGCAGGTGAACATGGCGTAGATGAGTAGGTAGCGGCCGCGCATGCCGCGGGCGTAGTGCCAGGCGGCGGCTAGGAGCTCCTGGTAGGGGTTGCCGGAGAAGTAGGTGCGGACTTGGTGGAGAAGGTCCTTCACGGTGGGGGGAGTGTGGTAGGTGTTGGAGGGTTCACCACAGATGGCCTTACGGCCACACGGAGGGATTCACAGAGGTTGCACAGAGCCGTCGTGATAGGGAGGTTAACGGAGGCCAGCGCCTAGCGGCGCTGCGGGAGGCGGGGCAAAGGTCAGGCATAAGGAGCAATTGCACTGAGGCCTTCGACGACCTGCTCGACGAGGTGGCGGTGCACGATGGTGTTGCGGCCGGGGCGGTTGATGATATTAGGGGGTAGGGGCTCGCCGTAACGCTCCACAAGGTCCTCGCGGGTGTGGGCGTAGATGAGGACGGGGATGTCCCGCCAGTCGGGGTCTTCGGTGAGGAGGGCGGCGAAGTCGAGGCCGCGCAGCCGGTCGCGGCCGGAGTCTTCCTGGCGGGTGAGGTCGCTGATGATGAGGTCGATGCGCTTGGCGGGGTCGGTGTTGGTTTTGTTGTTGGTCAGTAGGCGCTGGAGGGCCTCGTCGCTGGAGCGCACCGTGTAGCAGTAGGCATGCAGCCGTTCGAGGATGGCCAGGGGTAGGGCGTAGGTGAAGGCGTCGTCGATCCAGAGCACGTTGTAGGGCGTGGGACGGTCGCGGATGCGCTTAATCTTTGCTTCCAGCTCCTGATCGTCGTTGATGCCTAGTACTTCCAGGGTCTCGCCGAGGTCGCGCAGGTCGCTGAGCTCCCACATGACGGGCTTAATGCGGTGGAGTAGCTTGGCCTTGATGTTCTCCTTGTACGTCGGCCAGTCGAAGCGGCGTAGGAAGCGGCTGGCGGCCCGGGCCCCCTGGCGGAAGAGTTTGAGCTTCTCTTCTTCCGTGATGCTGAAGTTGATCCAGTTGAGGTCCTCTACGTCGATGTACTCGACCAGGTCCTTATACTCCGGGTGGTTGCGCACGAACTCGAAATCGCGGAGGTTGCGCACCCCGTCGGCCATGCTGCCCAGAAAATCGGTGAGGTTGTGGATGGGCCGGGCGTGGGTGCGGTCGATACCCAGCTTCACCCCGATCGTGGGCCGCTGCGGGATGGTATCCGCCTCGTGAAATAGGTCAATGGGAAAGTTGGACATGATACCCCCGTCCACGAAGAGCACCTCCTCCGGCAGCTCGCCGGTGTAGTCGGCCACCCGGCGCCAGGCCCGGCGCACCTCGTCTTCGCGGCCCCGGGCCCAGTCCATCGCTACGCGCTTCGGCTCGAAGAAAAAGGGGATCGACATCGAGGCTCGCACCCAGGCTGCCGGGTTCTGCTCGGCGGGGGCGGCGTGGTAGAGCGGGGCCATGCGGGGAAAGACCGCCTTGGTCTGGGTGGTGATGTCGGCGGCTACGATGGCAATCTGCGGGTTCACGTCCTCGACACTCAGGGGGCGGCGGCGCTTGCCGTAGTTGGTCACGTAGACCAGTCCCTCGGGCAGGTCGCGCAGGTTGCGCTCCAGGCTTTGCCAGTCCCTATGGGTCAGGGTGTCGGTGAGCCACTGCTCAAAGTGGTCGCCAGAGTTTACGCCCAGGTCGCCCTTAATCTCGGCGAAGTTCGTCATCAAGTGCAGGTACAGCTTGATGCGGTTGCCCGACTCGATGGCCTGGGTGAGTTGCTCGGCATCGTAGCCCCCATCCACGAAGTCCATAAAATTTTTCTCGCCGATCCGCTCCAGGATGCGCACGCTCTTTTTCTCCGCCGGCTGCCCCATATCGGCCATCAGCAGGGTATTGATCGAGCCGGCGCTGGTACCCCCCAGGCTGAGGAAGCGCAGTCCGAGTTCCTCCAGCACGTAGGTGAAGCCCACCAGGGCGATGCCCAGTATCCCACCGCCCTCCTGCACCAGATTCACGTACTGGTTGCCCGCCTGGTCGTACACGTCGGAGTAGCGAAAATTGTCTCCTTGCCGGGCCCGGTAGGCCTTGAGGTCTTCCACGATATCGAATACGGCTTGCTGGTAGGCACGGGTGGGCATGGGCGGGTGCTTTTTGTTACGCAACAGGGGGCGCGGACGCGGGTGCAAAGCTCAGGGAACAAAAGCGATATGCCGACTGTAAACACCCCGTATGGCACTCGAAGTAATCGGTCTTGGACTGGGACGTACCGGTACGCTCTCCCTCAAACTGGCCCTCGAGCAGCTCGGATTTGGCAAGTGTTATCACATGGATACCCTACTGGCGCAGCCCCGGGATATCTTTCACTGGAAGGAGCTCCACACGGCTGGCCACACTGACCTTGACTGCCTCTTTAAGGGGTACGGGGCCGCGGTCGACTTTCCTACCGTGGCTTACCACGAGCCTATTTTAAGGCACTATCCCCGGGCCAAGTGCATTCTCACCGTTCGTGATGAAGCATCTTGGTATACCAGTGCCCGTGCTACCATCCTGGATGCCGAGCCGAGCCTGGGGGGTAAGATCCGTATGTCGCTTAAACTGCCCTTTTCGCGCCGCCAGCGTCAGCTCCTCGAAGTGGCCCAGCTCGCCGGCAGCTTCTGGCAGCTGGACGCCGAAGACGAGGTGGTGCGCAGGGCCCGGGCCATTCAGTTCTTCCACGACTGGAATGCGCGTATTCAGGCTACTGTTCCGTCTGAGCGGCTACTGGTTTTTAATGTGCGACAGGGGTGGGAGCCGTTGTGTACGTTTTTGGGGGTGCCGGTGCCGGCGGCAGCTTTTCCGCGGAGTAATGGGCGGGGGGAGTTTGCGCGGAAGTATCATCGGTTGTTGGGGGCGTAGGGGGCTCACCACAGAGCGCCTATGCGTCATTAGGGGAGGGGCCCCTAATGTAAGCCACAAAGAGTTTCACAGAGCCATCGTTGGAGGGAGGTAAACAGAGGCTTGTACCTGCGGTACTAGGTGAAGGCCCTACGATCAAAAAGATAAATAGAGTCCGTGCAAAATCTGTGTTAATCTGTGCAATCTGTGCTAGATCCCCCCCTTCAAAATAGCGCGCAGCGCTACTGCGAAGCACCACGCATACACTCACTGTACCTTTGCGCCCCCAATCCATTCCCGCCCCCATGCCCGGTCGCAACAAGCTCCAAAAATTTGCCGAAAACCTCAGCTTCCCCAACGTATACGAGAGCTTCGACCCCGCAAAACCTAAACTGACCGGGCTCAACGGTGCCGAGCTAGACCTACGCGGAAAGTGGGCCGCGGAGCACTTCGGCAACGACTGCCCCATCACCCTGGAGCTAGCCTGCGGCCGCGGCGAGTACACCCTTGACCTGGCCCGGCAGTACCCTGACCGTAACTTCATCGGTGTTGACATTAAGGGCGCCCGCATCTGGAAAGGAGCTAAGATTGCCCTGGCGGAGGAACTTCAAAACGCCGCATTCCTGCGCACCCGCATCGAAGTCATCAGTCACTTCTTCGCCCCCGGTGAGGTGGCCGAGATCTGGATCACCTTTCCCGACCCCTTCCTGAAGAAGGGCAAGGAAAACCGCCGTCTGACCGCCCCCCAATTCCTCGCGCAGTACCGCAAAATCCTCCGCCCCGGCGGCCCCCTCCACCTTAAGACCGATAGCCGCGAGCTCTACGACTGGACCCTGGAGCAGTTCGCCACTCAGCCCCAGGTCGAGGTCCTTTACCACGACGATGACATCTACGCCAAGCCCCTACCGATCCCGGAGCTCGCCACCGAAACCTACTACGAGCGGATGCATAAGCATAAACCGATCACCTACGTGCGGTTTGAGTTGTTGGGTTATTGAGTTTGAGTTGTTGCGTGGCCGTTGTTGGAGGCGTCGCGTGTGTCACGTGGTACACGTGCCACAGTGCCGTCTATGACGCCTCCAACGACCGTCACGCAACAACCCAACAACTACCAAACGCAACAACTCAGAACTGCGCCGTCACCTGCGCCCGCCCCACGTGCACCGTAGCCGCCTCCCCCGTCTGCCGGCCGTCGTAGATGAGGTTGAGCTGGAGGTACTCGCCGAGCTGCTGAGTGAAGTTGATGTTCCAGAGGAGGTTGCGGCCCGGCTGGAGGCCCTGCAGGAGGGCGAAGCCGACCGGACTGCTGGAGCTGCCATTTTCGAAGTCGATTTGGATCCACTGGAAGCCGGCGTTGAGGAAGTTGCGGAAGTTGCTTTCGAGTTTCACCTCGCGGCGGAGGGTGAACTCACCATCTACCTCGGGTAGGGTATTCTCCTCGCGGCCCACGGTGATGGTAGTACTGAAGCGGAACTCCCCCGGCTGCCAGTTCACGCTGGGCTCCAGGCGGTGAAAGACGATCTTGTAGTCCTTCTCGTTGAAGCGCTCCGAGTCGGACTCGCGGCGCCCCGTAATGCCGGCGGCTTCCAGACTGAGCTGGTCGTTGGGACGGTAGCGGAGGCGGAGCTCCCAGTCCTCGCGGCGGCTGCTCTCGTAGCCGGTGGTGAGCACGCGGCGGTTGCGCTGTTCGCCGTTGCTGAGCTGGATATCGTAGCGGGGGTTGGCGCGGTTGAAGAACAGGCCGTGGCGGCGGCGCACGGTCAGGGCCACGAGGTTGCTATCGGCCACGGCGAGTTGGAAGGGGTTCCAGCTCTGGATATCATCAGACTGCTGGGTCTTGCGGTCGATGTTGACGGCCGTATTGAGTGCAATGCGGCGCAGGAAGTTGCGGATGCCCTCGCTACTGCTCCAGAGCCGATCGGGATCCCAGTTGAAGCGCTGGTTGATGCTTACGTTGTCGGTGCGAATGAAGGTATTGTTGAATACGCTTACGCGCAGGTAATCGGCGATATCGGGGAAGGGGCTGAGCTCCATCTCGTTGGGCTGGATTTTACCGTCGTTGTTGTACAGGCTGTCCTGCCAGATGTACTGCCCCTGCCCCGGTTGCACCCGTACGTACTGAAACTCCGCCCGCGGCTCCTGTCCACTACCGACCTGGTAGGTAGTCTGGCTACTAAAGGCGCGCTTGAGGGCATCGGCGCGTACGTCCAGTCGGCCCAGAAATGTGCTGGTGGGCGGGTCATCGACCAGGTCGGGACTAGGTACTTCCAGGGAGCGGTAGGTAAAGTTGCCCCCCAGTTGCAGGTTGCTGCCGGCCTGGTACTTGCCCTCCGCGCCGATCTCGCGGGCCGAGGTGCTGCGGCGTAGCTCGGTCAGGTCGGGCAGCCGGTCGTCGCGCTGATTGGCGGTGAGGGTGAACCCGTACTTGTCGTTGGTGGGAGCCTGTAGCCCGACTACGTACTTGTCGTAGTGGAAAGACAGTGGGGAAAGGGTGTCACTCCGTAGCTGCTGCCGTACACTCCGCTCCGCTGCGTACGCCGCGCTGATCTCCCAGCCGCCGAGCCCAGTGAGTTCTTTGGCCACCCGTAAGCTCGGTCGGCGAAAACTACCCGTAGTCTCCGTATCCTCGCTATCGAGCTGACTGAAGGCACCGGCGGCCTCCCAGCCCGCCACGTCGAGTTGTAATAATGCCTCGTGTCGCCGCCCGCTGTAGTCATCACCCCGCACGAATTGCTCGTAATCGTAGTCGATACGGCCCACGCCCCGTCGCAGCAAGCCCAGCCCACCCCCGGCAAGTTGCTCGGTAGCTGCCTCCGGTCGAATGGTGCTTAGCCGGTTGCTCAGATTCCAGTTGCGGTAAAATTCCGGCGAGCGGTAGGGGTTGATGAAGGTGAAGGTCTTTTCCACGAACTCGTAGCGTGCCCGCCCGGCCACCGCCCAGCCGCTGCTGTCCGTGCCGAGGGGCAGCGTCCGGTCCATATCTACCCGTAGGGCATGGCCCACGTCGTCGTTGCTATTGAGCCGGCTGAAGCGGTTCAGGTCGAGCTTACTGCGGCTACCCTCGATACGGATGGCCCCCTCCCCCGTAAAGCGGTACTCCCCGCCCAGGGCAAAGAGCTGCTGCTGCTGGGGGGGCACTAGGTCGATCTCCGGTGCGTAGCGTCCCAGCGGCCGGCAGTTTTCGTCGTAGCCCACGAAGACGTACACGCGTTCGTTACCCGGTCGGTCGGGGTCGAGGTCGTAGGCCCCGCCGTTCGGTCCGCGGTCGGTGAAGGTGGCTACGTAGCGGCCTAGCTCGGCGTCGTTACTCTGCACCAGGTATTGCTGGTCTACCGCACACTCGATCACCGTATCGCGCAGTGCATAGGTAGTGCGTAACTCTGCCCGGCCATCCAGGGTATCGATGCTTGGAACTGCGATTCCATCCTGACTGTCCCCCTCCAGACTCAGGGCCTCGCGCTGGGCGGGGCTGAGGTCCAGGTCGCCGGTAGCCGTTTTGCTGTCCTGCTGGGAGTAGAGATTGAGGTAGGCACTGAAGCGGCCGCGGTCGTAACGGCTGCTACCGGCGGTCAGGGTGCGTAGGTAGCGTTGGTCGGCGTACTCGTACTCGACGGTAATGCGCACGTCGCGGGTGATGAGCCGCCGCGTGGTAAAGGTCAGCTCCGCCAGGTTGTAGTCGATGACGTAGTCGGCGTCGAGGCCCCGCACGAGTAGCTCTCCGTCCAGGTAAACCCGCTCGGTGCCCGCCAGTACGATCAGGAAGCGCTGGGCGCCGTCACCGGTCAGCTTGTACGGCCCCTGGTTGCCCTCCCCCGGGGTGATATTCTGACGGATGAACTGGCCGCGGGCTACGGCGATGCTGGCTGAGTTGGTGAACTGGGGTTCATTCTCTGCACCACTTACACCAGGGGCCCCTCCCCCTGCTGACGTACCCCCCGCTGCTGTAGTAAAGGTGGCCCCCTCCAGCTTTTTGTAGTAGCGCATGAAGTAGCCCTCCGGGTTGCGCAGTTCGTAGTCGCCGGCCGTGAGCTGGGTGCGGTCCTTGCGTAGCTGGATGAAGATGCGGTCGAACTCACGCAACTGCTGGGTAGTGCCCTCGGGTTGTACGGGCAGGTTCTCGTCGGTGATGGCCGCGGCCACCTGGATGCCGTTGCCGAGCTCGCCGTTGAGCTGGAGGTTAAAGGCGGAGTTAAGCACGAGGTCCTGGCGGTTGCCAAAACTGATGGCGCGGCTGAAGCTGCCCCGGGTCTGCACCTTGGTGTCGTTGTCCAGTAGGCCGGAGCGCACGTAGGGATCGTAGCCGCCGATGACCAGTCCGGCCTCCTCACGCCGTAGCTGGGTGGAGTCGATGAGGCGCATGCGCTCGTCCAGGGCAAAGGGCAGGGCGCGGTAGCGCAGGTGCAACGAATCGGGCAGATCAACGGTGTTCCAGCGCAGGAAGCGGCCCGAGAGGGTGTAGCTATTTTGGGGGATAGGCTGACCGGAGGGGGCGGTGATCTGAAAGCTACCGGGAGCGATGGTGAGGGTGTCAACGAGCTGTCCGGCGGGGTTAACGGCTACGGTGCGCTCGCGTAGGTTGGACAGTGGCGTAGATTGCTGACCCCACAGCACGGTGGTGCCCAGTAGGCAGACTACCAGCCAAGCAGTTTTTGGGATCACTGGTGAGAAACGAACTACAACACCCCCTTGGTGCTTGGTAGACGCATGTTCTCCACGTCCCGCTGCTTGGCCATCTTGATACTCTTAGCGAATGCTTTGAAGGTGGCCTCGATTTTATGGTGCTCATTCTCGCCCTCCACTTTGATATTGAGGTTGCAGCGGGCGCCGTCGGTGAAGGATTTGAAAAAGTGGTAGAACATCTCGGTGGGCACGTCGCCGATGCGTTCGCGCTTGTATTCCGCCTTCCAGACCAGCCAGGGGCGGCCGCCGAAGTCGATGCCAACTTGGGCCAGGGCGTCGTCCATGGGCAGGTACCAGCCGTAGCGCTCGATGCCTAGCTTGTCGCCGAGGGCCCGGGCGAAGGCTTCGCCGAGGGCAATGGCGGTGTCCTCAATGGTGTGGTGCTCGTCGATGTGTAGGTCTCCTTCCACCTTTACCGTCAGGTCGCAGCCGGAGTGGCGGCCGAGCTGGTCGAGCATGTGGTCGAAGAAGCCCAGGCCGGTGTGGATGTCGGTCTGGCCGGTGCCGTCAAGGTCAAGTTCGATCTGGATGTCGGTTTCCTTGGTGGTGCGGCGTACGGTGGCCGTGCGATTCTCGAGGCGGAGGTGGCGGTAGATGTCCTCCCAGGTGGTGGTGCGTAGGGCGATGGTGTCCTCCAGTGCGTTCAGTTGGTCTTTGCTGAGTTCCTCGCTGCCGAGCTCGGGGTCGGTGGCGAGCCAGATGCCCCGGGCCCCGATGTTTTTGGCCAGTTGCATATCGGTGAGGCGGTCGCCAATGACGTAGCTGCCCGCCAGGTCGTAGTCTGCGGTGCGGTACTTATCGACCAGTCCGGTATTAGGCTTACGGGTGGGAGCATTGTCTTTAGCGTAGGTCCGGTCGATGAGCTCTTCGACGAATTCAATACCCTCACTGGCCAGGGCGCGGCGCATCACCTCGTGGGTGGGCCAGAAGGTATCTTCGAGGTAAACGTCCGTTCCTAACCCGTCCTGGTTGGTGATCATGACCAGTTTATAGTCCAGCTCCCGCACGATGCGTCCCAGCCAGCGGAAGACGCCGGGGTAGAAGTCGAGCTTGTCGGGGCTGTCGACCTGGTAGTTGTCGGGCTCTAGGATGAGGGTGCCGTCGCGGTCTAGGAGGAGGAGTTTTTGGGGCATGGGGATTAAGTCCTACAGTAAAAACTAAGAATCTTGTGACTGAATTATTTGGTGAACTTCCTCTTCAGATATACTCTGTATCTTAGCAATGATGGGAATGTCTAGTCCCAGTTGGTGAGCTTTGAGTACCGCCTGTTGAGTGGTTTCCTGACGACTTTCTATCCACGCGGTATCGATGGAGTTTTTCAAGTCACGATAATATTTGAGGCTTTTCTGATAGGTCTTGCGCTGGGATCGATCGAAAGAAGCTATTTCTGCAACAGCAAAAAGACGCTCAAAAACACGTTCCTGTAGAGAGGTGGGAATGTTTTCGAGCCGATCTAGATTACGTATGACGTAAAGCCACTTCTCGAATCGATTGGATAGTTGGTCAGGCTCTTTGGTGAATTTGGGCATCTCCAGATAAATGAAGGTGAGCTTATTGTAGAAGACTTTGCAGGTGTCTACATCGACCAGTTGTACATCGTAGCGAAGCTTATTTATATCCTTTTTGCCCTCTTCAAACACGAAGTCAAGAATAGCAATAAGATAAACCGCCTTTAATCCATAGTTCCAATCATTTATTTTCGCCTGCTCCCGAATGGGGAAGGTCGCGTAGTATAGTGCGCGGTCCTTGAAAAACTGCTGCTTAGTTTTCTGTAGCTCCACAATGAATTTCTCCCCCGTCTCACTCTCGCAGTACAGGTCGAAGATGGCCTTGCGGTCGTTCTCGGCACTGCCTAAATTTTCGTTCTTGAGATAGGTAAGGTCTACGATGGTAGCTTCCTTGCCCCGCAGCAACTCATTCAAGAAATCGATCAAGATATCCTTGTTCGGCTCCTCACCAAACAGCTTCTTAAAACCAAAGTCCGTAAAGGGATTAACGTAGCGACTCATGATCCTAAAACATAATTTCAACCCGCAAAAGTTGACCCCAACTTACGGGTTAAATGCCTCCAAAGCCGCCAGCAGCCGATCGTTCTCCTCCACCAACCCCGCCGTGATCCGCAGACAGTTTGCCGCATTGGGCTGGTAGCTCTGGTTGCGCACCACGATGCCGTGGGTGAGCAGGTACTTGTACACCGCGTCGGAGTCCGTAAAGCGCACCAGCAGGAAGTTGGTCACCGAGGGGAAAATGTAATCGACGAAGGCAAACTGCGCTAGCTCCCGCTCCAGTCGCTGCCGCTCGGATTTTAGTAAGGCCACCCGCTCCTCCATCACCTCCGGCTGCTGTAGCGCCCGCAGCGCCGCCTGCTGGGTGAGCACGTTGATATTGTAGGGCATCTTGATGGCCCGCAGCATGGTCACGATGAAGGGAGAGGCATAGGCCACGCCCAACCGCACCCCCGCCATACCCCAGCCCTTGGAGAGCGTCTGCATGATGATGAGGTTCGGAAACTCATCCAGGCGGGGTAGGAAGCTCACTTCGGGAATGAAGTCGATGTAAGCCTCGTCCAGCACTACGATACCGGGGAAGCTCTGAATCAGGTCCTCGACCACCGCCGCATCCATCAGGTTGCCGCTGGGGTTATTGGGGCTACAGAGCCAGAGGATCTTGCTGTGGGCATCCCAGCTTTCCTTGAGTGGGCCGACCGGAATCGAGAAGTCCGGCAGTAGATTCAGCGGACGAAACTCCGCATCGTTAATCCCCGCCGCCACCTTATACATACCGAAGGTGGGGGGTAGCGCGTGCACTGCATCCCGGCCCGGCGTACAGAACACCCGCGTCACCTGATCTACGATCTCGTCCGAGCCGTTGCCGATGAAGATTTTATCCGGGTCAATTTCCTTCAGCTCGGACAGCGCGGTGCGGATGTCGGTCGACAGCGGTTCTGGGTAGCGGTTGTGGCCGGTATTGAAGGGGCTTTCGTTCGCATCCAGTAGCACCTCGGCCTTGCCCTTGAACTCGGAGCGGGCGCTGGAGTAGGGGGTGAGGTGAAGAATGTTGGGGCGGACTAGGGCTTTGATGTTCAAGGGGTTAGGGGGTTAAGGGGTCAGGGAGTTAAGGGGCTAGGGAGTTAAGGCGGGCATCGTGGGCGTTGTCGGGCTCAACACAGAGGACGCTGAGGTATACCCAAAGGTGCACGTAGGTTAGCAGGAACGAGGGTACGGAGGGGATGACCTAGCGGTCATTGGAGGTATCACGGAATTCGGAGGATATTAGTCAAGACGAGCGAAGCGAGCATCTCCACCCTTAACCCCTTAGCTCCTTAACCCCTTAACTCCCTAATCCCCTTGCAGCCGCAGCCGAACCGCCTCCCGGTGCGCAATCAGCTCCTCCGCCTCCGCCATCACCTCCACCGTAGGCCCCAGGAGCTCAAGCCCTTCCCGGGTAAGCTCTTGAAAAGTGATCTGCTTCACGAAGCTATCCAGGCTCACGCCGCTATACTGCATCGCATAGCCATAGGTGGGTAGAGTATGGTTGGTACCGCTGGCGTAGTCGCCCACGCTCTCGGGAGTGTAGTAGCCGAGGAAAATGGAGCCAGCGTTGCGGATGCCGGCGGCAAACTCCCGGGCATTCGCCATGCTTAGAATGAGGTGCTCGGGGGCGTATAGATTGACGTAGTCGGCGGCCTCCGACCAGTCGGGAAAGACCAGGGTCATACTGTTAGCAATGCTCTGAGCGGCGAGCTCCCGGCGGGGGAGTTGCTCGAGTTGGGCCTGGAGCTGTAGCAAGACATCCTTCGCTTTGGTCCGGGAATCGGTCACGAGGACAACCTGGCTGTCGTGCCCGTGCTCGGCCTGACTGAGGAGATCGGCGGCCACGTGACTGGACCTTGCACCCGCGTCCGCGCACACCAGTACTTCCGAGGGGCCTGCGGGCATGTCGATGGCCAAACCCTGCAACTGCGCGAGCTGCTTGGCGACGGTGACGTAGGCGTTGCCGGGGCCGAAGAGCTTGTATACCTTGGGTACGGACTCCGTGCCGTAGGTCATAGCCGCGATGGCCTGGGAGCCGCCGAGCCGATAAACCTGGGTGACGCCGCACAGGTGAGCCGTGTACAGGATGGCGGGATGGATGTTGCCCTGCTTGTTCGGGGGGGAGCAGAGCACGATCTCCCGGCAGCCGGCAAGCTGGGCGGGGACGGCCAGCATGAGCACCGTGCTGAATAACGGAGCCGTGCCGCCGGGGATGTACAGCCCCACCTTATCGATGGACCGACTTTCCCGCCAGCAGGTGACACCGGGCATGGTTTCGATCTCGCGGACTTCGGTACGTTGAGCGCGGTGGAAGGTCTCGATGTTGCGCTTGGCCGTCTGAATGGCCTGCTGGAGCTCCTCCGGTATCTGGTCGGCGGCGGCTGCGAGTGTTTCCTGCGGTACGGCGAAGTCCTCCAGCTCCACCCCGTCGAAGCGGGCGGTGTAGTCGCGCAGGGCGGCGTCGCCCTCAGTCTGTACGCGGTGCATGACCTCGCGCACGACGGTTTCCAGCTTGGTCAGGTCCTGGGCGGGGCGGCGGGTGAGGGCCTCCCACTCACCGGGATTAGGGGCTTCGAAGATTTTCATCAGACGATCATTTTGGCGATGGGCACGACCAGGATACCCTCGGCCCCGGCGGCGCGCAGGCGGTCGATGATGTCCCAGAAGCGGTCCTCGGTGATTACGGTGTGTACGCTCGACCAGCCCTGCTCGGCTAGGGGGAGTACGGTGGGGGAGCGCATGCCGGGGAGGAGTTCGATGATCTGTTGGATATTGGTGTTGGGTACGTTCATCAGTACGTACTTCTGGTTGCGGGCGGCTAGGACCGACTTGATGCGGAAGACGAGCTTATCCAAAATCTCCCGCCGGCCGGCGTCGATCTTTGGGCTAGCGGCGATGACGGCCTCGGACTTCAGGATCACGTCCTGCTCCTCCAGTCCATTTTTGAACAGGGTGCTGCCCGTGGAGACTAGGTCGCAGATGGCATCGGCCAGGCCGATATTCGGGGCGATCTCGACCGATCCGCTGATCTCGTGGATGTCCGCTTCGATACCCTTTTCCCGGAGAAAACCGCGCAGGCTATTGGGGTAACTCGTGGCGATGCGCTGTCCGTGCAAACTCTTCACACCACTGTAGGTCTTACCGCGGGGGGTGGCCAGACTGAGCCGGCACTTCGAGAAGCCCAGCTTGAGCACCACTTTGGCGTCCTTCTGCTTTTCGATCAGGGTGTTTTCACCAATGATACCGATGTCGGCCACGCCGTCCTGAATGTACTGCGGGATATCGGAGTTGCGCAGGTAGAGTACCTCGGCGTTGAAGTTGCGGGCCGGGGCCTTGAGCTGGTCGCGGCCGTTGTCGATCCGGATGCCGCATTCCTTGAGTAGCTCGATGGACTCATCCAGCAGGCGGCCCGATTTCTGTACGGCGATGCGGAGGGGTGGGGTGGTGGGCATGGCGTGGCTTCGGGGGTAAAAAGCGGAGAGGCCCGCCGGAGTTTCCGACAGGCCTCTCCGAGGCCCCGTGAGAGGGAGGTGGTGTGGGGCGGAATCGAACCGCCGACACATGGATTTTCAGTCCATTGCTCTACCAACTGAGCTACCGCACCGGGTGGGCCGCAAAGGTAAAGAAAAGCCCAACAAAGTTCCAAAACTTATATTCCCAAATAACTTGCGTAACTATTTTGTGCGGATGCCCGCCTCGCCGCGGGTGGCGCGCTCGGCCTGCTCGATGTGGCGCCAGTCGTGGTTGACAATCAGGCGCAGGGTATCCCCCAGGCGCAGTTTGAACCAGGCGGCCTCCAGCGAGCTGATTTTAGTGGTCGTGAGATCGACCGACTCCGCGTCGTTGAGGAGATCCAGTAGTTCCCGGGCGTCGGTGAGGGATTGCTCCAGTACGTCGCGGTCTAGGGGCCGACCGTGGTAGTTGACCTTCCTTGGTGCGGGGAGTTTGATTGTAGTAACCCCCGGACGGGCCCAGTTGGCGATGATGCCCCCGAGAAAGCCACTGCGAAACTCTCGCGGCGCTTGCGTTGCCTGGTTGCGCCGGATCGCCTCGGCAGCTCTGCCCTGATACGCCCGGTTGAAGGTGTTGATGTGCTTGAGTGCTTCCAGGGCGGTCCAGGCCTTATCGCTGGGTCGCGCCTGCAGGGCCTCCTCCGGTAATTTCGCGAGGCCTTCTAGCAGTTGGAGATTTTGGTGTGCGCGTACCCGTAGCTCCTTCAGGAAGATGGTTTTGTCCTGTTTCATGCCAGTAAAGGTACCGGCCGCGCGACGCCCCGATCTTGCGCTCGCTCAAGATCTAGCCGCTTTTCTTGAGCCGCGATAGGGTTTCCGGTGTCATGCGTAGGTAGTTGGCGATGTACTTGGCAGGCACCTCCTGAAACAGCCGTGGGCTGCGCGCGAGCACCCGCCGGTAGCGTTCTTCGGGGGAGGCGGTGAGTAGGTCCACCTCGCGTTCCATCAGTCCCAGGATAAGCCACGCCTTGCCGGCCTCCCAGGCGGCGGCGTGATCGCTGTCTTCCCTTAGCCAGGCCTCGTGGGCGGTATGACTGGCTACGGCTACCTCCGTACGTCGCAATGCTAAAAGGGTATACTCTGTAGGCTGACCGGTGATGTAGGAGTCGAGCGACATCACGTAATCGCCTGCATACCCGAAGCGCATATACTGCTGACTGCCCGCTACGTCCCGGCAACTGACTAGGATGCCGTGGTCTACGCGGTAGAGATTACGGTCTACGGTACCGGGTAGGACCAGGGGTTCGCCCCGCTTCAGCTTGATTGTACGCTGCCAAATGGCCGTACTGTCGAGCAACGCGTGCAGGTTTTGGATAGGATCACCCAATCTTACTTCGCGTCCGGCCGTACACCCTTTTTATACAGATCGCCGAAGCCCGAGTTATTCGGCTCGTAGGTGCCGATGATGCTAGCATCGGCGCCACCCTCAGGAATCTCATCCTCCATACCCAGCGCCCAGTAAATACCATTCAGCGCCAGCTTGCGCATCGGCTCTTCCTTAAAGTCGTAGGGGTGGCCCAGTGTAGTGAAGAACACCCGGGCCGACGTGCCGCTGCTGCCGGTGTAGGTCTTGGTCCAGGCTACGGGCTGGTCCATGGGGTAGCGGTCGGTCTGGCCCTCGGCCTCGATTTTGGAGCGCAGACTGTGGCCCATCAGCAGCGGGTCGCTGTCGCCGGAGAGCGCATCTTCACCACCGGCCACGTGGTAGAGCCAGCTGTAGGCCTCGAAGGGCTCGACGCCATTGAGGATAGGATCATCTTCTTTGCCCTCGGCTAGCGTCACGTCGGTCAGCCGCCCGTGCCCGTCTTCGAAGTGGCCATGGTGGATGATCCACCGCTGTCCGAACACCTTCGTGGGCCAGTCGTCGTTGAGGGTCATCAGCGCGCTGTCCTTTTCTTCCAGGTACTTAAAGGTGTGAGTAGCGGTACGGAAGCCTACCATCGGCCGGCCGCTCTCGGCGTAATCGGTGATCTTCTTGGCCATCTCGGCGGGCAGTTGGCGGTAGCGGGCGAAGACCACCATCAGGTCGGCATCCTCCAGCTCGTCGAGCCGCGAGATACTGTACAGGTTGTTGGGGTCGATCACGCCAGTGGAGTCTAGGGAGTAGCCGACCACGGTCTGTACGTCCATATTATTTTCCAGCATCTTGGCCAGCATTGGCATGGACTCCTCGCTGCGGTATTCTTCGTCGCCGGTGACGAACACTACTTTCGGGCGGTCGTTGGCCTCCGCGTCGGTCGTATTCTGCACGGTGTTGTCGGTGGCGGGGCCGCAGGTGCAAAGAAATACGAGAAGGAATAGGCTAACAGGGTACTTCATCATCTGTAGTGTAGTGTGTGGGTGAAGTTACTTTTTGACTTCTATGGGGTGCTCCTTAAGTAGCTCCTCGGCCTTATACATGCCCTCGCGGCCGGCCGTGGAGGTGCGCACCGTACCGATCTGCTCGGGCTTGATCATACTGGCCTGGTTACCGAAGGAGTTGCGCACGTAGGTGAGTACGGCGGCCATCTCCTCATTATTCATCAGTCCGCCGTAGGCCGTCATCGGCACCTGACCGTCGTACTGTTTACCGAGTACCTCGAGGGGGCCATAGAGTCCGTAGGTAACTAGCTTGATGAGTCGCTCCGGATCGCCCGTCACCCAGGGGGAGCCGGCCAGGGGCGGGTAACCGGTGGCGCCGAGGCCCTTGCCGTTCTTCTGGTGGCAGGTCTGGCAGTAGCCTTCCTGGGCGTAGAGCTCGGCACCCAGGGCGTAGGCCTTGGCGATGGGACTGTCGGGGTCTTCGGCGATGCTACCCGTGGGTTCGACATACTCCTCACCGGCTACCTGAGCGTGGGCGTTGAGGAGGATGGTCTTCGTGAAGGGATCGTTATTCTGCCGTTCTACTGCGGCGAGTACTTCCTCGGCGTCTTCGGCATTCAGCCAGGTAGAGGCGATGAGAGCCTCCATGCGCACACGGCCATCGGGGTCCTCGGCAAGGGCAAGTAAACGCTCCTTTTGATCGTCCAGCTGGTGACCCATATACCGGACCACCCGTGCGGCGGCGGCGCGTAGGCGGGGTTCTTCAGATTCAGTAGCGGCGTTCAGGATGTCGGTGTCGAGTAGGTTAGCGCCCCAGCTCACGAAGAGGGCCTCGCGGAGGTACTTGTCGTAGTTCGGGTCATTTTTGTCTAGGCCGGCGACCCAGGCGCGGGTCGCGTCCATAACTTCGTTGCTATCGTGATTGCGCAGGACCCGGCGGCTGCGGTAGCGGGCACGGTACTCGGGTAGCTTTAGATTTTCCAGTAGTACCGGAATGCTCGCGTCGGCCACCTTAGGCTCTTCCACTAGCGGCCGGCTGGGGTAGGTGATACGGTATACCCTGCCGTGGACGTGGTCACGCAGCGGGTCACGGGCGTTGTGTTGCATGTGGCCGACTAGCACGTTGTGCCAGTCGACGACGTAGAGACTGCCGTCGGGGGCGAACTCCATATCTACGGGGCGGAAGTTGCCGTCGGTGCTGGTAAAGAGATCCTGCCGCCACTTCGTCTCGAAGCCGGTGCCCTTATCGTACAGCCGGTGCTGCTTCATGCCCAGAAATCCAATGGTGTTGTTGATCAGTAGGTCACCCTGCACCTCGTCGGGGAAGTGGCGGCTGCTGACGATCTCCAGTCCGGAGGTGGGGCGCACCATGTGATCTTCCTCAATGAGGTTGTCGGCCATGGGGCTGTTGACGGCGTAGACGTTCTTTATCGTCGAGGGTAGCATCCAGCGCACGTTGGGATCACTGGTGTGGGCGAAGATGGGTTGGCCCCACTCGTCGAAGATGATGCCCCAGGGGTTGGGGATAGCGATCTGGGCGGTACGCTCCAGGTGGCGGCGCTTGGGGTCGAAGCGGTAGAACCCGCCGTTGGTGGCTCGCACGGGGCCGTAGGAGGTTTCCACGTTAGTGTGCAAGAAAACGCCCTCGCCCATGTAGATGCCTCCGGCGGGGTCGGCCTCGTAGGCGCTGATGTTGTGGTGGGTATCGTGGTCATCGAAGCCACTCATGACGATCTCTCGGTAGTCAGCCTCATCATCGCCGTCAGTGTCCTTCAGGAAGACCAGGTTTGTGCCCTGGGAAACGTACACGCCGCCCTCGGCGAACTCGAAGCCAACGGGCAGGTGCAGGCTATCGGCCCAGACCTTGAGGTTATCGGCCCTGCCGTCCTTATCGGTATCTTCCAGGATGACCAGCTTATCGTTCGGTAGCGCATCGCCCGGCTTGTAGTGGGGGTAGCTGGGCATGACACAGACCCAGAGGCGGCCCTGGTCGTCCCAGTTCATCTGCGCGGGGTTGGCCAGTAGGGGGAAGTCCTCTTCGGAGGCGAAGAGCGCTAACTTGTAGCCGGGGGCCACGGTGAAGGAAGCCATGAGCTCCTCCCCGTAGAGGTAGCGGACGTCCTCGGGGGCCTCCACCTCGTAGTTGGTTTTGACGGGGGGCAGCGGGAGGGTTTCTTCGTCAGCTTTAGCCACGTCGAAGTCGTCGCCAGCCAGGTAGGCCCAGATGGCCTGGTCGCGGTTGCGGGTCATCTGCCGCACCTTGGTGATCTCATAGGGGTAGTTGTCGGGGCCGTAGGGCTTGAAGCGGCGGCCGTAGACGTGCACGCCGTTGGGCATCTTGAAGTCAAGCAACCAGAACTCATTCTTATGCTTGACGGCGGCCAGTAATTCTTCGTCCTCGGTCACCGGCTGGCGGTTGAGGAGCTGCTGGCTGAGGTAGCCGGCCAGTCTGCGGTAACCCGTGTCGTTGAGGGTGATACCATCGGTAGTGAGGCGCTCCTCCCGCATCCACTCCTGGGAGGGAGTGTAGAGGTCGACGAAGGTGACCCCGTTATCGGCCGCCATATCGCGCATGGCCTGGGTGTAGAGCTCCAGGTTTTCGTTCTCGGCTGCACCATCGGGAAGGCCCATATCCGAGGAGTTCTCGTAGGCCAGGGGGGAGACGAGCACCAGCTGGGGGGCGCTTTGTCCATTGTAGCGCTGCTGCTGGGTATGGCGGATGAAACTATCGAGTTCGAGGGCGAAGTTGGTCAGTCCGGCCCGGCCGTTGTAGCTTTCGTTGAGGCCGAAAAAGGCGATGACCACATCGGCATCGAGGCTGTCGAGCCACTGATCTTCCGTAGGGAAAAAGCCCTGACTGTCGCTGTTCTTACTTACCGTGGGGTTGTAATTCTCCGCGCCGGGGAAGGCCCAGGGAGAAACCCGGCTGGCGTGGGGGCGAAAGCCGGCCGTATTACCGGGGTCGCACATGTTACGCACCGTCAACTTGGCCTCCGGATAGGCCTGGTAGAGGGCCGTCTCGAAGTGCCCGAAGTAGGACATCCTGCTACAGAGGTTATTGCCGATGAGCACTACGCTATTGCCCTGCGCAAGGGTGACGGGGCCTGCAGGTTTTTCTTGTTGGCAGCCCAGCAGGAGCAGGGCGGGGAGGAGGAGGGTTAGGAGGTTTCGCACGATCGAGTCTTTCGGTTGCGGAAGATACGGAATGTAGGCACTGCAGGTAGAATTTCCCGTCGGACGGCCTACCCCCGTCGGACGGCCTACCCCCGTCGGACGGCCTACCCCCGTCGGACGGCCTACCCCCGTCGGACGGCCTACCCCCGTCGGACGGCCTACCCCCGTCGGACGGCCTACCCCCGTCGGACGGCCTACCCCCGTCGGACGGCCTACCCCCGTCGGACGGCCTACCCCCGTCGGACGGCCTACCCCCGTCGGACGGCCTACCCCCGTCGGACGGCCTACCCCCGTCGGACGGCCTACCCCCGTCGGACGGCCTACCCCCGTCGGACGGCCTACCGGACTACCCTGCCTGCCTCCAAGTAAATTGATTAGACTTTGGAGGTTTGCGTTTGATGCCTAGCAGTTTTTCGGTCAGCTCAAAATTGCAAAGCATACTGTCGCGCAGACCTTCGTAATCCATAGCTGAGGAGAACTCCCAGTCTAGGGGGTCAAGGACGTAATCTGCCTTCTGCGGATTGTTATGAATGTAGTGAAAACAAGTGCGGAGATAAGGAACAAAATGAGTAAACGGTTTGCCTTCGATGAGGTCAATTTCGGGGCAGAAATCTTGGTAGCCTGGTTTAGCTTTAGTTTTTGCCTTGAACAGAGAGCCCCTACGTTTAAATGCCCTATTGACCTTTTGCGTGTAGCTGCTCAATATCGTTTTAAAGGCTTGGCTAAGGTTCTGCTGATACCTCAACTCGGGGCCAGTTTCTCCTAACTTGAGGAACCGTCCACTCTTGCTGAGTTGACAACCTAACTCCGTAGGTTTCAACATAAAGTGAAAGTGGTCTGGCATCAGGCAGTAAGCGAATATATCAGCATGTGGTAACAGATGAGTTCGACACTTACTTAGGAAAACCTGGTAGTTTTTCCAAGAACGGAACAGCAGTTCGTAGTTGATACTTTGGTTGTAGACGTGGTAAATGATATTGTGTTCGTACATGGCTGCAAATGACAGCTGCGTCACTCTACTATTTGTGGAGTGATGTTAAATTTCGAAGCCCGTCCGACAGCCCTCCCCGTCCGACAGCCCTCCCCGTCCGACGGCCCACCCCCGTCCGACGGCCCACCCCCGTCCGACGGCCCACCCCCGTCATTCTTCCTTCCCAAGCCGCAGCAGTAGAATGCGACTCACCATCAGATCCAGGGCAAGCTTCAGGCTCTTGATCAGCTCACTATCCGACCGGTAGTCGGCCGGGGCCACATTGTGTACGCGACGGCCGGGGCTCATATTCTCGTAGCCGTCCCAACTGCCGTCCTGATCGGGGTCAATAGCAATGGATACCCCGCCGTCTTTTTCCACCGACTGGAAGGCCGACATGTCACTGTGGCCATCGCCTACGTAGATCACCTGTGACATCGGCACGTAGTTGTCCTGGGGGTTGTGGTCGACATAGGTGTTCTCCAGCTCACTGGCCTTGTCGAGGTCTAGTCCCTCGACGAGTTGCTTGATGTAGTGCACCTTATCCACGTGGCTGATCACCCGCCGTGCGGCCAGAATGCGCCCCTCGTCGTCAAAGTGCAGCTCACCCCCGTATACCCGGTCGAACTGCTCGCCGATCAGGGAGTGCTCCGCAATGGTCTTGAACCCCGCCGTCAGCAGCACGAACTCTAGGGTGATGTCGCCGTCCTTTTCGGCGACATACTGCTTCAGGCAGTCGACTAGGCCATCCGCCCCCGGGAAGAGGGGAAATTCCTTGCCGAAGGCCACCATCGTGTCGCGCCGAATGGGGCTATCCGCCCGGTGGCTGTACTCCCGCAGCAGGTCGGCTACAGCAAGGGGCGCCTGCCAGAGATCCCGCTTACGCTCCGTAGCGCGGGCGTCAAAATCGGCGTACGGGATGCCCAGGTGGTCGAAGTAGGCTTGGATAGTACTTGGTCCCAGGGTCTCGTCGAAGTCGAAGATGAGGACGATGCGGTTGCGAAGGGGTTTGGTAGCAGTAGACATAAGTAGGCCAAAGGGTAATGAAGTGATGAACCGGATGCCTCGCTAATTAGGAAGTTGACTGTTAGCACATTGTTTAACCACCAACTGACTGTGTAGTATTTCGTCGTGTTCCCGCTTTAGCTCGTCGACTTGCGTCATCCGGGATGATCCCCCGGCCCCTATTATGGAAGATAAATAAACAACATCACCATGAGCTTCGGAGGAGCTACCGCAGCGATGAATGCGGCCATCAAACGGAATGCTGCCCTAGGCGGGAAACGCAAATTTCTCGGAGACCCTACGCCCGTACATAAGCGAAAGTCCAAGCAGGGTATCTACCAATCAGCTACAGACGCAACCCGCAAAACACTCAAGGATAAGTATAAAGAAGAAGCACGCGCCGACCGCCTCCGGGAGTTGTCAGCTACGCTGATTGGGGTACTGGTAGGCCTGTTTTTGCTCTACTATCACCTAAGTAACGAAACCGCTACATTGAGCATAGACAGACATACATATTCACTTACACATACAGGCTATGAACCCCCTTAAGTACTTTGTTTTTGCCGTCGCCCTCTGCGCCTTCGGCCCCACCGCTACGGCCCAGGACTACGGCTCGGCCGTCGGTCTGCGCTTCGGCTACCCCCTTTCCGTTTCTTATAAGGCCTTTCTTAACGAGACCAATGCCGTCGAGGCCTACGTAGGCTTTCGGGGCTACGGCAGCTTCAGTTGGTTCAGCGTCAATGGCGCTTACCAGATCCATAACGATATTGAATCGGTGGACGGGCTACAGTGGTACTACGGCGGGGGCGCAGGAGTGCAGTTCTGGAGCTACGACTTTTTAGAGGAGAGCAGCACGACCTTTAGTTTAGCCGGGTATCTAGGGCTACAGTACACCTTCGTGGACGCTCCGGTATCGTTGACCCTGGATTGGGTACCTACGATTTTCCTGGGCGATAACTTCGGAGTAGGCTTCAATACCTTTGGTGCGGGCTACGGTGCCTTGGGCGCCCGCTATACCCTGGGCCGCTAGGCAAAGGCATCCGCCGCCACGCCATCCGCCACAGTAAGTCCACGACGGCTGAGCCGGTAGATCGTTGTATCACCCACGGATTCGACATTGCCGTTGCGGAGGTGGGGTACCATCTCGGTGACGAAGTGGCGGCCCAACTCCCCCCCAAAACGCCGCTCCACCTCAGCTACCGCTATCCCTTCCGTGCGCCGCAGTCCCGTCATTACGTACTCGTTGTAGCGGTCGCGCTGGGTAAGCTGTTCCTCCCCAAACAGCAGGGGGCCGGCGGCTACGAAGTCCGCGTAGCTAGTTATCTCCGGCCACACCTTCGCGTACCGTGCATTGTGGCCCACGTTCCAGCGGCGGCGGTAAGCCCCGTCGAAGCTATGCGCCCCGGGGCCGATACCGAGGTAGGGCTGCCCGGTCCAGTACCCACTATTGTGCCGGCTGCGGTGACCGGGGCGGGCGAAGTTGGATATTTCGTAGTGCTCGAAACCGTGGTCCGTCAGGTGATCGACCAGCATGGCAAACTGTATGGCAAAGCGCGCATCGCTCGTATCCGGCACCGCCCCGGTGGCTACCCGGTGGCCTAGGGCGGTTTTGGGCTCCACGGTCAGTGCGTAGGAGGCAATGTGGTTGACACCGAGGCCAGTAGCTAGGTCGAGGTTGCGCTGCCAGGTAGCGTTGTTGGTGGTTTGTCCGCCGTAGATGAGGTCAATGCTGAGATCATCGAAGCCGGCGGCGCGGACCCTTTCCACCGCCGACAGGGCCTGCGTTGCATCGTGAGCCCGGTTCATGAAGCGCAAGTCCTCCTCGCTGAAACTCTGAATTCCGATGCTGAGCCGGTTGACGGGGCTTGCCGCCAGCATCGCCACCGTTTCGTCAGTCAGGTCATCGGGGTTGGCCTCCAGCGTGATCTCCGCACCCCCGATAGCTATCGGGGCCCCGCCCCAGTAGCCGTTCTGGACGATTGCTTCAAAGATTCGGTTCAATTCCGCCCCCGTGAGCAGCGATGGTGTACCTCCACCGAAGTAGATCGATGGTACGCTACCCACGGGCAGCTCCGTCCGTCGTACCTCTAGCTCCCGGACCATACCGTCCAGCACGGCCTCCCGGTGCTTCAGGTTGGTGCTGAAGTGAAAGTTGCAGTAGCTACAGGCTTGTTTGCAGAAGGGGATGTGGAGGTAGAGCACTACCGTCCCTTAGGCCGCCTTCTCTTCCCCCCCCGGCTCATCATCTGGTGGCCCTGCTTGCCCATGCGCTGGGCGGCTTTGACCTGGCCGGACTGTTTGAGCGCAGTGTCGAGCATGTCCATTTGTTCGACGATCTGGGGAAGTTTGACGTTGGTTTCGCGGGCGGCCTTGAGGTATTTCTTAGCGGCGGGGAAGTTCTTGCGGTTGGCCTCGATCTGGGCGAGCTGTAGTTTCAGCATGGCCTTTTCGTTGGCGGTGGGTACGTCGATGGTATCGGCTTTTTTGAGCCAGCCCTCGGCGGCGGTGAGGTCCTTGCGGCTCAGCGCGATGGTGCCGCGCATCATGTAGTAGAAGGCACGGTTGGCGCTGTAGAGCCACTCGGGTTTGAGCGTGAGGTTGAGCAGTTTCTCGCCGCGGTCGAAGTCCTGCACTTGTACCGCCTTAGCGGCCGGGCCCACCGTGCCGAGAAAAATGTAACCAAGGAGTAAGATGAGGCCGGCCAGCAAGAAGGGGAAACCGTACCAGAAGCCGAAGGCCACCCACAGGGCGATGCCACCGAGTATACCGGCACCGATGAGGGCGAAACGAATATAGGGGGGAATGATCAGCATAGCTTGTTGTTCGAGTTGCGTTGCACCGGTGGCCCCGCCCTACATGAGGGAGGCTTCGTACTGCTTCTGGGCGCGTTTGGCAACGAAGATTGAAATTTCGTAGAGGGTGTAAAGAGGGACCGCGATGAGGATCTGAGTGACTACATCGGGAGGGGTGAGCAGCGCGGCCAAAATGAGGATACCAATGATACTATGGCGGCGGTACTGCCGCATGGCCTCGGCCGTGACGAGCCCGAACTTAGCCAAGAAGTAGATGAGCACCGGTAGCTCGAAGATGAGCGCCGCCGGCAGGGTGAACATGATCATGTAGCTGATTACGGAGGCCATCTGCGGCTGGTTAACCGCCCCGCCGACCTCGAAGCCCATGAGGAAGTTGGTGCCAAAGGGGGCTACGATAAAGAAGCCGAAGGCTACCCCAATGAAAAAAAGAATGGAACAGATAACGATCACCCAGCGGGTAGCGCGCTGCTCGGCCGGATAGAGCCCCGGCCGCACGAACGACCAAATCTCATAAAATACGTACGGAAAGGCCACCACGAAGCCGCCCACGAAGGCCATTTTCACCGCCGTAATAAACATCTCTCCGAACTCGATGGCCTGCGGCGTCACATTCGGGGCAGTCATGCACAGCGCCGCCCCAGTGCCTAGCCAGTCGGAAAGTCCACAGAGCACGCGATAGCTCGGGAAATTATCGTGTAACGGACCGAAAAGCACATTGGTGAAGTACCAGTCGCGAAAAATAAAGAGCCCAATGCCCCCCACACAGATAGCGATCAGTGCCCGCATGACGTGCCAGCGCAGTTCTTCCAGGTGGTCGATGAAGGACATCTCCTTGTCCTGCTCGGGTACGGGCTTGCCGTCCGCGTCGTATTTCCAAGTGTCTACGTCCTGTTGGTCGAGGGGCATGGGGCGAAGGTACCACGTAGGTTAGAGAAGAAATTCGTGTACGGCCTGCTCGCTGTACTCCCAGAGTCGGCGGGCAAGCTGCTCGTTGCGGGCCGTGGGGCTGGGCTTGACCAGGCACTGGCTGGGGTTGAAGTAGCGGCCGCTCACCTCGCGTACCTCGGGGCTACTGGCCAGGTAGACGCTGGTGTCGGCACCGGCCTCGGGACTACGTGCGAAGGGCTTGTACATACTCCAGATGGCCTTGGTGAAAAACTTGCCTTTTTTGTTCGCCAGCGAGGTGCCGACCACGCCGGGGTGGAGGCAGTTGGTGGTTAACTCCGTACCGTGGCGGCGGTCGAGCTCCTTGGTAAACAAAATATTGGCCAGTTTGCTCTGGGCGTAGGCGCGGGTGCCGTTATACTCCTTCGGGCCCTGTTCGCCGCGCAGGTTGCCGAAGTCAATGCCGCCCTTGGTGTGCATGGCGCTGCTGACATTGATGACCCGACCGCAGAGGTTGGCGCACTGCATAGCGGGCAGCAGGTTGAGCGTAAGCAGGAAGTGGCCGAGGTGGTTGACGGCAAACTGTAGTTCGTAGCCCTGAGCGCTGAGCTCGAGGCTACCGCAGTAGACCCCGGCGTTGTTGATCAGCACGTCAAGGCGGGGGTGCTCGGCCAAAAAGAGCTCGCTGGCGGCGCGCACGCTGGCCAGATCGGCCAGGTCCAGCGGCAGGGTGTCGATGTGCTCGTTACCGGTTGTCTCGACCAGCCAGTCGGCCGTACGCTGCGCCTTGGTCTCACTGCGGCAGGCCAGCACCAGGTGGGCTCCCTTGCGGGCGAGGCGCTCGGCGGTGGCCCGTCCGATGCCGTCGTTGGCCCCAGTGATGAGTACGGTCTTGTCTTGCATAGCCACTGTGGGGGTAAACGTTTGGGGTGGGGGGGATGGTTGTTAGGTAGTGCGTTGTTGGGTTGTTGGGTTGTTGCGTGGCCGTCGTTGGAGGCAGGGTAGGCAGTACGATGCGGTCTCCGGCAGCGCTGGAATACTGCAGTTCCCTACCTTGCAGAAGTGCTCATCACCAGCCACCTCACCTATCAATATCCCGGCACCGGCCCTACCTTCCATTTCCCCGACCTCCACATCGCGGTAGGTGAGCCCACCCTCCTCCTAGGCCCCAGCGGCTCCGGCAAGTCTACCTGGCTGCACTTGCTGGCCGGTATCCTTACTCCAGAGAGCGGACGGATGGAGCTCGACGACACCGACTACGCTCAGCTTAGTGGTGCGGCGCTAGACCAGTTCCGCGGCCGCCACATTGGCATCATCCTCCAGCGGGCCTACTTTCTGGAAGCCCTCAGCGTACGGGAGAACCTCGCTATTGCACGCCGCACGGCGGGACTACCTGCCAACGATACGGTACTGAACATTACCCTGGACCAGCTCGGCATCGCGCACTACGCCACCAAGCGCCCGCGCCAGCTCAGCGTAGGTGAGCAGCAACGGGTCACGATCGCCCGTGCCCTGGTGAACCGGCCGAAGTTGATCCTGGCCGATGAGCCCACCAGCGCGCTAGATAAGGGCAATGCTCACCGGGTGAGTACCCTGCTACGCAGTCGAGCCGCCGAGCTCGGTGCCGCTCTGGTCGTAGTCACCCACGACGAGCGCCTACGGCCCAATTTTACCCACGTTGTCGAGCTTGAATCCCTCACCGCGCAACCCACCGCCCGTGTCGATCCTTAGCCTGGCCCTGCGCAACCTGCTGTACCGGCCGTGGACTACGGCGCTGAGTCTCATCCTGGCCGCCCTCGGGGCCGGGCTCATCAGTCTCATCCTGCTGCTCAACTGGCAGTTGGAGCAGCAATTCGACCGCAACCTGGCCGGCATCAACCTGGTCGTAGGCGCCAAGGGCAGCCCCCTACAGCTCATGATGTCGAGCATGTACCACATCAGCTCGCCCACGGGCAATGTGCCGCTAGAGGGTGTCAAACCCTTTCTGAATCCGGAACACCCCTACATCGCGCTGGCTGTGCCGCTCTCCCTGGGCGATAGCTACCGCGGGCGGCGCATCGTCGGTACCCGCCCTACCTTTCTGCAACTCTACGACGCCGAGCTGGTTGAGGGCACCATGTGGACCCAGCCTATGGACATCGTAGCCGGAGCCTCCGCCGCCCGCGAGCTCGGACTAACACTAGGCGATACCTTCCGTAGCAGCCACGGATTGATCGAGGACGAAGACCTCACCCACCAGGATGCGCCTCCATTTCGCGTCGTCGGTGTTCTCGCCCCCACGGGCACTGTAGCCGATCTTATCTTACTCACCCCCACCGAGAGCCTCTGGGCGGTACACGATACCCACGGCGAGGACCACAAACACGACCGTACGCACGCGCATACCTACGATGTCACCCAACCTCTGGGCGCCTACGAGGATAAAACCATCACTTCGGTACTCATTCGCTTCAAGGGAAACAGCGTCACGGCCCTCAACATGCAGCGTAGCATCAACGAGAATACGGAGATGCAGGCCGTCACACCATCCATTCAGCTGGCCGAGCTCTACGCTACGGTGGGGCAGGGCGAGGAGGTACTGCGGCAGCTGGGTTACGTGGTAGTGGGGGTGAGCATCCTGAGCATCTTCATCGGTCTATATAGCTCACTGGACCGCCGGCGGGGGGAGCTGGCCCTGCTACGAAGCCTAGGAGCGGGTCCGGGCAAGCTATTTGGACTGCTGCTCCTGGAAGGAAGCTTTACCGCGGTCGCAGGTGCAACGTTGGGGTTGGTTATCAGCCACCTGGGCCTGGCGGTGATCGCGCGTTATTTCTCCACCGCCTACCGCTACGACTTCCGTAGCTGGGTCTTTCTACCGGAGGAGGGCTGGTTACTGCTGGGGGCGCTGGTGGTGGGGGTACTAGCAGCTAGTCTGCCGGCGTGGCGGGCGTCGCGGGTGGATGTGCACCGGACGTTAACTAGCTAGAGCGTGCCACTTTTCTTCAGCTCCCTATCCATATAGTCCACCGCCCGGGCCGTCATGGCCATGTAGGTGATCGACGGGTTCTGGGTACCGGAGCTGACCATGAAACTGCCGTCGGTGACGAACACGTTTGGGACGGCATGTACCTGGTTCCACTTGTTCAGTACGCTGGTTTTGGGATCGCGGCCCATGCGGGCGGTGCCCATCTCGTGGATGGCGGCTCCTACCGCGGTGGGGTCGTTGTGGACCTCTAGATCCTCAAACCCGGCGGCATTCATCATTTCTTCCAGGCAGGCTACGCCGTCGGCGCGGAGCTTGGTTTCGTTGTCCTTTAGGCCGGCGTCGAAGACGAGGGTAGGGATGCCGTACTGGTCCGTCTTCGTCTCGTGCAGCGACATCTGGTTATCGTGATAGGGGAGTAATTCTCCGAAGCAGGTAGCACTGAATACCCAGTCACCGGGTTCGGTGATCGCCTTTTTGAAGTCCGGGCCGAGGGGTGCATTCACATTCGTGTACCGCGTCAGTCCGCCCTGGTAGCCGAAGCCGCGGATGTAGTCGCTGCGCCGGGTAGCCTCGTTGATGTTGCGGAAGCGGGGGATGTAGAACCCACCGTTCGGCTTACGCCCCTTGTAGTACTTATCCCTCATGCCGTCGAAGGTGGCCGAGCCACCCATGCCGTAGTGGTGGTCCATGAGGTTGTGGCCGAGCTCGCCGCTGTCGTTGCCGAGTCCGTCGGGGAAGCGCTCCGACTTGCTATTTAATAGGACGGCGGTGGAACCGATCGTACTTGCGTTGCAAAACACGACGGAGCTAAAGTACTCCCGCGTCTCCTTCGTCTCGGCGTCGATCACCCGCACGCCGGTAGCCCGCTGGGTCACGTCGTCGAAGATGATGGAGTGCACGATGCTATCGGCCATCAGCGTGAAGTTGCCCGTATCGTTGGCCACCGGAATGGTCGACGACAAGCTGCTGAAGTAGCCTCCGTAGGGACAGCCTCGCCAACAGCGGTTGCGCGCCTGACACTGTCCGCGGGTACCGTGGTGGAGCTCGGGGATGTATTTGGTCAGGTTAGCCGTGCGACCGGGGGTGATGATACGCTCCGGGAATGCTTTTTCGACCGCCTGTTTGAAGTGGTCCTCGGCACAGTTAAGGTCGAAGCTGGGCAGGAACTCTCCGTCCGGCAGGTGCGCCAGTCCCTCCTTCTTCCCCTGTACGCCCACAAACTTCTCTACATAGGTGTACCAGGGCTCGATGTCGGCGTAGCGGATCGGCCAGTCGATGGCAATGCCATCCTTCAGATTGCCCTCGAAGTCGAGGTCGCTCCAGCGGTAGCAGTGCCGCCCCCACATGATGGAGCGCCCCCCCACGTGGTGGCCCCGGATCCAGTCAAACCGCTGCTTTTCCTCGTAGTCGTACTCATCGTCCTTGACGATCCAGTGTTTGTTGTCCTGCTTCACCCACCAGTGCAGGCGGTTCTGCTTGTAGTAGTGGGCGGCGATCTCCTCGCGCGGCACCAAGTTCTGGTAGTCCAACTCCCAGGTATCGAGATTGGCCGTGGGGTAGTCGTTGTGCTTGACCATGCGGCCACGCTCCAGCATGAGCACCTTATAGCCCTTCTTACACAGCTCCATGGCCGCATACCCGCCGCTGATACCGGAGCCGATAACGATGGCGTCGTAGGTGACCGACTCGGCCCCCTGGGAATTAAACTTCATGAAATTAAGATTTAGACGCCTGTCGGCTGGTTAGACGCCTTTGGCTGGTTAGACGCTATCGCTGGTTAGAGCCGTCTAACCAGCGCAGCGTCTAACCAGCGCAGCGTCTAACCAGCCGACAGGCGTCTACTATATCGCCCAGGCCCGTCCACCAGTAAGCTCCTGCAAATCTCCACAGGGAATGTACTCCCCGGGCACCGGCAGGTAAGCCAGCACCTCAGTACCGATGGGTTCGCTGTTGAACCAGGCGCCGACAATCTGCGACTTGAGGTCAAAGTAGGTGTCTTTGGCGCTAACGTCGCCCTCGGGCATAGTGTCCCATTTAGTGTCGGGATCCTTATAGTGAAGGTCCTGATCCTGGAGGTAGACGAGGGCTTTTTCGGCATCGAGCTGGCGGAAGCCGGCATCGGGATGGTCGGCGTCCATCTTGCGCATCAGCTCCTTGAGGCCGCTGCGGAACTTGTCGCGGGCGTCTTCTGGGTACACCTCGCCGACCATCTTATCGACCATCTCGTGGGCACCGACGTCGATGGCACCGGGGGTATCCGTGCGGGGGATGATGACATCGGCCAGCTTGGTGATGTACTCGAACTCCTCGTCGTTAAAGAAACCGGGTTTGTAGACAGCTTCTCCGGCGGCGACGGCTTCGTCGCGCTTACAACCGGCCAGCAGGGCGGAGGCAACGGGGCCACTGACAGCGACACCGGTGAGGTAGGCGGTATACCGCAGTAATTCTCTTCTCTTCATCTTGCTTAGATGTTCATCTTTTTGAGTTCGTTGACCGCGTGCTCGGCCGCCCGGGCGGTGAAGGCCATGTAGGTCAGGGAGGGGTTAACGCAGGCGGCCGAGGTCATGAAGGCACCGTCGGTCATGTAGACGTTCGGCGCGGCCCAGAGCCGATTGTGCTTATCGACCACGCTGTTCTTGGGGCTGCTGCCCATGCGGGACATGCCCATCTCGTGGATGCCCAGGCCGGGATAGGAGTGTGCGTTGTAGGTGCTCACGTTCTTGATGCCCGAGGCTTCGAGCATCTCGGCTGCGTCGTTCATCATGTCGTCGACCATGGCGTACTCATTCTCGCCCCACTTGGCGTCGAAGGTCAGGGTGGGTAGGCCGTCCTTATCGAGTACGTCGCGGTTGAGGAACATTCGATTCTTCGTATCGGGCAGGGTCTCGGCGAAGGCCGTCATACCCATTGTCCACTTGCCCGGACGGATCAGCGCCTCCTTCAGCTCGGGGCCGATCTTGACGTTCATCTCGCGCACGTTCTGCGACCAACTGCCGCGTCCGGCGCCGCCCTGGTAGCCCCAGCCGCGGAGGTAGTCCTTCTTGCTGGCCCGGTCACCGAGGTTCTGGTAGCGGGGGATGTAGATACCGTTGGGCTTGCGGCCCTTGTCAATGCGGTCGCCAAACTCATCGGTATCACCCGAGGCGCCCACGCGGAAGTGGTGGTCCATGACATTGCCGCCGAGCTCACCGCTGGTGTCGAGTACGACTTCCTCCTCATGCTCCGTATTCATGACGATGTAAGAGCTCGGGATGGCCGAGGCGCATAGAAATATGACCTTGGCGTAGGCCTCATGGTCTTCGCCGGTCTCGGAGTCGCGGAAGCGTACGCCCTTAGCGCGCTTATTTTCCTTGTCGTAGATCAGGGAGTAGACCGAGCTGTTGGGCCTTAGCGTCATGTTGCCCGTCTCCTGCGCCACCGGAATGGTCGAAGACAAGCTACAGAAATAGCCCCCGTAGGGACAACCCCGGATACAGCGGTTGCGGAACTGACACTGTCCGCGCGTACCCTTGTGTACCTCCGGATCGTAGGCTGTAAGGTGGGCTACCCGGCCGGCGGTGATAACGCGTCCGTTCATGTTTTCGGCCACACCCTGGCGGACTTTATCCTCCACGCAGTTGAGCGGCATCATGGGCAGAAACTTGCCATCGGGCAGCTGGGCCAGGCCGAGCTTTTCACCACTGACGCCGGCGAAGGTCTCCACGTAATCGTACCAGGGTTCGATCTCGGCGTAGCCTACGGGCCAGGGGGTCGCGATACCTTCTTTAGCGTTGGCCTGGAAGTCCATATCGCTCCAGCGGTAGCTGTGCCGGCCCCACATGATGGAGCGGCCACCCACGTGGTAGCCGCGCATCCAGTCGAAGCGTTCTTTTTCGCTGTAGGGGTGCTCGTCGTCCTTGACGAACCAGTGCTTGCTGGCCTCCTGTACGGTGTAGCCCGTGCGGTTCTGCTTGGGGTAATGCGTTTGAATTTCCTCGGCGGGTACCCGGCCCATGTTTTCGAAGTCCCAGGTGTCCAGGTTGGCCGTAGGATAGTCATTGTGCTTGACCATGCGGCCCTTTTCCAGGACCAGGGTCTTAAGGCCTTTTTCGCACAATTCTTTCGTAGCCCAGCCGCCGCTGATGCCGGTACCCACTACGATGGCGTCGTAGGTGACCTCTGCGTCACCCTGTGAATTGAATTTCATGCAATCGATTTCTAAGTTCCCCGCTTTGAGGCGGTAAAATAAGAATAATAGTAGCAGCAGTAGAGTTGCTCACTATTCTTTTGTCCGTCGACTGGCTTGCCAATAAAATTACTTCCTAAATAGCTGCCACCAGCGACGGGCTTCCACCGGCTCGCTATACAGCGGCTCGGGTAGGCTATCGAAGTACCTGCGGTAGGACTTTGGTAACCGCGGCTGTGCATCCGCCAGCAGCTGCGGGGCCGGAGGCAGTACATCGCGGCTTCGGGTATCGTAGGGCTGGTACATGTCCACGTCGTAATAGTGGAAGGCTTCCCCCAGGCTCACTGAGTCCTGTTCACCCCGCTCACTCCACACCAGCAGGCGGTCAACCGCTTGATCGTACCGCTCTGCTACCTGGCGTATCGTCGTATCTCCCGTCTCGGCGTAAACCTCCCGGCGCACGTAGTAGCGATCGGCGTTGGTCTCTCCCTCGGCTAGCAGCGGGTGCGACCAGGGTAGCTCGGCACTATCCTCGCGGGCCCCGGCGGGGTGCAGGGCCAAATACTCCAGCATGGCCGGTACTACCCGCTGGGGGAGTTGCAGCAGGTGACCGCCCCGCAGCCCCGGCAGATAGCCCCGTACGTACTGCGGATTCATCTCGATGACAACCTCGGGGCGCAGACCCGTTACCTGAGCTATCCGATAAAGACTGATCTTGCGGTGCACAAGAATACGCTCGGTCAACTGGTCGTCCAGCGAGATCTGGGTAGCCGGCAAACCGAAATCGTGGTGGTAGCTCATCAAAAACACCGCCGCGATGAAGCTGGGCACGTAGGCCCGCGTTTCCCGTGGCAGGAAGCGGCGCAGTTTCCAGTAATTGCGGCTGCCCGAGCGGCGGATGGCCCGGTTTACGTTGCCCGGTCCGGAATTGTAGGCCGCCAGCGCCAGGGCCCAGTCGCCGTAGCGGTCGTACTGGATGCGTAGGTAGTCCAGGCCGGCGGCACAGCCCAGGGTGGGGTCGAGCCGCTCGTCCAGTTCGTCACTTACGATCAGGCCCAGCTCGCGGGCCGTACCCGGCATGAGCTGCCAGAGCCCGCCGGCACCGACGCGGCTGATGGCCCACGACCGTAGCGCGCTCTCCACGATACTCAGGTGCTTGAGCTCCAGCGGCAGGTCGGCCTGCTGGAGTTGCTCTTCGAAGATGGGGTAGAAGCGCGCCGACCGCGCCAGCATCCGCCCGCTCGATACCGGCCAGTCCTGAATGTAGTTGACGATCCGGCGAAACACCGCATCATCCATTTGGTAGTCCAGCAGCGACTGGTCCATAGCTCCCAGCCGGCGTTCCACCTCCTCGCGGCTCAGCTCCATGATTTGCCGGGCCTGCCGTTCGGCTGCCGCCTCGTTCATGGCACCGAGCAGTACGGGCAGACAAAAGCCTAAGCAGAGAATAAAACAGGAGCGGAGGACCAAGGGCGGAGTACTGTGTAGTGTCATAGTGGAACGCCGCAATATAAAAAATCTGATGTTCCTCAGCGGTCGGCAAAAAATAACCACTCGATTGCTTTGGGAAACTCCCGTCCCCAACGTGCCTCGTTGTGCTGCCCCAGCGGGTCGACGGCCATCTTTAGTTCCAGCTGCGTCGTGCCGGTCTGTTGCAGCAGTTGATCGCGGAACCGTTCCATGTTGGGTACCATATTTTTACTTTCTGCTTCCCCGCCGTAGAGGTAGATACGGCCCCGGTAGCGGTGGGTGAGCCTCATCAGGTTGAAGGGAATCTCGGGCGTCACCCACAGACTAGGGCTGAACACCATGATGCGCTCATACACATTGGGGTAGAGAATGCCGGCGTAAATACTGATCAAGCCCCCCAGGGAGCTTCCCCCAATACCCGTGTGCTCCGGCTCCGGCCGCGTACGGAAGTGCTCGTCTACGTAGGGCTTCAGCCGCTCGGCCAGGAAGCGGGTATAGGCGCGTCCGTCCCCCTTCCCCAGCCGGTTGCGAAATGACGGCGTGAACTCACTCATGCGCTGCGCCTCGGCGTGGTCGATGGCAATGATGATCAGGTCGCCCATGCCCCGCTCCGCCAGACTCGCCAGCCGCTTATCCACCCCCCAGCTGCCGTAGGGCGCGTAGTCATCGAAGAGGTTCTGCCCGTCCTGTAGGTACAGCACCGAATAGCGCTTATCGGTGGCGTAGTAGTCGTGAGGGAGCAGCGCTGCCACCCGGCGGGTACGGATCAACTCCGGGATCTCGAACTCGTGGCTGATCACCTCGATGCGCGGTAAGAGGTCGCTTTTGTATTCTAGTCCGGAGCTGGCCCAGTTTTCCACCCGGTCGGGTACACTCCAGGGTTTTCCGGTATGGCGCAGGTGGTTGAGGGTACTTTCACCGTAAAGGCCGAGTTCTACGCCTTCCCAGCCGCCGCGGGTGTACTTGTACTCCACCTTTTCGTTTGCTTCGAAGTGGAAGGTACGCCGGTAGGTGCCGGGCTTGTCGTCGGCCTCCATGCGGTAGGTGGCATCGCCGGCCGTCCAGTTGTTGAAGGTACCGGCTACGTAGACGGGCCGGTCGTCGTCGGTGGTGGTGATGAGTTTTAGGGTGCGTTGGGGCATGGGGGCAAAAGTAGGGTAGGGGGCGGGGCAGTTCACCACAGAGTCCCCGGTGGGGCCACACGGAGGGATTCACGGAGGTTTCACAGAGGCAGTCGTGATAAGAGGCGCACAGAGGTCTGCGCTTGGCGGCGCGATGGGTAAGTAGGTAACCATAAAATAACATTGCGCGACTAATTTGCGATTCGCTTCACCCGATTTAATTCTCTGTGCATACCTCTGTGAAACCCTCTGCTCCCTCCGTGGTGAACTTGCCGCCCTTCCACGCCCTGAGCACCCGCGGCCCCGCCCTACTGCTCCTGCTCTGCCTCATCACCGCCTGCCACCCCACCGCCCCCCGCAAATTCCCCCTCCCCGCACGCATCAACGAAGCCTCCGGGCTGGTCATCGACGGCAATGAACTCATCTGGCACAACGACAGCGGCGACGGGCCCTACCTCTACACCACCGACCGCGCCGGGAAGCTGCTGCGCGTAGATACCCTCGACGCCCGCGCCTTCGACTACGAGGACATTGCCGCCGACGAAAACGGACTGCTTTACGTGGGCGACTTCGGTAACAACACCGGCCGGCGGACCGAGCAGACGATCTACCGCTACGATCGCGCCGCCCAGCGGACCGACTCCATCGTCTACACCTACCCGGGTGAGGACGGACAGGGCCGCCTCGCCCCCGGCAACTACGACTGCGAGGCGATGGTGGTAGCTGACGGGCGCGTACACCTGTTTACGAAGGATATGCTCTTCGGGGCGCGGCCCTTTTACATTAAGCACTTTACGGTGCCTACCGAGCCGGGGACCTACGTGGCTGAGCTAGTCGATAGCCTTTACCTGCCCCGGCGGGTGGTGACCGGAGCAGCGCTAGACCGGGAGCAGCGCTTGCTCTACCTGGTAGCCTATAACTTTCGTATGCTGCTGGGTTTTCTGCCGTCGAGCTCCGCCTCGCTGATCACGCTGAGTGATTATCCGGAGGGGCGTTTTTTGGAGGGAAAGATGAAGCGCAGGAATATTGCCTGGGCCCTGCCTACCCAGCACGAGGCGGTGGCGGTGTATGACGATGAGTATATCTATGTAGGGGCGGAGGCAACGCGGTTGCGGGGGTATGCCATTGCCCGTAGACTAAAACGGCGGTAGGGGAGACGCCCACTGGCGGCTATTTATGCGGTAGATGATGACGTACTTACTGCCGGTGCTCGCTACCCGCGGCCAGAGAGAGTGAATCAGCCGCTCAGCCATCGGGCGGGTTACCACCTCCTGGCGTACCAGGTCGCCCGCGTAGAGAAAGATGCCTCCGTAATACGTCGACTGCCGAACCCGGTACCTCAGCGGGGCAAGCTGGGTAAAGCGGGCCGTGTCACTAAGGCTTACCAGCTCTGGCTCGTTGATGAGGTAGGCCAGCTTCCCGTAGCGGTACACGGCGGCCCAGTCGTAGGCAGCCACCGCCAGGTCAAGGGGCAGGGGGTAGGTCGGCTGCCCCTCTACGTAACTATTAATTACGCTGGTATCGACGATGGAATTTTCCGTCTCCCAGCTGCCGAGGTCGCCCGTATTGTAGGCCATGAGCACCGCCCGGTCCACCGGAGGCACGCCCTGCACCGACCGGTCCCGGTACTGGTGCAGCCGCACGGTGCAACTGATGACCTTACCCGGGAGCCGCTCTCGTAGCTCCTCCAGAAAATTGAAGTATGCCTCCCGCGTATCCGCCGTCCAGTCGCTATCCAGCTGTAGCTCTGTGAAGGGGTAGGGAAAACTGTGGGTAAGTAGCTCGGTCACGTCCTCCGCCAGACTGCCCAGCGGATGCTGAAAGACCTCGTTAGTGAGGAACACGACCGGTACGGCCTCCACCGGCACCGTATCCCGCGCCTGCAGGATGGCCGACGGCCTCGCCCGCCCGTTTTCCCAGCTTACATCGAAGACCTTTATGTACAGGCGATCGGCGTGGTGTGCTTTTAGCAGCGAGTCCGGTACACTGAGCTCGGTCTGCCAGTGGTAAAAGGCGTAGGTGGGTGGGGGCACTTCCTGCGTACAAGCGGTCAGCAAAACGACTAGCACCGATGCCGCAAGTCGGCTGACGAGCCGGCTCCGCCGGTACGCGGCAGACGACGACCACCCTCCGTGCCCTCCCCCCTGCCGCAGGCAGCCTTTAGTTTGTCGCTCTGTGAGACCTCCGTGAAGCCCTCTGGGGAAGGGCGCAAGCCCTTTCTGTGGTGAACATACCACGTCCCCCACCTCAAAGCCCCACCACATCCCCCAATGCCGGCGCCACCACCTCCCCAAACCCAGCCCGCCGCAAACTCCCCCCAAAGGCCTCCATCCGGTCCAGCGTCCCGTGCACCAAGAACACCTTCCGACACGTATCCTGCTGCCCGTTCAGAAAAAAGATCAGCTCCGAACGGTCGGCGTGCGCACTGAACGAGTCCATCACCACCACCTCAGCCCGCAGCTCGTGGTACTGCCCGTAGAGCCGCATGCCCTCTACCCCGTCGCGCAACTTACCGCCCGGAGTGCCCGGGGCACAGTAGCCTACGATGAAGATGGTATTGCGGGGATCCTCCATCAGGTTCACCAGGTGGTGCTTGCTCCGCCCGGCGTTCATCATGCCGCTGGCGCTGATAATGATGGCCGGCCCCTCCAGGTGATTGAGCGCCTTGCTCTCCTCCACGCTCTGGGTATAGGTCAGGTCGTTGAAGCCGAAGGGGTTATTGTCCGTGAGCATGTAGGTCTGCAGCTCGCTGTCGTAGCACTCCGGGTGGGCCCCAAAAACGGTGGTGGCATTCACCGCCAGCGGACTATCCACGAAGACCGCTATCCGCGGCAGTTTCCCGCTACTTTCTAGCTGGTCGAGCAGGTAGACGATTTCCTGCGTCCGCCCCACACTGAAGGCCGGGATGAGTAGCTTACCGCCCCGCGCCACGGTATTCTTGATGATCCTTAGAAAGCGCGCCAGCTCGTTCGGCGGCAGCTCGTGCTCGCGGTCGCCGTAGGTTGATTCCGAGATGATGTAGTCGCAGTCCGGCAGCTTCACCGGGTCACGTAGAATGGGTCGGTTTGGCCGCCCCACGTCACCGGTAAAGCCGATGGTGGTTGTCTTCCCATTCTCCGTCACCCGCAGCGTCACGCTCGCACTACCTAGGATGTGCCCTGCGTCGCGAAACTGCACTTCCACCCCCGGCCGCAGCTCCTGCCAGCGGTCGTAAGGGAGGCCCACGAAGCGTTCCATAGTGGGCTTCACGTCGCGGCGTTCGTACAGCGGCTCGCGCCGGTCGTCATTCTTACGGTTATAGTATTCGGCGTCCTTTTCCTGGATGTAGGCCGAGTCGAGCAGCAGGATCGCGCATAGGCTCCGCGTGGCGTGAGTAGCGTAGATCTTTCCGCGGAAGCCGTCCTTGACCAGCTTCGGCACCCGTCCGCTGTGGTCGATGTGGGCGTGACTCAGCAGCAGCACGTCGATCTCCGCCGGGTCGAAAGGAAAGGTCTGGTTGAAGTCCTCCATATCCTGGTTCCGCCCCTGGTAGAGCCCACAGTCCATCAGGATCTTATAGCCATCGTCGAGGGTGAGCAGGTGGGCCGAGCCGGTGACTTCCTGGGCGGCTCCGTGGAAGGTGAGTGTCAAGGGGTGAAGGAGTTAGGGGGTAAAGGGGTTAAGGCTGGCGTGATAGGCGGCATCGGGGGCGGGGCCGCAGGTGCAAGGTAGGCCGAACTACCAAAACACCACCACGCCCAAGAACCTCGAAGGGTTCGTTGGGGCGCAGCCCCTTCGAACCTTTGAGCGTTCGGTCGAGTCCCCAACTGTCAATAATTTTAACACCACATTTCCACCACCCGCTCCAAAACAGGGGGATAACATCGAAATTACGGGGTATGAAAAAATATAACGTAAGCTTACAATAAAATCCTAGAACTTCGTTTGGTATTCCCTCGTACATTACTCCTACAGACTACACATTTTCACAACTACCAAACGCACTATGATTCACAACTACCCCCTGCGCTACTGCCTCCTACTGGCGGTAAGCCTTCTTACCCTTCCCTTCGCCTCCGCGGCGACCATCACGGTGACCTCTACGGCCGACGACGGCTCGGGCACCCTACGGCAATCGATCCGCATGGCGATGGCCGGCGATACGATCGCCTTTGCTAGCTCGACTGACCGCCAGGCAATCACCCTGCTGACGGTGATCAACATCGAAAAAGACCTTACCGTACTCGGCAACGGTATGCGCACCACGCTGCTGAGCGGCAACATGACCAACCGGGCCTTCTCGGTTCGCAAGGGCGCTACCGTTACGATCAAGGACTTAGCTATCTACAACGGCGTCGAGCGCATCGGCGGCGGACTCCGCGTACGCGCCGCCAGCACCCTTATGGCCGAGCGCATCTACGTTTATGACTGTATTGCCAACGGACCGGTGGCCACCCAGGGCGGCGGGGCCATCTTCAACGAGGGCACGCTGATGCTCACCGATGCGATCCTGGAAGGCAATGCCGCCACCGGACCGTCCGGTAGCGGAGGAGCTATTCTCAACGCCCCCGGCGGCACCCTCACCATCATGGGTGGGCGCATCGAGCGCAACGTAGCTAACCGCGCCGGCGGTGGCATCGAAGAAGCCTCCGGCAGCGGCACGATGGTTACGATCACTAACGCCAGAATCAACCGCAACGTGGTCAACATGGCCCCCGGCAACGGTGGCGGCATCCACGTCGGTAGCGACGGCGACCTGATGATCACCGGCGGTACGGTCGACCTCAACGAGGCCGGCGCGGAGGGCGGCGGCCTCTGGAACGGTGCCGGTACCATGACCGTAAGTGGTACCCTCGTCCGGCAAAATGTAGCCAAGGGCGATGACGCCGATATGGGCGGTGGTGGACTGTACAACAACGGTATGGGCACGATCATCCTCAAGGACAACGCCCGCGTGCTCGGCAATAAGGCCACGGGAATGTCCGGCAGTGGCGGCGGTATTTTAAATAACGTCGGCACTACCCTTCAGATCATGGATTCCTGGGTGTCCAATAACGAAGCCAACCGCGCGGGGGGTGGTATCGAGGATGCCTCGGGCAGCGGCACCGAGTTCACCATTATGCACTCGAAGATCGACGACAACGTAGTCAATAACGCCCCTGGTAACGGCGGCGGCATTCACATCGGCGGCGATGGTAGCCTCACCGTCACGGGCGGTACCGTTTCCGGTAACTCAGCCGGGGCCGAGGGCGGTGGTATCTGGAA
Source organism: Neolewinella sp. (assembly GCF_965214665.1). Lineage (GTDB taxonomy): Bacteria > Bacteroidota > Bacteroidia > Chitinophagales > Saprospiraceae > Neolewinella. The sequence goes on along the minus strand of NZ_OZ243970.1, from coordinate 2,742,117 downwards.
CAACCTCGGTACGCTCACCGTCACCGGGGGAACCCGTATCCGTAATAACGTAGCCATGGGCGATGATGCCGACATGGGCGGCGGCGGACTGTACAACAACGGCGGCGGTACCATTATGGTCAGCAACAACGTCAGTATACGCGGTAACAAGGCCACCGGCATGTCCGGCAGCGGGGGCGGTATCCTCAATAACGTAGGGGCCACCCTCACCATTATGGGTAGCCGCATTGAGGCCAACGAAGCCAATCGTGCCGGCGGCGGTATCGAGGACGCCTCGGGTGCCGGATCCGAAGTGACGATTACCAACACCAAGATCGACCGTAACGTGGTCAACAATGCCCCCGGTAACGGCGGCGGCATCCACGTTGGTAGCGACGGTGATCTAAGCATCACCGGCTCGAAGGTTATCGCTAACACGGCCGGAGCCGAGGGCGGCGGCCTCTGGAACGGTGCCGGTACGATGACCGTCTCCGCCACCGAGATCACCGATAACGTCGCCATGGGCGATGATGCCGATATGGGCGGCGGTGGACTGTATAACAACGGTATGGGTACCATCATCGTCAGCGATGGTTCGGTCATCATGCGTAACAAGGCGACCGGCATGTCCGGCAGCGGCGGCGGTATCCTCAACAACGAGGGCGCTACGCTGACCATCACCGATAGCCGCATCGAGCGCAACGAGGCCAACCGCGCCGGCGGCGGTATCGAGGATGCCTCCGGTGGCAGTACCGTAGTCATGATCACCAATACTCGTATCAACCGCAACGTCGTCAATATGGCCCCCGGTAACGGCGGCGGCATTCACGTGGGGAGCGACGGCGACCTAATGCTTACCGGTGGAACGGTCGACCTGAATATGGCCGGGGCGGAAGGCGGCGGCCTCTGGAACGGCGCCGGCACCATGACCGTAAGCGGCACCCTGGTCCGGAAGAACGTAGCCAAGGGCGACGATGCCGACATGGGCGGCGGCGGACTATATAACAACGGCGGCGGTACCATCGTACTAAGCGACAACGTCCGCGTGTTCGATAATAAGGCCACCGGTATGTCCGGCAGCGGCGGCGGTATCCTCAACAACGTCGGCGCCACCCTGAAAATCTCCGACTCACAAATCTCCGGTAATGAGGCCAACCGCGCCGGCGGCGGCATCGAGGATGCCTCGGGCGCAGCCACCGAATTCACCGTCATGAATACCCGCATCGAGAACAACGTAGTCAATACCGCGCCCGGTAACGGCGGCGGCATTCACGTTGGTAGCGACGGTAACCTGATGATTACCGGCGGTATGGTGAACGGCAATATGGCCGGACAGGAAGGCGGCGGCCTCTGGAACGGCGCTGGCACCATGACGGTCACCAACGTACTGCTCCGTGACAATATCGGCAAGGGTGACGATGCCGACGACGGCGGTGGCGCCCTGTTCAACCTCGCCGGTACGCTGGTCGTCAACAACGCCCGGCTACACGGCAACATGGCCACCGGCACCTCGGGTTCGGGTGGCGGACTGCTCAGCATTGCCGGTTCGGTCACGGTTAACGGAGGTACCATCCGCGGCAACATGGCCAACCGCGCCGGCGGCGGAGTAGAAGTCGTAGACGGAAGTTACACCTCCACCGACGTCACCTACGACGGCAACGACGCCGGTAGTAACCCCGGTAACGGTGGTGCCTTCCACGTGACCGGTATGATGAGCACGGTAGACATCACCGGCGGCAAGGTCACCAACAACGTAGCGGCCAACGAGGGCGGTGGCGTATGGAACCAGTCCGGTACGATGATGATGATCTCGAAAGTGAGCATCCTGAGCAACACGGTTACCGACGAGGGCTCCATCGACAAGCGCGTAGCGGGTGGCGGCGTGTTCAATAACGGCGGTATCCTGGACATTGAGTCCTCCACCATCGCCAAGAACCGCATGACCGGTAACATCACTGCCGGTGGTGGCATCGCCAATAACACCGGTGGTACGCTTACCCTCATGACCTCCACCGTATCGGGCAACCAGGGTGGCCTGGCCGGCGGTGGCATAGCCAACGACGGTACGATGGAAATCACCAACTCCACCATCGCGATGAACAACGCCCGCGCCGGCGGCGGCTTCGCCCAGGCTACAAACTCGGCTAGCCTCACCATCACCGGGACGATCATCGCCCAGAACTCCGCCAACCTAGCCCGTGACTTCGCTACCGTGGATGGTATGGTTACTTCCGGCGGCTATAACCTGATCGGCGAGGACCTCTTCGATCAGTTCCCCGCCACCGCCACCGACAAGGAGAACGTTGCGGCTAATCTGCTACCCCTGGCCGATAACGGCGGGATGACGATGACCCACGCCCCCAGCTGCGAGAGCCCGGCCATCGACATGGGAGATCCTAACGATCAGTCGCCGGACCAGATCGGCCAGCCCGTCTTCGGCGGTCAGCGCGATATCGGTTCCTTCGAGCGGCAGGGCCCCTGTGGCATGATGGCACCCGCTATCGTAGCCGATCCGGACCTGGCCCCCGCGAGTACCTCAGCCGCTGAGATACTGAGTGTATTTCCCAACCCGGCCGCAAATGACTACCTGATGGTTGCGCTGCCCGCCCGCTTCACCGGTGACGTCACGATCCGCGTCACGGGGATGGACGGCCGCACGCGCAGCGTGGGTAGTATTCAAACGGCGCAGTACCGCCTTGACCTGAGTAATTACGCTCCGGGTACGTATACCCTGCAGGCCGTGAGTGGCGCGGAGGTGGAGAGTATCCGCTTCGTGGTGGCGCGGTAAGGTTTCCCTTTTACCTGGTTTGACGCTAGAGTGCCCCGATTCCTCATGGAGTCGGGGCACTTTTGTGTGTACTAGGAACTACTAAATAGCGTGCCAAGCGAGGTCTCGGTCGGAGAGTTGGTACTCACCGGGCACTTCGGGCCACTCGATACCGATCGAGGGGTCGTCGTAGCAGAGTCCTCCCTCCGCCTGCGGGGCGTAGAAGTTGTCACATTTATAGGTGAACACCGCCCGCTCGGAGGTCACCAGGTAACCGTGGGCAAAGCCCCGCGGAATAAATAGCTGTCGGTGGTTGCGATCGTTCAGGTACACGCCGTACCACTGTAGGTAGGTCGGCGAATCGGGCCGGATGTCTACCGTTACGTCGTAAACTTCTCCCACCACGACGCGCACAAGTTTGGCCTGGACGTAGCCGTCCCGCTGAAAATGAAGCCCGCGCAGTACGCCGCGTGTGCTAGCTGCCTGGTTATCCTGTACGAACTGCGTTTTGATGCCTGCTTCTAGAAAGGTAGCCTCGTTATAGGATTCAAAGAAATAACCCCTTGGGTCCTCGTACACGCGTGGCTCGAACAGTTGTACTCCCGGCAGGGGGGTAGAAAGAAAGGGCATAAGGATAGGATAGATAGCGAAGGCAGACAACCGAGGGTCTGACGTCTTATGTTTGGTACATAGTCACCCGCTAATGTACTTCCTTAACTTCTGACCCCTACCCCTATGACCGACTGGGAACAAGACTTCGCCTACCAACGCGTCCGCCACTTGGTTAAGGATCGTTTTCGCCGGGACGCGCTTCCGGACCTCAACGCCCTACTCTTTCTCATCGGTGTGCAGGAGCTCGGCCGCTGGCAGGCGGATTTTTCCAAGGAGGAGAAGCGTGACCTCATGCACGTGGCCGTCTGCCGCCTCCTGGCCGACGATGGTCACTACCGTTTCGTAGGCCGCGACGCCGATGGCTGGCCCCATTACGAGCTGACTAGCAAGATTGCCCCCACCGACCTAAAGGGACAGGAAGAGCTGCTGAAGGCGAAAATCGTGGATTACTTTGAGGACCTGGAAACTTCGGAGGGCCGCATCGATGGGTAGGGTAGTACCTTCGCGGTATGCGTTTTCTATTACTTCTTGCCGGTTTGACCACCCTGGCCGCCTGCCAACCCCCCGGCCCCACCCACGCCGTCATCTCCACCACCCTGGGCGACGTCGAGGTCATGCTCTACCCCGAAACCCCCGGCCACACCCAGAACTTCATCAAACTGGCCGAGGAGGGCTTCTTCGATAGCACCCTCTTTCACCGCGTCATCCCCGGCTTCATGATCCAGGGGGGTGATCCCACCAGCAAGGGTGCCAAGCCCGGCCAAACCCTCGGCATGGGTGGACCCGGCTACATGCTCGACGCCGAGATCGGTGCCCCCCACATCTACGGGGCCCTCGCTGCCGCACGCCCGCCGGGCGATCCAGAGAAGAAGAGCAATGGCTCTCAGTTCTACATCGTCACCGGTACCCTGGTCGATGATGCGACCCTCGACCAGCTCGAGCGGATTAAAAACATCAAGTACAGCGAGGCGCAGCGGCAGGCCTACCGGGAGCTGGGGGGTAGCCCAAGTCTGGACCAGGACTATACTGTCTTCGGCGAGGTGGTCAGTGGAATGGACGTGGTCGAGACTATTGCTGAGGTAGAGACGGGGGCTTACGATCGGCCGGCGCAGGATGTGGTCATTCGGAGTGTGACCATCAAATAGGTCGAGTAACCGTTGGACGCTTCGCAAGCGTCCAACGGTTGTTCCAGGAACGTCGCACCTGGCTTACATCAGGGGCCCCTACCCCTGATGACGCAGCCCTAAATCACAACAGCCCCAACGAACAGCTATACACAAAGGCCGGCGGCAGATTACCTAGGGTGAAACTAACGTTGACGCGGTTGAAGCTGTCCTTAAGCAGGCCGTAATCCTGCAGCGCATACTGGTACTGAAAAAACTGCCCGCCGGGCCGCAGTACGCGCTGGGACTGCCGGATGATCTCCTCCTTCACCTCCTGGGGAATCATGCTGAGGGGCAGGCTAGAGACGACAAAGTCAATACTTTGGGGGGCAAAGTGCTCAGATAGCCGCTCGGCGCCGACCGAATGAACGTGCAGGCGGGGATCGGGGAGCTGCTGGAGCCGACGGACGAAGGCGGGGTTGATCTCGAAGGCCGTAAGGGTACTGCCGGGATGAAGCCGGTCGAGTAGGGCGGTGGTGATGCAGCCATCACCCGGGCCAAGCTCAATAACACGCAGCGGTCGATCGGAGGGTACCGCCTCGATGAGCCGTTTGATGAGCAGGGGGGAGGCGCGGGCAATCGCTCCGGTGGAACGAAAATTCCGCACGGCTTCCCGAAAGAAAGACCAGTTGTTCATACGGGCGGTAGTCGAAAGTAGGACAAAGAACGGCCAAAAAGGTTACTTGCCGTACTTGACCAGCAGCTGCATGCCCGGCCACTGTACCTCCATGCCGTGCACCATCTGTCCGCGGAACAGGGGCGTGAGGGCAGTGGAAATGACGTTCTCGCCCTGCTGAAGGTAGCTCACGTCGTGGTCGTGGTACTCCGGCGAGTGGGTGGCAAAGGAGTAGCACTCCTCCGTACGGTCCCAGATCAGGTGGCCATTGAGGAACACCCCGTTGCTGTAGCAGGGCGACCAGCTGACCCAGTTGACCCGGAAGGCACTAGCCCGGTCGATGCTATCGCTGACCGCGATCGATTGCTCGAAGGCTCCCGAGCGGGTGACCCAGTTGCGGGGCGCCTCCCCGCCGTAGACGGCCACGGTGTAGGGGCGGGGGGCCAGGGTGAGGTTTTCAAGGGGGGCACTGACGCGGTACTTGCCGTCAGCTCCGAGCACACGGGCCTGTACGCTAAAACTGGTTTGGTTGGGTAGCCATTCGGTTTGCCAGGCTTGGGCCAAGAAGTTGGAGGTATCCTGACTGCGGCCGATGGTATGCAGCGGTTCCCCCCGGTGGCTCTGCCAGTGCTTGCGCTGCTGTACGCCACGGCCCGACCAGTCTATATCGCGCCCGATGAAGATATAATCGGCTAGTTGATCGCCCGGTTTCACATCCTTTATATATAGGTAGCTGGTGGGGGGCACGGTGCGGTCCTGCGGATAGTCGATCTCGGGGCCGGCCTCATCAGGGTAGTACACGCGCAGGATGACGGCATAGAACAAGTTCTGCGGCCAGCCCCACCGCTGGGCGGTATCGAGGGTGAGGGTGAAGCGGTTGTCGTGGCCCTCGTGCAGCTGCCCCAGGGGGACCTCTACGGAGACGTCGGTGTGGTACATGTATTCGGTCTGTGGTGCCGGCACATCGGTGGGCTCGGGTACCGAAATCGGCGTGTTGCCATTGAGGGCTACGTGGAGATCGCGGCTGTCCTCATGGCCCAGCACCTTTTCGAAGGTGAGCGTGGCACGGGTGGCCCCGGCCAGGTCCAGCGCCTGGGGGAACAGCAGGGCGTCATCTTGCTGCAAGGAATCGGGCAGCTTACCGGGCTGGGCGGCGTAGCCGAAGCGGCCGCCTACGCGTAGGAAGGCCTCACCGGAGTCGGGAGGGGTGACCCATATGTACTCGCGGTAGACCTGGTCGGTGGTCCACTGGGCGGCTAGGGGGGTGGTGAGGAGTAGGAGTAGAGATAGGCGGAACATATAATGATATGGTAAGTCGGATCAAGGTAAGTCGTCTGCCGCAACCTTTCCCCAAACCCCGTTGTACCAACACCCAAATCCCCCCGCCCCCATGCTCCGCATCCTCCTGGTCGAAGACGAAGAGAATATCCGCGATACCGTCAAGCTCAACTTCGAGCTGGAGGGCTTCGAGGTGGTCACTGCCGAGGATGGACGTAAGGCCCTCAAACACGCCGACGGACAGCACTTCGACGTGATGGTGGTGGACGTGATGCTCCCCGAGGTCAGCGGATTCCAGGTCGTGGAGCAGATCCGGCTCACCAACCGCGATACGCCCATCATCTTCCTCACCGCTAAAGACCAGGCCCAGGACCGTATCCAGGGCCTTAAAAAGGGGGCCGATGACTACCTCACCAAGCCTTTCGTTTTCGAGGAGCTACTGCTACGGGTCAACCGCCTCATCGAGCGCACCAGCAAATCGCCCGAGGTGCAGCCGGAGCTATTTACCTTCGGCGATAACCGCGTCAACTTCGCTACCTACGAGGCTACCGGCAACCAGGGCACCTTTACGTTGACTAAGAAGGAGGCTATGCTACTCAAACTGCTCACCGAACGGCGTGGGGAAGTAGTTAGCCGTCAGCAGATCCTCCAGTCGGTGTGGGGCTATGACGTGTACCCCAGCACGCGCACCATCGACAACTTCATTCTGTCGTTCCGCAAGTACTTCGAGCGTGACCCCAAGAACCCCACACACTTCCTGAGCGTACGGGGCGTTGGCTATAAGTTCGTGGAGTAGATTCGCCGCCCCCAACTTATGCAAGCGCTCACCTTTGAATACCCCGTCTGGTACCTCGTGCTTTGTGCACTGGCCGGGTTGGGGGTGGCCCTGTTACTGTATTTCCGCGCCGGTAGCCCCGCGCCGCGTGCGCTACTGTGGACCATGGCCGTGCTGCGCTTTTTGGGCTACAGTCTACTGGCCGCGCTACTGCTTTCCCCCCTCCTGCGCTTCGTGCAGACTGATCAGCAGGAACCCATCGTGGTGCTGGCTCAGGACGTGAGTGAGTCCGTCGGACTGGAAACCGACACCACCGATTACGCCGCCCGCTGGAATGCCCTGCGCGACGAGCTCGCCGAATCGTACGATGTGGTCACCTATACCTTCGGCAGCGGCACCACCCAGGACGGTCCCCTCACCTTCACCGATAAGCAGACCAACCTCGACGCCGTCCTGTCGCAGATCAGCGACGTTTACGGCAACCAGAACCTCGGCGCCGTCGTACTGGCCACCGACGGTATCTACAACGAGGGCAGTAACCCGGCCTACCGCGACTACGGCCTACAGGCTCCCGTATATACTATAGGTCTCGGCGATACGACCCAGCGCCGCGACCTGCGCGTGAGCCGGGTGTTCCACAACCGCATCGCTTACCTCGGCGACCAGTTTTCGATCCAGATCGACGTCAACGCCCGCAACGCTAGCGCCGAAGCCACTACGCTTACCGTTACCCGCATTGGGGAGGGCGGCAACGAGGCGCTGCACACCGAGCGCATCGCCATCGATCAGCCCGACTTTTTCACCACCCGCGAGGTCGTGCTGGATGCTGATGAGGCTGGCGTCCAGCGCTACCGTATTGCCCTGTCCACCCTGGCCGGCGAGCTCATCACGGCCAACAACCAACGGGACATCTTCGTCGACGTACTCGACGTGCGGCAGAAGATCCTGATCCTGGCCGCCTCTCCCCATCCCGATCTTTCGGCCCTCCGCCAATCGCTCCGCACCGGGCAGAATAACGAGGTCGACATCGCCTACGCCGACCGCTTTACCGGCCGGGTGCAGGACTACGACCTGGTCATCCTCCATCAGCTTCCCGCGGCGACCCAGCGGCTTTCCGGCCTTTTCGGGACGATGCGGCAGGAGTCCATCCCAAGCTGGTACATCACCGGTCCTGCCGTACCCGCTCCCCTCCTGAATGCGGCACAGGAGCTCGTCAGCCTAGGGGGCGGCGGAGCGCAGGTGCAGGGCAACGAGGTAAGTGCCACGCTGGTGGTCCCCTTCACGACCTTTACGCTAAGTGATGCAGTCCGTGATTTTTTACCTTCCTTCCCTCCCCTCACGGCGGCCTTTGGCAACTTTGCGGCGGGGCCCGGGGCAAATGTGTTGCTGCGGCAACGTATCGGTCGGGTAGACACGGAATATCCGCTGCTCGTGGTGGGGCAGAGTCAGGGCGTGCGTACGGGCGTACTACTCGGCACCGGCCTCTGGCAGTGGCGGTTCTACGACTACCTCGACGGCGGCACCCACGATCGCTTTGACGAATTGGTGAGTCAGCTTACGCAGTACCTCACGGTGCAGGAGGACAAGCGGCGCTTCCGGGTGAGTTTGCCAGAGAACGTCTTTGCCGAGAACGAACCCGTACGCCTCGATGCCGAGCTGTACAACAGCAGCTACGAGCTCGTGAACGAGCCCGAGGCCCGCGTGGTGATCACGGGTCCGGGGGGGCAGGAATATCCCTATACCTTTACCCGTACCACCAACGCCTACACCCTGAATGCTGGCACCCTGCCAGTAGGTAGTTACGCTTACCAGGCCACGACCAGCGACGGGGGAGGAGAGCTAGTGAGCGCCGGCCGCTTCAGCGTACAGGCCGTGGAGGTCGAACGTTACAGCCTGGAGGCGGATCACGGGCTGCTGCGGCAGTTGAGCGAGCGCTACGGTGGCGATTTCCTCCTACCCACTCAGCTCGAAGAGCTCCCTGACCTTCTCGCTGCGGGGGGAAATGTGAAGCCATTGCTGTTTGAGACGGTGAATACGCGGACAATCCTTAACTTGCGCAGTATCTTCTTCCTCCTGCTACTACTGTTTACGGGGGAGTGGGTGCTAAGGCGGTATACCGGTGGGTACTGATTTTCTCCTTTAAGAAATGAACATACACGCCGGGATTGCCTTATGCCGTTTAACTGCCGGATTGGCCTAAGGGCACATCCGATTTATCTCATGAAAAAGCCTTTTGGGCCGGTTCGCATCAGCGGAATCAGCCGCAAGAAGCACATTATATTGTGTCTTAGCTTGAAAAACCTCCTTAAATCCAATTTTTTGCCGTAATTGGCGAAACTGTGTGTCGTATCGGCACCGTACTTACTATCGTTACTCTCCCTGTGTGAGGGTATCCATCATCCTTAACTTGATCTTTAAACCCAGTTTTTATGACAAAGCTTTACCCCTTACGGTGGCTGTTTACGCTGCTGTTATTTTTTTCTCTGGTGCCTCTACTGACGGCGGCCACTATTACGGTTACCAATACTAGCGATAGTGCAGATTCTCCGGCTGCGGGCAGTTTACGGAATGCTGTTCGTACGGCGGCTTCCGGTGATTCCATCGTGTTTGCAGCAAGTACCAATGGGTCGACCTTTACCCTTGAAGAGGCGCTCGTCATCTCAAACAAGAACCTTACGATTGTCGGCAATGGCATGGACCAAACGGTGCTTAGTGGCGATAGCGATAGCCGGATCTTCCGGATCCTCGGTACTTCTCAGGTAAGGATTACCCGGCTGTATATCCGGGATGGCTTTGCGGCCGTCGGCGGTGGAATTCGCGTCCGTGATGTGGCCAGCCTCACGCTCCACACCGTTACGATCAGTGACTGTGTGGCTGCGGGAAATGAGGCTAACCAGGGTGGAGGAGCTATCTCTTCCGAGGGCACGCTAATCCTAAACCGTGTCTTGATTACCAACAACACGGCACTGGGCACCTCCGGCTCCGGTGGTGGTATCATCAATCAACCCGGTGGCACCCTGATCGTGAAAAATTCCATGATCAGTAACAACCAAGCTAATCGCGCCGGTGGTGGTATCGAGGATGCCTCGGGAGAAGGAGAAGATAGTGCCACGGCCTTTGAGGTAGTTGCTACTTCGATCACCGGCAATACGGTAAACATGAGCCCCGGTAACGGGGGTGGTATCCACGTAGGGGGCAACGGCGACGTAATGGTCTACCGTGGCGAGGTCAGTAACAACACGGCTGGCAACGAGGGTGGTGGTATCTGGCTTGGCTCCGGAATGCTTACCATCCGCTCCACCCTAGTCGACAACAACGAGGCACAGGGCGACGCCAGCACCACGGGCGGTGGCGGCCTCTTCAACTTGGCGGGTACCATGATCGTCAACCCCAATACCCGCGTGACCAATAACCGGGCTACCGGTGAGGCAGGTAGTGGCGGCGGTATTCTCAACCTAGGGGGTAGCCTACGGGTCAACGATGCTACCGTGAGTAGCAACACGGCCAACCGTGCCGGCGGCGGTATCGAAGACGCATCCGGTCCGGAGACTTCCTTTCTCATCTTTAACGCCCGGATCGATAGCAATACCGTGGCCACCAATCCCGGCAACGGCGGTGGTATCCACGTGGGCTCCGGCGGTGGCTTCTACATGCGCGGTGGATCGGTAAGCTTCAACGTTGCCGGTTCCGAAGGCGGCGGCCTCTGGAACGATGTAGGTCGTATGTCGATCCGCTCCGTGCTGGTAGCTAACAACGAAGCACAGGGTGCCACTGCTACCGAAGGCGGCGGCGGTGTATACAATAATGGAGGTATGCTAGTGGTCAACCCCAACACCCGTATCCTCGATAACTCGGCTACCGGAGAGTCCGGTAGTGGCGGTGGAATTTTTCATGGCATGGGCGGTACCGAAGACGCTCCGGTGCCCGGTATGCTACGCATCAACGACGCGACCATCGCGGGTAATACCGCCAATCGTGCAGGTGGTGGATTGGAAGACGCTTCCGGCCCTACCTTTATCAGCCGAATCGTAAGCTCCCGAATCAACAACAATACTGCCAGCAGTGCCCCCGGTAACGGTGGCGGTGTCCACGTGGGTGCCGCTGGTAACCTCAATATCCTGCGTAGTGTCGTCAATGGAAACACCGCAGCCTCAGAAGGCGGTGGACTCTGGAATGATCTGGGAGAGATGAATGTACGCGGAGTCATAGTCAGTGGCAATACCGCCTCGGGTGACGATGCCACGATGGGCGGCGGCGGCATCTATAACAACGGTGGAACGCTGAACGTCAATGAAGACACGCAAATCAGAGGCAACGTCGCCGACGGTACCGCTGGCAGCGGCGGTGGGGTGCTCAACGCCGAGGGCGGTATCCTGACCGTCACCGAGGCCATCATCAATGCCAACGAAGCCGAACGCGCCGGTGGGGGAGTCGAGGACGCATCCGGGGAGCTGGGTGGATTGTTCGTCGTGCGCTCCACTATCGATAGCAACGAGGTCATGACCAGCCCCGGTAACGGCGGCGGTATTCACGTCGGCGGAGCCGGTGATGCATCCATTCAGACCTCTTCCGTGAGCCACAACACCGCCGGTGCCGAAGGTGGTGGCCTCTGGAACGGCCAGGGTAACATGTCCGTGTTCAGCACAGTGATCGACGGAAACGTAGCGGCCGGTGACGGTGCCCCGGATAATATCCAGGGTGGTGGCGGAATCTACAACGACGGCGGTACGGTCGAGGTATCCGGTAGTACCCAGATTACTAACAACAGTGCCACCGGTACGTCCGGTAGCGGTGGGGGTATCCTGAGTGCCGGTGACGTCACCGATCCACTTCTCACCTCCCAGGTGATTGTCATCGAGTCCGTCATATCCTCCAACACGGCCAATCGGGCCGGGGGTGGCGTCGAGGTGGCCGTAGGCAGCTACTCGTCATTCGATGTCGACTACGACGGTAATGATGCCGGTGCCAACCCCGGCAATGGTGGCGCACTCCACGTTTCGGATCCGGAAGGTTCCGTCGATTTCAATGGCGGCTCGGTAACCAATAATGTTGCCTTCAGCCAGGGCGGTGGACTGTGGAACCAGACCAATGCCCTCATGGAAGTGACCGGCGTGTCTATCACGGGTAACTCCGTGCTTTCCGCCGGTACCGGCACGGGCGAGCGCGTCGCCGGAGGCGGTATCTACAACAACGGTGGCGATCTGAACGTATCGTCCAGTACCATCGCAGACAACGTATTACAGACCAGCGCTGTAGCCGGAGCCGCCGCTACCACCGCCGGTGGTGGTATTGCCAATGACGACGGAGGTTCGCTCTCCGTGCTGGCTTCTACCATCAGCGGCAACACCGCGGAATCGGGAGGAGGCATCGCAAACGTGGCCAGTGCCAGCATCATCAACACGACCATTGTGGACAATACGGCTGCTACCGGTGGCGGTATTGCTCAATCCATCAACTTAGTAAGTAGCACGGGTGGAGTGGCTAGTCTGAGTATCCAGGGAAGCATTCTGAGCGATAACGATGCGGCCGAAGACCCCAACTTTAGTCGTGGAGGCGGCGATGCGAACTCCGGAGGGTACAACTTCCTGGGTAACATCGACGGGAGTGACCTGGCAGCCGACGGCAACGACGTCTCCGGCCCGGCCGCTGAACTAGGCATGCTGATGGATAACGGTGGTATGACCTTCACCTATATGCCCAATTGCGGTAGCCCGGTGGTCGGTGCCGGTAACCCCAACGACGACCGGCCCGATCAGATCGGCCAGTCCGTAGTGGGTACCCGTGACATCGGTTCCTTCGAGTTACAGGCCGCCTGCGCAAGCGTAGCGGGTGGATCGATCCCCCAGGCTTCGGCCCGGACGGCTCCCCAGCGCGACGAAGTGGGGGTATATCCCAATCCAAGCCGCGGCAGTGATGTGCGGGTCACTATCCCCGAATCGTTCAAGGGCGAGGTCACCATGCGCATCTATGATGCTGCCGGTCGCATTCACGAGATGACTACCCGGGCTAGTATCGGTACTTACCGGCTTGAGCTGGACGGATACCAGGCCGGCTCCTACATCCTACAGGTCGTAAACGGAGACGATCTACGCAGCGTTCGCTTCGTGATTACGGAGTAAACTCCACGCCATCGGCGTTCTGCCGCTCATACCGCCGCCCCGGAACCGTCAGGTCCGGGGCGGTAGTATTTTGTGCAAATTTGCCTTACCTTTGCACACTCTTAGAAAGTTAAACCGCTCTAAATTCACAGTTTAAGTGTTTATAGCCGCTAGACCTAGTCTGCTTAAACCGTTACGGTCTACTGCTACGGATGATTTGCATCCTACGGAGGCTCGGTGGTTTGCGCTCCGGGTAGGGTACCGTAAAGAGAAGGTAGTAGCGAAACTGCTTCGCCAGCAGGAGATCAACTGCTTTTTGCCGTTACGCGAGCGTCCTTACCACTACAAATCTAAGACCGGAGTACGGCAAATTCCCCTCCTAGGCGGCTACGTATTTGTGAAAATCATCGGTCGCGAGGCTGCCGCTGTCCATGCCGCACCGTTCGTTTTCGGCTTTGTCCGCATCGGCAGGGTACGAAAGCAGGTCACTGAGCAGGAGATCGAGGTGCTGCGTCGCATCTCCTGTGACCTTTCGCTGAGCTGGGCCGTAGAGGATGCGGTCCTGCCCCTCCGACGCGGTTGTCGGGTAGAGATTGCGCGTGGGCCGCTGGCCGGCGTGCGCGGTCACTACGTCGAGGCAAGGAGTAAAAAGGCCTTCATCATTTCTTTCGATGGGCTCGACGCGCGCCTGATGACCTGTGAGGTTTCTTCCGCCGACATCATTTCACTCGCCGAGATCAAAACGTCGTGATTTTTTCGGTTCTACCGGTTACAGTATTGCCGCAGGCGTGGCTTGGACCTAGTGCTGGCGACACATGGACGGCGAAGCCGTGTTGAAGCGGGTCCTCATCATTTCGTACTACTGGCCACCATCCGGTGGTATAGCCGTGCTTCGCTGCCTGAAGTTTGCTAAGTATTTACGGCAGTATGGCTGGGAACCCGTGGTGTTTACCGCCCGAAATGCGCATTATCCCACCATTGACCATTCCAATGACGTGGACATTCCGGCGGGGATCGAGATCATTCGACACCCCATTTGGGAGCCCTACGGCTGGTACAAGAAGTTTCTGGGTAAACCACCGGAAGAGAATGTCAATAACGTCTTCTACACTAGTGAGGAGGATGGTGGTTGGAAACACCGGCTCGCCGTTTGGGTCAGAAGCAACTTTTTCATTCCCGATGCACGTGCCTTCTGGATTCGGGGGGCCGTCAGCCGGTTACTCGATTACCTCCAACGGCACCCGGTCGATGCCATCCTGTCCGATGGCCCCCCCCACAGCAATACGCGAATTGCCACCCTGGTAAGTCGGCAGACCGGCCTACCGTGGTTAGCGGATTTTCAGGATCCGTGGACGCAGGTGGATTACTACCAACTATTACACCTCACCCGCTGGGGGAGACGGCGGCACGAACGAATGGAGGCCGAGGCCTTTGCCCAAGCGAGCCTTACTACTATAGTAAGCCCCAGCTGGAAAGCTAAGCTAGAGGAGATCGGTGCCCGGAATGTCAGGGTACTGTACTGGGGATACGATCCGGAAGACTTCGCGGGCATCGAACGCGTGCCGCACAAGAAGTTTACCCTGTCTCACCTCGGCATCATGGGGTACGACCGCAAGCCGGAGGTCCTCTTCGCGGCAATCCAACAGCTCAACCAGGGGGAGGAGGGCTTTGCCAGTGCCTTCGAGCTTAGACTTTACGGACAGGTGGACCACCGGGTGCGGCAACAGATCGAGGCCTACGGGCTACTCGAACAAACCAGGTTTATGGGGGCGGTAAGCAGGGCGGAAGCCCTGCAGCAGACGGTGAATAGTCACGTTCTGCTCCTACTCCTGAATCAGCAGGAGAACGCCGCGGGAAGGATCCCCGGTAAGTTATTTGAATACCTAGCCGCCCGCCGCCCGATGCTGAATTTTGGCCCCGCCGACAGTGACGTGGCCCGTATAATCGAGGGGGTGGGGGCTGGACGGACCTTTGCCTATACCGCTGCACCTGCGTTGCCCGCCCAAACCTTACGGGAATGGTACCGCAATTACCGGCGGGGCGATGAAATAAGCCAGGATAGCGGAGCGATAGACCAGTACAGCCACCCCGAACTAGTAAAAAAACTGGCCAGCTGGCTGGATACCCTTACCACATGACGAACAGAACGGTCTTAGTTACGGGGGGTGCGGGCTTCATCGGCTCCCACCTGGTGCGCTACCTGGTCACTAAGTACCCGCACTATCTGGTACTCAACCTGGACCTACTGACCTACGCCGGCAACCTGGCCAACTTGGTAGATGTGGCCGATCGGGATAACTACCGCTTCGTGCGGGCTGACATTCGGGATGCGGAGGCGCTACGGCAGGTCTTTGCTGACTTTCCCATCGACACGGTCGTGCACCTGGCGGCCGAGAGCCACGTAGATCGGAGTATTGAAGAACCGCTCACCTTCGTGCAGACCAACCTGATTGGTACGGCGCAACTCCTGCAGGTGGCCCGGGAGGTCTGGCACAGAAACTTTACCGGTAAGCTGTTCTACCACGTGAGCACTGACGAGGTGTATGGTTCCCTGGACGCTACCGGGCTATTTACCGAGACGACTAGCTACGCCCCCCGAAGCCCCTACGCGGCCTCTAAGGCGGGAAGCGACCACCTGGTGCGGGCCTGGCATCATACTTACGGCATGCCGGTAGTGCTAAGTAACTGCTCGAATAACTACGGGCCCAACCAGTTTCCCGAAAAACTGATCCCCCTGTGCATCAACAACATCCTGCACCAGCAACCCCTGCCGGTCTACGGGCAGGGCATCAACGTGCGCGACTGGCTCTACGTAGAAGACCACGTGCGGGCGATCGATCTGATCCTGCACCGTGGGCGCAGGGGCCAAACCTACAACATCGGGGGGCACAACGAGTGGCGCAACATCGATCTGGTGTGCCTGCTTTGTCAGACCATGGACCGAAAGTTGGGCCGTGCGCCGGGCAGCAGTGAGCGACTGATCACGTACGTCACCGACCGGGCGGGGCATGACCTGCGGTACGCCATCGATGCGACGAAGCTAGAGCGGGAACTGGGTTGGGTGCCCGACGTGCGGTTTGAGGAGGGCATCGTGCGTACTGTGAACTGGTACCTGAGCAACGAAGCGTGGGTAGCTGGTGTAACCAGTGGAGCCTACCGCGATTATTACGCCGCGATGTATGCCCACCGTTAAGACTTTTTCGTTATGAAAGGAATCATACTAGCGGGGGGGTCGGGCACGCGGCTCTACCCCATCACTAAGGGGGTGTGTAAGCAGCTCATGCCGGTGTACGACAAGCCGATGATCTACTACCCGTTGTCGATACTGATGCTGGCCGGGATCCGTGAGATACTGATCATCTCCACCCCCCGCGACCGGGCTGCCTTCGAGTACCTACTGGGGGACGGGTCCGAACTAGGTTGCTCCTTCAGCTATACCATTCAGGAGGAACCTAATGGACTGGCCCAGGCGTTCGTGCTGGGGGAAGATTTCATTGCCGGCGCTCCCTGTGCGTTAGTTCTCGGCGATAATATATTTCACGGAGCCGGGCTGACGCGATTGCTTCAGGAAAGTACGCAACTGGAAACCGGGGCGCGGGTCTTTGCCTACCCCGTGCAGGATCCCGAGCGCTACGGTGTGGTAGAATTCGACGCAGCGAATAATGTGATTAGTATCGAAGAGAAGCCCCAGATACCCAAGAGCAGGTATGCCGTGCCGGGTTTATACTTTTACGACGAGCGGGTGGTAGAGGTGGCCAAGGGCATCCGGCCCAGTGCACGGGGGGAGTACGAAATCACGGATGTGAACCGCTTTTACCTGGAAGAGGGCACGCTGCAGGTGGGGGTCATGGGGCGGGGCACCGCCTGGCTTGATACGGGTACTTTTGAGAGCCTACACGATGCGGCCGAGTTCGTGCGGGTCATTGAGAAGCGGCAGGACTACAAGATCGGTTGCATTGAGGAGGTAGCCTACCGGATGGGGTACATCGACCGTGAGCGGTTGCGGGCCATTGCCGTTCCGCTGCGCAAGAGCGGCTACGGCAGTTACCTCGAAAATCTAGTGTGAGTATGCGGGTCAGGCTACCGGAGCCAAAGCTCCTGTATTACTTCCGCTTTTACTACCGGTACGTAGGACGGTGGATCTGGCTTACCCTGCTAAGCAGTCTGCTGGTAGCGTTGCTGGACGGCTTCGGGCTGGCGATGTTTCTTCCCCTGCTACAAGTTGCCGGCGGCGGCGCCGACGGGGCTACGGCCGTTGCCCAGGGGGAGCTGTTCTTTATACTGGAGAGGCTACGAAGACTGGGACTGAGCGTCGATCTACCGACGGTGCTCTGGGTTATGCTGTTCTTCTTCGTGCTGAAGGGGGTGGCTCGCTTCGCCATGGATTTTTCTCGGGTGGTGCTCCAGCAACGCTTCGCCGATGCCATTCGCTTGCGCAACCTTAAGCTGCTGTTGGAGTGTGATTTTGCGTACTTCTCCCACGCGCACTCCGGCAGGATTCAAAATATATTGAGCGGGGAAGTGCAGCGCCTGAGGCAGGCCTACCTAAACTACTTCCAACTGCTTCAGTACGTCATTATGACGGTAGTGTACGCCGGCTTGGCTTACCTGGCCAACCCCGGATTCGCCGCTATCGTAGTAGTGGGCGGCCTGCTTTCGAACCTGGCGTTTGTGTGGATCAACCGGGCTACTGAGGATGCCTCCCGGCGCATCAGCCAGGACATGAATCGCTACCAGGGCTTTCTGATCGAAAGCGTGGCCTCCTTTAAGTTCCTAAAGGCAACGGGGCTGATTAGCCGGTACCGGGCCAAGATCGAAACTAGCATGCGCGAGATTGAACGGCAGCAACGCCGTATCGGCGTGTTCAACGGATTGGCTACCGCCGTGCGGGAACCGCTCGTCGTACTGGTTGTGGTGAGTGCCATCGTCGTCCATACCTTCGTCTTTAGTCAGCCGCTTAGCTTGATTATCCTCAGTTTGCTATTCTTCTACCGGGCGCTCACCTCAGTGATCGCGGTACAAAATTGTTACAATAGCTTTCTAGGGGTAGCTGGAGCGATCACTAACGTGGAGTCCTTTACACAGCGCCTGCAGGCGGCGCAGGAGCCACCGGGTCACCGCCCCTTTACCGAAATGCAGCAGGGCATCCGGCTAGATCGCCTGAGTTACGCCTACGGGGAGGAGCAGGTACTACGCGACCTTTCGCTTACCATCGCCAGGTACGAGACGGTTGGCATCGTAGGCCAGAGCGGCAGCGGTAAGACTACGCTGGTCGACCTACTCTGTGGCCTACTCCAGGCCGCCCCCGGTATGGTTCGGGTTGACGGCACGGATCTGAATGATATCGCCAAGGCTGACTACCGCAAACGGATCGGCTACGTCACCCAGGAGGCTCAGGTGTTTAGCGATACGATCCGCAATAACGTTACGTTGTGGGATCCGCAGGCCACGCAGGATGAGCCGGTCTGGGAAGCGCTTCGCCTGGCGCACGCCGCCGATTTCGTCCGTGCATTACCACTGGGCCTAGATGCTCCGGTAGGGCTCAATGGCCTAACCCTGAGCGGAGGGCAGCGGCAGCGTCTCTCCATTGCCCGGGAGCTGTACCGCCGGGTGGATCTGCTGATCCTGGACGAAGCTACCTCAGCCCTTGACTCGGAAAGCGAACAGTCGATCCGGAAAAATATTGAGTCATTGGCCGGTAGCCTCACCCTGGTGGTCATCGCACACCGCTTGTCTACCATCCGTCAGGCTGACCAGATCGTCCTACTCCAGCCCGGCGGTGCGTACGAGATCGGTACCTTTGCCTCCTTGCACCAAAGCTCGCGCACCTTCCGCACCATGGTCGAACTCCAAGCCGTCTGACCATTCCCAATCTATTCATCTCATGCCACCCCCAGTGAAATTAAACGGAACTTCTACCCCGTTACGGGCCAAACAGGAACTGTCTGCCTACCGCAGCAAGGACAAAGCGATCTCCGTAGTAGGTCTTGGCTACGTGGGGCTCCCCCTGGCCCTCGAACTAGCCAAAAAATTTCGCGTCATCGGTTTTGACATCAGCGCCTCCCGGATTGAAATGATGCGTAGGGGGCACGACCCCAGCGGAGAGCTTGAACCGGACTCGTTTATTGATAAGGACATCACCTTCACCGCCAATGCCGCCGACCTGGCCGGTGCATCTTTTCATATCGTCGCGGTGCCTACCCCGGTGGATGAAAGTCGTACCCCGAACCTTAAACCGCTACTTGGCGCATCGCACTCCGTGGGTAGGTCCCTCCAGGCGGGCAACATCGTAGTGTTCGAATCCACCGTTTATCCCGGCTGTACGGAGGAGGACTGCGTACCGATCCTGGAGGCGGAGAGCGGCCTTACCTACCGCCAAGATTTTACCGTAGGTTACTCTCCCGAGCGCATCAACCCCGGCGATAAGGAGCACACGGTGGACAAAATACTAAAAATTGTCAGTGGCAGTGACTCCGAAACACTGGAGATTGTATCCGGCATCTATGGTGATGTTATCACCGCCGGTATATATGAGGCGGCCAGCATCAAGGTAGCAGAGGCCGCCAAAGTGATCGAAAACAGCCAGCGCGACGTCAATATCAGCTTCGTCAACGAGTTGAGCATCATCTTTCGCCAGATGGGCATCGACACCCAGGACGTGCTGGAGGCCGCCGGTACCAAATGGAACTTCTTACCCTTCCGTCCGGGCCTGGTCGGCGGGCACTGCATCAGCGTCGACCCCTACTACCTGCTGCATAAGAGCGTTAAACTGGGCTACGACCCCCTGGTGATCGCCAGCGGCCGGCGTATTAACGACCGCATGCCGGCCTTTATCGCTAAGGAGCTCGTGCAAGCGCTGCTGAAGGCCGACAAGAACCCCAAGCGGAGCAAGGTATTGGTGCTTGGCGTCACCTTCAAGGAAAACGTAGCCGACATTCGCAATTCCAAGGTGGTCGACGTAGTCCGCGAATTGATGGACTTCGGGGTCAACGTCCAACTCTACGACCCCCACGCCAGCCCCAACGAAATCGCACACGAATACGGCCTGACCATGGTAGAGGCCATCGGTGCGGGCTATGATGCCATTGTGGTGGCCGTGGCTCACCAGGAGTTCAAATCTTTCACCCTAGCTAAATTCCGGTCCATCAGCAGGGATGCCCTCCTGCTATTCGACCTCAAGGGAATCTACGACCGCAAGGCACTGCAGCCCGATGAGGTCATCTGGCGCCTCTAAAGCGACCTTCCTTCTACCCCCTAATCTTCGCTCATGATTCTTGTTACCGGTACCGCGGGATTCATCGGTTTTCACCTAGCGCAGCGCCTTGTCCACGACGGGCGGCAGGTAGTCGGCCTCGATATCATCAACGATTACTACGACGTGAACGTCAAGTACGACCGTCTGGCCGAGGCTGGGATCGCCCGCGAAGCGATCGCCTATGGCCAAGTCGTGCAGAGTACCACCCAGCCAAACTACCGTTTTGTAAAGCTTGACCTGACGGATCGCGACGGGCTCGATGCACTATTCGAGGCCGAAGGCTTCACCACTGTGGTCAATCTGGCTGCTCAGGCCGGAGTGCGGTATAGCTTGGTGAACCCCCGGGCCTACATCGACAGCAACATCATTGGGTTTACCAATATCCTGGAAGGCTGCCGCCACCACGGCGTGAAGCACCTCGCCTACGCCTCCAGCTCCAGTGTCTACGGGCTCAATGAGCGCATGCCACTCGCCACGAGCGACAACGTAGATCACCCCATCTCCCTCTATGCGGCCAGCAAGAAGAGCAACGAGTTGATGGCCCACACCTACAGCCACCTGTTCGGGCTTCCGACCACCGGCCTGCGCTTTTTTACGGTATATGGCCCCTGGGGGCGGCCCGATATGGCACTCTTCTTGTTTACCGAGGCCATCCTGAGTGGCCAGCCCATCACGGTATTCAACCACGGCAACATGGTGCGCGACTTTACCTACGTCGACGATATTGTGGAGGGCATCACACGCGTTATCGCGCACCCCCCGGCGGGCAACCCGCAGTGGTCGGGCATGCAACCCGACCCGGCCAGCTCGCGGGCACCCTACAAGATCTATAACATTGGCAACAACAACCCCGTTAAGCTGATGCAATTCATCGCCGCCATCGAGGAGGAGCTGGGGCAAACCGCAGAGAAGGTGATGATGGACCTACAGCCCGGAGATGTACCCGCCACTTACGCTAATGTACAGGACCTCATGGACCAACTCGACTATAAGCCACAGACTGATATTCGCCACGGCATCCGCGCTTTCCTTGCTTGGTACAGAAGCTACTATGCGCACACACTGGGCGCGGCCGCAGGTGCAACCCAAAAGGTAAAGCGGTGATGTTTGACTTCCTGCGATCACGCAAGCGACCCCCCGCTGACTTTACCGGGCTGAGCCTCGATATGCATGCGCACTGGCTGCCGGGGCTTGACGATGGGGCTAAGACTATGGCCGACAGCCTCCGGCTCATTGGGCAACTGGTCGATATGGGCTACACCAAGCTCATTGCCACCCCCCACGTGATGGCTGACTTCTATCCCAATACGCCACAAACTATCCGAGCCGCCCTGGCTCGCGTACGGGAGGCGGTGGCCGATACCGAGCTGGTGGTGGAACTAGACGCGGCCGCAGAGTACCTCATCGACGAGGGCTTCGTGCACCACCTGGAGGCCAACGAGCTGCTCACCCTACCCGGTAAGCACGTGTTGGTCGAGTTCGCCTTTGTCGCAGCCCCCGCCAACCGGGATGCCCTCTTCTTTGAGTTGATGACTAAGGGCTACCAACCCGTTTTGGCCCACCCCGAGCGCTACCGCTTCTACCACAATAGCTTCGAAGAATATCGCCATATGGTCGCGCGTGGCGTGAAGTTACAGGTCAACATCCTTTCGCTGATGGGGCACTACGGGCGCACGGAACAAAAGATTGCCGAGCAGCTGATCGACCAACAATTGGTTCATCTGCTGGGTACCGATGCGCACCACGAGGGGCATCTCGAGGGCCTGCGTAAGTTTTTGAATACTTCGAAATACAGCAAATTGCTCACCGCTTTACCCTGGCAAAATCGGGAGTGGGTCACCTAAACTGGCCGGCCATTAATCCTTATGAGTATGCTTCGATTCGCGTTATGGTTACTGGTACTGGCGACCGTTTCTTCCTGTGTATCGCACCGAGAACTGGTCAATTTTAATCCCCTGGACCCTACCACCCTCAGTCCTCAGGAGATCGACAACCGTATCGATCTTACGGTGCAATCCGAGGACCTGCTTCGCATTACCGTTAGTAGCCTGAATCCTGATGCCGCCGCCCCCTTCAACCCCCCCCCGGAGGGTACGGAACGCTTTCAGAATGCGGGGGGAGGTAGTACCGGCTCCCTCCAACTGGAACTTACCACGGGGTATTTCGTAGATGATGCCGGCTACATCGACTTTCCCGTGCTGGGCGCTATTTACGTGGGGGGGCTGACGCTGTCGGAGGTTAAACGCAAAGTAGTCGAGCAGCTGGCCGCGGGCTATTTGAAGGATCCCGTAGTGAACATCCGGTTCCTCAACTTCAAGGTCACCGTACTAGGCGAGGTGAACGCTCCGGGGCTACTGCGGCTATCCAACAAGCGGGTTACCCTACTCGAGGCGCTCGGAATTGCCGGCGATCTGACGACCTATGCCAACCGAACCAACGTTTTAGTGATGCGCGAGGACGGTGGGGTGCGTACCTTTGCGCGGCTTAACCTACAGAGCCAGGACATCTTCTCCTCGCCTTACTACTACTTGGAGCAAAACGATGTCATCTACGTGGAGCCTATCGAGGCACGGGTAGCCACCGTGGCCGACCCCCTGCAGCGTATTGTGGGGTACGCCTCGGCTACCCTGTCGCTGGTCTCTCTCATCGTAGCTTTTACCCGTTAGTCTTCCCCGCTAACCGATATATCACAATCTTGGAGCTACTCAACCCACAACCTGATCTGACGACGGCCCCCCCGCCTGCCACCGGTAGCTCTACTGCCTCTACCGGCAAGGGGGGTACCGGCCTGGATGTACGGGCAGTGATCGGACGTGCCATCCGGCAGTGGTATTGGTTCCTGCTTTTTCCCCTGCTCACCTGTATTCTGGCCTACCTGTACCTGCGCTATGACGTACCGGAATACGAGGTAAGGGGCACTATTCTGATCAAGGAAAGTGCGCAGGATCGGGCATTAGCTCAGGCGGTCAGCGGAGTCGACAATCCCCTCTTCTCGGAAAGTAACACGAACCTTACCAACCAGATTGAGATTCTGGGCTCGTTTTCCCTCATCAAATCGGTGATCGATAGCCTGGGCTTAGATGTAGAGTACCTGGCCCAGGGCCGCGTCAAGAACACCATCCTGTATGACGATGAGGAGCGCCCCTTCCTGGTGGCTAACTACGACGACGACGACGGGGGGGGTAGCCTGTATAACAAGCCGATCCTGGTGACGCTGCTCGATGAGGACGCATTTCGCATCAAGTACGGCGAAGAAGGGGAGGTCGAGGGTGTCCTGGGCCAATCGCTTACCCTGCCCATCGGCCGGCTCCTACTAACCGCAAATCCGGCTTCCAGCACGACTAAGAACTCGGCTACCGTACTGATCAAAGATCCCATTACTTTGGCCCGTAGCTACGGTAATCGCCTACGCATCAGTACACTGCGCAACTCCGAACTGCTCGAAATTAGCCTAGTTGACGAGGTGCCGGCCCGGGCCATCGACCTCATTAATGGGGTGATCAATGAGTATAATCGAATCACGGTACTGGAAAAGAATGAGGTAGCCCTGCGCACCACCCAGTTCGTCAACGACCGCCTGGATTACCTTACCCAAGAGCTCGATGAGGTGGAAGGCGCGGCCGAAGATTACATCATCGACAACGACATCGTCGGAGGTACGGAGCGTGAGCTTCAGGAAGCCTTCACTCAGCTCAGCGAGAACCAGGCACAACTCATTGACATTGCCCTCAAGGAAGAAGCCCTGAATCGAATCGAACGGCTACTGGCCACTGGAGGCACCGATTCCCTGAGCTATCTACCCTACGATCTTTCACTGGATAACCTCAACCTCACTCCCCTCATCACTCAGTACAACACGCTCCTAGTGGAACGGGAAGAGCTACTGACCTCGGCAAAGGCAAATAACCCTACCCTCCGGCCCGTCGAAGAACAGATTGCCCAGATTGCCCAGATCATCCTACAGGCGCTCGTGGAAACACGCGGTAGCCTAGTCCAGCGTACCGAAGCCATCAAACAGAGTACGGATGAGCGCTACCGGGATATTCGCAAGATTCCAGGTAAGCAGCGGGGGCTGTTAGCGATTGAACGGCAGCAGGATATTCGGGAACAATTGTACCTCTTCCTGTTGCAGCGTCGGGAGGAAACGGCGCTGTCCAGCGCCGCCGCCGTGTCTAACGTACGCATCTTCGAGGCTCCCATGCGCCGTGGTAGCACCTCACCGGACGCCATGCCAGTCTACGGTATTGCGCTACTCATTGGTTTCCTCCTACCGACCGCCCTGGTTGCTGTCCAGGAATTGCTCGATGACACCATTGTGAGTCCTGAGCAAATTAAGGCGCTCAGCGACATTCCTTTTCTAGGAGCAATTGCCTACGAACCCCAGCAGAATAAGATTGTAGTCTCCAAAACCAGCCGATCGCCGATCGCTGAGATGTTCCGGATGCTGCGGACCAACCTTCAATTCATGGGGGCAGGGAGACGGCAGCAGGTAGTGCTCGTCACCTCCAGTATGGGGGGAGAGGGTAAGACGTTCGTCTGTATGAATCTCGGTATGAGCCTGGCGATAAGTGGGCAGCGGGTCATCATGTTGGGGATGGACCTGCGCAAACCCAAGCTTGGCCGGTACTTACTCGGCGACGATGCCCCACTGCACGAAGGCCTCACTACCTACCTGACGGGAAATGCTTCACTGCAGGATATCATCCACGGTTCCGAGGCTCAGCCCAACCTGCACTACATAACCAGTGGTGCCATACCCCCCAACCCCGCCGAGCTTTTACTGCTACCTAAGGTGACTGACCTCATTAACACTCTCCGTAAAGAATACGACATCATCATGATCGATATGCCCCCGGTGGGGCTGGTCACCGACGCACTGGTGATGAGCGAACGGGCCGATGCTTCTATCTACGTTACCCGCTTCGGAGAGACTAAAAAGGGGCAGCTGGAAATTGCCAACGAGATCTACCGAACGGCTAAACTGCCTAACTTATCTATCGTACTCAATGGTGTCAAATCCGGCCGGGGCTATGGCTACGGTTATGGTTATGGCTACGGTTATGGTTACGGCTATGGGTACGGCTACTACGAGTCAGCCGATTGATGAGCCCGGAGTAGTAGCTGCGCCCGCCTTCAGCCCAATTCCAACATGAAGAATATACTTAAAAAGCTTAGACGTAAGCAACAGCGTTTTGTGAGTAGTGAGCTTCCTCGCTTGCTGAGTAAGCACGTTCTACTGGCCAAGCTCTACTACCTCTTGTTTTCCCGCGCCTTCGACCGCGAGCTTAGGTCGGTGCTGGCCGGGCGGGATGC
Source organism: Neolewinella sp. (assembly GCF_965214665.1). GTDB lineage: Bacteria > Bacteroidota > Bacteroidia > Chitinophagales > Saprospiraceae > Neolewinella. The sequence continues at coordinate 2,716,261 of NZ_OZ243970.1, read as the reverse complement.
TTACCTCGCTCAAGTAAGCAGTGAGGCCGCCAACGCTACGCTGCTAACCAGAAATATTCACCGCCTGGAGAAGGGACTGCTCATGCGCCCCCGCAGGGATACGTTTGCCGCAGGTTTCATAACGGAGACGGTCACTGCATTTAGCAAATTGGTTAAAGGCCCACAAACCTGCACGCCGGATCAGTTGCGGTGGTTTACTGACGTCCTGCGAGAATACTTTTCCGCAACGGCACAGTCACAGCATCCGGTGATCGAGCGGCAAAGACAGCGATTTGTCACCCTCGTAGTCGAGGAGGAGCTCGACGAGGTAAGGAAGGTGCCCTATAAGCGGACGCAGCGGGTGGATATTTCCTTTGAGGACTTTGCAAAGTTGAGCTACCAACGCCGGTCAGTGCGTTGGTTTCTCGACCAACCGGTCCCCCGCGCCCTGATCGACCGGGCCATCAGCGTGGCTAGCCAGTCGCCCAGCGCTTGTAACCGTCAGCCCTTCCGCTATGTCATCATTGACGATCCGGCTAAGATTGCCAAGGCCGTGGAATTACCCATGGGGACGCGGGGCTACGCCCATTCTATCCAGAGTTTCATTGTCTGCGTAGGTAATCTATCTGCCTACTTCCACGAGCGCGATCGGCACCTGATCTATATCGATGCCTCCCTGGCGAATATGGCCCTGATGTACTCCCTGGAGGTTTTGGGTCTTAGCAGCGTGCCGATCAACTGGCCCGACATCGAGCCCCGTGAGCGCATGATGCAGGATTTTTTGGGGTTGAGGGATTATGAGCGGCCCATCATGTGCATGGGCGTCGGTTACCCCGACCCGGAGGGTATGGTGGCCTACAGCCAAAAGAAAGACCTGGACCAACTACGCGCCTATGCTTAGTCAGTACGAAGTGTATACTGAGTACACGGCATGAATAGGCGACTGATACTGGGGGGCGTCGTTTGGAAGGGCATCGAGACGGTGATCAACAAGGGCTTTGCCATGATCATCAAGCTCGTGCTGGCCAGGATCCTGTTCCCCGCCGACTTCGGTGTGATTGGCATGGCCGCCGTGTTCATCAGTTTCGTGCAGGTATTTCAGGATATGGGCTTGAGTGCGGCACTGATTCAGCGTAAGGATGCCAACTTGCGGGAAAGTCACTTTCATACCTCCTTCTGGGCGGGGCTGATGTGGGGCTTACTGATCTACCTCATTGTAGCGTTTGTCGTGGCACCCATTGCGGCCTCATTCTACGACGAGCCGATCCTGCGGTCGATCATTCCCGTGCTTAGCTTAGGAATTATTCTGTCCCCCATTAACTTGGTACATAAGGCTCAGTTGGTCAGAGGCCTGGAGTTTAAGCGCCTGGCCTTCATCAGTAATGTGTCGAGTATTTCGGCCGGCGTGCTCTCCCTAATTCTGGCGCTACTGGGCTTCGGGGTGTGGTCACTGGTGTTCAATTCGGTAACCAGTACCCTGATCGCTCTCCCCCTTTTTTTTCTGGCTACGCGCTACGTACCGAAGTGGGAGTGGGACGCGGTAGCGTTTAAGGACATTTTTGGATTCGGGGTATACACTACCGGGACGAGCGTGTTCAACAATCTGACCAGTAAGATCGACTACCTCATCATCGGCAAGGTGGTATCGGCCAGCGCCCTGGGAGCGTACTCGTTTGCCTTTGTGCTCACCGAGATTGCCCGCAGCCAGATCATGTCCGTTATGTCGGAGGTGATGTATCCCGTGTACGGTCAAAAACAGGGCAATCTAAAGGCCATCCGCAAGTATTACCTCAACGTAGTAAAGTACAACTGCCTGGTAATCTACCCCATCATGCTCGTGATGTTGTTGTTTGCCGGGCCCATCATTCTCACCTTTTTCGGCGACAAGTGGGAGGCTAGTGTACCCATTACCCAGATCCTGTCGCTCTCGGTCATGGTGCACCTACTGGTCAACAGCAACACCGTACTGCTGCGCGGCCTGGGTCACGTGAGCCTGGAGTTCAAGTTACAGATGTTTAAATCGGTACTGATCTACATTCCCTCGATCTTCGTGGGGGTGTACTTTTTGGAGGAGGTGGGCGTGGCTCTAGCGGTACTATTCAGCAAGGTGATGAGCGTGATCATTGCGCAGTACTATTTGTGGAAGATCGTCCGTATTTCGAACCGAGACCTCTGGAACGTTAGCGGAACGCCCATCATCGCCAGCCTCGTAGCCGGGGGGGTGGGGTATACGGCTCACTTCGTGCTGGGTCTACCGGCAGTGCCAGCTGGCATACTGGTCATCCTAACCTACGGAGCTATCATTTGGTGGAGGATGCAGGCCGAGGTGCTCAAAATGTGGAATGCGGCCACTTCCCTGAGAAAAAAGAAATCGGCAAGCACCTGATTGCTGCCTGTCACCAATTTGACAACTAGCTAGTATGATTATTGAATTAAAGGGTATGGGTACGACCAATAAGGGAGGGTACCTAATGCTGAAGTCCGTGCTACAGGTATTGCGGCAGCACCAACTGGCCAGGGAGCTGTGTGCCGAGACCGGCGGGGGCAAGAACTACTTCACCCTGGCCCAGAATGGCCTGTTCCAAAAACCCGCGGTACACGCACGCAACTATGTCTGGCATGCGGTACTGCTCAGCCTGATGCCGAAAAAGCTGCGCCGTAGGTTCGGCATCATTCTGGAATCGGAGGTGGATGTCATCCTCGACGGATCGGGCTTCGGCTACGGCGATTTCTGGAAGCGCTCCGACAACAAGCGGTACATCCGGCGTATCGGGGCCGTGAAGCGTAAGGGCGGCCCCGTCATTCTGCTGCCCCAGGCTCTGGGGCCCTTCACCAAACCGGACGTAAGGGAGGAATTCGAGCAAATTGTGAATCAGGCCGATCTGATTTTCGCGCGCGACCGCCTCTCCTACCAGTACCTGATCGATGCCTACGGCGAGCGTGACTGTTTTCGGACTGCCCCTGATTTTACAAATAAACTGGTCATCGAAGCGCCCCGGGACTATGCCGACGGCAACGTCTGCGTGATTCCGAACAGCAAAATGATTACCGTAGAGAAGTACGCGGGCGAGTACGTTGACTTTTTGCTCCGCGCCGTTCGCCAGATTCAGCGCCACGAGCGTTTTAGCCCCTATTTTCTCGTGCACGAGGGCCAAAAGGACTTTGCCATCTGTGAGTTGTTGAACGCTCGGTTGGATAAGCCTCTAGCTATCGTCTGGCCGGCAGACCCCGTAGAGGTCAAAGATCGTATCCGCTCGGTCCACTTTACTCTCGTGTCCCGCTTTCATGGGTTGGTATCCAGCCTATCACAGGGGGTGCCCGCCATCGCAACCTCCTGGAGTCACAAGTATCGGATGCTGATGGAGGACTACCACTGCGAGGATTTTTTGGTGCAGATTGACCCTGCGGATGAGAAAAACATCGCTTCTTTGATCGACTCCTTAGCAAATGACTCGCAGTACAGTGCATTGAAAGGTAAGCTTGGTGCCCGTTCGCTAGAACAGAAGCAGCGCACCGATGCAATGTGGGCCGAGGTGTTGGCGTTGATCGAGCGTGCGTAGAATTTTCTTCTCACGGTTTAATTGCCTTAAGTTTCCCCATAATTATAAAAAATATCTACTCTTGGCTCCGGAAAATGCTGCCCGTATAAGGGTTGGCTTTGGACTCCTCATTTTGGTTCTGATCGGTCAGTTTATCATAGCCACGAAGGTCGTCCAACCCTATCCTGCCCTGGTGCTCCCTAGTTTCGGTCACGTGCCGAAGGGGACAATGACTAGCACCGTCAACAATTTTGATATTACTGCCTACCGGGCCAGTGGCCAAACGGTTGAGCTCCAACCCTGGGAGCTGATGCCCGACGTGATTCCACGGCACGCCCGCTTTGCCGTGGCTCGGCTAAAAAGCCCGACTACGGCAGGGGTAAAGAAGAAGGTACAGCTTGCCGGACATACCCTAGACGTGCGCCTGGGAAAGCGCGACCGTAAGGCGGACTATGGGGATTTCAGCGCTACGGTGCTGCACCGGTTATCGGATCAATTAGGGACTGAAGACCCGGTGAACCGGGTAGTCGTCACCTACTACACGGAGCGCTTCGACTATGCCCGTCGGCAGTTTTCGGGACGCCGGCAGACCGATTCGTTCGTCATTGCAAGATCCACCGATGAGCTGGTTAAGTAAACGGTTCGATCACTTACTATTTGAGGAGTACCGGGTCAGTGTACACTTCCTAGGGGTATTCCGCATTCTGTTCTGCCTGGGCATCCTACTGGTGACGGGGCTACGCAATTCGGCCTGGATGAGCGGCAGCTCCAACTACCTGTTTATCCCTCCTTTTAGTGTTGCCATCTTCTTCGATCACATTCCTTCCCTACCCTGGCTGGTGGGGCTGGATGCGCTGACCTGGATAAGCATACTGTGTTTGCTCTTCGGATTTAAGACGGCCTACGCATCCGTTGCCACCAGTATACTGCTGATTGTGCAGGGTTCCTTCCTGTACTCTCTAGGCAAGGTGGACCACGACATCCTGTACGTGTTGCTGCCCCTAGCGCTGGCGGGGTCGAAGTGGGGCGCCGCGTATTCCATCGATGCCAGCCTAGCCGGTAGCGGGGACAAAACCCACCGCCAGGAATACCAGAGCTGGCCCGTAGCGATCGTGAGCCTACTGTTATGCTTTGGAATGTTTACCTCGGGCTTTCAGAAGTTAACGGGGGGGTGGCTGATGCTTGACAGCCCGGCGGTGCATGCCCACCTGGTCAAGAATTTCTTTGTAGGGCGAAGAACCGATTTTCTTGCCGAAACTAGCCTGTACCTCAACAATGCTACGCTGTGGGAAATTGGAGATTGGGTGACGGTGTTTTTTGAGCTGGGCTTTTTAATCGCTTTTTTCCACCGCAGACTTCTCCGGTTCTTCCTGTTAGCGGCGGTATTCTTTCACCTGGCTAACTTTCTGATGTTAAACATCCTGTACGAGACTAACTTCCTGGTTTACCTTCTCTTCGTACCCGCCACTGTGCTGACCTGCAAGGGTCCGATTACGGAGCGGCTACTGTCGTGGTTCGGAAGTAAGATAAGGCTAGTAGTGACGGTGCTAGTGATGGGGCTATGGTACATCCTAGTGCAGTATATTGGGGATACGGAGCTGCGCGCTTTTCCATCGCTGACTAATTTCGTCGGCTACCTCACCGATCACAGCGGTCGGTATGTCACAGCCTACACCGTGATCGCACTTACTACCTTTGTACTGGCCCGGGTGACCGGTAAAGCGATCGGCCCTACGAGTGACACCTTACGGCAGGCAACTACCTAGTGTAGCGTGCCGGCCGCCCTAAAACCCGCAGTAACAGACGCCCTTTATTATGGCTTTCCAACCGAAAGTTTCTATTGTTATCCCGACCTATAACCGTGCCCACACGGTGGGGGAATCCATAGCTAGCGTACTGCAGCAGACCTTTAAGCAGTGGGAGTTGATCGTTGTCGATGACGGGTCAACCGACGCCACCTACACCGAACTCCGGGAGGCGTACTCCGACCACCCCCAGGTTAAGATTATCCGCATTGAGAACTCCGGTGCCGCCTTCGCGCGCAACGCGGGAGTGAGCCTCAGCACTAGCCCCATCATTACCTTTTTGGACAGCGACGATACTGTAGTACCCCACTGGCTGGAAACCATGCTACCCATCATGAACGAGCAGCGGGCTGACGTGATGAGCTGCGCGACCACTCACTACCGCACCAATGGGGAGGTCATCGTTACCGTACCCCAGATCAAACCGGGCGCACTCTTCAGCTACCGCCTCAAGATGACCAACGGTGGTTCCTTTTTTCTACGTAAGGCGATCTTTGAGGCCGTGGGCGGCTACGACGGTCAGTTGCGGGCCGGTCAGCACAGCGAGCTAGCGATCCGTATCGCACGGTACCTGAGGGAGAACAACGGTAGGGTGGCCTACACCGATGAGCCGCTGGTCAATGTAATCGACCGCGGGGGAAAAAGCATCCGCAAAAACGACCGGGCCGTGTTCGAAGGAATGCGCCGCTGCGTCGAGGTTCACCGTGACTATCTCCGCCGCGTAGATACCAATCTGCTGCACCACTACCTTTCGGCGGCCGGGGCCCGGGGGTTGCGCGTGGCGGAAGTCAGCGAGGCCAGAGCGTACCTGCGCGAAGCGATAACCATCAAGCCCCTGTACTTAAAGGGTATCGCTAGGCTGGTCCGGTCCTACCTACCTATTTAGCGCCGTCCGTGCTTAATGGCAAGGGATAGGGTAGTCATTCGTTAGCAGTACGTAAATATGAAATCAACCGGTATACAGCTCCGTACGGTACGTCCGCCGCATCTAGCTATCCTAAATAGCCACGTTTTTCACTTTGTCACCCTGAAGGAATTTGCTGCGACACGGGGCCATAGCCTGACCGACTGGTTTGTCTTCATCTATTACGAGAGCGACCGAAGGGACCTTTTAGACGTGTACAAAGCCTACCTGGAAAAAGAGCAATTCGTGAATTATCGCTTCTTCCCCATAGCGGCGGTAAACGGGCGAACGAGTAAGTGGAGCAGGTCGAAGAACATAGCGGCCATGCTCTCACACCTACTGTTCAGGTGGAATACACGACGGTTCCAAACCCTGCTGCTCGGAAACTACAGCAGTGTATCGGTACGGGTGTTTCCCAATCTTTTGCACTATGACGAGCTGGTGTACACGGATGAGGGGGACAGCACCCTGGCGGTGGCTAAGCAGCGCCATGCGTTACCGGGAGGCCCGGGGGTAGCCAGGCTACATCCGCGCCGGCTGCTCCGGTTTCCTGATGCCGCGACCTTCTTTACGCGCTACAAGGAGCTTGCCTTCGGGCATTCCGACCGGGTAATTCACTGTGACTACCGGCATACGCTGCGAAGAAAACGGACCGCCGTAAATACGCATCAGGTACTGTTTCTGGGCAACCCCTACCCTAAATATGACTACATACTGGAGCAAGAATACGCCAATCTGGTGCGCCGAGTAGCCGGCTCATACCAAAAACAGGGCATCTCATTTTTGTACAAGCCACATCGTATGGAAAGCGAAAACTTGCTGGCTGCCCTAGGTGCCGATGGCATAGAAATCATACGCGACGGGCGGCCCATCGAGGTGTACCTCGGAGAGATGGAAGTTTGGCCCCTCCACGTCGCCTCCTTTCTTACGACGGCTTTCTCCACCCTGGCTTCCGTCTTTAGCGGAGAGCTAAAGATCGTCGCGTACCGTTTGAGTAAAGAAACCTTTCTGAAAAAGCAAGAGCACTTTACCGCCCAGTACGCTTACTACGAAGAACACCAGAGGGAGATGAATATCGAGTTAGTGGAGCTACCCCATGCATAGGCCCCTCACTCAGTCCCACCCACAACTGTATACCCTATGATAACTAAATCCATTGCCCTTAACGGTCTAGCCCGTGGAGGCACTAATATTGTCTGGAACTTGATCCAATCACACCCCGATGTGGTAGCCCCCACCCACGAGGTAAACCAGATGACGGGGGGCTACGGGCGCCTCCGCTTCATCGACCAGGCCTTTCGTGCCCTGGCCGACCGGCCGAAGCTAGCCACGGTAGGCGAGTATTACTTCGAGAGTAAATTCAAGTGGAATGTTTCCAAGCCCGGTGGGGTCAACAATGGAATCGGTAAGGCCCCCGGCCGGCCGTACACCCGCACGGAACTGGAAGCGGGAGTCGTCTGCTTCAAGGGGGTCTGCTCCCCGAAGTTCTGGAGCCTCACGGACAATGACCTCATCGAACGCATCTCCCGCGAAACCGTTTTTGTAAGCCTCATCCGCGATGGCTTTTCCGTCTGCGAAGGGTGGATCCGGCGGGGTACACCGCCCCGGCAGGCCGCTCGCCTATACAACGAGTTCTGCCGCGACATCCTGCAACTGGACTGGGCAGGCAAAAAGCACAAGATCGTCCGCTTCGAGGATGTACTTGCCGATCCCTTCGGGCAGGCGGAACAGCTGCACGACTTTTGTGAGCTCCGCCCCCTGCCCCTCGATCACGTACGGCTTAAGGTAAAGAAGGTGATGACTAAGGATGGCGGCCACTCCGTCAGCTATGGCAGGCAGAACGAGCATTACTGGTTTGATCGCGATACGATCACGGAGATTATTCAACCCAACGTTAATGCCGCCCAGAGAAGTGCCCTGTCGGAGGAAGTTCACCGGATCATCGTCGAAGAGGCGGGAGAAGGCTTAGCGCAGTTCGGTTACCTCGCCCAACCTTGAAACTACTGATCATACTGGATACCCTGGCCGTCGGTGGGGCGGAGACCAGCACCCTGGCCATCGTGCGCGAGCTGGTGCCGGCGGGGCATAGCGTGATCGTGGCCACACTGTACGGCGGCGGCGGATTAGTTCCTCAGTTCGAGGCTACCGGAGCTACCGTAGTGGTCCATGATTTACGCCGGAAGTACGGCTTTTGGCGGGGGCAGCGCTACCTGCGGTCCCTACTGGATCGTACGGCCCCCGACCTGGTGCACGCCTCGCTGTTTCGCTCGGAGATCGTGGCGCGGCTCGCCCTACTGGGTAGCCCCCTGCCGCTGATCAATTCCTTCGTCAACGATAGCTACTCGAAGTACCACTACGGACTGAAGCGCTCTCCGCTGGGTAAAGCCAAGCTGTTCGGCATCCAGCTCATTGACTTTATCACCAAGGGGCGGGTGGACCACTTCACGGCTATCACCTCCTCCACGAAGGACGAGAACGCCCGCGCCCTGCGGGTGCCAGCGCACAACATATCGGTGATCTACCGGGGTAGAAGCGTAGCGGCTCACCCGGCGCAGCAGCCGCGGGCCGCGACTGCTGCCGGGCTTACCTTTCTGACTACCTCCCGGTTGATCTGGCGGAAGGGGTACCGGGAAGCCCTTACGGCCATTGCCGGGCTGGAGGGGGAGGGCATCCGTTACCTGATCGCCGGCGATGGGGTAGATGCCGCAGCCATCAAGCAGTACGCCGCGGGGCTGGCCCACCGCGAGCGGTTTGAGTTTCTTGGTGAGGTAAGTGACGTCACCTCGCTTTACCCCCGGGCCGACTTCTTCCTCATGCCCTCCCACTACGAGGGCCTGGGTGGGGCACTGATCGAGGCGATGCTGGCCAAAATTCCCATCATCGCCTCCGACATACCGGTTTTCCACGAGGTGACGGATGAAAATGCCCTCTTCTTTCGGGTCACCGACGCCCAGAAGTTACGGGGGCTGTTGCAGCAACTGGACAACCGGGACCAGTACCGGGACATGGTGGAGCGTGCCTACCAGACTGCGCGGCGGCGCTACGATATCAGCGAAGTGGCACAGGAAACCCTGGCGCTCTACCAGCGGGTGGCCGACCAAAAGCAGCAACGTAAGTGAGAATCATTCACCTGATCCAACGCCCCCAACTCCGGGGGGCGGAAACCTTTGCCTCCCAGATCGGTGCCGTACACCACCGGGGCGGTCACGAGGTGCTCTTCGTGGCGCTCTTCGAGCACCGGGGCGGGTTGGAGCTTAGCCTGGACGGGCCGCGGCTGCAGAAAATGTCCTTCAACGAGCGCCGCCGCTTCTTTGACCCCGGTGCCTGGTCGCAGCTGGCCCGCACGATCCGCGCCTTTGCGCCCGATATTGTACAGGCCAATGCCGGCGATACGCTCAAGTATGCCGTGCTCTCCCGAATACTTCACGGCTGGCCCGGGCACCTGGTGTTTCGCAACGCCAACAACATCAGTTCTTTCGTACGTAACCCAGTCCAGAAGTACTACCTCGGGCAGTTGCTCAACCGGGTGGATTCGGTCGTTTCGGTGAGTGAGAACTGTCGCCAGGATCTACTTACGCTGTTTCCCGCCCTGCGTCCGCCTACGACCACAATTACCATCGGTACCCCGGTCGATGTGAAGGCCCGCCGTGATCGGGCTGCGGTACTGGCTGAGTTCGACTTCTCGCCTACTCTGCCGGTACTGGTCAACGTGGGAAGCTTCGTGCCGGAAAAAAATCACCTCGGCCTGTTGCGTATCTTCGCGGCCCTGTGTCGGGATGGGCACGCCGCCCAGCTGTTGCTGATTGGCGATGGCAGGTTACGTCCCCGGTTGGAGGCCCTCCGGCATTCCCTGGGGCTGGAGCAAGTTGTACACCTGGCCGGCTACCGTACGGACGTGGGCGAGCTACTATTTCATACTGACCTAATGGTGATGCCCAGTCTGGTAGAGGGGATGCCGGGGGTCATTCTCGAGGCGATGGCCCGCGGCGTGTCCGTAGTAGCGGCCGATGTGGGTGGCATTGCCGAGATCCTCCACTACGGTCGTACGGGCTACGTAGTGGACCCCCGCGACGAGGCTGCCTTTGCCCGTACGGTGGGGGAGTTGCTGGAGGATCCCGCCCGCCGGCAGCGTATTGCCGAACAAGCCCTTGCCTTAGTACGGGAACAAAAGGCCATCGGGACCATTGCTGCCGATTTTCTTCATTATTACCAAGCCATTAAGCAGTGATCCGCGTACTACACCTCATCAAATCACTGGGCCGGGGGGGAGCCGAGATGCTGCTGCCCGAAACCCTGCGGGTACACGACCGTGAGCGGTACGATTTCCGCTACGCCTATTTCCTGCCCCATAAGGGACAGGTGGCCGAGGATCTGCGCGCCCTCGGTGCCGAGGTGGACCTTTTCGCCGCTACCACCACCCCGGGTATCCTGGCCCAGTCACTGGCCCTGCAGCGGTACGTACGGCGCCACCGCATCGATATCATCCACTGTCACCTTCCCATTGCGGGGGTGACGGGCCGCATTGTCAGCAAGCTGACGGGTATTCCGGTGGTGTACACCGAGCACAATAAGCAGGAACGCTACCACACCCTCACCCGGAGACTAAATCTGGCGACCATGCCCTGGAATCAGCGGGTGATCGCTTGCTCCAACGACGTGCTCGCTAGCATCAACCAGCACGTGAGCCTAGGGCGCGAGCGGGTACAGAGCCTGCAAAACGGGGTGAACACCGCGCGCTTTGCCCTGCACGACTTCCCCCGCACCCGCGTACGCGCCCAACTGGAGTTGCCAGCGGAGAAAATCATCGTAGGTACGGTCTGTGTATTCCGTACCCAAAAACGCCTGCACCACTGGCTTACCTTGGCCGAACGCCTGTACCGCAGCAATCCCAATCTGCGCTTCGTACTGGTCGGCGACGGCCCGCAGGAGGAGCAGATCAGGGCGCAGGTCCGGCAGGCGGGTATGGAACAGGTCATTTCCTTCCCCGGGCGGATTAGCGAGGTGCGCCCCTGGCTGGCGGCCATGGACGTGTATCTCATGACCAGTGAGTTCGAGGGGCTACCCATCGCCATGCTGGAGGCGATGAGTATGGAGCTGCCGGTAGTGGCCACCCGGGCCGGCGGGATTGGAGAGGCCATCACCGACGGCGAAAACGGATTTCTGGCCGAGGTGGAGGACTGGCAGGCGCTACAGGCTCCGCTAGAGCGACTCATCGACGACGAAGCACTGCGCAGGCAAATAGGGCAGGCGGCGCGGACGCAGGTGCAACGAAACTTTAGTGTGCAACGTATGGCCCGGGAGCTAGAGGGCATCTACGACCAAGTGATACTGCTATGACCTTTCGTTTTGCCACACCGGCCGATGAGGAGGCCATCATCGCACTGCTACGCCTGAGCCTGGGTGACGGTAGTACGGAAAAGAGCGTAGCCTTCTGGCGCTGGAAGCACGTCCACAATCCCTTCGGACCCTCACCGGTACTGCTGGCCGTAGAGGATACTCAGGTAGTGGGAGTGAGGGCCTTCATGCGGTGGGACTGGGCGGATGGCACGACGCTGCACCACGCGCTGCGGGCCGTGGATACGGCCACCCATCCGGACTACCGGGGCCGGGGCATTTTCAAGAAACTGACCCTGCAGCTGGTAGAACAGTGCGAGCGCGAGGGCTACGCCTTCATTTTCAACACCCCCAACGCGCAGAGCCGACCGGGCTACCTGAAGATGGGCTGGCAGCAACTCGGAAAGGTGCCACTGCGAATCGCTCCCCGCTCTCCCTTGAGGATCTTACGCGCGCTGTTACGTAGGGGGGCAACTACGGACCAGCCAGCCGATGTACCGAACGCCGCAGCATTCGATCAGGTGCCGGAGTGGCTGAACGAGGTGGAGTCACCGGCTGGCCGGTGGACCACTCCGGCGGCGGTGGACTTTCTACGGTGGCGCTATGCAGAATGCCCCGTGCGGGACTATGCGGTACTATCCGGTTCCGGCGCTTACTACTTGGTGTACTACCTACGCAGGCAGCGCGTCGGGGTGGAGCTACGTATCGTGCACGCTACGGTAAGGCAGGATAGGGAGGCAGACGCCCGGGCCGGTCTGGCGGGCCTACTGCGCCGTGTACGCCCCGCGGTAGTAAGCTGCGCCCCGGCCAGCTGGCTACCCTGGTACTTTCTGCCCGCCCTTCCGCTGGGGCTCGTGCTGACCTTTAGGGGGCTGAAGCTAGCCCAAGCGGTAGTGCTGGCCAGGTGGCGGTACACCCTAGGGGACCTAGAACTTTTCTGATGACACTAGTACTCTCCCTTTTCATCATCGTACTCGGCGCGGCGCTACTGATCAATGGCCACGCCGCGGAACTGCGCCACTCCAAAGGTGTGGTGTGGGGCCTGTTTGCCTACCATACCTTTTTCTCGTTGGTTTACTACCTGTGGGCGCTAGTTAACCCCTCGGATTCCAAGGCGTACTACCGGAATACGGCTACGGATTGGGCGGGGGTGGAGTGGCTGGACTACTTCACCTTCGGTACGCCGTTCATTAACTTCTTAGCCTATCCCTTCATTCAGGGCCTGAACTTCAGCTACGTAGCGACTATGTTCCTGTTCGGCTTCTTTGGTTTTGTGGGCTTTTTCTACTTTTACCTGCTGGTAGCGGAACGTACCACCTTTAAGCACCGCATCTTGGGTATTGACGTAATCGTGCTGCTATTTTTTCTACCCATCGCACACTTTTACAGCGCGTCTTTGGGAAAGGGATCGGTGATACTGGCGGGTATGGGTATGCTCTTTTACGGGCTGAACGGCATCAGCCGGCGGTTGATCTGGATCCTTATCGGTGGGTTCCTGGTGCTCCACGTACGGGCCCATATTATGGCCGCTATTTGTGGGGCGGCCGTACTAGCTTCCGTATTTAGTAGTAGGGGGATCAAATCGTGGCAGAAGGGGCTTATCGTGCTAACCGCACTGGCCGCACTCGGACCGCTGTTCCAGCAAACGTTTGCCTACGTAGGGGTGGATGCATCGGATGCTGACGCCATTGCCGAGTGGTCGGAAAAGCGCACCACCGACCTAAAGGCGGCTAACTCGGCGGTCGATATCGACAATTATTCCCAGCCCATGAAGCTGTTCACCTTTCTGTTTCGCCCGCTATTCATCGATTCGCCGAACGCGCTGGGCCTGATCGTATCGGTGGAAAATCTCATCTACCTGATGTTGTTCCTACGCTGTTTTAGTCCTCGCTTTCTCAAATTCATCCTCACCGCTCCGTGGATGGTGAAGATGGCCCTGACGACCTTTTTTGTGGTCAGCATCGCCCTGGCCCAGATTAGCTCCAACATGGGTATCGCCATCCGCCAGAAGTCACAGGTGACCTACCTATTCGTGCTCGTACTACTAGCTTACGCCGACTACGCCTACCGGGAGGAACGCAAACTGGTGATCGGTGAGTAGGTGCGGAGCGTTCATCATTTCGCTGGACTTCGAGTTGCACTGGGGGGTATTTGACCACACTGCGTTGGACGAGCGCAGCCGGGCCTACTTTGATCGGACCCGGGCGCTGATTCCTCCTACGCTGCGGCTGTTTGAGGAGTATGCCCTGAACGCCAGCTGGGCTACGGTGGGCATGTTATTCGCCCGTGATAGGGAGGAACTACTCAGCTCCCTTCCCCAACGGCGACCGCGGTACACCGACGCGCGGCTGGATCCCTACCGCGTACTCGAGGGGGTGGGCGAGGACGAAGCAGCCGACCCGTACCATTACGCGCCGACCCTCATCGCGCTCATCCACGCCACCCCCGGTCAGGTTATTGGCAGCCATACCTTTGCCCATTATTACTGCCTAGAGGCGGGCCAGCAGGTGGAGGCATTCAGTGACGATCTTCAGGCGGCCCAGCACCTGATGCAGCGTACGGGCTACGGATCCGCCAGGGCACTGGTCTTTCCCCGCAATCAGTACCGGCACGATTATTTCGCTGCGGTACGGCGGGCCGGGTTTGAGACCTTCCGGGGCAACCCTACGCAGTGGTTCTGGAACGTGCGATCGGGTGAACACACCGGTCGCCTCCAGCGTGTGGCTCGCCTGAGCGACAACTACTTATCCGGATGGGGAGACACTACCTTTGACGGTAGGCTCGCCAACACTGCTGGAGTGATTGAGGTGCCGGCGAGCCGATTTTTAAGGCCTTATCTGAGTCACCTAGACGGATACGGGGGGCAGCGACTGAAGTTGCGCCGTATTCTGAGTGAGATGCAGACGGCGGCCCGGCAGGCCCGCAGCTACCACCTGTGGTGGCATCCGCATAATTTGGCCACCCACCCACAGAAGAATATGGACGCCCTCCGGGAGATCGCCCACCATTACCAAACCCTACAGCGAACCTACGGATGGGAGAGCCACTCCATGGAGTCCTTCGTCGATCGCACGGCGCGAATGGCACGATGAACCCTACGCACACCGACACGACGGGTATGGAGCTGGGAGGCACTACGGTAGCCATCGTAGCGAATACGAGTTGGAATATCTTCAATTTCCGGGGGGGGCTGCTGCGTAGCCTGAAGGCAACCGGTGCCCGAATGATTGCCATTGCACCTCCCGACGAATACTCCGACCGACTAGGACCGGAGTTCGGAGCCACGTACGTGCCGGTAACTAGACTGAGCCGCAAGGGCACCAATCCTGCCCAGGATGCCGCCCTACTGCTGGAGCTGGCCCGTATCTACCGCAGGTTTCGGGTAGACGTAGTGCTGCACTATACGATCAAGCCGGTGATCTACGGTTCGCTGGCCGCCAAGCTGGTTGGGGTCAGGAACATCAGCACCCTGACCGGGCTAGGGTATGCGTTCATTACGCCGGGGCTGGTCAACCGCGTGGTCAAGCAGCTCTACCGGCGGGCCCTGCGCTCCGCCCACTGGACCTACTTTCAGAATGCGGATGACCGGCGACTGTTTCTGGATAACGGTCTCGTGCCGTCCGACCGTTCGGGGGTTATCCCCGGTTCGGGTATTGATACGGATAAGTTTGCGCCCGATGGCGCTGCGGAGGCCGCCCCCCTGAGTTTTCTGTTCATCGGCCGGCTGCTGTACGACAAGGGGGTCATGGAATTTCATGAGGCGGCACGCAGCATCCGCCGGCGCCATCCCGAGGTGACCTTCCACATGGTGGGCGGGCTTGACGATGGGAACCCCTCGGGCGTGCCCTCCTCGATGGTTAAATTATGGGAAGCGTGTGGGGACATCGTGTACCACGGGCAGGTATCCGATACCCGCCCCTACATCGCGCGTGCTACCGCCGTGGTGCTCCCCTCCTACCGGGAGGGGCTACCCCGCGTGATGCTGGAGGGTATGGCGATGGGTAAGCCGCTGGTGGCCTCTGACGTCCCCGGCTGCCGCGATACCATTGACGAGGGGGTAAACGGGCATCTGGTGGTGGTGCAAGATGCGGTAAGTCTGGCCGCAGGCATGGAAAAAATCATCCATAGCAGTCCGGAACAGCGCGCCGCTATGGGCCGTGCCGGGCGGCAGATGGCCGTCACCCGCTTCGCCGAGCCCGTCATCGTGGACCATTACCTCCAACTCATTCGCCAGATGAATCTACGGCATGGCTGAGGTGCTCGTGATCGTACCGGTCTACAACGAAGCGCTCGGTGTGGTGCGGGCTACGCTGGGGGCACTGCGGGCCCTGGGTCACGATATCCTGCTGGTCGATGATGGGTCCTCCGATCCGCTGCCCGACCTCATTAGTGATCTGGCTACTACCGTGGTGCGGCACGCGGTGAACCTGGGCCAGGGGGCCGCGCTGCAGACCGGTATGGAGTACGCCCGGCGGCGGGGCTATGGCTACGTGGTGCACTTTGATGCCGATGGCCAGCACCCGGCCCAGGCGGTGGGTGCCCTGCTGGAGGAGCTTACCCGTGGGGAAGCGGATATCGTGTTCGGAAGTCGGTTCTTGGTGGCCGAAAACCGGGCGTCCATTCCGGTGGTTCGGCGTGGCGTGCTCATATTGGGCAGACTTTTTAATGGGCTTTCCACGGGGGTGTGGATGACGGACGCGCACATCGGCCTACGGGCCATGAACCGGCGGGCGGTGCAACGCATCAGCCTACGGGAGAACCGCATGGCCTATGCGACCGAGCTGCTGTGGCAGCTCAGGCGCCACGGACTAAGGTGGAAAGAAGTACCGGTAGCCGTAGTTTACACCCCGTACTCCCGCCGTAAGGGGCAGTCATCCTGGAATGCACTACGGATCGCTACCGACGTACTGCTTCGCCTGATCTACCGCTAGCATCATGACACCGATCCAACTCCTACTCTTTGCCGCCCTGGGGGCCATTGCCCTGATCTACCTCAAGCTGGTCCGTTACCAGTCGGGGGCGGTCGGCGTACTGCTGCTGGTGTTACTGGCCGGTAGCGTGGCGGTGTACGATCCGGACCTTACTACGCTAGTAGCCAATAAGCTGGGGGTAGAACGTGGGACTGACCTACTACTGTACACAACGGTCATTTTCCTGTGCGGCATTTTTGCCGTGGTGTACGGTCGCTTTCGCATGATCGAGGAGCAGCATACGCGGCTATTCCGGGAAATAAGCTTACTGCAGGAACAGCTACGTCGGGGCGGTGAAAATACGTAAGGCTAGGCTCACGGCCTGGGGGATAGCGGCGGCCGCAGCGATCGCCGTGCTGCCCTTTCTGCTCCTGTGTGCCTACTGGCACCCCGTGGGCACCCATGCCGTAGACTGGATCAGTAACTGGGGGGGGCGGTACGAGAAGGTAAGTTACTGGGCCCAGCAGCTAGATTGGTACCGCACCACCATGGGCAGGTACACCAGTACGGCCCTGCTGAGCACGACGCATCACTGGTACTCGCTGCCGGTGGCCCGCTGCGTGTTTCTGGCCCTACATTTGCTGCTCGGCGGGGCGGTCTATTACTGCGTGAGGGGGGTGTTCCGGGCCGCCCTCGGTGTACATTTAGTGATAACGCTCGCCGTACTGGCGCTCTACGTAAGTAACCTAAGTAATCCCTACGATAGCCTGTACCGGCTCACGGGACTGTTGATCTACCAGACCGGTCTGATTGCTACCCTGCTGTTGGCCGGCCTGCTGTGCCGGGGGAAAGTAGGGTGGGCGGCGGTAGCTGTGGTATTTGCCGCAGGGACTAACGAGATTAGCCTGGTGCAGTGCGGAGGTTTACTGATCGGTCTAGTGGTCTACCGTCCGGAGCTCTTACGGCGCTCGGACACACTTGTTCTATTAGCAACGGCGATCTTCGCAGCGACTGTAGCTCTGGCAGCTCCGGGGAATTGGGTACGCGCGGCACTTTACCAGACCTCGACGCACTCACTGCCCGAAAGTTTCGCCCTGGTAGTGGCCACCGGACTATTCACCTGGCTCAGTTGGCTATCCTCCACCGCTTTATTACCCCTTATACTGGTAGGTAGTAGTTTCCTGCCACGGGTGACGCTCAGCCGAAAAAACTTCCTTTTACTGGGGACAGCCGCTATAGTAGCTCCCCCCATAAGCTTCACGCCGGTGCTACTGGCCACGCGAGCGGAGAGTTTTCCGGAGGGGATTGCTGACTGGCAGATCATACCGGTAGCCCTACTGCTCAGCGTACTCGTAGCCAGCCGGCCGCGGTACCTACTTTCCACCTGGCAATCGGCGCTGCTCGTAGTACTCATCGGGCTGGTCGGCACCTTAGGCCGGGTGAGCATCGACCGGCGGCGTGACGGGGCGGTGGCAAGCCCCTGGGAACGCATTGTGCTGACGGCCCCGCCGGGGAGGGCGTGGCAGCAGTTGCTGAGTGGTCGAAGTGCGGCGTATAGTGCATCGGTGGAACGGCAGTATGGGGAGGTACGGCGATGTACGCAGGGTATCTGCCGCGTCAGTTCGCTTGAAGGACAATTCGATAATTACCTTTACGATGTCTCCTACGACCGGCGCAGTAGGGCGGGAGGGGATGTATGGTTCGGCTATTTGGTGAACCATAGCGGGGTGACCGTCGTATCTCAGCATTGGGACTAGTATAAAGTGATGACCTTGCCGGCAGAACGAATCCTATTTCTTGCGAATTATTTCCCGCCGCGCCCCGCCGTTGCCGGGCGGCGGCTTGGGCACCTCGCTTCCTGGGCCCAACAGCACTACGCCCGGGTGTTCGTCATTCGCAACGACCGCAACTTTGACGGAACCGACGTACCGGGCCTAGAGGTAGTAGCACTACCCGCCCGTGACTTACGGGCCCTAGTTGGTGGTCCCGGCCCGGCCCACACCCTACCGCACAACAGCTACCGTAGGCGGGTGAGCGCTCCGCTACTGCGCCTGCGGCAGTCCTTTCCCTTCCTTTACCTGACTGATGATGGGGGCCCCATCTACCGTAGGCAGGCCTACCGGGAAGCGGTACGCCTGATCGAAACCGAGCAGGTTACTACGATCTTTTCTTCTTTCCGCCCCTGGTCAGATCACCTTGTGGCCCGCCGGCTCAAAGAGCGGTACCCGCGGTTACACTGGATTGCCGACTTCCGTGACCTCCACGCCGATCCCGTACGGCGTGACGTCTGGTGGCCCGCCCTCCAGCGCTGGTGGGCCCGCCGCATGATCGCCACGGCCGATGAGGTCTGGGGAGTCTCCGAAGGCCAGGTGGCCTACCTACGCCGGCTCAACGCGAAGGCTGCCGTGCGTCGCAACCGACTGTTCAGCCTGCCCCCCGCCACTACCGCCCCCCAGACCGAACGCTTCACTATCGTCTACACCGGTAGCCTCTACGAACGCCTACAGAGCATTCGTCCCCTGGTGACCACCCTCAACGCCCTCGTTGCCGAGGGGCATATGCAGGCCGACGACGTCGAGCTGGTCTACCGCGGCAAGGACGCCGGACTCTGGGCGGAGTGGCTTACTGGGCTGCATCCCGAGATTCACTGCAACACCCGAGCCTACGTTGCACCCGCGACCGCGCAAAAACTACAGACGGAGGCCCAGCTGCTGCTGCTCCTCAACTGGTCCGCACCCGGCTACTACGGCGTACTGACCGCCAAACTATACGACTACCTCTCCGCCGGCCGCCCCATCCTGGCCCTAGTCAACGGCCCCGATGATCCGGAGCTGCGGCAGATTGTGGAGGGTACGCGGGCCGGCAGGGTGTACGCCGATGGTATGAGTCATGAGTGGCTACTAGGTTGCTATCAGAGCTGGCGGGAGGGGGGAGGAAGGTTGCCGTGGTCGGCGGATCTGAGCGAGATGGCGCAGTACCTGGAAAGCCAACCAGTGGGTAGTGCTTACCGGCGTTCGCTGTAACATGATCCCGAGGCTCATCCTAGCTTTTTAACTTATTTTACACGACCCGCGTATTTCGACGCGTTACGCAGTTTAATTACTCTACCAATGTACCAGACTTGCTTTTTACTTCTTTTCCTGCTCCTTGCCCCGGTACTTGTTACCGGTCAAACAGTATCGTCTTCCGTAACTGTTTGCCAGGGGGTGACCCAGCCCGAAGACTGGGTGACCTACGACAACATCCCCACTGAAGATGTGCGGGGGGTGCGCGTATACATTGATACCCGGGGCTGTAACTTTACCGAGGTGCCGCATTACGTAGTGACCCTGGAATCCATCAACGGCTACCATTGGTTCATGACCGGTCCTAACTCGGTATACCAACCCACCACGGAAAGTTTTAACGTACTCGCCCGCTGGGTCGATCACCCTTCGGAAGATCCCTTTGTGGGAGATAAGCAATACTCTAATCCTCTGACCCTTGCTACGGCTCGCGATTTGGGCCTATACGTCAGGTGGACAGCTTTCCAAGCGGCACCGGATACCACTGCCGAAGAGGAACAAGTGCCTGAAGAACCTACTACTTTAGCCCCCCGGGATCCGGCACGGGATTACCTTGCGGATGAGCTGTTCCAACTCAGCCCTAACCCCGCGAGTGACTACCTGACGATCAATCCCACCGAGGTATTTGACCGCTACGAGCTCGTGTCGTCTACCGGTGCTATCCTCGATGATTTTATCCAGACCACCCTTACAGTAAGTGCACTTCCACCCGGAACCTATTTCATTCGCGCCTACCGGGGTAACCGCTATGGACTCCGACGTTTCGTCAGGCAGTGAGCCAGGGCTAAATGTTAAATGGGCGTACCTTTGCCCCCCTTATGGAAAATTTAAACCTAAACGGAAAATCCGTTCTTATCACCGGCGGCACCGGCTCCCTAGGCAAGGCTCTCACCCGCCGCATCTTCGCAAAGTGGCCCGACGTCCGCCGCCTAGTCATTTTCAGTCGCGACGAGCAAAAGCAGTTCGTCATGGCTCAGGAGTATCCCGCCAAGCGGTACCCCGCCATCCGCTTCTTCATCGGCGACGTGCGCGACCGCGAGCGACTGGTACGCGCCATGCAGGGCATCGACTACGTGATCCACGCTGCGGCCATGAAGCACGTACACCTGGCCGAGTACAACCCCTCGGAGTGCATCAAAACGAATGTGGGAGGAGCTGAAAACGTCATCTACGCTTCCCTGGAAGCGGGCGTAAAGCGTGTCGTAGCCCTGAGTACCGACAAAGCGTGCGCACCCATCAATCTGTATGGAGCCACTAAGTTGACCAGCGATAAGCTCTTTATCGCCGCCAACAATATTAAGGGAAAGAACCCCATCCGCTTCTCCGTGGTCCGCTACGGTAACGTGATGGGCTCCAATGGCTCGGTCATTCCCTTTTTCCTCAAAAAACGGGAGGAGGCCTACCTCCCCATCACCGATCCGCGCATGACGCGCTTCAACATCAGCCTCGACGGCGGGGTCGATATGGTGTTTCACGCCCTGGCCAATGCCTGGGGCGGTGAGATCTTCATCCCCAAAATTCCCAGCTACCGCATCACGGACGTTGCCGAAGCCATCGCGCCCACTACCGAGCAGCGCGTGATCGGTATCCGCCCCGGCGAGAAGATCCACGAGGAGATGATCACTCCCTCGGACTCCTTCTACACCTACGACATGGGCAAGTACTACGCCATCCTGCCCTCCGTACCCAATTGGGACCTGGAAGCGTTTAAGGAGGAGTTCGGTGCCAAGCTCGTCGACAACGGGTTTAGCTATAACTCCGGCACCAACACCGAATGGGTCACCGTCGAGGAGCTGCGCAGCTTCATCACCATCCACGTTGACCCAAGCTTCGCCGTCGTATGACCACCCCCACCACCGTTACCCACGCCATCCCCTACGGCCGACAGAATATCACGGAGGCCGACATCGCCGCCGTCACCGAGGCGCTAAAGGCCGATTACCTCACCACCGGTCCCCGGGTCGATGAGTTCGAGGAGAAGTTCGCTGCCTACATCGGCTCCAGGTACGCCGTCGCCGTCGCCAACGGTACCGCCGCCCTCCACCTCTGCGCCCTGGCCCTGGATGTGCAGGAGGGTACCCGCGTCATCACCACCCCGATCACCTTTGCCGCCAGCGCCAACTGCGTGCGTTACTGCGGTGGTGAGGTATGGTTTGCGGATATCGATTCGGAGACCCTCACGCTCGATATCGATAAAGTGCGCGCCCTGATTGAAAGCCGTCCCCGGGGTTTCTTCCACGGTATCGTACCCGTCGACTTCGCCGGCTACCCCATTGATCTGGAGGCCTACCGCGCCCTGGCCGACGAGCACGATCTTTGGATCATCGAAGATGCCTGCCACGCCCCCGGCGGCTGGTTCACCGATAGCCAGGGCAGCGAGCAGTGGTGCGGCAACGGCAACTACGCCGACCTGGCCATCTTCAGCTTCCACCCCGTCAAGCACATCGCTAGCGGCGAGGGCGGCATGATCACCACTAACGACGAGGCCCTCTACGAACGCCTCAGGGTGCTACGTACCCACGGCATCACCCGCGACCGCGGCAACCTGCGCTACCCCGACCAGGGCGGCTGGTACATGGAGATGCAAGAGCTGGGCTACAACTACCGCATTCCCGACATCCTCTGCGCCCTCGGCATTAGCCAGCTTTCCCGCGCCGAGAAGGGCATGGCCCGCCGGCAGGAGATCGCCCAGCGGTACGATGAAGCCTTTGCGGGCGCGGACGCAGGTGCAGTGAAGCATCATGGAGTACCCCCTTCCGATCGTCGCCACGCCTTCCACCTCTACGTGATCGAGGTTGCCGACCGGCGGGGATTGTACGACTACCTGCGGGAGTACGGCATCTACGCCCAGGTGCACTACGTGCCCGTGCATACCATGCCGTACTACCAGGATATTGGGTACGAAGAGGCCGACCTTAGTAAGTCCGAAGCTTACTACGCTAGGGGCATTAGCCTGCCAATGTACCCAACTTTGACCGACGAGGAGCAGGATTTCGTGATCGACAAAGTAAAAGCCTTTGTGCGTGGCTAGGCTAGCTATCATCCCGGCCCGGGGGGGCAGCAAGCGGATACCGCGTAAGAATATCAAGTCTTTTCTCGGCAAACCAATCATCGCCTACTCCATCGAGGCCGCTTTATCCAGCGGCCTATTCGATGAGGCAATGGTTTCTACCGATGATGAGGAGATCGGGCAAATCGCTCGCGAATATGGTGCAAAGGTGCCATTCTACCGGAGTGCCGTGGCGAGTGACGATACGGCAACTACCCTGGACGCCCTTGCTGAGGTACTTGCTCAGTACGGAAAACAGGACCACCGGTTTACTGAGGTGTGTTGCATCTACCCCGCCAGTCCGTTCGTTACGGCCGAGCTACTGCAATCAGGATATAAGCTACTTGAACACGAGCAGTTCGACTGTGTGTTTCCCGTTCTTCGCTACGGGTCCCCTATCCAACGCTCCATGGTTTTAGGACCGGATGGTCGGATGCAGCTACGCTACCCCGAGTATGTATCGACCCGCTCCCAGGACCTCGAGCCGAGCTACCACGACGCGGGGATGTTCTACTGGTTTCGTCCCGAGCCGGTGCTAACCGCGCGTAAACTCTGGACGGACAATTCGGGCTGCCTGGAAGTGAGCGAGCTGCAGGCTCAGGACATCGACACCCCAGCCGACTGGCAGCTTGCCGAGTTTAAGTACCAGTATCTACAGCAGCATGGCTAAGCCCACCGTAATTTTTCGTGCGGATGGCCACCCCCGTATGGGGTTGGGTCACCTGGTCCGCTCCGCCGCCCTGGCCGAAATGCTGATGCCGGACTTCGATTGTTTCCTGGTGTACCGTGACTGTCCGGAAAGCTTGCTTGCGGATTGGACCGTTTTCTGTGCGACTACTCAGGTGGCTGCTACCAATAGTCCTATGGCTGACGCACAGTTTTTGGTTGACTACGTCACCACTCACGGCCAGGTACAACCCAGCATCGTAGTGCTTGATGGCTACCACTTCGATACAGCCTATCAGGAGACCATCCTGGCTGCCGGTCACCGTCTAGTTTGTATTGACGATATACACCACACCAAATTTGTCGCTCACCTGGTGATCAATCATGCACCAGCAGCTCGTATTGACGACTACCGTACTGCCCCCGGTACCCACTTTGCATTCGGTCTACGCTTTGCTCTCCTGCGGGGCCCCTTTCGGGAGGCCGCCCGGGACAGACTGGTCAGAGGGAGCAGCGCGCGCCATGGAGTGTTCGTCTGCCTAGGGGGAGCCGACCCGGACAATGCCACGCTCGACGTACTCCGGCAGTTGGCCAGTGCATCCATCACCGCCCCTGTAGATGTCGTGATCGGATCGGCGTACCAGCACGAGGCGTCCCTGGCTGAGTTTCTCGAGCATACGGCCCTTGAGGTACGATTACACCGCCAACTCTCCGCTACTCAAATGGCTGCCCTGATGCAAGCATCCGCCTACGGGATCACCAGCCCTAGCACGGTCTGCCTGGAATACCTCAGTGCCGGTGGACGCCTTTATCTAAAGCAGATCGCGGATAACCAAACGGAGATATACCAGGCGCTGCTAAAGCAGGGACTTGCCCAAGACGTAACCAGCCTACAGCGTACTGACCCCGACGCAGGATCAAAAATTACTTCCGAAAGCCATGGGTTGTTGGACGGACAGCAGGACGTTCGCTTCCGCAAGTTATTCCGGGGATTGGGACTGAGCTACCGGCAAGCTACAAAAGCGGATAGTCCGACCTACCTCACCTGGGCCAACGACCCGCTCGTGCGTGCGCAATCTTTCAATTTGGAAGAAATCGACCCAGTGGCCCACGAAGCCTGGTTTACCCGTAAGCTGCAGGACCCGCACACCGATCTACTCCTATTTAATGAGGGTGAACGAGCGGTAGGGCAGGTGCGCCTACAGATTGAGGGGCAGGAAGCCGTGATCGGTTACTCCGTTGCCGAGTCGGCGCGGGGTGCCGGCTATGGTTTGGCTATGCTACATTTTGCCCAGAATCACCTACAGCGTCAGCGCAGTGGGGTAAACTGCATCGTGGGCTACGTCAAGCGTAGCAACACACCCTCTTTAATCACCTTCCGCCGCCTGGGCTACTGCGAGGCGGACACCGACGACCATCCAGACGCTGTAAAGTTTACGCTCTATGACCTATAAAATTGGCCGCTTCGAAATTGGCGCCGACCAGCCGCCCTTTATCATTGCCGAAATGTCGGGTAACCATAACCAATCGCTCGACCGGGCACTTGAACTGGTTGATGCCGCCGCCGCTGCCGGTGCCCATGCCCTGAAATTGCAAACCTACACGGCGGACACCATCACGATCGACCACCGCGGTGGACTTTTTGATATTAGTGACAAGAATAGCCTCTGGGCGGGGCAGAATCTCTACGAGCTGTACTCCGAGGCGCATACTCCGTGGGAGTGGCACAAGCCCATCTTTGACCGGGCAAAAGAGCTCGGTATGGTCGCATTTTCCTCGCCATTCGATGAGACGGCGGTCGACTTTCTAGAAGAGCTCGACGTACCGGCTTACAAAATTGCCTCCTTTGAGTCCAACCATCACCCGCTGCTCCGCAAAGTTGCCGCTACGGGTAAGCCGATCATCATCAGCTCCGGAGCCTCTCGCCTGGATGAGATCTACGAATCAGTGCGCATACTGCGTGAAGCCGGCGCCCGGCAGATTTGCGTACTCAAGTGTACCAGCACCTACCCCGCCACCCCTGAGAATACCAACCTACGTACCATCCCGGTTTTCCAATCCGTATTTCCGGACTGTACCGTAGGACTATCGGATCATACCATGGGCATCGGCGTATCTGTAGCCGCGGTGGCCCTAGGCGCCACAGTAATCGAAAAGCACTTTACGCTACGGCGGGCCGATGGGGGAGTAGATAGTGCCTTCAGTCTGGAGCCGGAGGAGCTCGCCGCCCTGGTCACCGAGACCGAGCGGGCGTGGCAGGGGCTGGGGGGCGTGCAACTAGACACCCAGAAAGCGGAGGAGAAGAGCCGGCAGTTTAAGCGGTCCGTCTATGTCGTGAAGGATATTGCCGCCGGTGAGGTACTTACCCGGGAGAACCTACGGGTGATTCGCCCGGGGGATGGGCTCGCCCCCAAATTTTATGAGGAGGTATTAGGTCGACGATCCGACCGCGATTGGCAAAGAGGCGATCCCTACAGAGGCTGATTAATTGGCAGAAGACCACCGGGCTGGAAGCTCTCATTTCTTTTCGAGCAAGAACCAGTTGATATCATCCTGAGGAAATGATGGGTCCCGCCTGTAGGCAAAACCATAATCTACTAAATGTAGATCGCTATAACGGTCGAGTAATTCGCCCGCAAAATCGCGTTTGAACAGACGGTCCGTATGGCCGCGGTAGGGAATTGTCACCGGGGAGGGGTTGTAGTATTCACCCAAGAGGATGTACTTACTGCTGCTCAGATAGATCTTCTCATAAACTTCAGGTAAAATAGCCGGATTAATGTGGATCAAGACTCCTTTTATAAAGGCCAAGTCATACTGCTCTGATGCCTTGAAGTCTAATATAGAAACATTATGAGTGTTCCGGTCGCCGATTAGTTGCGCGAGCTGGGAGGCCGCGGCCTGATTAATCTCGATTGCAGCCAGTTCGGCTTCAGGAAATAAAAGTTGTAGCGCCCTAAGGTTCATCCCTATATTCGCCCCAAATTCTATTATTTTGCCGGGTTTATCCGCCCGCTCTAGGGCTTTGGAGAAAAAATTCAGATTGGAGGCTAGTAGGGATTCACCTTGGTTCCGGCTAATATACTCATCGCCGAATGATCCGGCCCAAAATTGCTCCTGTGAGGTCTTGTATGCCATTGGTGGGTAACTGTTATTCTGTGCTACGTATTTCACCGCCACTCAGCCAAAGGTAGTGGTTCCAACGCACACCTGCTGCGGGTAGTAAACGGATACTTTACCACTTAAGCTTCTTAAAACAGGCGTCGGTAGGTACTCGAATTGCTGCTATCAATTCTGGAAAGTGTCGATACCAGAGTGTGACGTTTCAATTGCCAGTACTTACCTTGCCATGCTAATTGATGAGAAGACTAACGGACCAAGAACTTCGAGAGGACATCTTCGCGCTTTACCTAAGTAGGAAAGCTTACCTTAATCGCCGTAGGCACGCCCACGTGGTCTACGAACCCAATGTGCTTTTGCGTCTTCGCGCGGCCGCCAAGGAGGTGTTCGTACAGTTGAACGCTTTTTTTACTACCTCTACTCCTGCAGTAGAAGAGTATTTACGTCACCGGACTTGGGTGCTGTACAATACAAAAAATCAGTTTGACAGTCTCAGTTTTCTACAAACTGGGTTGCAAGATGTTGTTTTCGTATCGCACGAACCACGTGCAGCGCAGTGGGATGCTTCCGGTCAGACAATTATCCTCCCTTACTACGCTGCGGTTCCACTACGCTACGTACTGAACTACTTACCCATTATGTGGCGCACGCTATATAGGCAACCTAAGCACTTCGCCAGGATGTTTCATTATTTCGTTCGCGGCATAGGTCAGTTCGAAGTGTTCTCGCAGTTTCTTGCGCGGTACCAGCCACGTGCCATCATCATAGGCAATGACCACTCAGTCCACTGCCGGGCCATGATGCACGCCGGAAACCAAGCCGGTATTCCCACAGTTTTCTTCCAGCATGCCTCGGTGATGAGTGACTTTCCCCCCATGCGGTTCGCTCACGCTTGCGTAGAGGGGCAGGATACGTTGGATAAATTTATGCTAATCGACCCGGAAACCCAAACGAAGTTTCACCTAGTAGGGATGCCAAAACTAGATCACTTCTTCTCACGCATCAATGACAAGGAGCGGGTAGAAGTACTTGGTATCCCTTTTGGTCCGGATGATAGCCTCGATGA
Organism: Neolewinella sp.; assembly: GCF_965214665.1. Taxonomy (GTDB): domain Bacteria; phylum Bacteroidota; class Bacteroidia; order Chitinophagales; family Saprospiraceae; genus Neolewinella. Next base: position 2,688,824 of record NZ_OZ243970.1, on the reverse strand, counting down.
CATTGCTAGGTTAACATCGTACATACTGATGCACTGTAGCGGACTTCGCATCAGGGTACGTAAACATCCAGCTGACCCGCGCACCGTCGACCTAGGTGAGTTACCAAGCAGTACAAACACGGTGGAGCTCTCCAATCCAGTCGTCGAATCAGCTTTCGATTACCTCGGTTCGGTGGATATGATCATCAATGGAAGCTCGTCCATTCACCTAGAGGCTGTATTACTCAACGTCGTCTCGCTATACTTCACCCACAGTGAGATAGTCGATCTGTACGCGTATGTAGCAAACGGTTTAGTAGACAGAGCAGACAACTACTCTGAGGTCGTCCGCTACATTCAGCATAATCAAACCAAAAAGGAAACAGTCCGACACCGGGCTAAGTACTACTATGCGCCCCTGGGTACGCCGTACGATGGACATTCAGCAGAACTATCTCGGAAAGTGATCGCTTCTATTTTAGCGAAGCCAGAAAGTGGAGAGACTCCAGCTACATGCTGAAAAAACTGCTAGGCGACTTCGGCATCTACGGCATCGCACCCTTTATCCCCAAGATTGCAGGCATCGCGGTGCTGCCCCTCATCACCCCCTTTCTGACGCGGGAAGACTACGGCCTCTTCGGGATTGTGACCGCCTACACGGGTTTCTTCGGCGTTTTTTACACGCTCGGTCTGTTCGTTACCCTTTCTAACTGCTTCTTCAAATCCAGGCATCAATACAAGTGGCTCTGGCGGCAGGTCTACGGCTTTCTCTCAGTCTGGAACGTCATCTTCGCAGTTGTAGTCGCTCTGGTGCTGTACTGGGCCATTCCGGAGGCGGCGGCGGACGACCGACTACTCATCGTAGCATTGAACGTAGCGCCGATGGTGGTCTTCGGCCCTACGGAAAAAATCGCCACCCTCTACTATCAACTGCGCCAAAAGCCGCTACAAATCGGTTTACGAAGCGCCGTGTTCGGAGTACTTAACGTGATCATCACGCTGGTCACCATCGGCTACCTGCGGATGGGGTACATGGGGTGGTTCTGGGCCTTGTTCATCACGCAGTTACTGACCAACATCTCCTGGTGGATCCCTCTCAACCGCCAGGAGAAGATTACTCCCATCTTCAACTTCAAGTGGCGTACCATCCGTCAGGCTCTCGGGATCGGTTTGCCGGTTGTGCCCCACCAAAACGCGCAATACTTACTCGATCAATCGGATCGGGTAGTCATGGACGTGACCGGTGTGACTACCGACCGTATTGGGGCGTATAATGTCGCTTACACGGGAGCGACCATCTTTTCTACGCTTTCGCTGGCCTACAGCCGCACCCTGGCACCGCACATTCTTCAGCTGATCAGTTCGCGGAAAGAAGACCTACTGCGAAATATCCTGTTTGTAAGCCAGGCCCTGTTTTTCGTGGCGCTTCTCTCCTATGCCTGCATTGCTAAGGAATTGTTTGCCTTTCTCTTCCGTAATGCAGATTTGAACGGGGTTTATCCCCTGTCGGTGATGATCTGCACCGCGCTAGTGAGCACGCCCATGTATATGGGAGCCAACAACCGGCTGTTTTATTACGAGAAGACCAAGACGATCGGCCTGCATTCCGTCATCGCCGGCGGACTTAACGTGCTGCTTAATTTTCTGCTCATCCCGCGGTATGGAATCGAGGCGGCCGCGGTCACTACGTTCATCAGCTACCAGTACCTAGCCTACTCCCGCTACTATTCCACGACCTACACCAAACTGGCCCAGCGTCCCTATTATCCGACCCGTTGGCTACTCGCGACCCTAGGAGTAGGGGTACTGGCATATACCATCAGCTTATGGCCTCTGTACCTGAGACTCTGGTCCCTGACCGGCCTGCTAATGGGTACCGGATTGGGTACTTATTACCTTCGCTCCCACCTTGCAAGCAGTAAAATTACCTAAGCTGACCACTCACTTGCTCATTCCCACGCACCGTCGCAATGATCTACTGCGCCGCTGCCTCGATAGTCTCGCCGCAATGGACGAAGAGCTACACGCCTGTACCGTAGAGGTGATAGAAAACGGGTCGCAGGAAGCCGAACAAGTCGTAAGGGGGTACACCACGCTGCCCATCCGCTACACTCACCTAGCGCGTGGCAATAAAAGTCTGGCACTCAATCATGTTATTAATTTACTTCCCCATAATGCTCTTTTCATCTTCCTGGATGATGACGTTGCCGTCCGTCCCGGGTCGGTAGCCGCGTTCCAACGCGCTGCCCACCAGCTGGGACCCGGTCACTTTTTCGGAGGTGTGCTGTACCCCGCCTACGAACTACCTCCCGCTGGCGAAGTAGTGCCCTATTTGCCGCCATCCGCCCGTCTCATCGATCACTCCCACGGGGAGGAACTGCGTATAGTCGATGACTTCACCTATTTTATGGGGGCCTGTTGGGCCTGTTTTGCCAGCGACCTCCGGGCCGCCGGTAATTTTAGGGCGGCATTTGGGCCCGGTGCCAGTACGGGCGCGCGCGGTCAGGAGACAGATGCCCAACAGCGCCTACTACAGTGCGGCGCCGTGCCGGTGTTCGTCAAACGTGCGGGTGTAGATCATCACGTAAGTGCCGCCATGGTTACCGCGGAGTACGCCGCCGATCGCATCTTTCACGCCAGTATTTACCGGGGAGAGCAACACCCGAGTGTACTGCATACCTTGGCTATGCTGATCAAGTTAACCTATAGCGCCCTATTGCTGCCTCTGCAGCCTACTCATCCCGGGCACCGCTACCGCATTGCTAAGGCGGCCGGTTACTTTCGGGGCCTTTCCCAGCGGTTGACACGTAGTAAAAAGGGTGAATGAAACCTACTCTATGGGATTACCTAATCAACGCACAAGGTGCACCAGCCCAGATAATTGTACTTCATCCGGGCACCCCGTCCGTTCGTAGTCAATGACGTATAGGTAAACATTCGTGTCAACAGCAGTACCTTTTCCTTCACCATCCCAACACACTCGTGGATCGTTGGTCGAGAAGAGTAGCCCGCCCCAACGGTCATAGATACGTAAAGTGAAAGCCCTAAAATCGGCACCTAGTGCGAAACTAGGAGAAAAGCAGTCGTTGATCCCATCGTCATTTGGGGAGAAGGCGGAGGGCACGTATACCCGATCTGGGGCAAGCGTAACGTTGATAGATTCGGAGTAGGTACAACCCGTCGGGGCGGTATACGTCGCGGTGTACGTGCCGGAGTTGGATATGGTGAGGGCACTTGTGGTATCAGCAGCCCCCTGCCAAATTACTGGGCCTACCAAACTACTTAGATTAAGTTGATCGCCACATACGGTCGTATCACTTGGTAGTATCGACAAGGTGGGGGATACTCGGGCGGTAACGGAGAGTAGCTCATCACATCCTCCAGCGTTAACAGTCGTTATCTGCAAGGTTTCTCCAACGTTCACCGAAATGGAGTCTTCAAAGATGGCTGCCGTAGTCGAGTCGCAGGTAAATAATATGGTATCGCGTACCGTAGCCGGCACATATAGCAGAAGAACATTCACTAAACTATCACAACCTTCGCTAGACAGCAGACTAAGTTGAGTGGAGTCACCAGGTTGCATTAGTATTCCACCAATCCGTCGGGGTTCATTCCGGCAAGTAGTTATGGTCTGAGAGCCCACTCCCTCATCCCCGGCCAGCTCAAGCTGGTAGGTGATGATACTATCGCATCCGTCCGCGGTAGCCACAGTATCAATCAGCGTAAAGGGAGCTTGATAAAAGCGATCTCCTATTCTTACCGAGTCGCCCCGGCAAAGACTAATACTCTCGACAACCCCCTGCCCTCCACCAAGTTGGACGTCAATGGAGTCTACGTAGGTCCGGCAGGCCTCCACGGTGATCTGAGCTGAGTAGACGCCGGACTCATCAACCTGGATAGTCTCACTCGTCTGGCCTGTACTCCATATGATAGACTCAAACGTCCCTGGTCGTACACCTAACGTCACGACTTCGCAGTTCGCGTCGCTCACCTCCAGTTCGTAAGAAACAGGGCGCTCGTAGAAATCAGCCATGACGATGGCGGGGAAGTCCTGACCGTCACCGACCTTCGTAGCCGTTAGCATAGGGGTACTGGCTACTTCATTCTCCAGGGTTTCTATGGGTCCGCTAGGTAGGTCATCATAGCTTAACGCCAGGATAGGTTTGGCAGTAGTCTGTGGAGTGGCCGCCCGCATCTCAGCAGCGATCTCCGCTTCCGTCAGTGTCGTGTTCCAGACGCGCAGGTCGTCTGTCAGTCCACTGAAAAAAGCTCCTACCGTTCCACTCAAAAATCTGTAACCTCCAATACGAAATGGTTGTCTGCTATTCCGGATCTGGGTAAACCGGCCTTCAGCCTGTTCGATAGCAATTTCTGCACCGTCGAGGTATAGATGGATGCCCTCGCGATCATGGGTCACGGCAACGTGGTACCACCCGAGTTCGGTGAACACCGCCTCCTGCGAGCGCACCGAGTTTGGGTTACCGCAGTTCCCCTCAATGTTATATGACCACTCCAGTCGATCGTTCCTGATGCCAAGGTAATATCCGTAGTCGCCCCGGCACCACTGCTTGCTGACGAGAACTTTGAGTCCTTCGCGGCAATTTGGGTAGACCCACGCAGCTATGGTCAATTGCTCTCCATAATCAAGCGCATCGTCGTCGGGAATCCCGAAGTGAGCGCGCTGCCCATCTAGCAACAGTACTCGATCTGACTGAGCGATACAAGTAGTAAAGCTAATAAGCCAAAATACTAGGAGGTATAAAGTCCGAACTGTAGGGGTAGCACAGGGAAAAGCACGCGGGGAAGAACACACAAACATAAATGAACTATTCCACTATGCAACGTGAGCCAGCAAATGTACGTATAACCAGCTACTTTGTTATTGGCTTCGTTGAGTACCCATGATCGACCTCCTAACCACCTCCCCCCTCCTCCTCCTCTTCACCGTCATGGCCCTTGGCTACGGCCTCGGCGAGATCAAGATCCGGGGCTTCAAACTCGGGGTGGCCGCCGTGCTCTTCGTGGGGTTGGGCTTTGGGGCGCTCGATCCGCGGCTGGAGGTGCCGCAGTTGATCGTGTTTCTGGGCCTGGCGATCTTTGTGTATACGGTGGGATTAAGTTCCGCCCCGGCCTTCTTCGCCAGCTTTCGGCGCAACGGCTTTCGCGACATCTACTTCGCCCTAGGCACCATCCTGCTCTCGGCGGCGCTGGCCTACGGCATCGGGGTGTGGCTCGGCTTCGGTGCGGCTACCACCGGCGGGCTCTACGCCGGGGCCAGTACCAATACCCCCGCCCTGGCCGGACTGCTCGACGCCATCCAAAAAAGTGTGGGGGCGGGGACGCAGGATGCAGTGAGCCAGCAGGCTGTCGTAGGCTACTCCCTGGCTTATCCCCTCGGGGTGCTGGGCGTCATGCTCGGACTCTTCATCCTACAGCGGCTGTACAAAATCGATTACCGGGAGGAGTTTCGTCGGCTACAGAAGGACTACCCCATGGGCGAGGAGCTCATCAGCCGCACCTTCCGCGTGGAGCATCCCGACCTGGTGGACCGCACCATCCGTGAATGGCGGCAGCAACACCCGGTTAGCATTGCCTTTGGTCGGAGCTCCCACGAGGGCCGTACCACCCTCACTACCTGGGATACCTGCCCGGTCCACGGTGACCTCATCGTGCTTGTCGGCTCCGAGGAGGCCATTCGGGAGGCGGCTACCTTCGTAGGCCCCCCGGCCGAGGGACAGCTCAACCACGACCGCTCGGTCTTCGACGTGCGCCGCATCTTCGTTTCCAACGACGCCATCGCCGGTAAGTCCATCGCCTCGCTCAACCTGCAGGAAAAGTTCAATGTCCTCATCACCCGCGTGCAGCGTGGCGATATGGACCTGCTGGCCAGCGGCGATACCGTCCTGGAGCTCGGTGACCGCATCCTGCTAGTGGCCCACCGCGACGACCTGCCGGAGGTCTTTCGGATGTTCGGCAACAGCTACGAGGCCCTCTCACGCATCAATCTCTTCTCCTTCGGGCTCGGCATCACCCTGGGGTTGCTGCTCGGCATGGTCACCTTTGCCCTACCCGGCGGGTACTCCTTCAGCCTGGGGTTCGCCGGTGGGCCGCTCATTGTCGCCCTGCTACTCGGTCAGCTCCGCCGCACCGGCCCCATTGTCTGGACGCTGCCCTACGGGGCCAACCTCACCCTACGCCAGCTCGGCCTCATCTTCCTCCTGGCGGGCATCGGCATCCGCTCCGGTCAGACCTTCTACCAGACCCTCCAGACCGATCTGGGCCTCAAGCTTTTTCTGGCCGGCGGCGTCATCGCGCTTGTCACTACGACCGCCACCATCGTGATCGGCTACCGCATCCTGCGCATTCCCTTTAGTTTTCTGGGCGGCATGGTAGGCTCCCAGCCCGCCGTGCTCGAGTTTGCTATTGAGCAGGCCGGCAATAAGTACCCCGCCATCGGCTACACGCGGATGCTGCCGGTAGTGCTGATCGGTAAGATCCTGGCGGTGCAGCTCCTCTACAACCTCCTCAACTAACCTTATCAGCTAGGACCTTTGAGCGTCCGGTCGCTCTCCTTTAGCATCCACTCCCCAATAACACGACTGACCCGCCGCCCCGAGGTCTGCTCCAGGTGCTGTCCGTCCAGCGTCCGGTAAGCTGCGTTGTCTGCCGTAAGATCTAAGAACGGCGCACCCGTTTCCACCGCCCACCGCCGCGCCAAGTCACTGAAGCCGGGCGCGTACTCCTCTTCCAGGGCGAACATCTCCAGATCGACCGGAAGGCGTACGAGGCACACCTGCCCCCGCTCCCGCAATTGTGCGATAAGCCGCTTGAGGTACCGTAACCGATAGTCAGACAACCGCCACCGCTTGGCGTATCGCCGGTAAGGGATCAATTTTTCCTCGCGGTTAGCCACAAATTTTGCCGCGCTGATCTGTACGTTTACCTGTAGCCAACCGTCATCCTGTAGCTCGATCTCGCGGGAAGTGGGTAGTAGGAGGCGGTAATAGGGTGAGCCGTAATAATTTAGTAGGTATTCGAAGTTGGGCTTACGCGACACGGTCTTGAGTTGACCGGTAAAGCGGTCGCGTTCTTCCAGGCATAGGCTATCCGGTCCGGTAGGGCAGGACACCGACAGACTCCACGGATCGACGGCCAGGATGAACACGGCATTGCCATCTGTCCCGTCCGCTAGCTTGCGCCGAATGAGCTCATTGTAGTCTGGTCCGTAAGGAGAGGTGCCAATGGTGAAGGCGAAATTGTACAGATCGTTCCGCCCGAGCACCTCGCCCAGTACCGCCGGCTGTATCCCCTGCGCCGCCCGCGAGGTACCCAGGATCAACGACCGCTGGGGGGGCGTGGTGAACCGCAGGTAGTAGGGATCGGCGTACCCATCCGCCTGCAGAAACACTGCGTACAGCGCCGCCGCCGTGACGACCGCTAACCCCGCCCAGAGCAGTAGGAATCGCGAAAGTGGACTCATGTCGCCGACTTAAAATTGAAAGTAAATAAAGGCCTGCTCCCGGCCCGCCCCGAGTAGTACGAAAATGGCAAAACCGTAGTAGAACACCACCTGAATCCACTGCGGCAATAGCCCCTCTACCTTTACCAGGGGAACCTCCAGCCGCCGCCCCCAGTATTCCACCGCTACCATCAGCAGCACGAAGCCTACCGTCACCAGGGCGTCGAGCCGCCCAGAGAACACCGGTTCGGAAAATAAGGAGATCGAAAACATTCGCTGCAAGTACTGCCAGGCTTCCCCTACGCTATCCGCCCGGAAAAATACCCAGGCCACCGTCACCAGGGAAAAAGTAGTTACCATGCCCCACAGTTCCCGCCAGGTGGGTAGGCCTCCGTCGGCGGCTACGATTTCCGTATAGCGCCGGTTGCGCCCCGTCAGCAGCAGAGGTAGAAAGTACAGGGCGTGTAGGGCTCCCCATACCACGAAGGTCCAGTTCGCCCCGTGCCATAGCCCGCTCACCAGGAAGATAATGGCGGTATTTCTGACCGCTTGCACCCGCGTTCCCCGGCTACCTCCTAGAGGAATGTACAGGTAGTCCCGAAACCAGGTCGACAGCGAGATGTGCCACCGCCGCCAAAATTCCGCTACGTCGCGCGCAAAGTAGGGGTAGGTAAAATTGCGCATCAGTTCCACGCCGAAGAGCCGTGCCGTACCAATGGCAATGTCAGAATAACCCGAAAAGTCGCCGTAGATCTGAAACGCGAACAGTACCGCAGCCAGCAGGAGGGTGCTGCCGGGATAGGCCCCCGGGTCGGCAAATATGTCGTTGACCACCACGGCGCAGTTGTCCGCCACGACCATCTTTTTGAAGAGCCCCCACAGTATCTGTTTTCCCCCGTACACGGCCTGCTTGTAGGAGAAGACCCGTAGCCGGTCGAACTGCGGTAGTAGGCGCGTAGCCCGCTCGATGGGCCCGGCTACCAATTGCGGAAAAAAACTGACGTAGGCGGCGAAGGCCACGAAGTCACTGCTTGCGGTCAGCTTACCGCGGTATACGTCGATGGAGTAGCTCAGGGTCTGAAAGGTGTAAAAACTAATGCCCACCGGTAGTACGATCCCCAGCGTTGCGTAGGCGAAGGGACGACCCAGCAGCGTAAAGGCATCGGCAAAGGAGGCCACGAAGAAATCGGCGTACTTAAAGTAGCCCAGCACGCCCAGATTCACCGCGATGCTAAGCGCGAGGTACACCTTCTGCCGCCGGCGGGTCCCGGCACTGGCGGTAATACGCTGCGCTACCCAATAGTCGACCACGGTGCTAGCCAGGATAAGCCCCAGGAAGCGCCAGTCCCACCAGCCGTAAAACACGTAACTGGCCCCTACAATCAGCGCGTTTTGGCCCCGCAGGCTGTGTCGCATCAGGTACCAGTGTAGCAGGAACACCAGCGGTAGGAAGATGCAAAAATCTAGTGAGTTGAATAGCATCTAGAAGCTAATGTACGCCCGCGGGTCCACCGCCCGCCTATTGTGACTCGGCTTATGGTGTGGGTGCGGTCGCGTGCTTAGCAAGTTGAGAGCCAGTGGAGACCCCAAACTACGGTTGCGTGGCAATATTGCCTACCGCGTATGGGTTAGAAGCGACAAAAAGAAATAGCAATATTTGGCTTTAAACATCCTCGTTGAGGCTTTTTTTCGTAACCATATTTGTGGCTTACGCTAATCCCAATCAGTTATACCCTGTCGCATAGGCTTAGGCGCGGCAGCACGATACCTTCTCATGAAATACAGACCCGAATTAGACGGGCTACGGGCGGTAGCCGTTGTACCCGTTATCCTGTTCCACGCTGGCTTTTCGCTCTTTGGGGGGGGCTTCGTGGGAGTAGACATTTTCTTCGTCCTCAGCGGCTACCTCATCACCGGTATCCTATGTCGGCAGCTCGATGCGGGTACCTTTTCGCTGATCACCTTCTACGAAAAACGCGCCCGCCGTATCCTGCCCGCCCTGTTTACGGTGATGGCCGTCACCCTGCCCTTTGCCTGGGCCTGGCTGATGCCTTCCGATATGATGGACTACGCCCAGAGCCTCGTGGCGGTGTCCACCTACGCCTCTAACATCCTCTTCTGGCTGGAGGCAGGGTACTGGGATACGTCAAGCGAGCTCAAGCCGCTACTCCATACCTGGACCTTAGCCGTAGAGGAGCAGTACTACGTACTCTTCCCGTTGTTCCTGATGCTCATGTGGCGGCGTATTGGACGGCAGTGGGCCTTTCCCCTGCTACTGGTCTCGGCTACCCTTAGCCTGATCCTAGCGCAGTGGGGTACAACCCGGTTCCCAGATGCCGCCTTTTACCTGCTCCCCACCCGGGGCTGGGAGCTTGCTATCGGGGCGTCTATTTCCTTCCTATCCACCCAGCAGCCGGGGCTGGCAGCCGCCCTGGTCAGTAACCGGCGGCGCAATGAGCTACTGTCCAGTTTAGGACTAGCCGCCATCCTGTACAGTGTATTTTGTTTTGATGAGGCCAACCCCTTCCCGGGGCTCTACGCCCTTGTTCCTACCCTAGGGGCGGCCGGTATCATCGTCTTTGCCTCGCCCCTGACGTGGGTCGGTCGCCTGCTCAGTTTACGACCGGCAGTCACCATCGGACTCATCAGCTATAGCGCCTACCTGTGGCACCAACCCCTCTTTGCCTTCACGCGTCAGCATAGTCTAGAGGAGCCCACTCCGCTTCTGATGCTAGGGCTAAGCGCGCTTGTCTTACCCCTGTCCTACCTGAGCTGGAAGTACGTCGAAAATCCGTTCCGCGACAAAGGCCGCTACGGCCGCCGTACCATCTTTACCCTGGCCGCCGTCGGCTCGCTGTTCTTTGCCGGCCTGGGGGTAGCCGGACACCTAACCAGAGGGTTCCCCCAGCGCGACGCCGTCAGGGTGCTACAGGTAAGAAACTACCAGCCCGATAACAGTATCCTGCGGCAGCAGAGCTGGGTAAACCTGCAGGGTCGCATGAAGACCGCAGCCTACCAGATAGAGAAAAATGCCTCCGATAACGCCCTCTGGTTTCAACCCGAACAGGACCGCCTCAAGGTGCTGGTCATCGGCAACTCCCACTCCAAAGACGTCTACAACACCCTACTTGCCAGCGCGACGGCGGAGCAACACTTTCAGCTGGCACGCTACGGAGTCCAGGTCAGCGCATTAGCGCAGTCCGACCACTCCTTTTACGAGTCACCTAACTACCGGCAGGCCGACGTCATTATGGTCGCCTCCCGCTACAGTATACAGGATCTTGCCAGGCTCGAACAGGTTACTCGCCGCCTAGTGTGCGACCAGAAGCTGCTCGTACTGGTGCAGGAAACCTTCCAGTTTCCCACCCTTGGCAATAAGACCATGGCCGACCAAATGTTACAAAAGTTCTTGATCAACCAGGATGAGCCGTCTATCAATGGAAATGGTATCGAACGCCTGGTCACCCACGTCAACCAGGCCTACTTCGAGGAGTACGCCACCCACCAGCAGCAGATCGAACGGTCGCACCGGGAACTTCAGCGGGTAGCCGACCGGTATAGAGACGCTAACGTACTGACGCTCAACCGTATGGACTATATCTGCAACACTCCTGCCGGTGAGTGCTACGCCATCGACGTTGAGCTCGATAAGTACCTCTATGACTCAGGCCACCACACTGTCCAGGGAGCTGCCTTCTTTGGGGCGCGGATCGATTCCATCGACTGGCTTGGCTCTCTGATCTCCGCACTTGGCTCCCGATCGGCGGCGCAGTACCGAGATGTGTGCCTGTAGACTAAGGCTAAAAACTCACATACTCCCCCGGATCCACCGCCCGCCCATCGTACCACAGCTCAAAGTGCAAATGCGGCCCCGTACTCTGGGTACCGGTATTCCCAATGATGGCGATTGCCTCCCCCTGTAGCACCCGGTCACCCACCTCCTTGAGCAACTGCTCGTTGTGCTTATAGAAGCTGATCAGATTGTGGTCGTGCTGGATGCCGATCACGTTGCCGTTGGCGCTGGTGAATTCCGACATAAAGACCACCCCGGCCCGCACCGACTTGATGGCCGTATGCTGGGGGGCCAGGATATCCACCCCCGCGTGCTCCGCCGTCAGGTCGAAGGGGGCGCTGATCTCCCCGTTGACCGGAGCCACGAGGTAGACCTGCGCCAGCGAGGTAACCTCACCGCCCGCCGCCGGTAGGACCGTCGTGGGCCCCGCGCCGCTTTGTCCCTGCCGCCGCTCCTCCATCTCGCGCCGCAGCTTGATCTCGGCCTCGGAGGGGGGTAGGGCGGTGACGGTCTGCCGGGGGACTACCTCGGCCGGCTCCTCCAGGCTGTCGGCGGTGATGGCCTTCCCCAGCACGGTCCGTTTGAGGTTCTCAATGTAGAGCTGCTGGCTTTCGACCAGGCCGCTCAGCTCCGTTAGGCTTTGTTCTAGTTCGGTCAGTTCCTGCTGCTCGACTACGTTGCTGTAACCGGGCAGGTAGCGGCGTAGCGGGGTCACGAGTAGGAGCAAAACCACTACCACGAACACAACGGAGACCAGGGCGTACGCATTTATAAACGGTTGGTACTCCGCACGGCTTCTTTGCTTCAGGCGATTCCAGCGGCTTTCCTTGGCAGTGTTATCCATCATCAAGTCATGTTAAAGCCACGCCACCGGGTACTTTTTGGCCCTTTGTCTACGTTTGCCCTAAGGGGGCAAAGATACGGCCGGAGGAAGGCAGACACTTAAGACTACCAAGATTTGAAAAAGCTAACGCGTTCGGTACTTCTTCTACTGGCCCTCCAGCTGCTCCTCGTCGGCTGTTCGTCCACCAAGAGCCGGGAAGAACAGGGCGTCATCGCTAAGCTCTGGCACAATACCAACGCTCATTTCAACGGCTACTTCAACGCCCGCGAGATCATCGACGAGACCCTGCTGGTGCTCGACGAGCAGCACGTCGACAACTACAACCAGCGACTGGAGATGTTCCCCTTCCTGGCCGTCGATAACACCGCCGGGGTAGCCGAGGAGCTCGACCGCGCCATCGAAAAGGTGGCCATCGTGGTCAAAAAGCACCCCTACAGCAACTGGACCGACGATAGCTACCTCCTGGTCGGACAGGCCCAGCTCATCAAGCAGGATTACGAAAGCGCCGAGCGCACCCTCAACTTCGCCGCCACCGAGTTCCGCCCCCGCCCCGAACGGAAAAAACTTAAGAAGGGACAGGAGGAAGACGAGACCGAGGAGGAGTTCGAAAGCCGCCGCGAGGTAGAAAGCAACGAGGCCCAGAGCCAGCGCGATCGCCTCCGCGCCCGCCGCGAGGCCCAGCGCGAACGCCAGCGCACCATCAAGCAGCGCGATAAGGAACGCAAGGAAGCCCAGCGCGAGCGCGAACGCGAACGCAAGGAAAAGATCCGCAACCGCAAACGCGGCATCCGCACCCCCACCAAGATCACCCCCGCCGACTCTACCCAGCTCGAAGGCCTCGAAAACGAGCCCGAACCCACCGAGGAAGACCTCTTCGCCGAGGCCGAGGAGGGCCCCGTGGGCATGATCTCCATCTTTGGCGGTCGCAACGCAGAGGATGCCGATGGCGGCGAATACGGCAAGAAGTCCGGCAGCTATATCCTCAAGCACCGCCCCGCCCACCAGGAAATCCGCCTCTGGCTGGCCTGGACCCTGATCAAGCGCGATAACTTCGACCGTGCCCAGATCATCCTGGACGACCTGCGCAACGACCGCGGTACCTTCGCCCGGGTGCGCCGGCTGGCCATCGCCGTACAGGCCTATTACTTCCTCCAACAGCAACGGCCCGAGGAGGCCATCCCCTTCTTGGAAGCGGCTGCCGAGGTAGCCGAGGAGCGCAACGAGCGCGCCCGCTACTACTACATCGCCGGTCAACTCTACCAGGAGCTCAACCAGCCCGGTCCTGCCCTCAATGCCTTCGAGCAGGTGGTGGCCGCTAAGCCCGCCTACGACTTCGAGCTCGGTGCCCGCATCAACATCGCCCAGAACGCCTACCTGGCTGGGAGCGGTAGCGCCGACGACGCCCTCCGCGTGCTCGAGCGCATGACCAAGGAGGAAAAAAATCTCGAGTACGAAAGCCAGCTCCTCTACGCCATGGCCGGGATCGCCATGCGTAGCGGCGACGATAGGGCCGGTGCCGACTACCTGCGCCGTGCCCTCGCCAGCCCCAACGGCGGCGACGCCACCCGCATCGAGGCCTACCAACTCCTGGGCGACCTGGCCTACGGCGAGGAGGATTACCTGCCCGCCAAGCTGTACTACGATAGCACGCTTCAGGTCATGGCCGATACCGATGGCCGCTACCTCAACACCAATGACCGCCGCGACCGTCTGACCGGCGTGGCCAGCAGCTTGGAAGACATTACCCTCAGGGACAGTCTTCTACGCATCGGCACCCTGCCCGAGGCCGACCGCCGCCGCTGGGCCGAGGAGGTCTTCGAGCTACGGCGGGCCACCAACTCCGCCGCTAACTTCAGCACCCCCGCCACCCAGGGTAGTATCAACGTCAATAACCCCGCCGCTACGGCCTCTAACCTCAACGGTAGCAGCTTCTGGGGCTACGACAACCAGGCCATCCGCCGGGGAAGCCGCGACTTCAGCCGCACCTGGGGCGACCGCACCCTGGAGGACAACTGGCGCCGCAGTAACCGCACCGACGCCAACCTTTTCACCGACGCCGACGACAATCTCGCCCCCGGTGCCCCGTCCAACGCCGAGCTTGCCCTGGTGACCGAGGACGAGGTCAACGCCATCCTGGCCGACATCCCCACCGATCCGCAGACCCAGGACGTCATGCGCGGCCAGCTCGCCGATGCCTACTTCACCCTGGGCCGCGAGTACCGCGACCGCGTAGAAAACAACGCCCGCGCCATCGAGGCCTTCGAAACCCTCGACGAGCAGTTCCCCGGCTCCGAGTACGAAGCCGAAAGCTGGTACTACCTCTACCTCCTGCACAAGGCCGAGAACCACGCCGCCGACGCCCAGCGCTTCGCCGCCCGCCTGGCCGACAAGTACCCCGACAGCAAGTTCGCCAAACTGGCCAATGATCCCAATTACGCCCGGCAACTCGTGGGCGAGGCCGGCGAGCGCACCCGCCGCTACGAGCTCGCCTACCGCACCTTCGAGCAGGGTAACTACGCCCAGGCAAATCAACTCATCAATGGTGCCCTGCCGCAGCTGCCCGAGGGCGACCCCCTGCGCGCCCGTCACGCCCTGCTCCAGGCCATGGTCACCGGTAAGCTCGAGGGCCGCGCCGCCTACATCAGCTCCCTCCAGCAGCTGGTGGCCCAGTACGATAACAGCCCCGAGCAGATCCGCGCCCGCGAGATCCTGCGCCTGCTCGGCGAGGACAGCGCCCGTCTGCCCGGACGCGCTACCAGCAGTGGGGCCACCGGCGAGTTCCGCCCCAGCATGGACGAGATTCACTACGTCCTGGTCGTTTTCGATGACCGCGACGCCCCCCTCAACGAGCTCAAGGGTGGCCTCGAGACCTACAACGAGAAGTACCACAAGCTCGACCGCCTCCGCTCCACGCCCATCTTCATCGGCCAGGACAACGAGACCCCCGTGCTGGTCCTCCGCCGCTTCAAGACCGGCCAGGACGCCCAGGCCTACTACCGCAATAGCCAGAAGCACCAGGACGAATTCCTCCAGGATAGCGGCCTGCGCTTCACAGTTTACCCCGTCTCCCAGACCAACTACCGCGAAATCCTCAAGGCCCGCTCTTTCGCCGGCTACGATGAGTTCTTCCGGAGTAATTACTAGCGGCCCCCTACTGGCTCCCGGCATGGTTCCCGGCATCCTTGCCGGGCCTGCCAGGCCGGCCGCGGCTAGAAGCCACGAACCATCCAGCACCGGTGCAGCCCCCGCCGCCGAAAATCAGGCGGCAAGGTCTGCCCCGTAATTTCCCGCGCCGTCCCCGCTAGCGCCTCCTCCTCCAGCTTGAACCGCCGGTGGTTCGTACTGAAGTATAGCGTGCCCCCCGGCGCTAGCCGCCGCAGGCAATCATTAATCAGCGCCACGTGATCCCGCTGGGTATCCAGTACGTCATTCATCATCTTGCTATTCGAGAAGGTGGGCGGGTCAAGTACGATGAGGTCGTAGCGATCGCGCACGGGGCCGGACAGCCACTGCAGCGCATCGCCCTTGATGAAACCGTGCTGTTTGGGGTTGATACCGTTGAGGCGGAAATTGCGCTGCCCCCAGTCGAGGTAAGTGTTGCTTAGGTCGAGGTTGTCTACGCGGGTGGCCCCGGCGGTGGCAGCATACACCCCGAAGGAGCAGGTGTAGGCAAACAGGTTGAGCACCAGCTTATCGGCCGCCTGCTCGCCCACTAGCTTACGGGTCAGCCGGTGGTCCAGGAACAGCCCCGTGTCGAGGTAGTCCGTCAGGTTGACCAGGAACTGCCTACCGTACTCCCGCACCGCGAACTCCTGCTCCTCCTCGGCTAGGCGTTCGTACTGCTGGGTGCCGGACTGCCGCTGCCGCAACTTGAAGTGAATTCGGTCGGGTACCGCATCGAGGGTCCCGGCGATCCAGCCCCGGTACGGTTCCGTATCCGCCTCCGTAGTTTCCCCCTTGGCATACACGGCTACGTAGAGTCGGTCTCCGTACCGGTCTACCGTCACGGGGAACTCGTCGAGGTCGGTATCGTAAATACGGTAGGCCTCCAGCCCCTGCCGCCGGGCCCACTTGCCGTGGTGGCGCGCCATCTTACGTAGGCGGTTCTGGAACGGTACGGGATCTACGCTATCCACGGCAGACTGGCGATACAGCGTTCGACGGAGCGTAGCAGAGCCGTGCGTTCGATCTTGGTCTGGACGATGACCTGGAGACCATTATAGCAGAGGAAGAGAAAATCGGCTAGCTCCGCCGGGTCAGCCTGCTCGTGCAACTGACCCTGCACCTGCGCCCCCGCCAGGGCTTCCTGCAACATGCCGGTGAACTGCTCGCGGTTCCGGCTCACGAAGGTCAGGGCGTCGGCGCACGAATTGGCCATCTCGGTAGTGGCGTTGACGATGTAGCAGCCGCGAGCCGAGGTGAGGCACTCGGGGTGCACCACGGTAGCCGCCTGAGTAAACAGCTCTACCAATGCCTGCCGTAGATCAGGGGTATTGTGCAGCACCGCTCGCAACCGGCCCAGATTCTCTTCCTGGTACTGCGCCAGCGTACGATCGTAGAGCTGCCGCTTGCCCCCGAAGGTATTGTAGATGCTGCTACGCCGGATACCGAGTGCCTGCTCCAGGTCCTGGATCGAGGTGGCGGTATAGCCCTTCTCCCAGAACAGGTCACGAGCCCGTTCCAGGATGGTGGTTTCGTCAAAGGCGGTTTCGCGTGGCATACTTCAGGTGAACGCATGAGGGGAGCAAACGGCTCACCAGTCCACCCCCTTGCGTAGTAGGGCCAGCGTCTCGGCTTCCGCACTTCCCGGGGTGGGCTGGTAGTCGTAGGTCCAGCCGGCCAGGGGGGGCAGGCTCATCAGGATGCTCTCCGTGCGGCCGTTGGTGGTCAGTCCGAACTTGGTGCCCCGGTCCCACACCAGGTTGAACTCTACGTACCGTCCCCGGCGGAGCTCCTGCCAGCGGTGCTGCTCCGGCGTAACCTCCTTTTGCCGCGAACGCAGGTGCAGGGGCAGGTAGGTGGGCACGAAGGTCTCCCCTACGGCAGCCGTAAAATCGAAGAGCTCCCGTTTGGTCTTTTGCTCCGCTGCGGGCTGCAGGCGGTCGAAGAAAATGCCGCCCACGCCCCGCGTTTCCTGCCGGTGGGGGATGTAGAAATAGTCGTCGGCCCACTTCTTGAAGCGGGGGTAATAGCTGGCATCGAAGCGGTCGCAGGTCTGGCGGAGCTGGGCGTGGAAGAAGCGGGCATCCTCGGCCACGACGTAGTGGGGCGTCAGGTCGATGCCCCCACCGAACCAGTAGCGCCGGCCCCCGTCAAGCTCGAAGTAGCGCACGTTCATGTGGATGATGGGCACGTGCACGTTGCGGGGGTGCAGCACGATGCTGACGCCCGTAGCGTAGAAGCTGGTCTCGCCGGCCTCGGTATGCAGACTAGCCGCCGCGGCCGGCGGCAGCTCCCCGTGTACGGCACTGAAGTTGACGCCGCCCTTTTCGATGTGGTGGCCCAGTAGTACCCGGGCCCGGCCACCCCCGCCGCCGGGGCGTTCCCACTCGTCTTCGGTAAAGGGGATGTCGTCGTCGGCCGCGGAGAGCCGGGCGCAGATGTCGTCCTGTAAGCTACGGAAGTAGGCCGTGATCTCGTCGCGGGTGGGCTCGGCGGTAGGCATGCGGCGAAGGTAACTAGCCGGCGGTAGCCGCCCACTGCCGGGCGAAGGTGGCGAAGGTGTCCTGCGCGCTTTTGACCGCCTGGTGAATTTCCTCCTCGGTAAATGTCCGTGCGTTCAGGGCACCGACGAAGCTACGCCACTGGCGTAAGCCCCAGTCGGCCTGGTGGTGGTAGAAGGTGAAGGGGGCTTCTTGGGTCAGCTTAGCATTGGTCCGGAGCTTGCGGTAGATCATGCTGCCACCGAGGCTGGCCCCTTCCAGGACGTACACCCGTCCGACGGTAGTAGGAAGTTCATCGGCTACAGCAGCGTCCTGCGTATTGGGGATAAAGCGGGGGCGGTAGCGGTACTCCCCCAGCGTAAAGCCAACCACGCTCGGTTCGAGCACTTCGTGCACGGCCCGTTGCCAGGCCAGGATACGGTGGTACTCGGCGGGGGTGAGGCTCCCGTCCATGATCTTGTTTCCCAGGGTTACATCTTCCAGTTGCTGGTGGGCGGTCTGGGTGCCGCTGCGCAGGGCCTGTAGTAGGGGACTGACGCTCATACTGCTACCCGATTGTGACGGATCCACAGTTGCTGGATGGTGCCAATCAGTTCGCGGAGCTGGCGGTAGCGGCCGGGCTTGACCAGGTAGGCGTTGACGCGGCTTCTGTAGGCCCGGTCGAGGTCCCGCTCTTCCTCGGAGGCGCTGAGCAAAATTACGGGTAGGTGGTACAGCCGGTCGTGGTGGCGGATGAACTCAAGCACCTCCAGGCCACTCAGGCCGGGCATTTTGATGTCGAGCACAGTCAGGGTAGGGAGTGGGGCACCCTTGACCAGCAGCTGTAGTAGGTATTCCTTGACCAGTTGCCCGTTCTCCAGGTGGATCAGTTCCTGATCTGGATGATCGCGGCCAAAGGCGCGTAGTAGGAAGTGGGAGTCGGCGGGGTTATCCTCCGCGTAGAGAATATAGGGGGCTACCTCGGTACTCACTCCCTTATCCATCATTACGGATGTTATCGGCATTGAGGTAAAAATGAAAGGTTACGCCTAACTGGTCTTCGTCGACCCACACCTTACCGAGGTGGCGACCGACGATGCGCTCCACGATGGCCAGGCCCACACCCGTACCATCGGTACTAGTCGTCGAGGACATGCGGGAGAACATCTGGAAGATTGTTTGCCGGTACTCCTCGGGAATGGCCGGGCCCGTATTACTTACCGTATACACCTGAAAGCCCGTCGTCGGATTATGGTAGGACCCGATGCGGATTGCCAGCTTGCCGTCCGCACCGCGGGTAGCGTACTTCAGGCTGTTGGATAGCAGGTTGGTGTACAGCTGGCGAAGGAGACGGGGGTCGGCTACCACGGAGGGCATATCTTCATCTATGGTGACGGTGATGTCCACGGAACGGGGGTAAATGAGGTTAAGCTCCAGCAGGACGTCGCGTACCAGGGGAGCGACCGCCGTGCGTTCGAGCTGAAATCCGCTACTTCCCACCCGGCTCAGATCCAGGATGTCGGTGATGAAGTTGTTCATCTGATCTACACCCCGCTGGATGCCCTGTAGGAGCCCCCTGGCCTCCTCATCGAGTTTTGGTCCGTAATCTTCCTCCATGATCTCGGCGTAGCCGCTGATGGCCCGTAGTGGTGCCCGCAGGTCGTGAGAGACGGTGTAGCTAAACGTCTCCAGATCTTCGTAGGCCTTCTGCAACCGCTCGTTGATCTCCTTGACCTCACTGTAGCGTTGCAGGAGGCTGTTGATGACGGTGGTGCGCAGGGCCAGGGCGGTATCGATCTCACTGTCGGACCAGGGTGCGGCGCAGCCCTCCACAGTCTCGACGTAGCGGGCAAAACTCTTGCGGGGCCCCATACGGCGGGTCTCATTGGTGACGATGAGGTTCTTCTCGGGCTTACCGCCCCAGGTGATCTGCTGCACCAGCCCGGGGCGGAACCAGCAGAGCCAGTCGGTCTGGGCGGGGTTGAGAAATACCAGCAGGAAGCCGGCGGCCGTATCGCAGTATTGCTCGAAGAGGGGAAAGTGGTTCCCGATCGAGTCATTTTCGTAGTAGAGGTCCTGGGGGGTGATTTGGGTATCCTTCACCCACGTTACGAGCTCTCCGAGGTGTTCGCAGGCGGGGTACTTGCCGTGACACTGTAGCCGGTCCTCGAAGGAGATCGCCGCTCCATTTGTGTTCGGAAACATGCTCATGATGGAGTAGCTCCCGGAGGTGAGCCCCTCGAAGATATCGCGCGTCTTGGTGATTTGCTCGCCGATGGCCAGGCGGGCCAGGTTACGCGTCAGCGTCTGCTCGCGGTAGCGGTTGGCGGCCTGTAGCGCCAGGTGACCACTAAAAATCTGACCGATGAATAGCAGCACGTTACGCACCTCGTAGTCGATGGTACGCGGCGAGTAGTGGTGAAGAGCAAACAGCCCCCAGAGCTTATCCTGTAGGATAATGGCTACACTGAGAGAATTATCGACTCCCATATAACCGAGGTACTCCAGATGCACCGGAGATACGCCCCGACTGGTCGCATGGGTGAGGTCGAGGGGCTCGCCCTGCGGCACTTCCCGACTGCGGCGGATGCGGGCCGGTTTTTCGGACGTACCGCTAATCAGACGTACGCGATTGGTCAGGTAGAGCTCCCGGGCCTGCTTGGGAATATCG
Organism: Neolewinella sp.; assembly: GCF_965214665.1. Classification (GTDB taxonomy): domain Bacteria; phylum Bacteroidota; class Bacteroidia; order Chitinophagales; family Saprospiraceae; genus Neolewinella. The sequence goes on along the minus strand of NZ_OZ243970.1, from coordinate 2,668,436 downwards.
GTGTGGGGGTAGCGCAGCCCCTCATAGGGTTCTAAATCTTCATTGCGGGCCTCGGCAATGACCTCCCCGTTGTACTCCTTATCGAACTGGTAGACCATCACGCGGTCGTAGCCCGACACCTGCTTGACGATCATGGCCGTCTCGGGGAACAGCTTAACCGGATCGGTGGTGTTCTGAATGCGGTAGATGGACCGGGCCAGAAGTTGCTGGTAGCGCGTGGTACGCGTATCGCGCTCGGTGGCCTCTACCTCTAGGATCAGCAGCTTGCCGGAGCGGTGGATGATGACGTTGCGCAGTAGGGACTGCCCATTGACCTCGATGACGGACAAAATGGGGTTGATGGTATCAAAGCCTTCGGAGCGGCTCAGGCCCAGTGGAATTTGCCCTACGACTTCGGGCTTGAATACCGTGCTCAGGGGAGTATCGATCACCTCCTCCCACGACTTGCCGAGGAAGCGATCCGTATTCTCACTGACGTAGCGGACGGTGAGGGAGTCGATTTCTACGGCCAGCAGACAGGCGTGGGCCTGTACCACCTGAATGTGGCGCAGGGGCTCCACGTCACAGTTCTCCAGGTCTACCCGGTAAGGGTACACTTCCCGGATGGACTCCGCGACCGGATCAGAAGCTAAAGACATAAGCTGGATTATACTACGCTGCCGTGCCGCGCTTAGAGATTAATGCAAAACAAAACACCTTGTTGTATAGGTAGGCCAAAGAAAGCGGCGGGTTAGCTAGGTAGGGGGCGCAGCCGATTCGTTTTGATCCAGAAGTAATTGATGGAGCCTACCAGCTCCCGCAGGTCCTGAAAGCGATTAGGCTTTACCAGGTAGCCATTGGCGCCACTTTCATAGGCACGGGCGATATCCTGCGGCTCGTCGCTACTCGACATAATGATCACGGGCATATTCTTAAGTCGGTCGTCCGTCTTGATCTTTTCCAGCAGCTCCAGGCCGTTCATGCCGGGCATCTTGATGTCTAAAATAGCTAACCGGGGTAGGGAGGCGGTATCGGCATGACTGCTGCGCTGGAGCCCCTCGTAGGCCTCGGTGCCGGTACGACACCAGACAAGTTCGGGCGGCGCATCGAGACGATTGAGGGCACGTTTAAAAAAATCGGCGTCGGTCGTGTCGTCTTCGGCGAGTAAGATTTGATTGTTGTACATGGGAGTGTCGGGAGAGCGAACGAAATAACGGCCAGCTTGCGCCTCCCCGTATAACGGGAAGGTTTACTGGAATGTTTGGCCCACCGCCGGCGCCGGCAGGTCGGTGTAGAAGAGCAGGGTGGTACCCCGGCCGGGACTGCTTTCGATACGTACCTCCCCGTGGTGCCGCTTGACGATGCGGCGCACGATGGCCAGTCCCACCCCGTTGCCAGCGTACTCCTCCTGGGTCACCAGGCGGTTGAACATACCGAAGACGCGCTGCTGGTGCTGGGGGGCAATGCCAATCCCATTATCGGAGACGTAAAACTCGCCCTGCTGCCTACGGTGGGGGTGGGGCCGGAAGCCTACGTTGATCTGGGGGTCGGCCTGTAGGGCACTGTACTTGATGGCATTGGAAATAAGTTGGCGGAATACCACGGCTAATTGCTCCCGATCCCCCCGGATCGACGGCAGGGGGCGGTCGATGTGCACCGTGGCGTTGAGCCCCATCTGCTGATTGACCTCCTTTACGGCTTCCTCCACCAGCCGGGGTACATCGAGCTCGTTGACGATAAGTTTAGCCCGGCCCACGCGGCTTAGCTCCAGGATATCAGCGATGAACTGGTTCATCCGCGCGGCATTGTACTGGATGGTGTGAATAAGCTCCTTGCCACCCTCCCCGATCCCGGTGCCGTAGTCCTCGAGCAAGATTTCGGCGAACCCATCGATGCCACGTAGGGGGGCACGCAGGTCGTGACTGACCATATAGCTGAAGTCTTCCATCTCGGCGTAGGCCGTCTTGAGCTGCTCGTTGACGCGGCGCAGGTGGGTGTAGCGTTCCATGACCACGTCGCGTACGAAGGTTTGTAGTTCGGTGGCGGCGCGGAGCTGGGGGGCGGTCCAGGGTATGGCATACCCACGGCGTGATTCTACTACCGGCACATAGCGCGCAATCTCCCCGTCGGGGTGATCGTCCGCGGTGCTGCCGTAAAGAATCTCCTCCACATGCTCGGGCCGGAACCAGACGATCCACTCCGTACGGCTGGCGTTGAGGGGCAGAAAGAGGATGCCGGCGGCCGACTTGCGCAGTTCCTCACCGGAAAAGTGCTCTCCGAGTTTGGTGATGGCAAGGTAGTCCTGGGTACCCACGGCGGACTGGGCCCCGCGAACGACCTGGAGGATCTGGTCTTCGGAGGGCGTAGCGCCTAGGGTAGTGAGCTGATCCTCGATGTATATAGCCACTCCGGTGGTATCGGGTAGGTAGTCCAGCAGGGAGGGGTCCTCGCCCAGCAGTCCCTCCATCATACTGGGGGCACTGGCAATGCGCTCGCGCAGGCGAGAGCGGATGACATCGGAGGTCAGCAACCGCTGCCGCAACTCCGCGAGCAGCCGGTAGGCGATGTTTTGTCCGGTAAGGGTACCGATGAGGTGGGCGAAGGTGCGCAACTGGTAGTCGAGCTTGGTCTCCGGGATGGCGTGGCCGAAGAGCATGCCCCAGGGCTTACCGTCGACTACGATGGCGATACTCAGCAGGGTCTTGAAGTGGGACTCCACCATGAAGCGCTCGAAGGCGGGGTAGGGGGTACGGCAGCCCAGGTGGTAGTTGACCGCCTGCTCGCCACCGTCGAGATCGCCGCGCACGGAAACGAAGGGGAAGGCCGAGATGCTGAAATTGAGCACCGTCTCCCGCTCGTGGAGCTTGTAGCCCTCCTCGGGAAAGTCGAAGGGACGAAAGCGCAGGCCCAGCAACGAGGGTAGCTCACCATCGGTGTACTCATTGCGTACGATCCCGTCGCCTTCCTCCTCGAATTGATACGCAATAACCCGGTTGAAGCGGAGGTAGCCGGCCAGCTTGCGGCACACCAGGTCGAGCAGCTCGTCGAGATCGTCTGCTTCCAGCAGGTCCTCGGTGATGTCGTTGAGGGCTACCTCGCGGTCGAGACTACCGAGCTCGTTTTGGAGGTAGGGCTCGATCTCGAGCACGATGGTCTCGTCGTAAAAAAAGGGGATAAGCTGGCGCTGCCCCCAGTCTACCGGCCCGCCGCTACCAATGCGTTGGGGGAGGGGAACGCGGCGCGCGCGGTTGATGGGGAGTTCATCGAGAATGGTCTGCGAAAACAGACTGGTAGCCGGTTCTCCCAGTACTGCACCTGCGTCCCCGCCCGTGATGTCCTGCACGTTATCGCTGACGGCCCGCACGCGCAGGGACGCAGCATCCAGCACGACGACGTGGGCGTAGGATTGAATTTTATTATCGGCGGGCATACCTAGTACCTAAGCGTAGTGGGGCAAGTGCATGTTTGCCCCGACGATACAAAAAGGGGGGTGGGAGATAAACCAGATTGCGGCTCCGGACCTATACCAGGTATGCCGTCGAACGATCGTATCCTGCGCCACCCGGGGCTGGTGCCCCTCTGGGAAAGTATGGAGCGGGAACACCGGGCCAAACAGCTTACGGCCGTGGCCCTGGTGGTGGCCGGGCTGGCCACCTGTCTGTTCACCCTGCGCTACTCGGCGGTCTTCCCCTTCCTGGGCGCGCTGGCCGCTACGCTGGGCGTGTACTGGCTGGTGCGACTGCTGGGCGAGCAACCCGCGGCGGCCTGGCGCCAAGAGCTGCGCGAGCACCCCGAACGTTTCGTATGGGTGTACGGTATGGTCACCGAGCGGATGCCCTTTGGCCTCAACCTGATGCGTAGCGCGACGCTTTACCTGGTGGACGACCGCGGCGAGGCCCACGATTTCGGTCTGCGGCCGGAGCAGCTGCTACTGGTCACCAAGACGCTGAACCGGCTGCTGCCCCACGCCGAATTCGGCTACACCGAGGAGCGCGAACAGCGCCACCGCGGTACCGTCACCCGCTACAACCGCACCCCCTATGGCTAGTTTCTGGGATAAGATCACGGCACTCTTCGACGCGGCCGAGCAGAGTACCCCCCAGGCCCCGGCCGTGCACGAGATGATCGAGCGCGACGCCGAGGAGCTGGCCGCCTACGAACGGTGGAAGCGCACCGCGGCCCGGCAGCGGCTCTTCGACTGGATCACCGAGCAGTACGCCCAGTTTCTGGCCGGACGGCAGAACGATCACTCCGTGAGTTTTTTGGATACGGCCAGTAGCAAGGGCTTCGTCGTGCACTTCAGCGAGACGCAGTACCGCCGCGACGAGATCAACCATTTCTTCCACTACCTCAAGGAGCGGGTGCTGGCCCTGAACTACCGCACCCAGATCAGCGACCGCCGGGTGTTCAGCCGCCGCGACTGGGTCGAAACCCAGGAGCGGCACTACCTCAAACCCCGTACCCGCCAGCAGCGCAAGACCGCCCCGCTGGAGCGTGGAGGCCTGGACCAGAAGTTCGGCAACATCACCGTAGAGCTAGAACTACGCGACGACGTGCCCTGGAACCTACGCCTGCGGGCTACGACCTACCAGGACGCGCTGTACGGCGAGCCGGAGACCTTCCGCGCCCTCCTGGCGGCCCTGGCCGGAACAACGGACTAAGTGGCTGTGTTTCAGGAGTATGACTCGCTCCCTATTCATCGCTACCTTACTTATGCTTCTCCCCCTCGCCGCTACGGCCCAGAGCGTCAATGACTACCAGTGGAAGGCCCGGCTCATCCTGGTCTTCACTCCCGACATCAACGATCCGCTGTTCGTAGAGCAGTACGGTCTGCTGCGCGAGGCCTCCCAGCAGCTCGACGAGCGCATGGTCAAGATCCTGCTCATCACCCCCGAGGGGGAGCACGAGAATACGGGCATCTTCCTGGACGAGAGTGCCTCCACCTACTACTACGACCGCTTCAGCGTGGAGCCCTACCAACTGGAGCTGATCCTGGTGGGGCTGGACGGCCACGAGAAGTTTCGGGCGCGTAACTCCGTTACCCCGGCCTCGGTGCTGCTCGAGCTCATTGATAGTATGCCGATGCGGCAGCGGGAGATCCGGCAGGGCTACGATGCGAAGAGCCAGATTAATGGGACGGAGAGTGTGCTGCCTACTGAGACTGGGAATGGCGGCGGGTAACCACGGAGTGGTTTTGCGTTGGGGTAGAGCGCCTAGCGGCGCTGGGGGTGAACCACAGAGGACGCTGAGGGCCACAGAGATATACTATCACACATCTCTGTGTATCTCTGCGCCTTCTGTGGTAGTTTTTTATCTGCTACTTGCTTGAGTAAGCCTGTGCTGCGCGGCTACTGGATCAAATCCTTCACCGTATAAATCTTAGGTCGCCAGTACGAGGAGGCCAGGATATTCTCCCGGATCACCCCCCGGCTACTCGTAGGGTGGATCACCCAGAGCTCCCCCGGGGCAGCCGCCACGATCATCGACACGTGAAACACCGGCTGGTTGGCCCCCCGACGGAAGAACACGAGGTCGCCGGCCTTGGCCGTAGCGGGGTCGATGGGGCGGCCTTCCTTAGCCTGGTCACGGCTCACGCGCTGTATGCTCAGTCCCTCGGCATTGTACAGGTACTTCACGAACCCCGAGCAGTCAAAGCCCTCCTTGGGCGTATTGCCGCCGTACTTGTAGCGGATACCGAGGTACGCTTCGGCCTTGCTGACCAGGCTGTTGCGGACCACGGCGGTGGGGCCACTGGCAGTTTCTTTATGGCTGGGAACGGGCCTAGCGGCGCGGGGCGGGCGGGGCCGCTGGGTGCGGGCGCGGGTGGTGGGGGTGGCCGCGGTACTCCTCGTGTGCGTACTCGGTGCGCGGGAGGGATTGCGGACCGTAGTGCCCACGGGGCGGAACGAACTACAGCCGCTGAGTAGCCCAAGCAGGAGGAGGAAGACGGGTAATTTCACGGGTGTAGTAGTTGGTACCCAGGGAACGCGGGGTGTGGCGAATTTAGTTTAGTTTGGCCGTTCGTGCCTGCCCCCTACCCCGCCTTTATGATTCACTTAAGTAATCTCTACCTGGGGACGCGCTTTTTTGTGCTCCTGGCCGTAGCGGGGGTGTGTGGGGCGATGGGCTTCTGGTATGCCGGGGCATTCTACCTGGGGGTAGGCGTGTTGGCGATACTGCTGCTGCTTACGGTTTACGATACGTACCTGCTTTACCCCTCCGCGCGGTCCGTGAGCGCGGTGCGCAAGCCGCCGCAGGTCTTCTCCCTCGGCGATGAGCTACAGGTGCAGGTACTTCTGCACAATGCTAGTGCACAGGACCTTCGCCTCACCCTGATTGACGAGCTACCGGACCAACTCCAGATCAGGGACCAGCGCATTCCGGTACGGATCGCGGCCGGCGAGAAGCTCGCGCTGGAGTACGGCCTACGCCCAACCACCCGGGGCGTGTACACCTTTGGTAACCTGAACCTCTTTCTTCAGACCCGCTACGCCCTGGCCGAGCGCCGGCTCGTCGTGGCCCACATACAGGACGTGGCCGTTTATCCCAGTATCGTGCAGATGAAGCAGTTCGCCCTACGCGCCCACGAGACGGTGCTGGTGGGGGGGCAGCGCCGGCCCCGGCCGGTGACCAAGAGCTACGAGTTCGACCAGATCAAGGAGTACGTGCGCGGCGACGATCTGCGCAGCGTGAACTGGAAGGCGACGGCGCGGCGGGGGGAGCTCATGGTCAATAAGTACGCCGTGGAGCGGGCGCAGCGCATCTACTCCGTCATCGATAAGGGCCGCACGATGCTGATGCCCTTCGGGGGACTAAGCCTGCTCGACTACGCCATCAATGCCTCGCTGGCGCTGTCCAACGTCATCCTGCGCCGCGATGACCGGGCCGGACTCATCACCTTTTCCGATAAACTCGGCGATGTGCTTACAGCCGATAGCAAGCCCGATCAGCTGCGCCGCATCCTGGAGACGCTGTACCGGCAGCGGGAGCGGGAGGGGGAGAGCGACTACGACCTGCTGTACTACGCTACGCGGCGTTTTCTGCCCTCGCGGAGCCTGCTCATCCTGTTTACCAACTTCGAGAGCAACACGGCGCTGGATCGAGTGCTACCTATCCTACGTCGCATCGGTCGCAATCACTCCCTGGTGGTAGTGCTCTTCGAGAACACTGAGATCGCCGATCTGCTGACGCCCCCGGCTGCCGACATTGAGGAAGTGTACCTCAAAAGTACCGCCCGCCGCTACGTGCAGGAGCGGGAACTGATGGCCGCGCGGCTGCGGCAGAACGGGGTGCAGGTGGTACTGACCCGCCCCGAGGAGCTCACCGGTAACGTGATCGCCAAGTACCTGGAGCTGAAGGGGCGGGGCGGTATCTAGTGGAGACCGGGGAAGAAAACGTCCTCGTAATGGTGCAGGGTGTAATCGTCGGCGGAGCGCAGGTGAATAGCGATCAGGTCGAAGCGGATCTCCCAGTCGTAGTTGGTGTGCTCCATGTACATCGAAGCGGCGCGGCTGATGCGCCGTTGCTGTGGTCGTTTGAAGAAGGTGCTGGGGTGACCGTAGGCCAGGGAGGTACGCGTCTTGACCTCGACAAACACGATCTTGTTCTCGAAGGCGGCCACCAGGTCGATCTCGGTGCGACGGTAGCGGTAGTTGGTGGTCTCGATGGCGTAGCCCAGTGCCTCGAGGTGTCGGCGGGCCAACGCCTCGCCCCGATTGCCCGTCTTCTTACGGTCGGTCATAGGACCGAAAGGTAGGACGCGCCCGTACAAATGGACCGAAAGCCCCGCCTACGCCGTTATCTTTACCGAACTCTTGTACCCCTTCTGCTATGAACCTACGTGTCTTCGTTCTTCTCTTTCTCTGCCTCTGCTTATCCACCTTCGCCAGTGCCCAAACGCGGGAGGATGCAGCGAGGGACGATATTCGCTATGGCAATCGCGGTCGGCAGCTACAGGACCTGCGGCAGGGTGGCGACATCTGGTACGGGGCCGGGGCCGTGCTCCAGTACCGGGGGGGCAGCTTCAGTAGCCAGTTTAGGATCGGGATCAATCCCATCGTAGGCTATAAGCTCAATAACTTCCTCAGTGTAGGCCCCCGGGCAAGTATCGTGTACAATGCCTACCGCTTCGATACCGGGGGGGGAGGTAAGTTGAGTTCCCGTAACTGGACCTGGTCGGTAGGCGCCTTCACCCGGGCGAAAATTTACCGGGGCTTCTTCGTACAGGCGGAGTACAGCCTCCTGAGCGATGTCGTTATTACCGGGGTCACCAACGGGCAGCTTGACGAGCTGCGTGCTACCCGGGCGGTACCCTTCTTGGGGGCGGGGCTGAGCCAGGGTGGCGGCCCCGGCGCGGCCGGCTTCGAGATCCTGGTGATGTTCCGCCTCACCCAGCCTGACCGGCTGAACGATTCGCCGTACGAGTTCCGCACGGGCTTCAACTACAATTTTTAGGGCAATCAGTCCGCACCCACGAAAAAGCCCCGGCACGCTGGACGTACCGGGGCTTTCTGCTTTTGTAAGCAGCCTAGCTGGCTAGGCCTTGTTGCTGCTGCCGCTATCCAGCAGGTAGCTGAAATTATTGCGCCATCCCGCCACCTTGGTGGGGTTCCACTTACCTTCCTGTACCTGGGAGACGATGTGGTTAACGATCTCACTTACGGTAATGTCCGAGGGGTTCTGACCGCTCGATAGCCGGGCCTGGTAGATCTTGCCGACCTCGGCGGTCATGAAGCCGCTAAGGGCAGCCTGGGTGGCACCGCCAATGAGAAATTTCAGGGGGGAGAAGGCCCTAGTGATGCTGGTAAGCACGCCGGTAACCAGGCGGCCGGCTAGGGAGGTGACTCCAGTCGTGATCGTCATACGGATCATCTGATCGTCGACATCGTACTCGTACACATTGGCCAGATCTTTGATCATCTTCACCTGTATACCGGTAAGCGCCGCTACGTCGAGCCCGAAGGTGGGGATCAGTGCCGTAGCGGTGCCAAACAGCGCGTAGCGCTTGATGATGGCGTCGGCCTGAGCATCCTTGTTGGCATCGTTGGTCGTAGCAGGGAGGTTCTCTCCGTTAGGGTTGTCGGTCGTTGTAGTCAGGGTTTCTGGATTCTGGTCGGTGGTGGCCATGATGGTAGTTGTTTGTGTGTGGATTAGTACCTATATAACCTAGGTGTTACGGGAAGATGTTCGGCCCTACTCCCGATTTACCGCCTACTCGCCGTACTGGTCCAGTAGTAGGGAGGCCAGCTCCTCGCTATTGATCGTGATCTTGCCGCTCGCCTCGTCGATGTGGACCTGCCCGTTACGGAAATGATCCTTCGTACAGGTGATGCTAATACCCCCCACGCCGGCCCGCAGGTAGAACTGGTTGCGCAACGCCTTGCGGTCCACCCGGAAGCCCTGATCGATGGGGCTGTTTTGCTCGGCTAGCATCTCCTGCAGCGGCTTGTCGTTGCCGTAGAAGTGGGCATCGAAGTCCTCCACCCGGATGGTCTGCTGCGGCGCCTTGGCCGCGTACTTTACCAGGGCCTTTTCGAAGTCGCCGTCATTCATTGCGAAGCCCGTTTCGCGGTCCTTCGGCACCGGCAGCTCCTCGACCATCTCCAGAAAGTTGTAGGTCAGCTCGGAGCTCGTCTCCGCCCGGTCGATGCCCACCCAGTCGGTGAAGTACTGCGAGATACTACTCTGGGTACGCGCGTGGCGGATCATCTGCACGTTACGTCCCTTACCGGCCAGCAGGCGGGCGGCCATGGCCATGTTCTGAATGTCGAGGTAGGCCGTGGTTTGTAGCCGTAGCGCGTCCTGCTCCTCGTCGTCCACGAAGACCATCCCCTCCGTATTACGGATCATGTAGATACCGAGCATGCGCTGCTCCTCCATCGTATAGTCGACGAAGAGCAGGTAGCCCCCCTTGGCCCCGGTGACCCCCTGCAAATTATCCTTTAGCACATCCATCGCCGACTGGCTAAAGGTCACGAAGCCCGGTCGATTACGTCCCTCCTCCAGCCAGTTCTGGTAGTAAGCAGGAAAGAGCCCCTCGTCGGGTGCCACCAGAAAGCCCTGTAGCAGGTCGGATTTACGCTCGAACGTCTGGTCCAGTCGCCCGATCAGGTCGATTGCCTGCTCGGTGATCGCCAGCGGCTGACTACTCAATAGCAGATCGGCCTCGGCCAGCTCCGGCTGCTTCTTTAGTTCGTGGACGATTAGGTGGTGCACGATGAGTTGATCCATGCGGCAAAGGTAGATCGCCTTCGGCGATTAGATCGCTTCGCTTAGTAGACGCCTATCAGCTGGTTAGACGCTCCGCTGTTAGACGGTCTAACCAGCGTCAGCGTCTAACCAGGCGAAGCCGTCTAACCAGCCGATAGGCGTCTACCGAACGATGTGATCTACGCAACCTTCGGTTGCTCTATATGTTATACAACTACATCAAATGTACCTACAATGAAAACAATCCACCACCCCGCCGACTCCCGCGGCCACGCCAATCACGGCTGGCTCAACACCCACCACACCTTCAGCTTCGCCAGCTACTACGATCCCGAGCGGACGCACTTTGGCGTACTGCGCGTCCTCAACGACGACGAGGTCGCTGCCGGCCGCGGCTTCGGCTCCCACCCCCACGATAATATGGAGATCATCTCTATCCCGCTAGAGGGCGACCTGGAGCATGAGGATAGCATGGGCAACACTACGGTGATCAAGGAGGGCGACATCCAGGTCATGAGTGCCGGCACCGGCGTGGTACACTCCGAAAAGAACAAGCATACCAACCGCGACGTCAAGTTTCTCCAAATCTGGGTCTTCCCCGACCGGCGTAACGTCGAGCCCCGCTACGACCAGATCCACATGGACGAGACGAAGGAGCGCAATGCCTGGCACCGGGTTCTCACCCCCAAAGACGCCGGCGTGGAAGGAGCCGTCTGGATTCACCAGGATGCCTACTTCAGCATCGGCCGCCTCGCTGCCGGCACAACCGTCGACTACACCCTAAACAAGCCCGGCCACGGCGTCTACCTCTTCGTACTCGAGGGCAGCGCGGAGGTCGACGGGCAGCAGCTCGGGCGGCGCGACGGACTGGGTGTGACCGCGACCGAAGCCTTCGCGGTGAAGGCCGGCGTTGAAGGGGTTCGCATCCTTGCTATGGAAGTACCGATGAATTAGATCGCTTTGCTCATTAGACGCTGCGCTGGTTAGACGCCTATCGGCTGGTTAGACCGTCTAACCAGCGCAGCGTCTAACCAGGCGAAGCCGTCTAACCAGCCGACAGGCGTCTAATTCACTTGTACATCGCTCGCTCCCGCCGGCACCCACGCCCCACGGCCCCGCTGGCTCAGATACCCGCTGCCCCAGTAGGCCTCCACGACCACCGGCTTACCGGCTAGCGTAAAGGTGAGGCGACGGCCGTCGGGGGGGAATTCCACGTAGGTGGCACCTGCGTCCGCGGTAAGGTAGCTGCGCGTGGGGCCCTGGTTTTCGGTAGCGATAAGGAGGGGGCGGCCGCCGGCGTTGAGTACGGTGAGGCTGCGGCCGTTGCCGGGTACAAAAATGCCGGACTCCCTTAACGGCTGAGCGATAAAATTCTTCTGATCAGGATCGTATAGAAGTACTAGCCCATTGAGCGCATCGAGCATACCCATGCCGGTCTCGGCACCGTAGTCATTGCCGATGGCCACTAGGTCGTCGTAGCCGTCGCTGTTCACGTCAAGCGGCTGGAGACCGAAGAGCGGGGCCACCTGGGCCTCCCGTGGAAGCTCGTGGAAGGCGAAGTTGCCATTCCCCAGGTTTTCGATCCAGGCGGAGCGGAGGTAGTTGGCGCGCAGGGTAGTGACCTCGGCCTGGGGATAACCGGCAACGACCTCACCGATAGTGGCCCGACCGAACTCATCGTGGCGCTCGTACCGCTTTTTGACGCTGATCAGTTGCTTCTCCGTATCCGTGCGTTGGTTATGGGGATATTCTTGGTAGCTGCCGTCCTCGGCCAGGACATAGTCACTCACCAGCAGATCGTAGCCGCCGTTGCCGTCGAAGTCGGCGCCGTACAGCCCCACGTAGTCTTGCCCGTTCTGCTGGTAGAGGTTGTTGCGGCCGAAGTTAGTGGCTACGTAGTCCACGTCCCCATCATGGTCGAAGTCGGCGGCGCTCAGCCCGTTCCACCAGCCCACATGCTCGCTCAGGGAGGCGGGCGTGGCCTCGGTCAGTACGCCCTCGCGGTTGGCGAAGAGGCGCAGGGGCATGCCCTGTCCGGCGATCAGTAGGTCGGTCCAGCCGTCGTTGTCGTAGTCGGTCCACAGCGCGTCACACACCAGTCCCAGGTTAGCCAATTCGGGCGGGGACGCAGGTGCAAACTTCCCGCGGCCGTTGTTTTCCAGTACGTAGCTATCGACCGGTTCCGGGAAGCGAGCCGGCCGTAGGCGGCCGCCTACGAACAGGTCCAGGTCCCCATCACGGTCGTAGTCGGCGGCGCGCACGCAGGAGCCGCTGGACTTTAACTTCGGCAACGCATCTTCGGCCAGGGTGAAGTTGCCCGCCCCATCGTTGAGCAGCAGGCGGTCGAGTAGCTCCGGGCGGTCGAGGCTGTACTCGCTGCCGCCGCTGACGAGGTAGAGGTCCTGATCGCCATCGCCGTCGGCGTCGAAGAAGAGGCTGCCGAGCTCCTCGGGTCCATTATCTACGGGAAGCGGGTCAGCCAGGTGGAAGGTGGGTTGCCCGGCGTTATTTAATTGCTGTAGCAGGAGCTGACCCGGGTAGAAGTGACTGCCGGAGCGGTACACGTCATCGAGCCCGTCGCCGTTGACGTCGGCTACGGCCAGGCCGGGACCGTACTCGCTGAGCTTATGGGGCAGCAGCGGCTGCACGTTGAAGTCGATGAAGAGGCAGTCGCGGTGCATGGGCAGCGACTGCATGAGCTCGGTAGCCACCAGTAGCGGCGCTACGGGGGGAGAGTTGGTAGCCGGGGGAGCCGGCCGGCCCTGCTCGGGGGTAAGTTGCAGACGTTGGTCCCAGGCTACGTCTTTATATATAAGGTCTTTGCCGTCGGGCCAGGTGACGTGTACCGCCACGAGGCTATCGCCCGCCGCAAAACCGAAGTGCAGCACATCGGTCACGCTGGAGAGAAAGCCGCGCACGGGTTGGTTGTAAGCAGTTTGCCGGCCGCGGGTGGACTCCACCGTGACGCGGGCACCGATGGCCTGAGTGTTCATACCGCTTCCCCGGAGCGCGACAGAGAGGTAGTGGGTGCTATCGGGCCGGGCATCTCCGTCGATGAGGGTGTTGCGGAAGAGGAAGCAGCTATCGTTGATGTTGTTGACGACGTAGTCGAGGTCGCCATCATTATCAAGATCGGCATACACCGCTCCGTTGGAAAAGGAGGGGTGGTCGAGGCCCCACTCAGCAATTCGCTTGGTAAATAATGGGATGTCGCCGCCGTCGTTTTCGTAGGCGTAGTTGGCGATCTTGACGGAGGGAATTTGGGCCAGGCGGGTCTCGCGGCTCGCTAGCCGGCTCATCTGCACGTTGTAGTCCATGAAGTCGCGGTCGGTCACGTCGCGCGGAAAGCCGTTGGTGATGAGCAGGTCGCGGTCGCCGTCGTTGTCTACATCGGCGGCCAGGGGGCTCCAGCTCCAGTCGGTGGCGGCTACGCCGGCTAGCATGCCTACGTCCTGGTACACCAGGGTGGTATCGTCGGCGCGTACGCCCAGTTGCAGCATGTTGCGGGTAAACTGCGGCAGGTAATTGAAGCGGACGTTGTTGAGGTAGGCGTTGTAGTTGTTGGGGGGCATCATGGCCTTGCGGCGCAGATTGTCTTCGGGGAACATATCGACGCTGAAGAGATCCTCGGTACCGTCGCCATTGAGATCGGCCACCTCATTGCCCATGGCCGAGTAGCTGGTATGCTTGAGGTAGTCGGCGGCGTGGTCGGTGAAGGTGCCGTCCTGGTTGTTGATCCACAGCAGGTCGTTGCTGACGTAGTCGTTGGTGACGTAAAGATCGGGCCAGCCGTCCTGGTTGACGTCGCAGACGCTTACGCCTAGTCCGAAGCCCTCCTTCAAGATGCCCGCCTCCTGGGTCACGTTCGTGAAGTGGGGCAGCCCGTCGCTGCCGATACCATCGTTGCGGTACAGCTTGTCGTTCTTGCGCCCGCTGCCATCGGTGACCTTGGGCAGATAGCGGTTGGGCAGGGCGCGGTTGTCCATCTCGTTGACCAATACGTAGAGGTCGAGGTCGCCGTCGCGGTCGTAGTCCAGGAAGGCGCTCTGGGTAGTATGGGAGGTATCGGCGATGCCGACGGCGGCGGCGACTTCGCGGAAGTAAGGAACCTGGATACCGTTTTCGTCGGCCCGGTTGCCTTCATTGAGATAAAGTAGGTTAGCCCGGAGCGCGCCCTGCGGTCGCACGGTGGCACTGACGTAGAGATCGAGGCGGCCGTCGCCGTTGATATCGTGCACCGCCACCCCGCTGCACCAGCGGCCCCGCCCGCTTACGCCCGCTGCTTCGGTGACGTCGAGGAAGGTAAAATCGCCCCCGTTGAGGTAGAGGCGGTTGTCGGCCGTGTTGCCAGAGAAGTAGAGGTCGGTGAGTCCGTCGCCGTTGAAGTCGCCGGCCCCTACGCCGCCGCCGTTGTACACGTACTCAAAATCGAGGATGTTGAAGGTGTCATTTTCGGTGATGCGGTTGGCGAAGGTGAGTCCGCTCGTGGCCGCCGGGATGCGCTCAAACAAGGTAGGGGGGGTGTGCTCGCAGCCGGTGGTGAGTAGGAGAATGACAAAAAATATTGGGGGCAGGGTGGTACGCATGGGGGAGTGCAAAATGGGGGGTTAAGATAAGTAGGTTGGGGATGGTTAACCGGATTGGGTGCCCGGTGAAAAGGGAGAAGGTGAGTGAGTGTAGGCCGGCAAACAAAACAAATAGTAGGGAGGGGTTTGGTTTTCTCAAAAATCAGTATGTTAGCGGTTCCTTAGCACTAGATAGACCCGTGGCCGGCTAGCGCCACGGTCTTTAATCAACTGACTCACTAACATTTATCGATCATGAGAAGACTTTTAGGCCTGATCGTGGCGCTGTTCTGCACGGCGCTGGCGTATGGGCAAGCAGCCGGGCAGACAACTGTCACCGGTACAATCACCGATCCGGACGGATTTCCCCTGGTAGGGGCAACCGTCTTGGCCAAGGGCACAACCGTAGGTACGGTGGCTGACTTTGACGGCAATTACTCGATTACCGTACCCGAAACCGTCGTTGACCTAGAATTTTCCTACACCGGTTACCAGACCCAGACCGTCACCCTGAGTGGCGAGACGGTGGTGGATGTGGTGATGAATGAGGGTGTGGCACTGGACGAGATTGTCGTTACGGGATACGCCACGACCACCAAGCGGCAGACCACTGCGGCTATTTCCACAGTATCCACCGAGGAGCTTGCCGCCGTCCCCTCGGGCAACGTAGAGCAGCAACTACAGGGCCGTGCCGCGGGGGTAACCGTCATTACTAACGGACAGCCCGGGACGAACTCCATCATCCGTATTCGTGGCTTCGGCTCCTTCGGGGGTAACTCGCCGCTATATGTAGTAGATGGTGTACCCGTAGGTGGTATTGGCTTCCTTTCCCCCGATGACATCGAGGCTACTTCCGTACTCAAGGATGCTTCTTCTGCTTCCATCTACGGTGCCCGGGCTGCGGGTGGTGTAGTTGTTATTCAGACCAAGCGGGGCGCTAAGACGCCCTCGCCGCTACAGGTGAGTTACGATGGATTGGTTGGATTTACTGATCCGGGAACTGGGCAGGCGGTGCTTACGCCGCAGCAGGATGCGGATAAAACCTTCGAGGCCTTCCGTAACGCTGGCTTACAGCCCGGGGACGAAGGCTGGGGCCACCCTCAGTACGGCGATGGAGCCACTCCGGTACTACCCGATTACATCCTAGTAGGTAGCCGCAACGGAGTGGTTGGAGAGGTTGATTTAAATGCCGAAAGAGAGAACTACAACGTTGACCCAAGCGCGGGTGGCCTTTATCAGGTAGTACGCGCCAACAAAGAAGGCACCGATTGGTACGATGCAATTACCCAGACCGGGGTGCTCAATCGACACACTCTCGGATTCCAGGGGTCCACCGAGGCCGCACGTTACTACGTTGGCCTAGGTATTCAGACCCTCGACGGTATCCTGAAGAACAACGGTGCCGATCGCTATAGCTTCCGTATCAATACAGAGTTCAACTTGGGTAGTAGAGTGCGCATTGGTGAGAACCTGCAATTTACATACAGCACCCAGCGCGGCTTCACCGGAGGTGGGGGTGGCCAGAACGTAGCTCGGGAAGAGAACAGTATCCTGGGTGCTTTCCGGATGAACCCCCTCATCCCAATTTACGATGAGTTCGGTGGTTATGCCGGTACGGCAGCCCGTGGCTTTAATAACCCGCGTAACCCGGTGGCCGAGCGTGATGGAGTAGCTAATAACCAGAACTTCAACACCGGTGCTTTTGGTAACTTCTACGTGGAGGTGGAGCCCATCGACGCACTTGTTCTGCGCTCCAGCATCGGCGGTAACTACGGAGCCTACAACGGTAATTACTACAACCGGCAGACGTACGAGAATTCGGAGAACAACGCTAGTTTCGGATACGGTGAGTACCAGGGCTATGGGTACGACTGGACCTGGACCAATACCGCAAACTACAAGCGGAGCTTTGGCGCGAACAACGTAGACATTCTAGCCGGAGTGGAGGCCTTGAGTATCGGCAACGGCCGCAATAGCGGGGCGTTTGGTATTAATCCCTTCAGCCGGACGGTTAACTTCATTAACCTAAACAACGTTACGACCAACCCCGCCAGCAGTGGTTTCAACATCCCCAGTAAGTTCTTCTCGGTTTTTGGCCAGGTGAACTACAACTGGAACGACCGCTACTACCTCACCGGCGTACTGCGTCGTGATGGAGCAAGCCGCTTCGGGTCCGACAACCGCTACGGAGTATTCCCCGCCGTTTCTGCGGCCTGGCGCGTCACTAGCGAGAGCTTTATGCAGAACCAGAGCTTCATAGCTGATCTGAAAATTCGTGGTGGCTATGGTGTAATGGGTAATTCTAACAACGTACAGGCTGAGAACCGCTTTAATCTGTATTCTCAGCAGATCGGCCAAGGTAGCTATCCAATTAGCGGCGGTAATAACTCAGCTAGCAATGGCTTCTACCTCAGCCGCATCGGTACTGAACGGGCGAAGTGGGAAGGCAGCGAAACCACCAATATCGGTTTGGATGCCACTTTCGTAGGCGGCAAATTTGATTTCATCATCGACTTCTGGCGCAGAAATACCAACGACCTACTGGTACAGCTTCCGCTGCCCGCCGTCACTGGCCCCGTAGCTACTGCGCCGGTTGTCAACATCGGTAGTATGCGTAACCAAGGCATTGATGCTCAGCTGATCTATCGGGATAATATTACTCAGGACTTCAGCTTCGAGCTTACCGTAAATGGAGCAGTGTTGCAGAACGAAATCACCAAATTTACCGACGACACCGACTTCTTTGATCGCTTCGGCACCCGGATCAACGGGGCCATCGTTCGCAATCAGGTTGGTCGCCCACTCTCGTCCTTCTTTGGTTACAAGGTTCTTGGTCTATTCCAATCGGAGGATGAGGTACAAAATGCCCCTACCCAGGACGGTGCTGCCCCCGGTCGCTTCCGTTTTGAGGATAATAACAGCCGGGATGAAGATGGCGAACTGACGGGTGTACCTGACGGTATCGTCAATGAAGCAGACCGTACCTTCCTTGGAAGCGCCGTGCCTGACTTTACGGGTGGTCTTAACCTCAAGTTGATGTATCAAGGGTTCGATCTGACGACTTTCTTCTACACCAGCCTTGGCAACGAAATCTACAACAACTCGAAGTGGTTTACTGATTTCTACGGCACCTTTACCGGCGCGGCTGTCTCGACTCGGGTGCTTGATAGCTGGACTCCGGATAATCGGGATACCGAAGTACCCATCTACGAGGAGGCCTCGAATTTCAGTACTTCGCAGCAGTCCAACAGCTACTACGTTGAGGATGGATCGTACCTGCGTCTGACCAACCTGACCCTGGGATATACTTTCGGTAACAGCTCGTTCGGTGGTGCGTTCTCTAACCTGCGCTTAGCGGTGTCTGGCAACAACCTGTTCACTATTACCGGCTACGAAGGACTGGACCCTGCTGTTGGTGGATCGGCCGATACTGACTTCGGCGTCGATGTGGGCAACTACCCCGTTACCCGTAGTTTCAACTTTCAGCTCAGCGCTGACTTTTAATCACAACTAGCAATATCACCATCATGCGATTTTATAAAAAACTACCCCGCTTATTGCTGGGAGCAGCCATGGTCGGAGGACTCCTTACGACCTGTAGTGACGAATTTCTCGAAGTATCTCCCCGTGGGGTACTTGCCCCGGAAGTACTAGCCACTAAAGCCGGTGTTGAAGGAGTGTTATTAGGTGCCTACGCTCAGCTCGGTGGCCGCGGGAACTACTTCGGCGGTGCCTCTAATTGGGCTAATGGCTCCATTCAGGGCGGCGAAGCCAATAAGGGTACGGAAGACGGTGACTTTTCAGACATCAATGACCTTGTCCGGTATCAGCTAAACCCCACTTCCCGTATTCCCAATGACCGTTGGGTAGGCCTTTTCGAAGGGGTAACCCGTGCAAACGCCACGCTGACGCTGCTCGCGCAGTCGGAAGACCCGCTGCTGCGAGACGATGACCGGATTCGACTCGAGAGCGAAGCTCGCTTCCTGCGGGCACACTACTACTTTCAGTTGCAGATAAGCTTCAACCAGGCCCCCTTCTTAACCCCCGGGCTCACAGTAGAGGAGCAGCAGACCGTCGTCTCCACCTCTAACTGGGGTAACATCGAGGCCGACTTTCAGTATGCATTCGACAACCTACCCGAGACTTCTCCCGATGCCGGTCGTGCTAATAAGTGGGCAGCTGGAGCATATCTCGGCAAGACCTACCTTTTCCAGGAAAAGTGGAACGATGCCAGGACGATCCTACAAAACGTTGTTGATAACGGGCAAACCGCCAACGGTCAGAAATATGGCCTACTGGACAACTATGCTAACGCCTTCAACGCCGAGTTCGACAACAGCATGGAATCGGTATTTGCCGTTCAGGCCGCTGCTAACAGCGGTACGACCAACGTAGCCAACCCTGACTTCGTACTTAACTTTCCCCACAACACCGGTTCGACCGGCCCGGGCAATTGCTGTGGCTTCTTCCAGCCTACCTTCGACTTGGCCAACTCTTTTCGTACGGAAGACGGCCTGCCCCTGTTAGACAATAGCTACAACAGTGAGAGCAACCGCCTGAAGACTGACTTCGGTCTGCTGAGCGCCGATCCCTATACCCTGGGCAATGAGCCCGTCGACCCCCGCCTCGAGCACAGTGTTGGACGTCGCGGCGTACCTTATCTAGGTTGGGGACTTCACCCCGGTCAGGATTGGATCCGCAAGCAGGATAACGGTGGCCCATACTCCCCCAAGAAGTTCGTCTATTACGCTAGCCAGGAAGGCAGCTTCAGTGATGGTACCTCCTGGACTCGTGGGTACGGCTCGATGAATTACAATATCATCCGCTTTTCCGACGTGCTACTGATGCTTGCTGAAGCAAAGATCGAGACTGACGATGTAGAAGGTGGTCGTGAACTTATCAATCAGGTGCGTTCCCGCGCTGCCAACGCCGCTAGCCTCCTCAAAACGGAAGATGGTGAAGATGCTGCTAATTACAGCATTGACACTTACGATAGCTTCGGTAGCGCCGATGAAGCCCGCACTGCTCTTTACTTTGAGCGGAAGCTTGAGTTAAGTGGTGAAGGACACCGTTTCTTTGACCTGCGTCGTTGGGGACTTGCCGAATCTGAGCTTAATCGTATCATTGACTTCGAGCAGCAGTTCCTACCGTTGCCGTACCGTGGCGCTGAATTTGTAGCTCCTCAGGATTTGTACTACCCGATTCCCCAGGCTCAGATCGACCTGCAGGGTACTGAGGTACTCCCCCAGAACCCTGGGTATAACTAGGACCACGCTTCCTAACTATAAAGGGGCGATCAAGCACAGCTTGATCGCCCCTTTTATTTTACTGGCATAGTAGTATTAAATGCGGTGAGTTACCGCCTACCGCAAAATCACCAACTTCTCCAACTCCCCATTCACCAGATTCACCCCATCCCCCCGCAGCCGCACCTGGTACAAGTACACCCCGCGCGCCAGCTGATCACCGTAGTCATCCAGCCCGTCCCAGGCAATACAGTCATCCTGACGTACGCTGCCGTCACTGAAGTCGAAGCCCTGCTCTAGGGTCTTGACAAGCCGGCCACTCACGGTGTAAATCTGCACGATGGCCTCCACATTCTGACCAATCAGGCTGTGGTCGAACTGGAAGCAGGTCTGGGTGGTGAAGGGGTTGGGATAGTTGAATACGTGGGTGAGGGAGGCGCCGCGCTCATCGGTGACGATGAATTCAGTAGTGGCTTCGGTGTTGTTGTTGGCTACGTCCCAGGCGCGCACCTTGATGGTATGCAGACCGGGCTCTAGGTCGAAAAGGGGATAGCGCACCTTACCGCTACGGAAATTGTCGACGTCGGCCTCGTAATAGTCGTTGAGCACGATCGCATTGCGGGTATCACCATCGATGGTGGCCTCCAGATCGTGGCCGATGCTGTTGCCGGTCACGTTGATGCCCAGATCGTCAGAGAGGTGAAGGAGTAGTACGGGGTCCTCACTGACCTGGCCGCCGGACATAAAGTCGGTATCGTCAAAGTAGACCTCTACCTCAGGACCAAGGTCATTGCCCGCATTCTCCTGACTGGTGCCCCCGATGATCAACTGATCATAGAAACCCGCCGCATCGGTAAACTGACTGCGGTCGGCGGCGTAGTAGCTCACTTTGCCCGGACCGAAGGTATAGTCGATGTCGCGCGGTGCCACGAATTCAAAGGAAAATTTACCGTTGGTCACCGTGGCGCGACCGCGGAAGACGATGTTGCGCTGCACCTCCACTTCGAGTAGCGGACTACTCCCATCCTGCTGCAGGGTGGGTATGGTCTGGGCCTTATCGTAAATGGTAGGAAATACCTCGCCGTTGAAGTCGGCCAGTAGGTTACCGTTCACGTCGACGATCTCGCCGCCAATGCGCATCTTCTGGAGGGCACGGACGGTGTCGGTACGTACCCCGTCGATCGACATCGTATCCACCATGGTAGTGCGTACGCCGTGGGTGGGTAGCGCAATCACGGTAGCCGGGTCACCGAGCAGGGTGAACTTGCGGGCGTTCTGCGTATCGCCGCTGAGGAAGCCGCGGTCGATCGGCGTGGTCTCATTCTTGGCGATGCGGATGATGTCACCGAGGCTGCGCCAGTTGCCGTCCGGACGGTCGAGCATAGCCTGCACGGTATTGTCGGTCAGCTCATAGTTGCGATTAGCAAAAACGGGGCGGGTGGTGGTCATGAGGGCGATCACCCCGCCGCGCGGCGTGAGCAGTGCCTCCTCGCCGGCACTGACGAAGGAGGCGTCGTCGTAGTTAGAAAACGTACAGGTAGCCGTAATGAACACCGGCGGTTGGATCGGATCGGGCGCACCGGCCGGCCGCGTCCAGTTGCGAATTTGGGGAATCGTCAGCACCCGCTCCTGCGCCCACCCCCGCGGGCCACCGTGACCGAGATAGGTGACGGCCAGCGCACCGCGAAATACGGCGCGGTCCAGTCCCTCCGTGATGGCGGGGTAGCGGTCACCCGCACTCAGACTCAGTTGCGGAAAGAGGTCGAAGTACAGCTTATCGAAGTTGAGGTCGGGCTTGCGCGCCTTCACGGCATTCGCCACCCGGTTCACGTCGATGGTGTGCCGGCCCTGGTCCTCGTCGTCGCCCACGAAGACCATCCGGGTGCGCCAGTCCCCTAGGGCGGAGGGATCCCGGTCGTAGCGGATGAGCTTCTCTACCACCGGACCCGCCTCATCGGCCGATTTTACCGGTAAACGCCCCACGGCGACACTCAGATCGGGGCCGAGGGGCTGACCGCCTGCCGATGGTGCCATAATGCCAAAAAAGTCATCGGCCGGAAAACTGCGCACCTCGGTAAAGGCCCCCTGGTACTGGTAGGTGGGGATGAAATTGTCCCCCAGTCCGTACACGTCGCGGTGATCAAAACTGCCGTCGCCAAACAGCAAGAGGTAGCGCAGATCCCCGTCACGCTCGTACACCATACGCACGAAGTTGCGGATCGCGGCCACGTCGTCCCGGCCGCTACTGAACTCGTTGTATATCTGCTGGGTCGTCACCAACTGTACTGTGTAGCCATTGTGCTCGCGCCGGTGCTCGGCCAGCCGCTCGGCCTGGGTGAGGAAGTCCGGATGGGTGACGATGATCATGTCGGCCTGGACCACCGCGTGCAGGTTCTGATTCTCTACCCGTCCGACCGGCCGCGGGGTCAGCAGGGCGGCCGTCGGACGAAAGGCGACGTACTCGTAAAGTTCCCGCCCGGGGGCTGAAAAGCTACTGCCATTTAGTGTCGCCTGCTGCACGTCGCCCAGGCTATCTACCCGCCACACCCGGGCATCGGCCGGGGGGTTAAGCAGGTTATAGGTGATCGCGCCGAAGTTGCGGCTCCGCGTGTCGCGAAAGTTGAACTGGTCCTGGCCCCCGAAGCTGAGGCGCCGGCGTGCCTGCAACTCGATGTAGTCCAGCCAGCCCTCACTCTGGCTGGCTGCCGCGGGGATGGGGTAGGTGAGCTTGACTGATACCCGCTCGCTGCCCAGCGTGACGGAGCCGGCCAGATCAGTGACATCGACGGCCGACTGCTGCTCCTGCGCCCCGAAGTTGACGCGCGAGGCCAGAAAACTGCTGACTTCCTGCCCGTTGACGGTAAGAAAAAAGCCGCTGGGGGCCGTCGCCCGTAGTCCCATCCGCGCCCGTACCCCCACCGGCTCACTGGTGACCAGATCGGGGATGGTGGCAAAATCAGAAAAGTTCCGCTCCCGGTTCACCTTAAAGAATTCTCCGAACCACGTCTGCCCCGATCCGTGACTATTGCTTTCCTGTCCTAGCTCGTGTAACACATTGGTACGATCTTCCTCGAAGCGGTACAGCGCATCGTAGCTGTCCACCACCGTGCCGCCCGCCGCGGAGGGTAGGGCAGTAACCCGACGTCCCCGCCCGGCCGTGCCCAGCTGAAGGAAATAGTAGTTCTCCTCAGTATAGATGTTCTTACTGTACACGAAGCGGTTGGCCAGCGCGTCGTAGGTCCGGTCGTCGGGGCCCTCGGCGTAGAGTAGAATAAAGTCGCCCCCGTCGAAGCTCCCATCGTCCTCCCCCTCGATGGTGATGGCCTGCTCCACAAGGTCATCGAAGGCCAGTGCGTTATTGGTTTCGGGGAGCATACCGCCGTCCTGTCCATAGATTTTGATGTCGCGCGGGTCTATTCCATCGAGCCCCAGGACCTTCAGCTGATCGACCAGAAAGCCACGGGTCAGCTTATATACTCCCGTTTTGGGAATGGCGAAGCGGTATATCTCGCCCTCCCGCAGCACGGAGTTGGTAGCGAAATCCACGACCGAGCGCAGGCCGGCAGAGGTAGGTCCGAGCTCCGGCACTAGCCGCAGGTTCACAGCGAGCAGTCGCTCGTAGCCCGCCGCGGTACGGATGATCGACGGGCTGCTCACCTTGCCCAGCCAGCCCTCGGGTTGCTGCACCACCGTGTAGTCGAAGGTGAAGGCCTCGGGCACCTCGGCGGCAAAGGCGGACGGGGGGGTGAATGGCTCGGTTTGCAGGCTCGTCACTTCGACACGCAGCGGCGCTCCACTGGCGGCGCGGAAGGTATGGACGAAGGCGGGCACCTCACCACTCTTCGTTGCACCCCCGATAGCTATCGGGGCCCCGCCCAGTCGGTAGGACAGTACGGCGCTGCGCTGGCCCTCCCACTCCACGGTCTGCGCTTCCTGCCAGCGCAGGGTCTGCTGGATTTGCTGCGCCAGGAGCGGAAGGGCGCTACAGAGACAAAGGAGAGACAGGGTAAACTTGAGCATAGGACGGGCTTGGAGCACAAAATTAAGATACAGCGGCGGCGGGTAAACGTTGTTCTGCGGGCCGACATTACGGGGGGTGTCGGACGGGCGACTACCGGATGCAAGCGTTTGGATAGTGGACATAATGGGAGTAGCTTTAGGCATGCGCCGTTTCCTTTACACTCTAACCCCTTTACTCCTTTGTTTTACCTGGGCGGGTGCGCAGGATGCAGTGTTCTCGCAGTTCTACGCCTCCCCCATGCAGCTTAACCCGGCCTTTGCGGGGGTGAGTGCCGCCCCGCGGGTGACGGCCAACTACCGGGCGCAGCACACCAGCTACCCCAGTGCTTACCAGACCCTGGCCGTAAGCCTGGAGCTGCCGATGTACCGCAGCCCCTCGAGTTTCGGCTTTCGGATGCTGACCGACCGCCAGCTGGAGGGACTGTACACCAATACCCTGGCCGGACTGGTGTACGCCTACGACGTGCGGGTGACCGACGAACTGCACGCACGCATCGGACTGAGCGCCGGTCTGCTGACCACACGAATTGATTATAACGGCTTGATTTTTGGGGATATGATAAGTCCCTCGGGAGATAATACCGTGACCCAGGAGCAACTGGCCAGCGTGGCGCGTACCTCCGTGGACCTCAGCTCCGGCATCCTCATGTACGTCAAGAACCTCTACGCGGGCTTCAGCATCGAGCACATGAACCGGCCGGAGGAGAATTTGCTGCAGTTGGACAACAACCTCTACGCCGGTCGGCCGCAGCGCTTCAGTCTGCACGCCGGCACGCAGCTGGACGTGAAGCGGTACGCGAATCCGCAGCGGCCGGTCTACGTGACGCCTAATTTTCTCTACACCAGCCAGGCGCAGTTTCAGCAGCTCAACCTGGGCGCCTACTTGGGCTACGGGCAGTTTGCCGTGGGGGGGTGGTACCGGCACGCCTTCGGGAATCCGGACGGCTTTATCGGGGCGGTGACCTTCCGGCAGGATGTCTTTAAGGTGGGCCTGAGCTACGACTCGGTGATTTCGGGGCTACGTAGTGTGCCGGGGGGTCTGGGACCTACCCTGGAACTCAGTGTGGCGGTGGACTTCGGGGATAGCCGCGAGGTGCAGCGGCGGCGGTATGCAGACCGGTACAATGACTGTATGGGGATGTTCCGGTAGGGACTTAAAAAATTTTTCCGTAGCTTTACCGCTAAAGTTGGCACAAAAAAAGCGCCAACCGAAAAGCGGTTGGCGCTGTCGCTATAATTTCGCTAAACCGGTAAACTGACTCGAGGCTAGTAAAGTCAGTCACTCCTTTGATGCTATTAACCCCACATTCAAGGGTTGCGAATTATAACTAAAGAGACACTATGAACAAACACAATTTCATAAAACTCAAGATTTAGATTCTTTTGGGCGGGTGGGTTTAGGTGTTCCCCCTTTCGATGATACAAATATAGGGGGGTGTAGGGGGCACAAAACAAGCAGAATCCGCCCTTTCGTAAAGCTATTTTTTGGGAGGTTCTTCTCCCTTACTTTTGATAAACGCTTGATTTAGCGTAACTTAGGCGTTCCACACGAAGCGATAAGCGCTCAAAAATGGAACATACTCATGGAAGACATACGCGAGCTGTTAGTGATCGCCTCCCCAAAAAAGGTGACAAAACTGCTGAAGATCACTCAGACGAAGGGCAAACCCTCGATGATTGGTGCGCTGCACCGGCTGGTGAAGCAAAATAATTTGACGGAGGGGCAAATTGTAGCTCAGCTTTACGGTCCTAAACACACCCCCTCGCATCCTGCTTATCGGGCTCTGAAGAACCGGTTTCGGGATTTGCTCACGACTGCTGTGATGGACGAGGATGTGTACTCCTCAAACTACCGGGACTACGATAATGCACAGATCAACGGCTTTCGCCAGTTGAATTTGATCAACCTACTGTTGCTTCGGCGAGCCTGGCACAGTGCCAGGTACCTATCACACACAACCCTTCGACGGGTTAAGGATTTTGAGATCCTTCCGATCAATCATCGCTTAGCCTCAATTTTAGCCAGTCTATACTTGGGAGTCGGCTTCGACGAAAAGCGATTTGCTAAGTACCAAGCTATGGCAGACTACTACGCCGAGGCGGAGCGGGTGCTGAACTTAGTGTCCAGTCGCTACCGTGAGATGCGGCGTATGATGTATGCGCATAAGCTACTACCCAAAGAAATCGGTACCAAGGTAGCAGAGTATGTTGCTGACTGTGAGCACCTTGTGAAAAAGTACCCCCACGTATCGGCACTTCAAGCGATGTTCTTCATCATGAAAGTGCACGGGCTTACCCTGGTAGGTAATTATGTAGGTGCCATCGAGACGGCAAACCAAGCCGAGCAGGTTCTTCTAAAGTGCAAGGGTGCCGGTAAGCAGTCGTTGAGCCTAATGGCCCTGACACGGGTAGAGTGTTCCATCAAGCTTCGCGACTTTTCGCAGGGCATCGTTCAGGTAAAACGCGCCGAGAAAATGGTACCGTCCGACAGTATAAACCACATTAAGCTTTCCGAATATGCCATTACGCTTGGACTTCAAACTGGAAATTTCGACTATGCGTACGAGCAATTTGCGCGGGTAGACCGCGCCGTGCTTAACCATCTGCTTACACAGCAGCATGTAGAATATTGGTTGATTCTAGAAGCTTACATCAACCTCCTAGTGTTAGCGGGACGTATCGATCCCTCCAAGCGGAAGGGCAAATTACCGGATTTCAAAATTTATAAGTTTGTCAACAACGTCCCCTCTTATTCCAAGAACAAGCAGGGGATGAACATTCAGATCCTAATCTTTCAGGTTATCTACTTCATCACTCAGAAGCAGTACGGTAAGATCATCGACCGTACGGATGCCCTAGCTCGTTACGGTACGCGGTATCTGATGAACAATGAAAACTTACGAAACAACTGCTTCTTTAAGCTGCTGCTGACCGCGGAAAAGTGTCACTTCCACCGCGCGGCCACGGTAAGGGAGTCAAGTAAAATCTATAAGAAGATGACCAGCCCACAGGCGAAAAAGCTAGGTCGTGCTAATAGTACCGAGATCATTCAGTACGAAAGTCTTTGGGAGATCGTACTAGAAAACCTGGATACCGTACTGCCCGATGGGCGGAAGTTGCGGCGACAACGGCAGCAGGCGTGAACCTACCGGTGGACCGCAGGGCATCTTTAGGAGGATTGCCGGGGGATGGCGTAAGGAGCAGGGGATACTGCTGACTTACATGATGATGTCTTCGACCATGACAGTGGTATTTAGAAAGCGGTGAATAGAATGGATGATGAGTAGGGTTTTCTTACATGATGATGTCTTCGACCACAATACCGGCCTCGTGACCGCGCATGATGATGTCCTCTACGACGATGTTGTTGGAGGCTACTTCCTGGCCACGCATGATGATGTCCTCTACGACGATGTTGTTGGAGGCTACTTCCTGGCCACGCATGATGATGTCCTCGACTACGATGTTGGCCTCGTGACCACGCATGATGATATCCTCTACGACGATGTTGGAAGCGAGTTCCTGGCCGCGCATGATGATGTCCTCCACAACAATGTGAGGGGTAACGGAGCCGAGGTAGTCAATGAAAGACTGAGCGGCCTGAAGGGTTTCTGGGGAAAAGAGTTCGTTAATGAAAGCCATGGGGATGAGAGATTGAGAGTGAACTGAATAAGCCGGGTGGAAAAACTTTCACCCGGGGTAAGGTGATTTAGAATTAGAAGCACATTTCGTCGTGCCTCCGTTGATTGTGATCCAAAGATGGGGGCACAAAGAGCGTGTTACACCGGCAGTTTTCGCGCTGTAATAAGACAAAATTTGGTGATGAAAATCGTCTACTTTTTATAACACACAGAAAGCCAGTGAGTTATCTCACTGGCTTTCGTCGATTTTGGAATATGTAAAAGATTTGAATTTATACTTCCAACTGTTCATTTTCCTCAAAATCATCCCGCCGGGAGCGCCCCGGAGGGCCTAATCGCTCGAATGTACTTTCCTGTGGAGGCCCGAACCGGCCCCGGCCCTCGGCCTCATCCGCCGCGTCGTAGGCCTTGATGATCGCCTTGACCAGGCGGTGGCGTACTACATCTTCCGCACTGAGCCGAATGACCGAGATGCCCTTGATGGGAGCCAGTAGGTTGATGGCCCGCCGGAGCCCCGATACTTGATTACGCGGCAGATCGACTTGTGACAGGTCACCGGTCACGATGCACTTTGCCGAGGGGCCCAGGCGCGTGAGGAACATCTTGATCTGGGAGGTGGTGGTATTCTGCGCCTCATCCATGATCACGAAGGCATTGTCCAGCGTACGACCCCGCATGTAGGCCAGGGGGGCAATCTCGATAGTGCCATCTTCCCTAAACTTATCCAACCGATCCCGGGGTAACATGTCGTCCAGCGCGTCGTAGAGGGGGCGAAGGTAGGGATCGATCTTGTCCTGCAGGTCACCCGGCAGAAAGCCGAGGCTCTCCCCGGCCTCGACGGCGGGGCGGGTTAGGATGATCTTTTTCACGAGTTTATTCTTCAGGGCGCGGATGGCCAGGGCGACTGCCGTGTAGGTTTTTCCGGTACCTGCAGGACCTACGGCAAAGACGATGTCGTTGGTTTCAGCCGCCGTGATCATCGCCGCCTGGTTCGGAGTGCGCGCCTTGATGGGCTGACCGCTGCGCCCGAAGACGATGGTTTTATTCTTATCCCCGTTGCCTAGGCGCGTCGTGAAGGGGTTTTCTCCGGCCAGTAGATCCTCGACGGTCTGACTGCTCAACTCCCGGTTGTCCTGCAGCAGGCGCATCATCAACTCCAGGTGGTGCTTGATCTTTTGGGCGTCCTGCTTTTCGGCCTTGATCTTGATGTTAGTGCCCCGCTGGGTGATGGTGGCCTCGGGGTAGGCGCCCCGGATCAGCTTCAGCTTCTTGTTGTTTTCGCCGAGGAGTTCTACGGGATCGACCCCGTTGATCGTCATTACAATTTCGCTCAAACGTGTGCTGGTTTTCCCCACGATGGAAGTGCCGTGGGCCGTGGCTACTTAACCCGCGTATTTAAGCCAAAGTTGCGCTGAGGTTCTGCACCCGCACCCGAAAGCGAATGGCCCGTAGCCCATTTACACTCTGTAGCGGATCGAGGACAAGATGCTCGACCTCCCCGTCCACATAGCCGGCCTGCTCCAGGTAGCTCAGGTAGTCCTCGTACTCCTCCAGGTCACGATCCTGTAGGTACACCACGCTGATCATGCCTGGCTGGGTGAGTCGCTCTTCCCCCTGACGGATGGTTGCTTTGTCGATACGTTTTTTGAGGATCTCGTACCGCACGTTATAGTCCCCATCGACATCAAAGCGCTTTTCATCCATCCGAAAGCGAATAGTAAGGGGGGTGGTGTAGGCAAACACCAGCTGGGCGGTACGCAGCGGCATGGGCAACTCCTGCCCCAACGCGTGAATCCTGCGGGTGAGCTGGCACAGGTCTACCAGTTGGGAGAGGCGCAGATTGCGCAGGTGGATCTTCGAAAAGCTGTGGTGTTTCAGCAGGCTCTGTCCGGCGTAGATCTCATACTCGACCCCGTCGGTCTTGTACTTCTCGAAGTAGTGGGGCAGCACCCGCTGGGCGGCCTGATCCCGTTCGGTAAGAAAATCGCTGATGGTGCGGTTGAGCCGGGCGACGCTTTCCTCGTAGTCCCGCCGTACCCGGTAGAACAGACCAAGCTCATGGTCTAGGTTGTCCTCGTACTGCTGAGCGAGTTGGCGGAGCTCCGGCAGCTGGCCGCCGAGTTGCTTCACCAGGGGAGTGAGCTGCTTATGGATGAACTCCCCGAACCGGATCTCGTGCCCATTATTGAACTCTTCCAGGGGCGTGGCCAGATGTACATCCAGCCGTAAAATGGCCTGATTCACGATCGGGAAGTCGACCAGCTCCAGCGCCCGCGCCAGAAAATAGCGGCCGGCGCGGAGGTTGTCGAAAAGGTCCTGATAGATTGCCGCGTTCCGCAGGTTGCTGCTGCCCACAATGTCGGCCTGTCCGTATAAAGGATACACCTTCTTGAAGCGGATGTCCTCCGCTACGGCGGGCAGTCCCTCCTCCTGCCGCTTCAGGATATTGAAGGCCGCCTCGGTAAAGCGCCATTCCACGGTGGGGTGCAGGCTGGTGTACTGCTCGCGCATGATGACCTCGATGCGGTTGTCGATGTACTCGCGACTTCGCTCTACGGCCGTGCGGAATAGCCCCCGTATCTCCTCGAAGCGAGTTTCCATGAAGGCATTGAGGGCATTGACCACCGGGCTGGCTAGTTCTACCACCCCGATCACGTGCTGCTCCTGGCTCAGTAGCGGCGCCAGTAGCATACTGCGGTAGCCCAGCCCAATCAGTTTTTGCTCCAGGACGGTACGGGTCGTGAGCTCCCTGAGATCCTGCACGACCAGAATGTCCCCGGAAAGAAAGACCTGCTCGTAGATGCTGCCGGCGTACTGGGGATCGGTGAGCCGGTCCACCTCGTCGGCCAGTAGGTTATAGCGGATACGGTACTCGTGGTCGATGGCCCGCTCGACGGGGTAATCCACCGCGGTAAGCCCAAGTTGTAACTGGGGGGACTGAAAGTGAAGCCGGACCAGGTTGGCCAGCTCCTTGACGCGGTCTACGTCCAGTACCGCATCGCGGCTGATCAGACGGTGCTTAAGGCGACTCAGACTTTCTTCTTCGGTGACCTCGTAGAGGCGTGCCAGGTGAAACCCGTGGAAGTGAAATTTCTGGGGGGGGAGTAGTCGCAGCCACAGCTCCGGGTCGTGGATGTTATTGAGCAGTTGGTGGACTTGGTCTTCGCCCAGCTTGGGCAACTCACCCCGTACGACTACCTCGATGAATTCCTCATTCAGCGCCGGCTTGTAAAAGCGTTTGAGGCCGGTCTGCACGTCCGGCACGGTGAGCATAGCCATGGGTTTGACGTCCACCTGCACCCCATAACACTGGTTGAGAATGGTAGCTCCTACCATTAATAGGTTGGCCTCCCTCACCTCGTCGATGTGCGTGCCGAAGGAGTAGCATACATCCTGCTGTCCCATCAGGGCCTCTAGCGTCTTACTGATGAATAAGGGCTCGAAGGCAAAGGGCAGCGAAATCTTGAATAGCCCAGTAGCCCGCTCGTGGGGTGAGATCAGAGCGAGCATCATCAGATCGAGGACCTCCCGGTGCTCCTCCAGTACGGCTATATCCGTGATCGGTCCCCTTAGTTGGGGCAGGGGATCTAGCCGGCGCAGGATCTCGCGGGCCAGGAACCGTACCCCTAGATCCTCAGACTCCGCCAGCTCCTCGACGCGCCGTATCAGTACATCCAGGCACAGGACCGTATCGTAGGGGGTGACGAAGGGATCGGCCGTATCGCGCAGCGTGCCGCTTTCCAGGAAAGCGAAGGAATTTCCCTGCTGTCCGTTACGCTCGTCGACGAAGATCTCCAGTTCCATGGTAGCCTGAGAACGCCGCGAGCCCGTAAAAGGATACCGGCTCTCCTTAACTGCGGATCGCCGCGATACCGGGCAAGTCCTTCCCCTCCAGCAACTCCAGCATCGCCCCACCGCCGGTAGACACAAAGCTGACCTGATCCGCCAGACCGGCCTGATTGACCGCCGAGACCGAATCTCCGCCACCGATCAGGCTGTAGGCGCCGTTCTCCTTGGTAGCCTTTGCTACTGCTTCGGCGATGGCGTTCGTTCCCTTGGCAAAGTTCTTCATCTCGAAGACCCCCATCGGGCCGTTCCAGAGAATGGACTTGCTCCCGGCAATGATCCGCGAGAACCGGGCTACGGAGTCCGGACCGATGTCCAATCCCTCCCAGCCGTCCTCGATCGCACCGGCCGCTACGACTTTGCTGGGCGTCTCGTTACTAAACTCTTTACCTACTACGGTATCGACCGGTAGATGAATCTCGGTGTTCTTTGCCTTGGCTTTCTCCAGCAGTTGCTTTGCGGTATCGACCTTGTCCCGTTCCACCAGGGAGTTGCCCACCTTACCGCCCTGGGCTAAACTAAAGGTATAGGCCATGGCCCCACCGATGATGATGTGGTCGGCAAAGTTCAGCAGCTTTTCCAGCAACTGGATCTTATCACTCACCTTAGCCCCACCTACGATAGCAGTGACCGGGCGGGCGGGATTGTCGAGTAACTTCTCTGCACCTGCGAGCTCCGCCCCCATCAGGTAACCGAAGCTCTTCTTCTCAGACGGGAAAAACTTCGCCACGGTGGCCGTAGAGGCGTGCTCCCGGTGGGCTGCCCCGAAGGCATCGTTGACGTACACGTCGCCGAGTGCGGCCATGGCTTTGGCTAGGTCTTCGTCGCCCTTTTCCTCCCCGGCGTAAAAGCGGGTATTCTCCAGCAGCAGCACGTGGCCCGGCTCGAGCTCCTTGACTGCGGCCTTAGCCTCTTCCCCAATCGTATCCTCCACGAATTCCACCTGGCAACCGATGTGGTCTTCCAGAGTGGTGATCACGGGGCGGAGGGAAAACTGCTCCTTATCCACCATACCGTCCGGCAGTTTTTCCTGCTGCGGCCGGCCCAGGTGGGACATCAGTACCACGGCCGCTCCCTTCTCCAGCAGGTACTGGATGGTGGGGGCCGCCTTCTCGATGCGGGTGTCGTCGGTAATCTTCCCGTTTTCGTCGATGGGCACATTGAAGTCTACCCGGACAAGTGCGGTCTTGCCCTTAACGTCTAGTTCTTCGAGTTTCATGGCTTAGGGTTAAAGGCTTGCGATACGCTCACACAGATCGGCCAGGCGCGCGCTGTAGCCGGCCTCGTTGTCGTACCACGCCACTACCTTGACGAGGCTACCGGACACGATGGTCATCTCTTTATCGTACAGGCTGCTGTAGCTGCTCCCCACGATATCGCTGCTTACGATGGGCTCGTCAACGTAGGCCAGGATACCCTTCATATTGCCCTCGGCCGCCTGCTTAAAGGCGTTATCCACCTCCTCCAGGCTCACGTCCTGCTTGAGGATAGCCGTCAGGTCGGTCAGCGAACCGGTGGGTACGGGTACTCGCATAGCGCCACCGTCGAGCTTACCGTCCAGGTGGGGCAGCACCAGTCCGACGGCCTTCGCGGCCCCGGTCGTGGTAGGTACGATATTGATGGCGGCGGCCCGGGCCCGGCGCAGGTCGCGGTGGGGTCCGTCCTGTAGGTTCTGGTCAGCCGTATAGGCGTGTACCGTGGTAATGAATCCCTTCTCGACACCGAAGGCATCATCCAGCACCTTCACCATCGGGGCCAGGCAATTGGTGGTACAGCTGGCGTTGCTGTAGATTTTAGTCTCGGCGTTGATGACGTCATCGTTCACGCCCAGTACTACGGTAGCTACGTCGCCCTTGGCGGGGGCGGAGATCAGCACCTTCTTCGCGCCGGCCTGGAGGTGCAGCTTGGCCTTGGATTCTTCGACAAAGCGGCCGGTGCATTCCAGCACCACGTCCACATCCATATCGCCCCAGGGCAGCTTACTCGGGTCGGGCTGGCTCAGCGCATCGATCTTCTTGCCGTCGATATAGATGTATTCCTCATCGGAGCTTACCTCTCCCTTGAAGTTGCCCTGCACGCTATCGTACTTAAACAGATGGGCCAGGGTCGCATTGTCGGTCAGATCATTGATGGCCACCACGTCGAGTCCTTTTTCGAGGAGGCTCCGCAGGGTGATACGTCCGATGCGGCCGAAGCCATTGATTGCAATCTTTGCCATGGGGGAGGGGGATATGTCGGTTTGTTTGAGGTATAAACGTACTACAGGGGCGCAACACCGGGGCGGGGCCGCAGGTGCGAAGTGTGTGGTGAAAGCGCTATGATAAAAGGTTAGCCCCCGGAATGTTTAACCGCACCGCCGCGGCGGTGGGATTATCGAGGTGCACAGCACCGAGTAGCCCGTAGGGGAATCGAACCCCTCTTACCAGGATGAAAACCTGGCGTCCTAACCGATAGACGAACGGGCCGGGTGGTAGAGATGTACCATTTACAAATTACCAGGTACCATTTACAATTTGGCGGGCGTCGGAGGAGGTACCGCTGTAGCACCTATTCTGACGGCAAATGGTACATGGTACATGCGTAAATAGTAGATTGTAAATTTATAGTAGCCCGTAGGGGAATCGAACCCCTCTTACCAGGATGAAAACCTGGCGTCCTAACCGATAGACGAACGGGCCGGGATGGATATAGCCAGCATTCTGGCCTAAGCGAGTGCAAAGATAGGTACGTGGCGGAAAACCGCAAGCAATCGCGGGAAAAATCCGCTAGGAGGCGCTGCTTTCCTGACTGCTCGGCTTGCCCAGCGTACTGCGCAGCCGCTCCAGGCGTTCGCGCAGGTCCTCGGCTTGTTCGGTCTTGCTGCTGCTGGCGGCCGAGTTGCTGAGCTCGACGATGGTATCGAGCTCGATGGTGTCCTGCTCGATGCTGAAGCGGGTTTCCTCTACGACGGCCTCGTCGTCGAAGTTGGTCTGCCGGAGCTCGCGCAGTTCCCGGCGGCGGGCTGCAATGCTTTCCACCAGGCGGTGGCGGTCGAGCAACTCGCGCAGTTTCGTGGCGCAGTCGGCAAAGAAACTGGCCTTGGCGTGGCGCAGGCTGAATTCAGCTTCGAGTTCCTTGATGACCGCCTCGGCCTTCGCGGTCTCAGTCGCATCGGCGGCTGTATTGCGGGCCAGGTCGTCGCGCAGGGTGGCGATACTGTTAAGGATGCGTTCCCCCTCGTCCCGGAATCGTTCCTCGCGCTGGCGGCAGTCGGCCAGCCGCTCGGCGACGCGCTGACTGAACGCACTGTCGCGTTCGGTTTTTCTGCGGCCAAAGAGGGGCGTGCCGTCGAGCGCGCCCATCAGCCGGCCACCGAGCAGAAAAAACCCTACCGTGCTACCCAGCACGAACGCCATGAAGGCCATCGGGGGATAGATGCGCAGGAGCAGGAGCAGACTGAGCAGAGCGACCGCGGCGATGATCAACAGGCGTGAGGTGTCGGGTCCTTGTTCCGGTTTCATAGCTAGGAAACTGATTTACCGCGGCGGTAGTTGCGTACTATTCGTATAATTGCGAGCAGCCGGGCCGAACCCGGCTTGCCCAAGATAACTACCCCCCACCATGGTTGCAGCCATTGTCGCTTGTTTTGTCATCGGTTACATCGTAATCGTCTTCGAACACCCCCTTCGCCTGGACAAAACGGTGCCCGCGCTACTCATGGGCGCCGTTTGTTGGGCCCTGCTCAGTCTTGGCTTCAATAACGGTACGCTGGAGATCGTCAATACCGAGGGCGAGGTCTACAATATGTTCAATAGCCTGAGTGGGGAGGCCATGGAGATTGGCCACGCCGGGGCCCACGAGGTAGCCGAAGAGGGCTTCGTGGGTACCCTACTGCACCACCTAGGGAAGACCGCCGAAATTCTCATCTTCCTCATCGGGGCGATGACCATTGTGGAGATTGTCGACCTCCACCGCGGCTTCGACGTGCTCAAAAGTTGGGTCCACACCCGCAACAAGAAGAAGCTGCTCTGGATCGTCGGGGGTCTTGGGTTCATCCTCTCGGCCATCATCGACAACCTTACGGCAACCATCGTACTGGTCACGCTACTGCGCAAACTGGTGCCCGACCGTGACCAGCGCATCTGGTACGTCGCCCTCATTGTCATCGCGGCCAATGCCGGCGGTGCCTGGTCACCGATCGGCGACGTAACGACCACTATGCTGTGGATCGGTAAGCGGGTAAGTACGGCCGGGCTTATGGAGTTCCTTATTGCCCCCTCCCTGATCTGTTTCGCGGTACCCTTTCTGGTGGCCAGTTTCCTTAAGCCCTTTCAGGGGGAACTCACCACACCGGAGCTTACCGAGGCCGAGGAAGAAGAACAGGGCCGCCTACTCTCCAGTAAGACCATGCTCTTCCTGGGCCTCGGCATGATCGTCTTCGTGCCCGTCTTCAAGACCCTCACCCACCTGCCCCCCTACCTCGGTATGATGCTCAGTCTGGGGGTCGTCTGGTTAGTTTCCGAGTACATTCACCCCGAGGAAGACTTCACCGAGGAACGTAAGGCGCAGTACTCGGCCCATAAGGCGCTGAGCCGGATCGAGATGTCGTCCATCCTGTTCTTCCTCGGCATCCTGATGTCGGTAGCCGCCCTGGAAACCGTCGTCGTCAACGGAGTAGGCTCCCTGCGCGCCGTAGCCGAGAGCCTCCGTAGCGTCATCCCCAACGAGGACATCGTCATCATCGTGCTGGGCTTCCTGTCTGCCATCATTGACAACGTGCCCCTGGTAGCCGCTTCCATGGGCATGTACGACCTGGGCACTCACCCCATCGACGCACGCCTGTGGCACTTCATCGCCTACAGCGCCGGTACCGGTGGTAGTATGCTCATTATCGGTTCCGCAGCCGGGGTGGCCGCCATGGGCATGGAGCGTATTGATTTCATCTGGTACTTTAAGAAGATCGCCTGGTTGGCCCTCCTCGGCTTTGCGGCCGGTGCCATCGCCTTCCTCATCATCGAATCGACCTTCAACATCGGGGTGAACCACTAAGGGGGCAATGAAAAATAAGTTATTCACGGGGAATGGTCTTAGTTTTACCGGATGAAAATTACCCCAGCGGCTATTGAAGGGATGCGTGAAAAATGGCGGTTGATTGCCCCCCAACTAGATGAACGTAGTCGGCGGGTATGGGCGGGAGTCGAGGCCCTGGCTTATGGCCACGGTGGGGTGACGCTGTTGCACCTGGCCACGGGGATGAGCCGACTCACCATCAGTAAGGGTAAGGTCGAGTCCCAGCAATTGGCCCCTACCCTAGGTTTGCACCGGATGCGGGCTAAGGGGGGCGGTCGCAAATTGAAAACCGAGCAGTATCCCGATCTGGCCGCCCAGCTTGAGGGGCTGATTCAACCCCACACGAAGGGCGATCCCATGGGTCCCCTGCGCTGGACTTCGAAGAGCACCTACCGGATTGCGACTCAGCTCGGTGAGCTGGGGTACTCCATCCATCCCGGCACGGTAGGTAGTATGCTACGCAAGCAGGGCTACTCCCTACAGCTCAATGTGAAGGAAAAGGAGGGCAAAGAGCACGGTGACCGCGATGCGCAGTTCCGATTCATCAACGAGCGCGTTAGCGCACAGCTCGCCTCGGGTGGGGCGACCATTTCGGTGGACACCAAGAAAAAAGAACTGGTAGGAAACTACAAAAATGGGGGTAGGGAATACCACGCCCAGGGGGAGGCTCCCCGCGTTAACGTACATGACTTCGCCGATCAGGAACTCGGCAAAGCTGCCCCCTACGGAGTGTACGACGTGCGGGTTAACCAAGGTTGGGTCAGTGTGGGAGTGAGCAGCGATACGGCCACCTTCGCGGTCAATAGCATCCGGGAGTGGTGGTATAAAATGGGCCGGCAGCTCTACCAAGGCATGCCCCACTTACTCATCACCGCCGACGGCGGGGGTAGCAACAGTAGTCGCAGCCGGCTGTGGAAGGTAGAACTACAGGGGCTGGCCAATGAACTAGGGATGTCCATCGGGGTGTCTCACCTTCCGCCGGGGACGAGCAAGTGGAATAAGATTGAGCACAAGATGTTTTGCTTCATTTCGCAAAACTGGCGGGGTAAACCCCTGATTACCCTACAGACCATCGTCCAACTCATCGCCCACACCACCACCCGGCAAGGCCTCAAAATCATGTCCGCTTTGGACGAGCGGGAATACGCAAAAGGAGTAAAGGTGTCGGATGCCGAAATGGCCGCCCTGAACCTGACGCGGGATGACTTTCATGGGGAGTGGAACTATACCATTTCTCCGAATAGCAAGTGAATAGTTTATTTTTCATCAACCCCTTAGCCACCCGCCCTTGCCTAAGTCCTGCCTGCTTTTGCTACTCCCCCTCCTGTTGTTGCACTGCAAGCAGGAAGAAAACCTCCTGCTCGGCGAGTGGCAGGGTACGCTCGTGACCGAAGCGGGCGATAGCCTACGGCTCGATCCACGGGAGATTACCTTTCGCTTCACCCCCGACAACCGCTACGCCTTCACCTCCACCCTGCGCTACCGCGAGGCCGGTACCTGGCGTTACGACAGCGGCTACCTCTTTGCTCAGGATACTACCCAGCCCAGTAATTCCGAACGGGTGGTGGCCGTGGAGACGCTTACGCTGGATTCTCTGGTACTAAGGATGCAGGCCGACTCCGCCCAGCGCATGGTGTACCTGCTACGTACGAGCCCCCCACCGCCAGAGTAGACTGCTATCTCCGTAGCTCAGAAAACGAAAGTCATTGGCCAGGGCGTAGTCGTAGACCCGCCGCCAGTCGTCACCGAGGATGGCTGCCACGAGTAATAACAGCGTCGACTGCGGTTGGTGAAAGTTGGTGATCAGTCCGTCGGCTACCCGCAGCTCGCTTTCCGGCGTGAGCAGGAGGCGGGTGTAGCCGGAGATTCCCGGCTCCCCCGTAGCATCCAGGTAATCCATCAGCGTAGTAAAGGCCGACAGATTAAAGGCGCGCTGAAATTGTTTGCGCGTAGCCACCCACTGATCCTCTTCGGCTACCCAGGGGTCCCCCTGCCCTATACTGGCTCCTTCGTAAAATAAGGTTTCGAGACACCGCAGACTGGTAGTGCCGATGCATACGATGGGCTTGCCACTAAGCAGTTGCTGATATACCCGCCGAATAAATGGATCGGTTGCCGAATAGTACTCCCGGTGCATGACGTGGTCCCCCAGGGTTTCGGTCGTAACCGGTTTAAAGGTGCCCGCCCCCACATGCAGGGTGATGGGAGCGAACTCGATGCCCCTAGCCTCCAGCGCCTGTAGGACCTCCGGAGTAAAGTGCAGTCCGGCCGTAGGGGCGGCTACCGAACCCTCCTGCCGAGCAAAGACGGTTTGGTACCGCTGCCGGTCGTCAGCCTCCGCGGGCCGGTCGAGATAGGGGGGGAGGGGGACGGTGCCCACCGCCTCCAGCACCTCGCCGAAGGATAGCGGTGTGTCATACTCCCAGCCAAAAGTGATCGCAAAGGATTCTGCGTCGTGAGTACGGCGTTCGACGATCAGAGTGACCTCACGCCCGCCGTGCGGAAAAGTTTTCCGTAGGAGGCCCGACTTCCAGCGTCGGTTACCCCCTACGAGACACTTCCACACTACGGGCTCGGTACTGCTGAGCGACTGAGCGTAGTCGGTGGGCTGTAGTGGCTCCAGGCAGAAGATCTCTAATGGCTTACCGGTCTCCAGCGTGAACTGGAGGCGGGCGTGAATGACCCGGGTCTGGTTACCCACCAGTAGGGTGCCACGGGGAAGTAGGTCGGGTAGGTCGCGAAAAATGTGCTTGCTGATCTCACCGTCTTTATACTGTAACAGCTTAGCGCTGCTGCGATCCGCCAGGGGGTAGCGTGCGATGCGCTCCTCCGGCAGCTCATAGGTATAATCGGCGATACGGAGGCGGCGGGCGGCGGCGGTAGACATGCGGCAAAGGTAGTCATCCGTAAAAAGCCGCCGTTCATCGAAAAGCTTGTAACCTTCTTTACTGGCTGCCGTTCTTTGCGCTGCGCTAACACCGAAACCTCGTAGCATGCCTAATTTCGTCAAACTTCTCCTGGGGTCCTGCCTGGGCACCCTACTTGCACTGGTCGTGATTGCCCTGATCGGCTTTTCTATTATTGGCGGCCTGGCCGCCTCGGCTGAAGAAAAGCCCCGGGTGACCACCAATTCTATTCTGACCTTCGACCTCCAGGGGCTGCCTGAGCTCACTGGCAACTCGCCGGCCTCCAACCCCTTTGAATCCTTTGGCCAAACTCCGCCTCCCGGGTTGCACGATGTAGTGCGCGCCGTGCGCCACGCCGCCCAGGATGACGACATAAAGGGTATCTACCTCAACGATGGTGTCACGGGCGTACCCTTTACCAGCCTGCGTACCCTCCGCGAGGCCATCGCCGAGTTCCGCGCCGCCGGTAAGTTTGTCGTGTCCTACTCCCCGTACTACGATCAAAGCGCCTACTACCTGGGTAGCGTAGCCGATGAGGTGTACGTCGGGCCGCTAGGTGTAGTAGACTTCCGTGGTCTAGGTGCCGACATTCCCTTCTTCAAAAACGCCCTTGATCAGGCCGGCATCAAGTTCGAGATATTCTACGCCGGCGACTACAAGAGCGCCACCGAGCCGCTGCGCCGCACCGAAATCAGCCCCGAGAACCGGGAGCAGACCGAGGAATTCCTTGAAGACCTCTTCGGCGTCATGCTCGCTGACCTCAGCGCTACCCGTAACGTCGATCCCGCCCGCCTCCGCCAGGCCGCCGCGGACATGACCGGCTGGCGCGACCAGCAGGCCGTCGACGCCGGACTCATCGACGGTATCCTGCGCCGCAGCGAGGTCGACCACATCCTGCACGACAAGATCGGGTTCGATCAAGACGAAAAGCTCAACACCATCGACATCAGCCGCTACTTCGCCGCCCGTATGGACCGGCTCGATGGCGACGGCAACGACCAGGTAGCCGTGCTCATCGCCGAGGGCGGCATCGTAGACGGGGCCGGCGACCTGGGCAGCATCGGCGACAAGAAGTACGTCAACGAGATCGAAAAGCTAGCCGATGACGACAACGTTAAGGCCGTCGTGCTACGCGTCAACAGCGGCGGCGGCAGCGCTAGCAGCTCCGAAAACATCTGGTACGCCATCGAGCAGCTCAAGGAAACCGGCAAACCCGTCGTGGTGAGCATGGGTGACTACGCCGCCAGCGGGGGTTACTACATCGCCGCCGGCGCCGATAGCATCTACGCCGAGCCCACCACCATCACCGGCTCCATCGGCGTATTCCTCACCTTCCCCATCGTGCGCGAGCTGATGGAAGATAAGATCGGCGTCTCCTTCGACACCGTCAATACCGCCCGCAACGCTAACGCCTTTAGCCCCTTCCGCGAGATGGGCGAGGAAGAAAAGCAACTGCTCACCACCCGCACCCAGGGCATCTACGCCACTTTCCTGGATCGGGTAGCCACCGGCCGCGGTATTCCCATCGAGCGTGTACGCGAGATCGCCGGCGGCCGTGTCTACTCCGGTGAGCGCGCCATGGAGATCGGCCTCATCGACCGCTTCGGTGGCCTCGACGCCGCCGTCGCCTCCGCCGCCCGCCTGGCCGGCCTCGATGCAGACGACTACGCCGTAGGTCACTACCCCCGCCTCAAGCCCCAGTGGGAGCGTTTCCTGGAGGAGATCATGGGTGCCGATGATGATAACCAGGTCGTAAATAAGGTGGTGAAGAGCCAGCTCGGTGCGGAGAACTACGGGCACTTTGAGCTGCTGCGTGATTTGTCGCGGGCGCGGGAGCCGCAAGCGCGGTTGCCGCTGGTGGTGACGTTTTAAAACACACTCACATACCCGAGATGCACCTTAGGCGCTCCCAGGTCAAAGGCTTCCCCCCTACGCCTCCCCACCGCCAGACTAAGCGCAAAGATCCCCGCCCGCGTCTCGAAGTTCACCCCCGCGCCGAGGCCTAAGGGGTAGTCGATTGCAATATTCGGCTTAGCAACGCTGCGCTGGTTGAGGCGGGCAGCATCGGCAAAAGTGTACAGAAAGGCATTCTCCCCCAGTAGCAGACGAAACTCCGCCGTAAGCACCTGGTAGTCCGTAGCAAAAAAGCGCTGCTCGTCGAAGCCCCGCAGTAGCCGTGCCCCCCCGATACGAAACTGCTCGTTACTCACCACCCCCCGCTCCGTCAGGAGCGCCTGGGCGCGCAGGCCGAGGTAGAGGACGGTACCAACCAGCGGCTCTACGTAGAAGTCCAGCGCCGCCGCCAGTTGCACCTGGGTGCTGCGTTGCTGAAGGCTATCGGCCGCCTCGCCCGTGAAGTCCAGGTTACGGAGTCGCCGGAAACCAGCCGCCGCACTCACGTCTACCGCATAGCCATTACGGGGACTAAAGCGCCGGTCGGTCCGCGTACGCCGCAGTTGCAGTCCGAAAAACGACCGACTCACCCCCAGCGTATCGGGCAGTTGCCCGTTCACCAGCCGCGTACTATCTAGCCCCGGCACGATGGTGCTCCGCTTTTCCCAGAAGGCACTCAGGCGGTCGTTACCCTCACGGATATAGGTGCCAGCCAGGTGCCAACTTAAATTGAGAAAGGAGGTATCGCGGCGGTAAAGCTCCAATTCCCCCTCGAAGCCGAAGGGTAGCCCAAATACGAAGGGGTAGTCCAGCGCCAGTTGCAACTCCTGCGTCTGCGGCCGCAGCTGCTCGAAGCGGGCGGCGATGCGCTCGCCCTGTCCGAAGCCGTTGTACAGCTCCCCATTCAGTTCCCCGGTGATAAGCAACTTGTTATCGTTCTGGGTGCTATTAGGCAGTACCCCGATGACGAAGTCGAAGCGACTGGCTGGCCGCCGGTCCAGTGGTAGGTCGATGTACGCTAGACTATCGCGAAAGCTCACCGCCGGTGCCCCCCGCATCGTCACGTAGGGCAGCTGTGCCAGTCGCTCCTGCAACCGCCGCACCCGCCGCTGGGAGTACACCTCGCCGCGTACTAGCCCCAGATAGCGCTCCAGGAAGATGTTGCGTACCCGCACCTCCTCCGGCACGCTTACTTCCCCAACGCGGATCAGTGGACCGGTCCGTACATCCACCCGCGCCGCCAATTGCCCCGGAGCTACCCACTCCACCTCCGTCAGTCCCACCGAGGCGAAGGGGTATCCGTTGGCCGCCGCCCGGGAGACCAGGCTATCCCGCACCGCCGACCAGCCCTGCGGCGCTAGCGGCCGCCCCGCCCGAAACCGCCGCTGCCGGTACCCACTGCGCCGCGCCCACTGCCTGACGAGCGGATCGTCCGGTAGCGTAAGCTCCGACCAGGCGTAGGCCGGCCCCCGGTGCAGGTAGGCGGTCAGCTCCCCCGGTGCGGTTTGCACCACACTATCTACGCTGGCCTCCCAGTGCGCGCGCTCCTGCTGCCGCTGCCGCCAGTCCGCCAGCCAGTCCAGTACCTCAGTCGAGTCACCAAAGGACTTCGGTACACGATCGGTGAACTCGAAGTCGGTAGCACTGGGGGTCACCTTCCACGTAGCTTGCACCTGCGCACCCGCCCAGAAGGAGTAAAGGAGTAAGGGCGTTAAGGTGAAAAGGAGGCGGCGCATGCGGGGGGCTTAGCTAGCATCCAACGTGCTGCGGCGGCGGAGCGTGTGTGCGAGGTTGGACAGCAGGGCCATGGCGGCGAGTAACAGGGCTATACGGGCCGGTATGTCGCCGAAGCGCACGTAGGGCGTGATGCTGTCATTGAGCCGAATGGTACCGGAAAGGTGGCCCCGCTCCCCGTAAAACGTACGGCTCACGATGTGCCCCCGCTGGTCGATGAAGGCGCAGGCCCCCATGTTGGCGGAGCGGACCACGGCCCGGCGCGTCTCGATGGCGCGCAGACTGCTCAGGTAGAGGTGCTGGAGGTGACCGGCCGTATCGTCCCACCAGCCATCGTTAGTCAGTACGAAGGCCGCCTGGGCCCCCTCGTGGATATAGCCCGTGAAGTACTCGCCGAAAACGCTTTCGTAGCAGATCACGGGTGCAATCCGGACGCCGTTTTCCGTGATAAAGGGGGTACGCAGCGCCTGGGTGCCC
The DNA here is from genome assembly GCF_965214665.1 of Neolewinella sp. Lineage (GTDB taxonomy): Bacteria > Bacteroidota > Bacteroidia > Chitinophagales > Saprospiraceae > Neolewinella. Next base: position 2,624,871 of record NZ_OZ243970.1, on the reverse strand, counting down.
ATACCCGCTACCGATCCGCCCAGGCTGTTGACGAGCGGCTCCAGAAAGAACAGGGTGTTGCGAAAGGGAAAGCTCTCGGCACCGGGCACGAATACGCCCTTGCGGTAGGTCTGAAACTCGCCGGTGCGCAGGTCGAGTTGCGCCGCGCCGTTGAGCGCTTCCAGGGCGGTCTCGCTGCCATCGGAGGCGGGCACGTAGCGCACGGCAGCGGTCACTTCCTCGCCGGGCCCGAAGCGGTAGTAGCCCTGGTAGCCACTCACCAGGTAATGCAGGCGGTCGGGGGGCAGTACGTCCAGCAGGGCGCGGAACGCAGGTGCGGAGGTGGGACGGGTTTCATCTACGCCCCCAAAACTGGTCTCCGGGAAGAGCAAATAGTCCAGGGTCCCAGCAGTAGTCGCAAGAGCCTCCAGACTCAGCGCGGTAAAGAGCTCTACCTGTCGGGCGCGATCGTGTGAGAACTTCTCGTAGTGCGGCTCCAGGTTGGGCTGGATGGCGCTGACGGTGAGGGTTTCGCCGGGGGGCGGCGTGTAGGTGAGGTAGCGCAGAAGGGAACCAGCAAGCGGAAGGATGACGGCCAGTAGTAAGGTTACGGGAGCGCGGCGTCGGGTAGGAGAGCGGTACCACTGTAGCACGAGGTAGTTGACCACCAGGATCCAGGCGCTGCCCCCCAGCACACCGGTCAGCTCGTACCACTGCACCAGGCTGGGAAACTGCGCAAAGCCGTTACCGAGGGTGAGCCAGGGCCAGTTGAGCGACCAGTGGTAGTGGAGGTGCTCGAAACTGAGCCAGAAGGCCACGAGGGCTAGGTAGCTGACGCGGGGGCTGACCCGGCTCGTCCAGTGAAAGGCCAGCCAGGGGATGCACATCAGTAGCGTGTTCGCCACCACGGCGAAGAGCCCGGCAGCGAAGGCGGTATTGGTGACCCAGAAGGTGGCCAGGATATTGTAGAGTAGGAAGGTGTTAAAGCCGTGCCAGAAGACGGTCTTCGTGCTGCGGTTGTCTTGCTGTAGTGCGAGTAGGGGCACCCAGGCTAACAATAGCAGGAAGGGGAAGGGCAGATAACCCGGGAAGCCGAGGCCGAGGAATAGTCCACTGGTGGTGGAGAGCAGAAAGCGACGATCGGTGGCGGGGTCAGCCCTAGCGAGGCGAGCAGCGGCGATGCTACCCCAGAGCAGTAGGTACAGAAGCAGCGGCAGGTACCCCCAGAGTTGTTCGGCCTGGGTGCGCTGGTACATCACGAGGCCCGTGCCGGCGGCGGCCAGGAGAAGTCCGAGAGCAACAAGATAGCGCGTGCGGGGCGGCATGGTCGCGAAGGTAAGTTAGTACACGGCGCGCAGGATGCTCAGCGAGTTAATCTCGCGCATCCCCTCGATGTGGTGGCGGTAGTAGCGCAGCAGGTCGGTGAGGAGGCCGGAACGCTCCTCGCGGGTGAGCTTAATCGTAGCTGCCTGCTCCCGGTCAGTATGGAGCAACCGGTACATATGGGCGGCCCGGGTAGCATCTAGGTACTCCGTATGGCCGGGAAAGGTACCGGTAAATTGCCCCTCCCGCAGATCGAAGAGCGGCGTGGCTGCCGAGTAGTCGCCCGAGGGCATGAAGCCCAGGTGGGAGGTAAGCTCCAGCAGAAAGTGGAGGTGGATGTTGTTAATTGGCCCTGTAGTACTATCCAGAAAGGCAAAGGATTCGAAGAGGAAGTGAAATAGGGAGGGGTTTTCCTCCGATTCCCGGATGCTGTTGCGGGCCACCTCGAGCATGAACAGTCCCACGGTGCCCCGCTCTACCTCGAAGGGAATGCGGGTGTAGATGAAGGCGGACTGCACCTCTTTGATGCGGGTGAGGTCCTTGCCGGGGCGCTCGTAGGCCACCAAGTCCACCAGGTTCATGAGTTGCAACTTACTGGCCGGGGTGGTGCTACGCACCTTGCGCACCCCGCTGACGATGTACTTACGGATGCCGCGCTCCTCGGTGTACACCTCCAGGATCAGCGAGGAGTCGCCGTACTTCGTGGAGCGAAAGATGATGCCTCTGGTTTTTAAAAGCATAGAGTCGGCTATCGCCTGGATTAGACTGCCTTCGGCAGGTAGACGCCTTCGGCTGGTTAGACCCCCTTCGGCTGGTTAGACCCCTTCAGGGGTAGACCAAGAGCAAGAGCAAGATACCCCGCTACGGTAGAGAACCTCGAAGGGTTGCGATAGCAACCTTTGAGCGTTCGTATCGTTCTCACCCCAGAATAGTTGCCACAACAAGAATATATCATGACCCGTACCGCCCCCGCCCCCACCGCTGCCCCATCTACCGATGCCTTCCCCATTAACGGCACCGACTACATGGAACTACTGGTCGGCAATGCCCGCCAGTCGGCCCTCTTCTACCAGACGGCGATGGGCTTTCAGCCACTTGCTTACGCCGGGCTCTCAACGGGGCTGCGCGACCGGGAGTCGTACGTGCTAGTGCAGGATAAGATCCGGTTGGTGCTGACTAGTCCGTTGGTACCGGGCACGGACATCGGTAAGCTAATCGACCAGCACGGCGATACGGTGCGCACCGTGGCCCTCTGGGTAGATGATGCCACCGAGGCCTACCAGACCGCCTTAGCTCGCGGTGCTGAATCACATTTCTCGCCCCGCACGGATGAAGATCACCATGGCACCACCATCCGCTCGGCGGTAAAAAGTTATGGGGATGTCATCCACGTCTTCGTGGAGCGCTCGCACTACGACGGGGTATTCCTCCCCGGCTTCGTAGCCTGGGAGCCCAGCTACTACACGGAGCCCGTGGGCCTCAAGTACATCGATCACATGGTCGCCAACGTAGCCGAGGGGCAGATGAACCGCTGGGTGCAGTGGTACGCCGATGTACTCGGCTTCCGCCAGCTGGTAAGCTTCGACGATAAGGACATCAGCACCAAGTATACCGCCCTGATGAGTAAGGTGATGGCAAACGGTAACGGGCGCATCAAGTTCCCGATCAACGAGCCGGCCCCGGGCCTCAAGAAATCACAGATCGAGGAGTACCTCGAGTTCCACGGCGGACCGGGCATTCAGCACATCGCCGTAGCCACGGACGATATCGTCAGCACCGTCACCGCCCTGCGCGAACGGGGCATCGAGTTCCTGCGCGTACCGGCCACCTACTACGATGACCTACTGGACCGGGTGGGGCAGATCGACGAGGCCATCGAACCGCTGCGCGAGCTCGGTATCCTGGTCGACCGCGACGATGAGGGCTACCTGCTCCAAATTTTCACCCGGCCCATCGGTAGCCGTCCGACGGTCTTCTACGAGATCATCCAGCGCAAGGGGGCTACCAGCTTCGGGAAGGGGAACTTTAAGGCGCTGTTTGAGGCGATTGAGCGGGAGCAGGAGTTGCGGGGAACGTTGTAGTGGACCCGGCTTTGCCAGGGTAGACGCCTAGCGGCTGGTTAGACGCTTCGCTGGTTAGACGCCTGACGGCTGGTTAGACCGTCTAACCAGCGCAGCGTCTAACTGACGGCGAAGCCATCTAACCAGCCGACAGGCGTCTACCTACTCCGGTTCAAACCCAAGAATAATATTAAACGTGCTCAGATTGTTGTTCTCCGTCAGATTGGGGTCCTTATCGAAGCCGTAGCCCCAGTCGAAGCCGAGGGTGCCGAACATGGGCAGGAACACCCGGGCACCGAGGCCTACGCTGCGCTTGAGGTCGAAGGGATTAAAGTCACGCGAGCTACGCCAGGCGTTGCCCCCCTGGGCGAAGGCGAGCACGAAGATGGTGCTGGAGGGGTTGAGCGAGAGGGGGTAGCGCAGTTCCACGGTGTACTTGCTGAAGATGGGCGTGGCGATCTTACGGTTGCTCTGGGTGGCGGGGTCGAAGACGAAGTTGTTGTCGAGGTCCTCGATCTCGTAGCCGCGCATACTGATGATGTCGACGCCGGCGAAGGCAAATTGCTGGTTGTTGACGCCATCGCCGCCGAGTTGGAAGCGCTCGAAGGGGCTTACACCAACCTGGTCGTCGTAGCTACCAAGGAAGCCGATCTTAGCCTGGGTCTTGAGGATGAGTTTACCGGTGATGGGGGTGTACCATTCGGCGTTGAGGCGCCACTTGTGGTACTCGACGTAGCGAAAGCGCTCCTCGACGGTCTCCAGGTTCTCGGGATTATCGCGGATGCCGAGACTGCGGTAGGGCGGAGTGGCCTGTAGCGAGAGCTCGATGTTAGAACCCTGCCGGGGGAAAATGGGGTCGGTAGCTGTGTTGCGGGACAGCGAGAACTGGAAGCTGAAGTTGTTGTAGTTGCCGGTGCGGACTACCTCGTTCCGGTCGGTGGTGAAGAGTTCACTCCAGTTGTCGAGGGTAAGCGTCTGGAGGTTGATACCGGTGCGGAAGACGAAGTTGTCGTCGGGCCAGCGCAGGCGGGTGCCGAGGCTAACGGAGAGCTGCTGGATGATCAACTTACGGGCCAAGGTGCTGGTGCCGAAGTCGTACTTATTGTAGAAGGCCGATACCGAAAGCGAGGTGGGGCGCTTACCGCCCAGCCAGGGCTCGGTGATGCTGGCGTTGTAGCTCTGGTAGAAGCGGCCGTTGGTCTGGGCGCGAAGACTGAGGCGCTGTCCGTCGCCCTGGGGTAGGGGGTGCCAGGCCTCGCGGTTGAAGACGTTGCGCAGACTGAAGTTATTAAAGGTCACACCCAGGGTGCCGATGACGCCGCGGCGCCCGCCCCAGCCGGCGCTGAGCTCGAGCTGGTCGCTGGGTTTTTCTTCTACGGTGTAGATGATGTCTACCGTGCCGCGGTCGGGGTTGACGGGGGTCTCGATGCCGAGGGTCTCCTGATTGAAGTAACCCAGGCCGATGATCTGCCGCTGACTGCGGATGATATCGGAGCGACTGAACTTCTCTCCGGGCCGGGTAAACACCTCGCGCCGGATGACGTGTTCGTGGGTGCGGTCGTTGCCATTGATGACCACCTTGTCGATGGTCGCCTGGGGGCCCTCGAAGATGCGCATCTCCAGGTCGATGCTATCGCCCTCAATGGCCACCTCGATGGGGTCGACGTTGAAGAAGAGGTAGCCGTTGTCCATGTACAGCGAGGACACGTCGGCGTTGTCCTGACTGAAGCTCAGGCGGGTCTGGAGCTCCTCCTCGTTGTAGATGTCGCCCTTTTCGATGCCGAGCACCTGAGCCAGGGTAGCGTCGTCGTAGATCGAGTTGCCCCGCCAGGTAATGTTACGGAAGTAGTACTGGTTGCCCTCGTTGAGGTCGATGTCGATGACCAGATCACCCTTAGCATTGCGGTAGATGCTGTCGTCGAGGATACGGGCGTCGCGGTAGCCTAAGGTGTTATAGTAGGCTACGACGGCCTCCTTGTCATTTTCGAATTCGGTGGGCTGGAACTTGGAGCCCTTGAGGAGCTTACGCTTCTCGCTGGTTTCCTTCATCTGCTTGCGCAGTTTTTTGTCCTTCACCGCCGTATTGCCCTCGAAATTGATGTCGGCGATCTTGATGCGGTCGTTGCGGTCAATATCGAAGAGGAGCTGGACGGAGTTGGCCCGGCTGGTATCGGGGATCTCCTGTACGGAGACGGCGGCGTCGAGGTAGCCCTTCTCGACGTAGTAGTTGCGGATGGCCTCGGCGGCGTTCACCTTGGCATCTTCGGTGACGATACCGCCGCGAACGATGTACTTGTTGACCTCCTCGTCGAGGTCGTCGTGGCGGCCTTGCTTGGCCCCGGTGTAGGTGTGCTTCAGAAAGCGGGGGCGCTCCTCGACGCGGACGATAAGAAAGATGACGTCACCGATGGTTTTTTCCTCCTCGATGCTCACGTTGGTGAAAAGCCGTAGCCGCCAGAGGTTCTTGATGGCGCGGGGGATATCGGGGCCGGGGACGCGTATCTCCTGGCCCACGCTCAGCCCGGTGACGCCGATGATGGCGTTCTCCTCGGCGAAGAAGGCCCCTTCGATTTTGATGCCCCCGATCTCATACTCCTGCGGTTCGGAGTAGTCGAAGACGGGTAGCTCCAGGGAATCGGTGACGTTCTGAGCGCGTAGCGGGTTGGAAAATCCGAACAGAAGGAGGCAACCGAGGCACAAAAAGTTGATACGCATACTAGCTTCAATTTGGCGACCCGTGGGCCGGCCGTCGGGAATAAGGATAGAAAGAAAGGCTTAGGGGTTGGTCGCCTGCTTGAGTTGTTCGCTGGTTTTGCCGAAGCGCCGTTCCCGCTGCTGAAAGTCGATGATGGCGGCGTAAAGATCGTCTTTCCTAAACTCCGGCCAGAACACGGGGCTGAAGTAGAACTCCGCGTAGGCCGCCTGCCACAGAAAAAAGTTACTCAGCCGGTGCTCGCCGCTGGTGCGAATGATGAGCTCCGGGTCGGGGTAGGCCTGGGTACTCAGCCGAGCACTCAGCGCCGCCTCATCCAGGGCATCCGCTTGTAGCCGGCCCCCCGCTACTTCCTGGGCTAGTTGGCGGGCGGCGCGGGCAATGTCCCACTTGCCGCTGTAGTTAAGGGCCAGGATGAGCATCATCCCGTCGCCGCCGCTGGTCTGCTCGATGCCGAGCTGCAGGGCTTCGCGGGTGGCCTCGGGCAGTCCGGCCGTATCGCCGATTGTCGCCAGCCGGATACCGTTGTCGAGCATCAGCTTCATCTCGCTGCCGATGGTATCGACCAGGAGTTGCATCAGGGCCCCCACTTCCAGTTCGGGCCGGTCCCAGTTCTCGGTGCTGAAGGCGTAGAGCGTCAGGTAGCCCACGCCGAGCTCGGCGCAGGACTCTACCGTAGCGCGCACGGATTCCACGGCACTATGGTGGCCGAACACCCGGGGCTTGCCCTGGGTGGTGGCCCAGCGGCCGTTGCCGTCCATAATCACGCCGATGTGGTGGGGCAGGCGCTGCTGGTCGATCTGTGGGAGGAGGTCTGACATGGTGCGGGGGCGCGAAGGTACGGAATCGGTGAGTTGTTGAGTTGGTAGGCTGTTGAGTGGCCGTCGTTAAAAGGGTTACAGAGGGCGGGGTCGCTGGTGCGAAGTAAGTACCCGCGTCAGCAGGGGGAGGGGCCCCTGCTGTAAGCCCTCCGGCAGCGCCAGCAACATGCAGCCTCCGGCTGCGCTGGAAATATCGAGCCCACGCTATGAGTAGTTCATCGTGCCGTAAGTACAACTGGTCACCCATCAGTATCGCATTGGCACTAAACTCCGCACCAGCGGCCCCGCCCACCTGCCCCACCTATCCCGCCTCCCACACCCGCCACGCCACAACCCAACAACGCCCCCACGCAACAACCCCCAGCGAATTTTCACTATTTTGCCCCCCGCAGCAGTACTACCTTACCACCGCGCGATCATGCACAGGCGAATTTTTAGCTTACCTAAGTTTATGAAACTACTCACCTTACTGGCGGCCCTGGGGCTAGCGTTTAGTAGCACATTGGCCGGTCAGACGGTCCTCGATGGTACGATCCTGGACGGGACGACGGGCGACCCGCTCATCGGGGCCAGTGTGCTGGTGAAGGGTACGACGACGGGTACGGTGACGGAGGTGGATGGGAGCTGGTCGTTGACGGTTTCGGGGCTGCCGACCATCCTACAGTTCTCCTATATTGGCTTCGCGCCGACGGAAGTGGAAGTAACCGATCGGGAGCAGGACCTGGACGTGCGCCTGGGCGATAATGCCGTGACCACCGATGTGGTAGAGGTACGCGGCCGCCGCATTGGCGAAAAGCAGCAGCAGGCGGCGCTGACGGTGGAAACCATGGATGCCATCGCTATTAAGGAGACCGCCGCCGCCAACTTTTATGATGGGCTCGGCAGTCTCAAAGACGTGGATCTAACGGCGGCCAGCCTGGGCTTCAAGATCGTGAATACCCGGGGCTTCAACAGTACCAATCCGGTGCGCTCGCTACAGATCATCGACGGGGTGGACAACCAGAGTCCGGGCCTCAACTTCTCGCTCGGTAATTTCCTCGGCGCCTCGGAGCTGGACGTGAACCGGGTGAATTTGGTGGTGGGCGCTTCGAGTGCGTTTTACGGTCCGAATGCCTTTAACGGGGTGATTGCGATTGAGACGAAGGATCCTTTTTTGCAGCAGGGGCTGTCGGTACAGGTGAAGGGGGCGGAGCGGAGTCTAGTAGAGGGCGGTATCCGGTGGGCGCAAGCACTCGCGAATGATGCAGGGCGAGAGTGGATGGCTTACAAGGTTAACCTGTTTGGTTTTCGCGCTAACGATTGGGTGGCTGATAATTACGATCCTGTTTTTGGTACCGATCTGGGGCGGGACAATCCCGGGGGGTATGATGCGGTCAACCGCTACGGTGATGAATTCAACCGCTCCTTTAGCTTTCCGGGCGTGAATGGGCTAGGTACTATTCGGCGGCCAGGTTACAACGAGATTGACCTAGTCGACTATGACTCTCAGAACCTTAAGGCGGGGGTAGCAGTGCATTTCAGACTCAACCCGGAGCGTTCGCTAGAGAGCACTGAGTTGCTAATCGGTTCAAACTATAGTACGGGGACTACCGTGTACCAGGGAGACAATCGCTTTAGTTTAAAGGGCATCCAGTTTTTCCAGCACAAGGTGGAATTGCGCAACCGTGACAACTTTTTCCTGCGAGCATACGTGACCCACGAGGATGCTGGAGAGAGTTACGATCCCTACTTCACAGCCCTACGTCTACAGGAGCTACACAAGACTGATGCGCGCTGGCAAAGCGACTATCGCAATACTTGGATCCGCGACATCCAACCACGGATCAACAACTTAGAAAACTTCCCAGAATGTAACGGCTGCTCCATTCCGGAACGGCGGCAGGCGGAGCGGGACTTCTACGACAGTCCGGAGGTGCAGGCCTTGCTTCCCAGCTTACACGATCAAGCCCGGGAAATAGTGGGCATGGCATCGACATTTGGGACCCAAGATCGGTTTGAGCCAGGGACCCAACGATTTCAGGAGGCGTTTGACAGTATTACGGGCACACTGCTAGGCGAAGGGGGGACTCGCTTTTTTGATAAGAGCGCACTCTACCACGTACATGGAGAAAAGCAGTTTCGTGCTGTGTGGCAACCCAACGAGAGCAGCGCCCTTGATCTGACCGTCGGTGGAAACTTCCGCCAGTACACACCAAATAGTAAGGGAACCATTCTGCTAGACACTATGGGCCGCGACATCAACACCAGTGAGTTCGGCCTCTATGGCGGAGGCACGATGAATATCCAGAGCAAGTTGAAACTAAGCGCCAGCCTGCGGGCGGATAAGAATCAGAATTTTGATTTACTCTTTAGTCCTGCTGCATCGGTTGTCTACTCTCCACGGCCGAACACTACCTTCCGGGCCTCGTTCAGCTCCGCAATTCGCAATCCTACCCTGAACGATCAGTACCTCTTTTACAACGTCGGACGGGCGATCCTACTAGGTAACATAGATGGAGTACAGAACTTGGTCACGGTTGAAAGTTTCGTAGACGTAATCAGCATGCCTATTCCTGACGTAAGCCAATTTGAGTACTTCGATGTAGACCCTATTCAGCCGGAGAAGGTGCGTACGTTTGAGGTCGGTGCACGCTCAACCGTAGGGGAGCAGTTGTACGTGGACGCTACGTATTATTACAGCCGCTATACCGACTTTATTGGGTTCAATCTGGGTCTTGATGTCAACGTCTTTCAGGGTAGTATCTCGGACCAACAGGCGTACCGGGTGGCTGCGAATGCTACGGACATCGTGACTACTCAGGGATTCAGCATCGGCTCTAATTTGTATTTTTCCAATTACTATTCACTCAATGGCAACTACAGCTGGAACGTACTGAACACCCAAACAGACGATCCCATCATTCCCGCCTTCAATACGCCGGAGCATAAGTTCAACATCGGTATTTCCGGACGTGACATCCCGTTCAGCTTCTTCGGTAAGCCAGTCAACGGCCTGGGAGCAAACATCAACTACAAATGGGTAGACAGCTTCCTCTTTGAGGGCAGTCCTCAATTTACCGGTCCAATCCAGTCGTATGGGATGCTAGATGCACAAGTAAATTTCACCATTCCGCGGATAAAAACTACTTTCAAGCTTGGAGCGAGTAACTTGCTCGACAATCAAGTCTTTCAGGTCTATGGAGGACCGCGGATCGGCCGACTGGCCTACATCTCGGCTACCTATAACCTAGTCAAGCGCTAACCAATTACACAGATTCAATACTTAACTGACCAATATGCGTAACACATCTACTTTAATTGCGGCCCTCCTAGTGGTCGCCGTATCCAGCCTTCGGGCACAGGATACCCGCTTTGTCGACCCAATTTATGAAGTCAGCGAAGCGACTCTCGACACTTTCGGGCAAAATATCGACGTGTACGAGATAAGTCGAGCCCAGGCTGGTGACCCAAATGCTACCATACTTCGTAGCCTGGAGATGGACGTATACCAGCCTGTCGGTGATGAGGGTGAGGGGCTCCGTCCCGTAGTTGTCGTTTTTCCCACTGGCAACTTTCTACCTCAGTACGTTAATGGCGGACTGTATGGTACCCGCCAAGACTCGGCTGTAGTGGAGATCACTTCTCGCCTGACAGCTCGTGGCTTCGTAGGCATTGCCGCTGACTACCGGGTGGGCTGGAATCCACGGGGCAACGAAGAAGTTCGGACCAGTACCCTGCTAGAGGCTGCCTACCGGGGCGGTCAGGATGCACATACTCTGGCGCGCTACCTACGTAAGAGCGTCGTTGAAAAGGACAATCCTTACCGAATCGACACTAGTAAAATTGTTTTCTGGGGATTGGGTACAGGAGGTTACGTGACTATGACGCATGCATTTCTGGACGATATTGAAGAGGTGCTTGACGATGCGCGCTTCTACAATGCCGGTGACACAGCCTATGTGAACCTTGAAGAAAACGCTGATCCGCAGGGTCTGCTGCCCGCAGAATTTGCCCCAAATTTCCCCTCTAATATCCCAAATCACGTAGGTTACAATAGCTCAGTTGCTATGTCGATCAACAGTAATGGCGCACTAGGCGACATTGACTGGATCGAGGGAAAGGAGAGTGAGCCGCTGGTACTGGGTTTTCACAGTCCGAACGACATCTTCGCACCATTCAGTTATGGCAATGTAGTCGTGCCTACCACTGAGGACATCGTCATCGGTTGCGTAGCGGGTACTGAGGAGATTCTTGAGGCGGCTAACATGATGGGACTAAACGATTCTATCGAGGCGGCTAACTCCACTACTCTGCCATCCATTTTCAGCGGACTGTCCACCGTGGTCAACGCTCAAAATCTGTCGTACAAGAGTGATTCGATTACACGGGCTAATGCACCCGCATGTCCCGATCAAGATCAGTTTGAGCCTACCTATCCACGCTCACGGGACAACATGTACCCTATCTCGGTAGGAAGGGGCCTTGGTGCAGGTTACAACTTCGTTAACGAGGCAGATGCCCGTGCACGCATCGCCGCATTCAATAGCGCCGGTGGTAGTCTCAATGCTGATCTAGCGATCGGTGGAGAGCTTCAGGTCAACCCCAACGCTACTAATCCCGCCGCTGCTAAAGCAGTCATCGATACCATGATCGCTTTCTTTTTGCCACGTGCGTACCTCGGTCTAGGACTTGGAGAATTCTCCACCTCCACCGAAGACCTACTCACCAACGCCAGCGTAGGCCTAGAGATCTTCCCCAACCCCACCACCACCAGCTTCACCATCCAGGTAGCCAACACCGAGCGCATCCGCCAAATTGACGTGTACGACCTGCGCGGTAGCCGGGTCGCTCAGGTACGGGGCCTCAACCAGTCGAGCTACGTGCTCAACCGCGGTGATCTGCCCAACGGCAGCTACATCATCCAGCTGCGGTTCGACGAGGGAACTACGGCACGGAAGGTGTTCCTACGGTAACCACCCGATCATGTTGATCTCCAAAGGCCCCGACAGCACCCGCTGCCGGGGCCTTTTTTCATTTAATCAACTCCTTCGGCGGAGCCAAAAACACCCCCACCCGAAAGAACGGCCGCCCCTGCACCGTGGTCTCGATGTCGCGGTCGATGTCGTCCTCGGGATTGAAGCGCGTAGTGACCGGGATGAAGTAGCCCGCCTGCCCGAAGGCCCAGACCCACTTGGTCAGGTTGTGCTCGTACTGCAGCATGCTGCGGATACCATTGTTGCGCAGGAAGAACTGCCCCAGCGTCTCGAAGCCCGGTCGGCTACCGGTGTTGATGGCGTAGTACTTGCTGTCGAAGGTGGCTCCTAGGAGGAACGTGTTTACCAACTTGCGACCCACGTTACGGCGCAGGTAGGCCTGCCCGGGCAGCGCGGTCTGGATGCCCCAGTGTTCGTTGAAGGTTTGGTTGTACACGAAGAAGGGTAGGGCAATCTGCCGGGCCTTGTTGTTGCTATAGGTCACCCCGACGGCCCACTCCGTATCCTCGTCGACCTTCTTGCCGTACACCACCGCGGCGCTGTAGGTGCGGTAGATGTTATCGAAGTCGATCAGCCCCTGGTAGTCCCCGTTGAAGGACACCCGCAGGCGGGCCGAGGAGTAAAAGCGATCGTCCCAGCTATGCGTCAGGTAGGCCGAGAGTTTATTAGCCTTCAGCCGCCGCTCGTCGAGCAGCTGAAAGAGCGTCTCGCGGTCCTCGTAGCCCACGTAGGGGTCGTCGAAGTAGTATTTCTCCGTATCCCACTCGTAGCCCAGCAGCGCCTTGGTCCGTATTTTATTGAGCAGCGGCACCTTGAATTTGAAGGTAAACTGCTCCAGGTGGGTGACCGTCTGCTTTCCCCCGGCAACGCCCTCGGCCCCCGTCCAGTCAAAATTAGGTTGCGTCTCGTAACGAATACTCACCCCCCGGCTCTGGCTTCGGTACCGCACCCCCGGGCGGGAATACACGGGCAGGTCATCCGTCAGCACCTCCAGGTTCCCCTGTTCGATCTCCACCTGCGCCCCGATAGCTATCGGGGCAGTGGCAAAGCAAAGGAAGAGGCACACGATACTACTTAATGGGCGAAGAAAATTAGGCATGTCGACGGGGCAAGTTGGGGCGGGTTGCATAATACAAATCGCGGTAAGTATAACCTTCGCGCGGTGAAACAATGTTCGTCCGCCTTACTTTGTCCCGTCAAACGAATCCCCCGCCGTGGCTACCCCCGCCCCCCCGCTGCTTACCCTGACTACCGACTTCGGCCGCGAGGACTTCCACCTGCCCCGCCTCAAGGCCCAGCTCCTCAGCGCCCAGCCCGGGCTGCAGCTCATCGACATCAGCCACGACATCCCCACCTACGACATCGTGCGCGCCGCCTTTGTAGTCAACAAGGTATGGCAGCACTTTCCCCGGGGTACCATTCACCTACTCAGCGTCAACGACTACTACCAGCCGCGGGGCCGCTTCCTGGCCACCTGCTACGAGGGCCACTTCTTTATTGGGCCGGATAACGGCATCTTCTCCCTCCTCTTCGGCCTGGTGCCCGAGCAGACCTTCGTGCTCGATGGCTATGCTGTCGATGCCCCCCTCTACGCCATCTACGCCCGGGCGGTGGGTCACCTCACACGCCGCAAGCCCTTCCACGAGATCGGTCTGCCGGCCACCCGCTACACCGAGCGCCTGGCCTTCCAGCCCGTCATCGGTCCCAACTACATTCGTGGCACCGTGGTCTTCATCGACCGCTTCGACAACGTGACCACTAACATCAGCCGCACCCTGTTCGAGCAGGTGGGCGACGGCCGCGGCTTCCAACTCCAGATCAAGCGTATGCCCCCCCTCGACGGACTCAGCTTCAACTACCATGACGTGCCGGAGGGCGAGCCCCTCTGCCGCTTTGACGCCGACGGCTTCCTGGAGATTGCCGTGAACCTGGGCCGCGCCGCGCCGCTGCTGGGCATCCAGGTGGAGGATATGGTGCAGGTGGAGTTTTTCTCGCTTCGCTCGGGGTGAGTTGTTGCGTTATTGAGTTGTTGCGTTGACGTGGATGCTCGCTTCGCTCGTCGTGGTGTTGCTGCTGTACATTGATTGCACCTGCGGCCCCGCCCCCATAAAGCCTATCATGCCTGCAACACCTATCACACCTCCAACGATGGCAACCCAACAACCAAAAACGCAACAACGCAACAACTAAATAAGGCTAACATAATGCGGAAACATCTCCAACCAAAGCGGCCAGTCGTGCTCCACGTCGCCACGCACGTCAAGCCAGTGGGGGATGTTACGGCGGCGGAGCTTTTCGCTGAACTTTAGGTTGTTGTCGAGGCAGATGTCCCAGTTGCTGGTGCCGAGCACGATCTTCATGTCCCAGAGCCAGGGGTCGTTGGCGCCGGTGATGAAGTCGGCGGGGTTGTTGAAGTAGGCGTTGTCGTCGTAGTAGCCGTGGAGGAAGGGCTTGATGTCGAAGGCCCCACTCATGCAGAAGAGGTGGCTGACGGCCTCCGGGTGGCGGAAGGCGAAGTTGGTGGCGCTGAAGCCGCCGAAGCTGATGCCGGCGCAGACAATGCGACCGGTGGGGGTCCCGTAGCGGATCTGGGGCACGAACTCCTCGTAGAGGAACTTATCGTACTGGATGTGCCGCTCCAGCCGGTGGCGGGGGTGGATGTTGGCGTACCAGCTGGCATCGTTGATGCTATCGGGACAGTAGACCTGGATGAAGCCGCGGTCGACGAACCAGCGCACGGCCTCGATCATGCCGCGGTCCTTGGCCTCGAAGTAGCTGCCTAGGGTAGTGGGGAAGACTACGACGGGGTAGCCGCGGGTACCGAAGGTGAGCACTTTTATGCTATGGCCGAGGTGGTGGCTATAAAACTCGGTGTAGGTTTCCTGCATATGTTGTATAGGCGTCCGACGCTTTAAGGGGTCCGACGCCTTAAACCGTCGGGCGCCTGGGGGGGCCAAGGTAGTGAACCCGCCCAATACGCCTACCTTCGCGGAGTGAAACCCCTCGTTTACCTCAAACAGGTCGCCGGCAGCCTGCTTTCGCGCCGCAAGCGGCTGCTACAGCGCACCTATACCCTCACCAGCCGCTACCTCCAGCGGCAGGTGCGCATTGAGGTGTACCGGCCGGCCGTACCCCCCTGGCGGCTGCTTTCGCTGGTAGTGTTCAACGACGGACAGGACCTGGAGCGGATGGACCTGACCAAGACGCTCACCAAGCTGTATAAGAAAAAGAAACTGCCGCCGACCCTGGTGGTAGGGGTATACGCTAATGACCGCCTGCGCGAGTACGGTACCGCCGGCCGCCGTAGCGACCAGGGGCACGGGGAGCTGGCCGAGGCCTACCAGAAATTCATCGCCGACGAGCTGGTGCCCTGGCTGGAGCAGCGCAACAACATCTACCGCGGGGCGGAGCGACGGGCCATCGCCGGTTTCAGCCTGGGAGGCCTGAGTGCCTTCGATACGGCCTGGCGGCGGCCCAAACAGTTTCGCACCGCGGGGGTGTTCAGTGCCTCGCTCTGGTACCGCAGTAAGCCCTTCGACCCCAGGCGGCCGGATGCCAACCGTATCGTGCACGACTACGTAAGCCGGGCCCGCCGCGGTATCCCCAACCGCTTCTGGTTCATGGCCGGCACGGACGATGAGGATAGCGACCGCAACAACAACGGCGTCATCGACTCCATCGACGATACCCTACAGCTCATGGCCCTGCTGCAGCAAAAGGGCATGAAGCCGGGCAAGGATATGGTCTACGTGGAGGTGGAGGGGGGTAAGCACGAGCCGGAGACGTGGGGGACGGTCGTAGGCGATTTTCTGATCTGGGCGGTGGGGTAGTACCTTCGCCCCATGGAAATAGACTACCTCAAGCTCGCCCGCGAAGTAGGCCAGATTGCCCGCCGCGCCGGCACCGCCATCCTCGAAGTTTACGGGAGCGAAGACTTCGGCGTAGAGCAAAAGACCGACGATAGCCCCCTGACCCGGGCCGACAAGGCAGCCAACGAGGTCATCGTAGCGGGACTGAGGAACCTAGTGCTCCAGGCGCCCATCGTGAGCGAGGAAGGTAAGGACATCCCCTACGCCGAGCGGCAGCAGTACACCCGCTTCTGGCTGGTAGACCCACTGGACGGCACCAAGGAGTTCATCAAGCGCAACGGAGAGTTCACGGTCAACGTGGCGCTGATCGAGAACGGCCGGCCGGTGCTGGGCGCGGTGTATGTGCCGGTGACGGACGAGCTCTTCTACGCCGCCCAGAACCGGGGGGCGGAGCAGGAAGGGGTGGGACCCATCCACGCGGCCTCCTTTACGTTACGGGATGCCAACTTGAAGGTAATCGCCAGCCGCAGCCACCTCAATGAGTCTACCCAGCAGTTTATGGATACCCTCGATGCGCCGGAGATCGTGAGTCGCGGTAGCTCGCTGAAGATTATCGAATTGGCCCGGGGAGCGGCCCATGTCTATCCCCGCCTGGCCCCCACGATGGAGTGGGACACGGCTGCTGCCCACGCCGTTCTCTCTGAGGCCGGGGGGAAATTGGTCGATGAGGGCACCGGAAAGGAATTAGTGTACAATAAGGAGGTACTGCGCAACCCCAACTTCATTGCCTACGGCGCGGTGAGTGAGGGACAGCTAAGCTGCTGATGCCCGCCGCTGCTCGCCGTCGCCGCCCACTTTCCATCATCTACACCAGCTACAACGAGCGGGACATCATCGGGCGGTCACTGGCCAGCGTGGCCGACTGGAGCGACGATCTGACGGTAGTCGATAGCTACAGCACCGACGGAACGGCCGAGCTGCTGGCCGAAACAGCCGGCGTCAATATGGTGCAGCGGGAATACCGGGGACCCTCCGACCAGAAGAACTGGGCCATTGTCCGGGCCCGGCATGAGTATATCCTACTACTTGACGCCGACGAGATCGTCACCCCCGCCCTGCGCGCCGAGATCGACACATTGCTGGCTGCCCCCGAGCTGCTGGATGCCTACTGGATCGGCCGCGACAACCACTTTATGGGCCGCCGCATCTACCACAGCGGCTGGGCGGGCGACAAGGTGGTGCGCTTCTTTCACCGCGACCGGGCGCGCTACGACAGTAAGCAGGTGCACGAGGAGATTGAGCTGGCGGGGCTGCGGGTAGGTAAACTCCAGGGCCGGCTGCTGCACTACACCTTTAAGGACCTGGACCACTTTCTGGACAAGACCCGCCGCTACGCCCGCTGGAGTGCCCGGGACCACGCCGCCCGTACCCCCCGGGTGGGGGTGTATCATTTGCTGGTCAAGCCCGTGTACCGCTTCTGCAAGCACTACCTGATCCAGGGGGGCTTCCGCGACGGCCGCGAGGGCCTGGTGATCAGTATGGTACTCTCCTACGGGGTGTTTCTGCGTTACGCCTACTTGCTAGCCGATCGGCGGAAATCATCATCTTTGCAGCCCTAAGCCCACCCCGGAGTTGGAGCAACCGAAATTTGTCATCGTTGGTGGAGGAGTGGCCGGCCTGATCGCCGCCCAGACCCTCGAGGCCGCCGGCCACGCGCCCGTGCTACTGGAGGCCGGCGACGCCGTGGGGGGGCGGCTGCGTACCGACGAGGTGGAGGGCTTTCGGCTCGACCGTGGTTTTCAGGTGCTGCTCACGGAATACCCGGAGGTGAAACGCTACTTGGACCTAGCCGCGTTGGGGGTAGAGAAGTTCCGCCCCGGTGCCCACGTGCACACGCGGCAGCAGCACTTTCGCTTTGCCGATCCGCTGCGGGAGCCGGCCCAGCTGTTTCGCTCGGCGCTTTCGCCGGTGGGTACGCTTCAGGATAAGATCCGGCTGGCGCAACTCGGTCTGAAGGTGATGCGGCTCCGTCCGGAGGAGTGCTTTAAGGGCTACGGCGAGCGGACGACGATCGATTACCTCTGGGAGTACGGCTTCAGCGAGCAGATCGTGGAGCGCTTCTTCCGGCCCTTTTTCGGCGGGATCTACCTGGAGCAAAAACTCCTCACCCCGGCGGCCATGTTCCGCTACGTCCTCAAGATGTTCGCCCAGGGGAGCGCCGTGTTGCCCGCCGAGGGGATCGAGGCCGTGCCGCGGCAGTTGGCGGGGCAGTTGACGCGCACCCACCTGAGGCTGAGCACCCGCGTTCGCGCCCTGGAGGAAGACCGTGTGCTGCTGGATGATGGGAGTAGTCTGACCGCCCGCGCCGTCATCGTAGCCTGTGACCCCCATCCACTCTTCCCCCAGTTGGCAAGTAGTGCCCAGCCCTGGAAAGCGACCACTAACCTGTACTTTTACAGTACCCGTCGGCTGAAGGAAAACCGACTGATCAATCTAGTGGCCGACCCTACCAGCACCATCAATACTTTCTGCGTGCTCGACGAGGTGGCCCCCACCTACAAACTGCGCGGACAGGGCGGCTCGCTCATCAGCGTGAGCCTCAAGGAGAGCCCCGGCACCGACAGCGAGGCCCAGGCCGAGCAGGATCTGCTGCGTCACAGCCGGCTGCCCAACGACGCCCTGAGCTTCCTCAAGCGCTACGACATCCCCCACGCCCTGCCGCGGCTCGACGCCGTATCCTATACCTACCAGGCCACGCAGAGCCGGCTCATCGACCGCGTCTTTCTGGCCGGCGACCAGCAGCTCAACGGCTCCCTCGATGCGGCCATGCGCTCCGGACGGCTGGCGGCGGAGGGGGCCCTACGTACTTAGGCTATGCTGCGCGACCATTTCCATCTGCCCCTCGATGAGAACGGTAACCCCTTGATCTACTTCTGTGGCAACAGCCTCGGATTACAGCCCCGGGCAGCGGCAGAACAGCTACAGCGGGATCTAACCAGCTGGCAGCAACGCGGCGTTGAGGGCTGGTGGGAGGGACCGGAGGGCGGCTGGCTCGGCTACCACCGGCGGCTGCAGGAGGCGCTGGCCGACATCGTGGGGGCGCAGGTAGCGGAGGTGGTGGCGACCAACGCGCTGACCGTCAACCTGCACCTCCTCATGGTCTCTTTTTTTCGGCCGGCGGGGCGCAGGTGCAAAATTTTGATGGAAAGCGGCGCTTTTCCCAGCGACCAGCACGCCGTGCACGCCCAGCTCCGTTTTCACGGGCTCGACCCGGCGGAGTGCCTGATCGAGGTGCGGCCCCGGGAGGGGGAGGCCATGATTGCTACCGAGGATATTGTGGCGGCTATCGAAGCGGCCGGCGACACCCTGGCGCTGGTGCTCTGGACGGGGGTGCAGTACTACAGCGGACAGTTCTTTGACCTGGGTAGAATCGCCGCGGCGGGCCGGGCAGTGGGGGCACGGGTGGGCTTCGATCTGGCCCATGCGATAGGTAATGTG
This sequence comes from Neolewinella sp., assembly GCF_965214665.1. GTDB lineage: Bacteria > Bacteroidota > Bacteroidia > Chitinophagales > Saprospiraceae > Neolewinella. Next base: position 2,605,695 of record NZ_OZ243970.1, on the reverse strand, counting down.
CCGCTAGAGCTGCACCGCTGGGGCTGCGACTTTGCCGTGTGGTGCAACTACAAATACTTGAACGGGGGCCCGGGCGCGCCGGGGGGCTTATTCGTGCACGAGCGCCACGCCGAGGATGAAAGCCTGCCCCGCTTTGCCGGTTGGTGGGGGCACCGGGAGAGCGACCGCTTTGCGATGCGACCGGAGTTTCGCCCGGAGTACGGGGCGGCGGGTTGGCAGGTGTCGACCGTGCCGGTGCTGGGACTTGCGCCGCTACTGGCGGGCCTGCCGCTTTTTGCCCGGGCGGGTGGCATGCAGGCGCTACGGGACCGCAGCATTGAGCTGACCGCGGCACTCTACGAGCAACTACAATACGTACCGGGGGTACGCCTGCTGACGGGTGCCGATCCGGCGCAGCGGGGGGCGCAGTTATCGGTTTACGTGCCCGGCCAACGTCCGGAGCTGGAACGGCAGCTAAGTGAGCGGGGGCTGGTGTGCGACTACCGCCAGGATAATCTAGACGGCAGTGGAGGAGGGGTGCTGCGGTTGGCCCCGGCACCGCTCTATAATACGCTGGAGGAGGTGATGCGCGTAGGGGAACTCCTGGCGGAGGTGCTGTGAGCGAATTCTGCTACTGCGGAACCAATCCACAATTTTTACAGTTGTACCCCCGAACAGCACCTCTTACACATGACCATTTTCATTCTCGCGGTACTCGCCCTCATCGGCGTCTACCTCTCCGGCGACCTCCGCGTAAGCCAGTAGCCAAGTAGGACCAACCGCAGCGCGGTTCCCCCGCCCCGACCCAGAACGCAGTTCTGGGTGTGAGCGACGCGAACACCCCACCCACCCCACGTTCTCCCAACTAAAACTCCCATGGGCAAAACCGAAAACCTCTTCAGCCAGCAGGCCATCGACGAGATCAAGAAAATCTGTGACGATGTACGCACCACGATGTTCTGCACTAACCTAAGCGCCCGACCCTTCAGCTCTACACCAATGGCTACCCAACGGGTCGAGGCCGATGGCTCCATCTGGTTCTTTAGCGCGAAGGACAGCGACCGCAATGCCGATCTAAAGCGTGAGCCCGAGGCCCAGCTGATTTGGTCGAGCGATGAGAATCAGGAATACCTGAGTCTGTACGGCGAGGCCCACGTGCTGTACGACCTACAGAAAGCCGAAGAACTCTGGGACCCGATGGTCAAGGTCTGGTTTCAGGAAGGACCCACCGACCCCAACCTGAGCCTAATCCACTTCCGACCCACCTCGGGCTATTACTGGGATACCCAGCACGGCAAATTGGTCTCCTTCGCCAAGATGGCGGCCTCGGTAGTGGTCGGTAAGACGATGGACGATGGCGTGCAGGGTAAGATCAAGCCCTAAACCCTATGCTAGCCGTACGTATACGGCTTTAAACGATTGTACTCGCAAGTAGATGGATACTTGACGACTGTCACCGGACGGTCGCGGGAGGTTTGTGGCCATCAACCACATTCTTCATCCCTTCAATCCCTCGATTGTGACTATCTCCGAGCTTATTTCCTTACTGCGTACGCTACACGGCGGCACCAATCCACTCACCGGCGAAATCAACGTACCCGCTAGCTGCCTGCGGGAAGCTGATGTAAGCGCCGGCATCGACTACCTCATCCGCAAGCTCGAAGAGCGGGAAACAGCAGCGGCCACCATTTCCGAAGCTGAGATCAAGGCCTGCTGCGAAAGTCTGCGCGAGCTGGGCTACACCCCAACCATGAATCAGGTGGCTAAGGTGTTTATCGGTAGTCGTAGTATTGCCGATCCCCGGTTACGGGCGGTGGCGAGCTACAAAAAGTACCGGGGGCTGCTTACCCGGCGGGCCATTCGCGATCTGCTAGGCCGCTACGAGGAACTGATCCAGGGCCCCCGGCAACTGGGTGCGAGCCGCGACGAGGCCTGGCGCACGGTAGATTTTTTCGACGCCGGCGACTTCGATAAACTTTCCGACAGCAAGGCCACCGAGCTCTACCGCGAAGTAGAGCAACTCGGCCTGCGGAAGGTAACCGAAAACTTGCCTGAGTACATGGCCCGGGCCCGTGCCCACGTACCCCGCGCCTTCGAGCCCTGGACGCGGGAGGAAAAGGCGCTGCTGATCGAGGCCATGTGCTACACCAACGATAGTGAGAAACTGGCCGGCATCTTCGGGCGCTCGAAGTCCGCCATCCGACAGGAGGGCAAACGGCTGATCTGGAACAGCCAGCAAAAGGTGGCCTGAGTCGACCGAACCGAATGCTAAGGATGTTTTACGGGGGTGCCTATACCACAGCGGATCGGATTGGGTGGCGGCTGCCACTGGTGTACCGAGGGGGTGTTCGTGTCACTGGCCGGGGTAGTGCGGGTGGAGCAGGGCTGGATTGCTTCGGCTCCGCCCCATGCGGCACCTTCCGAGGCGGTAATCGTACATTTTGATGCGGAGGTAATCTCGGAGGACGAGCTCATCGCCGTGCATTTACAGACCCACGCTGCCACCTCAGTGCATGCCCTACGGGGCAAGTACCGATCGGCCGTATATACTTTCGCGGATCAGAATGCTGACCGCTACCGAAGTATACTCCGTGAGCTTGCCCGGGAGTACTCCGAGCCCCTGCAAACGTTGGTGCTTCCCTTCCGAAAATTTAGTGCATCGTTGCCGGAGCATCAGGACTACTACCGCAGTGATCCGGAGCGGCCGTTCTGTCGGCGCTACATCACGCCGAAACTCAATCGGTTACGGCACGACCGGCCTGAGCTTTTTTTTGTCAATAAGCAATAAGGCCCGTGGCCGGGCGGTTAAAACCCCGTTGTAACCATCCGACCACAGGCACCGCGAAAAGTGGGTGTCAATCCCTCACATTCCCCTGTTAAACCGTTTCCCTCTATGTCCTTTATGAAATCTCCTGGCGTCAAGTACGCTAAAAACTTTATCATCGGCGTCGGCGCATCCATCGTCATGCTGGGTGCTCTGTACAAGATCCAGTCCTGGGAGATGCCCACCATCGGTGGGGTCACCTTTGATCTACTGACGATCGGGCTGGGCGTGGAGGCCTTCCTCTTCCTGCTCATCGCACTGGTAGGTCCTGATCCCGACTACTATTGGGACAAGTTGTACCCCGGCCTGAGCCAGTACGACGGTGATGTACAGCCCCTGACCACCGGCGGCCCCGTGGCCTCTCCTACCGCGGCACTCAACGGCGAGGTCGTCGAGGAGCAACTCGGCGGTATGCTGCTGGAACTCCAGACCATGTCTAAGAGCATGAGTAGTCTCAAAGCGCTACAGGAAGCCGACTTCAGCGGCACCTCCGCCCAGATCAAGCAGATGGGCAACTTCTACGCCAAGCTCAACGAGGCGATGGCCGACTTGGCCGCCACTACCGACGAGACCAAGGTGTACAAGAAGAACATGCAGCAGCTCAATGGCAACCTGAGCACCCTGAACACTGTGTACGGGAACATGATCAGTGCCATGCGCGCACCTACGGCCTAAGTATAATACCACTCTAAACTTCCCCCAGCCCTCACTTTCCACAGGGCGGATGCAAAAAGTAAATTATGTCAATTCCTAAGGAACCCCGGCAGCTAATGATCAATATCATGTACCTGGTATTGATGGCACTGCTGGCCCTCAACGTTTCTGCGGAGGTGATGAACGCCTTCACTACCCTCGACCGGGGTAATCAAAATAGCCGCCAAACGGTAGACGCTCAGCTAGAGACCACCGTACGCGGACTCCAAGAGCTGCTCAAGGATGACAGCAAGGCCAAATTCAAGCCTCTGCTCCCCGCCGCCGATGCTATCCAGACCGAGGTAGATAACTACATTACCTACGTAGATGGCCTGCGTAACCAGCTCATCGACGAGGCCGGCGACCAGGACGGTGAGGTAGGCCCCGGTGACTACACCGAGAAGTACGGCACCCAGGTGCTGCGAGGCCTCAAAAACAAAGATGTCACGACCCGGCTGCTCGTCCTCGGCGAAGACGGTGAGGGCGGTGAGCCCGGCCTCGGTGCCGAGCTCAAACAGCGTACGCTCGAAACACGGCAGCGCCTCATTGATCTTTACTCCGAACTGCTCAACGAGTACGGTGAAGATTTCGACCGCACGGAAGAAGAAGTCAATACCCTGATCCAAAGCGTCGCCCTCAATATGCCCTTCAACATCAACGACGAAGAATGGCAGAACGAGAGCGATAAGACCAGCTGGGAAGACTTTAAATTCGGTCACATGCCCCTGGCCGCAGTCCTGCCCCTGATGTCGCAGATGCAGTCGGACCTCAAGGTATCGGAGGCCAACCTCATCAACAGCCTCAATGAACTGGCCGGTGGTAAGGTCGTAGAGGTAGATAACTTCTTCCCCGTTTTCGAGGCCGATCGCAGCTACGTTATTGGCGGCGAAAAGCTTAACGCCAAGGTATCGGTAGGTGCCTTCTCCAGTGCCCTCGACCCCAGTAACGTGACCCTGAAGGCTAACGGACAACGGCTTACTATCGGACCCGACGGTAAAGCTGATTTCAGTCTCGTAGCCAGTGGCTCTGGACCCAAAACCATCAACCTCGAGGTAGCGGTCACCAACCCCCTCACGGGTGAGACCAAGACTGGTACCAATACCTTCACCTACGAGGTCGGCAGCCGTTCGGTAGCCGTTTCCGCCGACAAGATGAACGTGTTCTACATGGGGGTCGATAACCCCATTACGGTCTCCGCCGCCGGTGTATCCTCCAACGACGTGCGCGTCAGTTTCGGAGACGCCATCAGCGGTAGCGGTTCGGGTACGAACTACGTGGTAAAGGGCGTACGCCCCACGGGTAATAATACCACCGACGTGACGGTAACGGCCGGCGGCCAGCTACTCGGTGCTTTCCCCTTCCGCGTCAAGCCCATCCCCGACCCTACTCCCACCATGGGCGGACAGCAGGGCGGTGATATACCAAACTCGACCTTCCGCGCTCAGCGAGGTGTTTTCGCCGAACTGAAAAACTTCGACTTCGATGCCCGCTGTGATATTGCTGGTTTCCAGATCCTGTACATTCCCGCCCGGGAGGACGCCCTGTTAGCAACTAACGGTGGGGGAGCCTTTAGCGGTGAGGCTGCCGCCCTTATCGGTCGCGCTAAGCCCGGCGACAACTACACCTTCAAAAACATTAAAGCCAAGTGCCCCGGCGATGCCGCCGCGCGGAACCTCGGTACCATGTCCTTCACGATCCGCTAAGCCCCGTGTGCCGGTTGGCCGACCAACATCCACGGGCCTTCGGAAGTTAACGTTTCCGAAGGCCCGTTTTCTTGCCCTGGGATACCAGCCACCTTCCGCCCGGCGTTCCTACCTTGTTTGCCAGATGATCCATCTACTTATGAAGTTTACACAAGCATTAGCTGCCCTGCTCCTTCTCGCCGTCGCCACCGTTGCCCCGATAGCTATCGGGGCGCAAACACCAACGACGGAGGAAGAGACGCCTAGCACCTTCACCCTGCCCGGCGTGGCAGATGATAACCCGCTGATGCAGGACGGCGACTTTGTCGCCCCGCTCAACGACATCGTCGAGAATAACTCCATGCGCGAGCGGCGCGTACTGGCCTACGAAAACCTGCGCGAGGCCGACATCATGTGGAAGCGGCGCATCTGGCGCCTCATCGACGTGAATGAGAAGATTAACCTGCCGTTCATCAATCCGCAGCGGCCGCTGATCACTATCCTACTGGAAGCGGCGCAAAACGGTGATATTCGGGTATTCAACCCGATCGGTGGCGATAATTTCTCCATGTTAATGGATGAGAAAACTTTGAGTAGCCTCGCCGGCGGCGTAGACTCTGTTCGCGTTCTTAACCCCAAGACTTACGAAGAGGAGATCGTATTGGAGAAGCGCATCTTCGACCCCACCAGCGTAATGCGCTACCGCATCCAGGAGATGTGGTTCTTCGATAAGGAGAGCAGCACGATGAAGGTACGTATCCTGGGTATCGCGCCTATGATTCAGGAGTCCACTGAGACCAGCGCCCGCACCGTCGAGCGACCCATGTTCTGGGTGTACTACCCCGAGGCCCGTCAGCTGTTGGCCAACGAAAGCGCCTTCGCCTACGGTAATGACGCGGCCAATCGCAGCTGGGAGGATGTCTTCGAATACCGCTACTTTAACAGCTACATTACCAAGGCTAGCAACGTACTCGATCAGCGCATCGACCGCCCCGAGCGTAGTGGCCGCGAGCAGCTGCGGGAGAGCGAGCGGATCAAGCAGGAGATCTTTAACTACGAGCAGGATCTGTGGAGTTATTAGGGGGTTAGGGGGTTAGGGTGTAAAGGAGTTAAGGGCAGTTGTTGGAGGCGTGGTAGGTGTGATAGCCGCCACGCCTTCTGCGTTTTGGGCTGCACCTGCGTCCCCGCCCGCCTATCCCGCATGTGACGCCTGTCCCAACAGCCACTCAACAACTCACAAACGCAACAACTAAAAAACCCAACCCCTCCAACCCCGGTTACTCCACAAACCCTTCCACATTTGAACCCTGCCGAGCAACTCCTGGAGCGGTACGCCGCGAGCGACCGCGTTGCCCAACTGACTTCCCTGACCAAGGCCGACGGTGATGCGCCGCGTATCCAACTCAAAGGATTGGCCGGTGCCCTGGAGAGCTTTCTCGTGGCCGGTTGCTACCGGAAGGTGGGCGGACACTACCTCGTGGTGGCTACCGATAAAGAGGAGGCTGCCTACATTCAGAATACCATCGCGGCGCTGCTGCCGAAAAAGCAGATACGCTTGCTGCCCGATAGCTTCCGGCGGCCGCTGTACTTCGAGGTGCTAGACCCAACGAACGTGCTGCTGCGCACCGAGACGATCAACTACCTGACGCACTCGCAGTCAAAGGGAGAGATCGTAGTGACCTACCCCGAGGCGCTCTTCGAGCAGGTGGTGGCTCCGGCGGTGCTGACGAAATCGCGGATCGAGATCCAGAAGGGGGAGGACATCGACGTCGATACCATCATCGAGGTGCTGGTGGAGTACGGCTTTAAACGGGAGGAATTCGTGTACGAGCCGGGGCAGTTCAGTATCCGGGGCGGAATCGTGGATATATTTAGCTACGGCAACGAGTATCCCTACCGGATCGAACTCTTCGACGACGAGGTGGAGAGCATCCGCACCTTCGATCCGATGAACCAGCTCAGTGTCGAGACGGTGAGCTACGTGAGCATCGTGCCGAACATCAACACCAAATTCGACCGCGATCAGAAGACGAGCATCTTTAACGTGCTGCCGGACGATACGGTGATCTGGCTCAAGGACTTTCAGCTCCTGCTCGACCGGCTTGGGGAGGCCTTCCGTAAGGCGGAGGAGTTCGGGAAGAACCTGACGCTGGTAGATGACGAGGAAATCAACCAGTTCTTTAGCGACCGCGCCTTTATCCGTCCGGGGGAGGTGCTGGAGGACGTAGCGGAAAAGCCCATCGTTTTCTTCAGCGACTACAAGCAGCCGGTGCCGATCGGCCACACCATCGACTGCCGAGCCAAGCCGCAGCCGAGTTTTAATAAGAACTTCGAGCTGCTGATCCGCAACCTGCTGGAGAATACCAGTTCCGGACTGACCAACTACATCTTCACCGATAACGCCAAGCAGATCGAGCGCTTTTACGCGATCTTCAACGACCTGAATGCCGAGGTGCGCTTCGAGCCCATACCCGTATCGATCCACGCCGGCTTCATCGACTCGGAGTTGGAGGCGGCTTGCTATACCGACCACCAGATCTTCGAGCGTTTTCACCGCTACAAGCTGCGGCGGGGTTTTACGCGCGACCAGGCGCTGAACCTGCGGCTATTGCGTGATCTCACCGCCGGGGACCTCGTGGTGCACATCGACCACGGGGTGGGCCGCTTCTCGGGGCTGGAAAAGCTGGAGATCAACGGCAAGGTGCAGGAGTCGGTCCGGCTGGTATACAAGAACAACGACATACTCTACGTCGGCATTAACTCCCTGCACAAGCTATCGAAGTACAGCGGCAAGGAGGGCCAGCTGCCCCGCCTCGATAAGATCGGCGGCGACCACTGGAAGAACCTCAAGTCGCGGACCAAGAAGAAGATGAAGGACATGGCCGGCGAGCTCATCAAGCTCTACGCCAAGCGGCAGGCCAGTCCGGGCCATGCCTTCCCCCCCGACGGCTACCTACAGAACGAGCTCGAAGCCAGCTTCATCTACGAGGATACCCCCGACCAGCTCAAGGCTACTAACGACGTGAAGGGCGATATGATGAAGCCCCACCCGATGGACCGGCTGATCTGCGGCGACGTCGGCTTCGGCAAGACCGAAGTAGCCCTGCGCGCCGCCTTCAAGGCCGCCGCCGACAATAAGCAGGTGGCCGTGCTGGTGCCCACTACCATCCTGGCTCTCCAACACTACCGGACCTTTAAGGAGCGGCTGGAGGAATTCGGGGTGACGGTCGATTACGTCAACCGTTTCCGCAGCACCAAGCAGAAGAGCGAGATATTCAGAAAAGTGAAGGAGGGCAAGCTAGATATCCTCATCGGCACCCACGCTATTTTGTCCAAAAAACTGGAGTTCAAGGACTTAGGCCTACTGATTATTGACGAAGAACAGAAGTTCGGCGTCAAGGCCAAGGAGAAGTTACGCGCCCTTACCGTCAACGTCGACACCCTCACTTTGACCGCTACACCCATACCGCGTACCATGCAGTTTAGCCTCATGAACGCCCGCGACCTGAGCGTGATACGCACCCCGCCGCCCAACCGGCAGCCCATCCACACCGAGGTAAGGCAGTTCAGCGAGGAGGTCATCAAGGAGGCCGTGGAGCAGGAGGTGTACCGCGGCGGGCAGGTCTTCTTCGTCCACAACCGCGTCAAGACACTGGTCGATATGGTGACGATGCTGCGCCGGCTCTGCCCCGACGTCCAGTTCGCCATGGCCCACGGGCAGATGGACCCCAAGGAGCTCGAGGAGACCCTCATCGAGTTCATCGACCGCAAGTACGATGTGCTGGTCTGCACCAATATTATCGAGACCGGCCTGGACATCGCCAACGCCAACACCATCATCATCAACAACGCCCACCAGTTCGGCCTCAGTGACCTGCACCAGTTGCGGGGTAGGGTGGGGCGGAGCAATAAAAAGGCCTACTGCTACCTTATTGCGCCCGCGCTTTCCGTCCTCACCCCCGAGGCCCGTAAGCGGCTGCGTACCCTGGAGGAGTTTGCGGACCTCGGCAGCGGCTTCAACATCGCCATGAAGGACCTCGACATTCGCGGTGCCGGCAATTTACTGGGCGGCGAGCAGTCGGGCTTCATCGCCGACATCGGCTACGAGACCTACCAGCGCATCCTGGAGGAGGCCGTGCGCGAGCTCAAGCAGACTGACTTCCGCGACGTCTTCGCCGACACCATGACCGAGGGCGCTGACTTCGTGCGCGATGTGACCATCGAGACGGACACCGAGATGCACATCCCCACCGATTACGTGCAGTCCACCCAGGAGCGCCTCCGCCTCTACCAGGATTTGGACAACCTTGAAGATGAAGCACGCCTACAGGCCTACGCCGAGGCCCTTAAGGACCGCTTCGGGCCCCTGCCGGTACAGGTCGAGGAGCTGTTTGACGGCCTACGGCTCCGCTGGCTCTGTCGCGAGCTCGGCTTTGACCGCGTCATTCTCAAGAACGACAAGCTAATTTGCTACTTCGTCGAAGATGCCCAGTCGCTCTACTACGACTCACAGATCTTCAAGGCGTTGAGCGGCATCATCGCACGCGAGGGCAAGTTGCGGGGCCTACAGTTGAAGCAGACGCCCCGTAGGCTGAGCTTGGTCAAGGAAAGAGTCTATAATCTTACCGCCGCACAGGATGCGCTAAAATCGCTGGCAAAAAGGGTGGAAGAGGTGATGGGGGAGCGGGAATTGGAGCGGGCGTGAGGGAGATCAGGGGCGGGTGCGCCGGTGCGTAGTAAATGTGAAGGGGCAATAGATAAGTTCGAAGGTACGTAGAGTTTATATACCTATACCTACCGATGCTGCGTACTCTTTCTCTATTTCTTTTGGTTACGTGTTCTAATACCTTATCGGCACAGGACTTACCCTTCAACATTGAGGTTGATGACCATAACATCGATGAACATTCAAACTCGTTGAATTATATCTCTGGGGCGGCAGGATTTTACATGATCTCTCCACTGGGTTGCCTGTACTACAGTACGAGCAAGGCGAATGTCAAGGAGATAGACTGCACCGATACGCCATACCCTTACCTGTTTCGCGCCACCGACGGATTTTACTGGATGTCCTATAGTGCATCGGCCGATGAGTATTCGCTCTACTTTCTACGGGAAGGAGAGGATAAGAAACTACTCGTCAAAACGCAGAGACAGCTAGGAGGCGCGACGGTCATGGAAGACGGAGACCTGCTCATTCATATCGGCAACAGCCTGCAACGCATAGATAATGGAGGTACTGCTAAGGTGCTGATCGACGAGGTCAGTACCACTGAAAACATAAGGTCTACCTTCTATAGCCGCTCAGGACAACATATCGCAGTAAGGGTAGGCGACAATATATTCGTAACGGATGGAACCCGCCCTGGCACGCGACTCGTGCACACTTCCACCTCCAGAAAATATCCGATGATCGTAGATAAAGACATCTACATTTTACAGGGCGACAGCCTGTTCCACTACGAGATGGGGCAGAGCGGGACTGCTAAATTGATTTACCATCCTGAACCAGCAATCTCAAAAAATAGCTACATATACTACTTGCACCAAGTAGGGAACAATATCCTATTTGTGCACGACCTGGATGATGAACGCGGAGTAGTAATGCGGGTTGACAGTTCAAAAGAAGTATCTCGCCTACGGATCGGTGAGGGAGGGCAGTATTGCCACGCCGACCCTTATTTCTGGTATCATACGCAAGTATACATCGATCCGCATACACTCATATTTAGGGGAGAAGGTTACGAAGGAGGAATATTGGTCACTGATGGTACCGATGAGGGTACAAGGCTACTTACGCCGGAGAGCAGCTTATTACGCGGAGAGGAGTTGACCTTCACCACTGGACTACAAGACAGTACAGTAGCGTTGATAACCAGCACACGCCGAGGGAATGCTAGATTTTACACCTACAATCTACAAAAGGGAGAGCTATCGCCTCCTACGTATTTACGGGGTGCGGAAGGGCCTCGGGGGATTCGGGGGATAGTAGAAACGGCGACCGATTTTTTGTTTGGTGATGAATCTACAGCCTACCAGTACACTAAAGCTACCGGGGCCATTGCTGAACTGCCGTACGGAATCAACTCTTCGTGGGGCCGGTCGAACCAAGGTGCAGGCTACCACTATGCTGTCTCCCACAACCGAGAGACGGGCACCGCACAGATTGTTTCGATTACTGACGAGGGAAGCGCATTGACTAGATTTGATCTGCCGCCGCCCTACGTGGCCGGGCAGTCCATCCGCTTATTTGCAACCGCGGGTGCGAACTACGCCGTTGCGCAGGATGAGCAGTCGAACCACTTCCTGTACCTGCTCGGGCCAGACCGGCAGAGTACAGGCTACCTGGGAAAGCTGCCCTCTACCTCGCGTAATAGTACGTACAGTGCCTTTCTGGGGGGTGGGGACGACGATCTTTACCTATACACCTATCGCGATATACTCTACCGGTACGCAAAGGACAGTGTAGTACGGATCACTGAGGAAGACTACATTAGATCTGCCGATACGTACCTTGGTAGGCTGAGTGGTACTGCAGCTTTCTCCTTTAACAGCACACTCATCTTTCCGGAACTACATCGACATGTAAACTTTCGCAATGTAAGTCGAAGTGGGCAGGTACAGTACTCATCCTTTGTCCCCCTAGCTGATCAGGCCTACATCGTACGTTACGAAAGCACAAAGGACCGTGATGGAGGTAGGGTAGGACTATATGCTGGCGGCCCCAATGAGGTCAATGAATTTGAGTTACTGATTGAGCATTCGGTAGAAGTTCAGCATACTGACATTGATCTACCGTTACTACGGCTTGATTCAAATTTGCTCTATACCATTCCAGCTGCGGACGGTAACGGTCAGTCTATGTACTGGCACCAATACGATGTTAGGCAGCGAGAGGTTCATCCAGTAAGGGCCCTGCGCAATAGCCCTTATCGGGGAGGGGGGGCTACAGTAGATGACGGAACGCTCTATTTCTTAACTACAAGGGAGTCGGAAAATGAACTGATCGGCTATACCCCCGGACGGGAGCAGTTCTTTGACTTTCCCGTAGAAGAAGATGAGGGACTGGTCGCAGTAATTAGCACTGAGCTGGGTAAGCTGGTCCTGACCACCAGTAGGTTGATCTCCATTGATCGACCGAGGGTACTGTTGACCCTTGAGGGGGGGCGTAAGATTGAACGAGGATATACGCTCGACGACGAGGTTTTCCTGGAAATATCCGATGGAGCTACGCTAGGATTCTACGTTTTTCACCTCGGCACAGACCGTCTAATCCCCCTTGCAACCGGGCTAAATGCCGTTAGAGGAGGAGACAAGGTCGGTAACAGTAGATCCATTGGTGGTACCGTTTTCTTCACCGCTGTGCAGGGGGAGCGGCAGGTATTCTACTCTTATAGTAGGGAGTTGCAGCGAATGTATGAGGTGGAGTCTATTTCCAAATATTGGTTACCGTACCAGGAGAAGCCGCTCATAGCTACCTACCAGGGGGAATTTATCTACCAAAGCCATAGCCGGCGGTACGGTACGGAGATTCACCGTTTCCGCCCCCCCTACACCCATCGAGTCTCGGGGACGGTATACAGCGATGTGAATGGCAACGGCCAGTTAGATAGCAACGATCGACCGGTCGCTAATGAACGAGTGACTGCGACGAACGGAAACGGAATAGCTAGCTTCACCGATAACCTAGGAAACTATACTCTTTACCTCGAAGCTTCCAAAAGCTACGAGATAACTGTAGCTACTCCGGACTGTCATACGTCTCCATCATCTTTTTCGTTTACGACTACAAAGGGGCAGGATAGTATAGTTCGCAACTTCCTGCTCAGTCCAAATTATGGAGATACCCACCTCACCCCCCGCCTAGAATCCGCCACCGCCCGCTGCGGCTTCACCGTCCCCTTCTGGCTCACCGTAAGCAATGACGGCTGTCAGCCGCAATCCGGCACCGCAACGTTGGAACTGCACCCGGAGGCGGAGTTCGTGGAGGCGGCCACCGCACCGACGGAAGAACAGGATGGCATATACACCTGGGCCTACACCGACCTCCAACCCGGCCAGCACTACCAGGTCAAACTGCAACTGCGCATGCCCGATGAGAACTTCGCCGGGCAGGAAATCCCCATGCTCGCTCACACGCTGACTACCGATAGCGAAGGCACCGAAGTCCGCGACACTTTCCAGTACGCCGACGTCCTCCGCTGCGCCATCGACCCCAATGACAAACGCTCCTGGCCCGCCCGGCCCGAGGAGACCGGCAGCAACTACACCCAACTCAACGAGGCGATCACCTACATGATCCGCTTCCAGAATACGGGCAACGATACGGCCTTTACGGTGCGACTCGAAGACCAACTCTCCGATCAGCTCGACCTGGAAACCTTTAAACCTCTCACCGCCAGCCACGACTACCACGTCACACTCGCGGACGATGGCAAGCTGGAGGTACTCTTCCCCAACATCTTGCTAGTCGACAGCCTCACCAACGAACCGGGCAGTCATGGCTTCTTCACCTTCGAAATCCTGCCGAAGGAAAACGTCGAGGACTTCACCGCCATCGAAAACACGGCCGGTATCTACTTCGACTTCAATGCGCCGGTAATTACGAATACGGTGACTAACACCATCGTCGAAGTGCTGGATGGGGATAAGGATGGCTATTTGTTCTACGCTGACTGCGATGATACCGACGCGGCGATTAATCCCGGTATGACGGATATTGTGAGCAACGGCATCGATGAGAATTGCGACGGGGTAGATGGGGTGACTTCCCTGACCGCTTTCAGTGCCCACCTTTTGCGCCTATCTCCAAATCCTACACGCGATAGACTCTCCGTTGCACTATCGCGGGATGCGATCTTTCAGTACCAACTCGTGAGTTTACAGGGCCAACTGGTTGATCGGGGGTGGCTCCAACAGAGTACTGAATTATCCCTTGCTGGCCTCCCCCCAGGTGTCTACCTGCTACGCATGATGGATGAGCGGGGGGGCGCTCTGACCCGGCGGGTGGTGAAGCAGTAGCAACGCCATAGAGCGTGCTGCGATTTCAGTAAGATCAACGAAAGAGCCAAAAATCTCATTAGAGTTGTTGTAAACGTGAGGTTGGGGGTTACTGCACCAGTTTTGGCACCAAAACGGTGGGTTTGTGGTCCATAAAGGAGTAAGCGGCCAGTGCGCCTAGCATATGAGCCATCGCATTTTGTGGGCTGCGGTGCCGCGTGTGTTCCAGATCAAATACTGTCGTCAAGATATCAAACACCGACTCGATTACGCCGCGTCTGAAAAGCTGGTATTTCTCCTCCACCGGCATCAGTTTATTCTTCATATTCTTGCGCATCTTCGTCACTAATTTGAGTCCCCGTTGGTACAGTTCGCCAAATATCTTCGATAGATATCCTTTGTCGCCGTAACAGTTGCCTTGCAGTTTAAGCAGCACATGTTGTAAGACCTCCGCATTGGAATCAGATACATTTCCCGGTGTAAATTGAAAGTTCATAATTTGCCCCAGGTTGTTGATCACTAGGTGAACCTTCATCCCGTAAAACCAGCCGGTAGAAGTGCGGCCCCGCTCGGCTAGGCCCTGAAAACCTGGTGGTTATGGATGCGTCGGTTGTCACAAACGGGCAGCTTCTTCGAATCGATGAAATAAATAGTAGTAGGCTGAGCCTGCAACGTTTGCCATTTGGCAAAAACATACAAATAAGGAACCGCTTTTGAAATCAACTGCAAAAAACGTTTGTAGGAAACCTGACGCAGGAAATAGGTGAGTAGGTCTGAGTGTACCTGCTGTTGGTAGTAGTACTGGAAGCATTTGTAGCCCGAGTAATGGTAAAAAATGATAATCGCGAGAATTTCACTGCGGTCCATTATTCCCTCGAAGCGGGGCTTGATGAACTCACTATCGGGATGCTCAACGAGCCACTGATCCAGCGAGTGGCAAAAATCGTCTACGGTGACGAAGATCTCGATTAGTTTAGCTGCTTTATCTTTGGTCAGCATGAGGCGCGGAAGTTCGTTTGGTGGAAGTTCAGATGTCCTCTAAGGTATCCACTTCCCGCCTCATCTTACCTAACTGCCTGATCTACAGCAGTTATACCCCCAGCCTCACGTTGGTTTAATAATTGGGGACACTACAGACAGCACCGCTACGTAGCTTAGCGAAAACGCACTATGCATACAACCATTCACTCCACGGAAATGCAGCAGGTGCTCACAGCGCTCTTCCGACAACACGACTTTACCGACAAGAAATCCCAAACACTAGCCGAGGTCCACACCGAGAATACCCTCTACGGCGTCAACTCCCACGGCATCGACCGGGTGCCGAAATTCATTGACTACGTACGGGAGGGCATCGTCAACCCCGCCGCGGAAGCTGAATGCCTATCCACCTTCGGGAGCATCGAGCGGTGGGGGGGTAATAGCGGACCGGGCGTGCTCAACGCCATAAGCTGTACCGACCGGGCGGTGCAACTAGCAAAGACCCACGGCATGGGCCTGGTCGCCCTCCGCCACACCAACCACTGGATGCGCGGCGGCTACTACGGTTGGCGTGCGGCGCGGGCGGGATGTATCGCGATCCTGTTTACCAACACCCAGCCCAATATGCCGGCCTGGGGCGGTAGGGAAAGTCGGACGGGCAATAACCCGTTGGTAATCGCCATTCCGCGTCCGGCGGGCCACGTGGTACTCGACATGGCCATGTCGCAGTACGCTTTCGGCAAGATCAACGCCTACCGTTTGCGGGGGGAGCAGCTGCCCTTCCCCGGCGGCTGGGACGCGGCCGATGAGCTCACCACCGACCCGGAAAAGATATTAGCCCACGAGCGCGGCCTCCCGATCGGCTACTGGAAGGGCTCGGCGCTCTCCATGGTCCTGGACATGCTGGTCACCCTGCTCGCGGCCGGCAATTCTACCTACCGCATCGGCCAGCTCGACCACGAAACCGATATTTCACAGGTCTTTCTCTGCATCTCGCCGGAGGTGTTCCCGGACCGGGCACTACAGGATCAGTTACTACAGGAGATCATCGACTACACCCACAGCGGGCCGGCTATGCGGGAGGGCCAAAGGACGTACTATCCCGGAGAACGATCACTGGAGCAGCGGCAACATAACCTTACGCACGGCATGCAGGTAGATGAGCAGGTGTGGAGCGAGGTGATACGTTTGCTAGAGTAGTCTCCTTACCCGTCACGCCAAAGCGGGCGGGGCCGCCCCTACGCGAAGGAAGAATTGTACATCGGCGGCCGCACCCCGGAACGACGGGAATTTATGGACCTGACGGCGGAGCTGTCCGACTGGCACATGTCGGTACGTAAGCTACTGGCCGACCTGGTGCCGCTGCCCGGGCGGCTTGCCAAATGGTTGTTCGGCTGAACACCCCCTACCACCGCCAGGTAACCCCCACCCCCACGTCAATCCCCGGTGCCCCGATCCCACTGGCGAACCGCCAGTAAAACCGGTCCGCCAAATTCTCCCCCTTCAGCTGCACCGCCAGCCGCTCACTGACCGCGTACTCCCCGTACACACTTACCGTCCACCAGCCCGGACTGCCCTGCTCCAGGGGCGTCAGCTCCGGATTGTCCGCGCTACCGACGCGGTCCAGCACGTAGCCCGTAGCCGCCGTGCCCGTGATTTCATTGACCGCATAATCTTCCAGTTGCTTGCGTAGCTGCCCCTCCAGCCGCAGCTCGCCCGACCAGCGGCCCGTCGCATAGCGCACCCCCGCGCGCCCGTAAGCCGGAGGGATGTGGTCCTGCGGCAGGGTAAGCTCCCGCCCGTCCGGGGTGGCCTGCCGACGGCGGCCGCGCAGCCAGTGGGCCTCGGCGCGGACTTCCCAGGCGGGGGCTAGGGTCCAGGCGGCTACCAGATCGAGGCCGTAGACCCAGGCGCGCTCGGCGTTGACGTTGGTATCCACAAAGAGGGTATCCCCCCGGCTCACAAAGGCGCTACGGCCATCGGGCAGGGTGCCGGCGCGGCGAATGATCGCATCGGTGAGTAGGGTGCCGTAAGCGGTAAGCTCCGCACGCACGGCCCCCGCGGTGCGCGAATACGCCAGGTCTAAAGTAGTAGAGCGCTCGGGTTGCAGCTCCGGATTTGGCACCTGGATACGCCCGCTCTGCTCGCGAAATTTGGCAAAGTCATCCACATTCGGGGCACGGAAGCCCTGGGCCAGCAGCAGCCGCAGCCCGTGCCCAGCCCGGCGGTACCGTAGCCCCAGCGCGCCGGTCACCGCTGATGACGGACTGACAATGCCCGCCACGTAGTCCGCCGGCCACTCCACCGGATCGTCCGCTCCGAAGGTGGCCCTCAGCCGCTGGTAGCTGTAGCGCAGGCCGCCGCGTAGCTGCCAGTAGGTACCTAGTTCGCGGCTTAGGTCTGCGTAGGCCCCGCCGCCCGCCAGTCCGCTGCCCTGACTTGGATAGCGCGTCGGCTCCGCGACCGGACTGGCCTCAGCAGCTACCCGATCCGCCCGCCCATCAAAACCGTAGCGTAGTTCGGTCCGGTCGCCCAGGCTCTTGGCGTAGTCAAGTTGCGCATTCCAGCTCCCTACGTCGACCAGGCTCTCCTCCAGTACCGGACTGCCCAGTCGCCGCTGCAACCGATCTTCCTCGACGAACTGATAGGAGACCAGGTAGGTCGCCACGTCATACAGTCCCGTAGGCCGCCGGTCGTCCAGCCGCAGACTAGCCAGCACCCGCGTCTGCGGACCGTAATCCCACCGCGCCCACCGCAACTGCCCGCCCCGCCGTTCGATCAGGGCATCGTAGCGGGGCACGTCGCCGGTGGTGGAGAATTGCAGATTAGCTCCCAGTTCGAGCCCCTCCCGTAGCCGAAAGCGCACCTTCTGCAGCAGGTTGTACTGGGTGTAGCCACTGCCCACCTGCCGCCGCGGATTTGGATTTTCGACCACCCCATCTCCCTTTACGTACTCCGCCCGTAGCCCGAAGTCGCCGTATTTGCGCGGTCGGTTCCCCCCCGCCCGTAGGTCTCCGAAGCGGGTCAGGGCGTACTGTGTCGTAGCCGCCCAGCGTGCGCCCCCGTAGTCTACCCCGCCGGCCAGATTTACCGACCGTGCCGCACTCCCGAAGTTGCCCTGCACGTAACCCATCGTGCCTCCCTCCGGCCGGTAGTCCGGTTGCCGCGTGCGGAAGTGCACCACCCCCCCGATGGCATCGCTACCGTAGGCCAGAGCCCCGGCCCCGTAGATCACCTCGATCCGCTCCAGCGCGTTGGGGTCTACCGTGATGGCATTTTGTAGGTGGCCGTTGCGGTAAATAGCATTGTTCATCCGCACCCCGTCCACCACCAGCAGCACCCGGTTGGCCTCGAAGCCGCGTAGCACCGGACTGCCCCCGCCAAGTTGTGATTTCTGTACGTAGACCCCGCTGAGTGACGACAGCGCATCAGCCGTCGTCAGGCTCTGCACCCGCCGCCGCTCCGCATCCTGTACCACCTCCACGCGGTAGGGTAGCGTACCCGCCGCCTCATCGCGCCGCCCCACTACTACCGCCGACTCCAGCAGGATGCTACTGTCGATGGCGAGCTTGCTGTCCTGCAATTCACCCTGCACCTGCGCCCCCGCCCCCTGTGCGAGTAGTAGTAACGTCAGCAGCGTTCCGCCCTTAACCCCCTTAGCCCCTGACCCCATTACTCCTTGGGAATAAGCACGTACCCCGTGCGCGCCAGCTCCCCAAAATCGTCGTAGCTCACCGTCACGTACCCTCCGTTGCCCCAGTTGCGGCCCAGACTGCTGCGCAGCTCGAAGGTTTCGGCCTCCCCGTCGTAGCCGATCACGGTGAGGTAGTGCGTCTCGTCGCCGCCGGTGCCGGTGGGTTCGTAGGTGCCGCCCTGCACATCGGTGAAGCTGGCGTCGGTCTGCAGTTCCACCAGTACGGGATTGCCACGACTCAGCGCCTTGCGCGTCTCGAACACCCGGTTGCGCGCCTTGGTCTCCGGCCGGAAGAGGTAGCCGAAGTTGTTGATCCCGAAGCGCGCCACAGAGTACACCGAGTTGGGGATGGTCGAGCTATTGTAGGGGACGATGGCCGCCGATACAGTGCCGGAGTTGATGAGCAGGCCGAGTCCGTCCACCAGATTGGGGCGCTGTCCGGCATTGGCCAGGCTCATGGCAATGTAGTCGGGGCTGAGGTTATCCTTGAAGTTGTTGTTCAGGTTTACGTAGTACTCCAGGCAGTCGGCCAGGGCGTAGGCCCACTCCATGCCCATCTGCGGTACTTGCCGGATCGGCATCATATACGGCTTGATGTTCTGCCGTAACAGCTCCTCCCGCGACGCACTCCCGATGCCGGGGATGTAGTACATCAGCTGATCGATGGCGGCGAGGTCATCCAGTCCCTGCAATTTTTCCACGCTTTTGGCGGCCCCGTAGGGCTGTTGGGCGCGTACGCAGGTGCAAAGTAGTAGGAGCAGTAGCGAGAACGCTAGACGGTGGGGGGTGGTCATGTTGGCTTCAGTGCTTGTGTCGGGGGTAGAAACGGCGAAGGTAAAACACAAGGTATGTAGCCTTTGACCGTGACTTACTTTCGCCTCCCCATGACCCGCCTAGCCCCCACCCCCTCCGGCTACCTCCACGCCGGCAACGCCGCTAACTTCGCCGCCAATGCCCTGCTGGCCGAACGGTACGGCACGGGACTACTGCTGCGCATCGACGACCTGGACCGTGCCCGCTTCCGCCCGGAGTACCTGGAAGACGTGTTCGCGGTGCTGGACTGGCTAGGGACCCAACCTACCCAGGGCCCCCGGGACCCAGCTGACTTTGAGGCTCACTGGTCACAGGAGCACCGGATGCCGCTGTACCGTGATGCCCTGGCTCACTTGTACCGCACCTGGCTTACATCAGGGGCCCCTACCCCTGCTGACGCAGCCCGACTCTTTGCCTGCCCCTGCTCCCGCAAGGAACTCGCCGATGGCCGCCACGCCTACGACTGCCCCACCGCCGCTATCCCCCTCGATCGGCCCGGAGTCGCCTGGCGCATCAACACCCGCGGACTGCCCCTACACGACCAAATGCCCGACTTCGCGGTGCGCAAAAAGGACGGCCGACCGAGCTACCAGCTGGCCTGTACGGTCGACGATCTGCACTATGGCATCACCCACTGCGCCCGGGGGGAAGACCTGCGGGCGAGTACGGCGGCCCAAAGCCTGCTATCCGATTTACTTGGCTACCCGAAGCTCGAGCAGCGTATTCACTTCGTCCACCACCCGCTGCTGCGTGAAGGCGGGGACAAGCTTTCGAAGAGTCAGGGGGCCGTGCGGGTGTGGAACGCGGGCTTCACGCCGGAGCAGCTTTTCGAGCTGGCGCGGAAATGGCTCACCGCGTCAGGCGCTGCTTGAGGCGGCGTAGGCTATTGACGAACCGCCGCTGGGGCGTGAGCCAGGGGTACATCAACTGGTAATCGGTGTACTGCGGGTACTTCTTCTGCTGGATGGCCGTATCGGGCCGGTACGTTTCTAAAAAATGGGTGACGTAATCTGCATCGATGGCACCGGGGGCTAGCGGTTCCTTCGGAGCCAGGCCGATACGCTCCAGGCCGGCGGCGATCTCCTGGCGCTTGAATTCCCGGTCGATGAGCAGGTTATCGGCGAAGCTCTCTCCCAGCTCGGCCCCCAGTAGGGCAGCGCGAAAGTCGGCGTCCTGGGCCTGCTGACTGCGCCAGTAACCCTGCATCTCCGGGCGCACGGTGTGGTGCTTGTGGTAGTGCAGAAAGGTCTTGCGGGCGATATCGTGGTAGTACTGCTCGAAATCGTGCAGGCCCACCACGATGGGCGTGCGGTACATCTGGTAGCCGCGGGTAAGCATACTGCGCCGCGTGACGTCCTCAGGGCGCAGGGCCGTACCATCTTCCGGGATACCGATAGTTGCCATACCGGCCACCTTACTCCGGTAGATGCCAGTGCCCGCCGTGCGGATGATGGGGATGAACTTATCGACCGTAAGTCCCTGCACGAACCAGACGTTGTCGGGTACCTTGGCAGCAATTTCGTAGAGTTGCCGCATGCCCTCGGCGTGCACGAACACGTCGGCGTCGATGCAGAAGGTCCACTCGCAGCCACTGGCCGCCGCCAGTCGGAAGGTTTTGTCGATGGCTTTGGCAAAGGGCCGCTCCTCGACCTGCACTACCCGGTGGGCGGGCACGAAACTGCGGATCAATTCAGTGCAGGCGGCTACGGTGCGCTCGCCGGCGCTGCGTACTACCCAGAAGGTGTCTTGGGTCCAGGCTTGGTCGTTCATTTTACTGCGATTGCTTTGAAGGCGCGTTTGGACACTGCGTGCTAAACTGAAAAATGAACCACAGAGGTCGCGAAGGGTCACAGAGCTATACGCGATCACGTCTCTGCGTCCCTCTGCGCGCTCTGTGGTAGTTATTCTGCTCACCGTGCTGCACCTGCGTTTGCGCACTATCATTTAGTTAAGCCGCAGCCACTGCTCCAAGAACACCAGGTGATACGCCTCCTCCCCAGTAATCTGCCGAAAGTCCACCGGCCCGGCCACGATACCCAGCTTCACCAACTCACCCCGGTTCACGAAGTCCTGGTAGGCCGGTCCCTTCAGCGCATCGCGGTGCTGAAAGCCGAATCCCTGCTTACCCCGCTCCAGTACGCTGGCCGGTAGCTTGCCGCTCAGTTTATCGTATAGCATCCGCTTGGGTTGCTTCGGGTCGAAGTACCGATCGCTCGGCAGACTGTACACGAACTCGAATAGCTCGTGGTCCAAAAAAGGCACCCGCACCTCCAGGGAGTGCAGCATACTGGATGAGTCCGCCCGCTGCAGGCAGTTGTCCAGCATGAAGGTGTCAATGTCGAGGCGCTGCCACGACTTAATCTTGTCGTCCGACTGCCCGTAGTGCCGGTCGAAGTAGTCATAGGCCCGCCCCTCCAGCCGACCGAGCCACTCTGGCGAGAGGATGCCCCGCCCGCGCAGGTAGTGGTACACCCCGGTCTGCTCGCGGGCGTACACCTCCAGCCGTTGCTCGCGCAGCGAGGCCTGTCCGCGCAGGGCCCGCAGGTAGCTCCGCGGACCGGCCCGCCAGTCGTTGAGTTGGGCATACCAGTGGTAACCGGCCAGCAGCTCATCGCCACCATCGCCGCCCAGCACCACCTTGTGGGTCCGCGCGGCGTACTCGGCGATGTAATGGTAGGTCAGCTGGCTACTCACCGCGAAGGGCTCATCGTAGTGCCCCACCAGCCGCTCGATGAGGGGGAATACCTCGTCCTCGTAGTGCAGCAGTTTGACGTGGTGCTCCGCCCCCAGCGCCCCCGCAATGGTCGCGGCCGGATGGTGCTCGCTCCGTTCACTACCCGCAAAACCCAGCGAGAAGGCGTCCACCTCCTGCCCCAGTTCGCGCATGTACAGCAGCACCGCCGAGCTATCGTAGCCCCCGCTCAGGAATAGCCCCACCGGCACGTCACTCACCAGGTGCTGCCGTACGGCTTGCCGCATCAGCTCGTCCGTGCGCTCCAGGGCGGCGGGGTAGGGAAGGGGTTCGATCCGTTCGGGTAGCGACCAGTAGCGGACCATACGTTGGGCCCCGGTAGCAGCATCGACCTCCAGGTAGTGGGCCGGCCGTAGTTTGTGCAGCCCCTCCCAGACTGTATCCGGGTGCGGCACGTAGGAGTATAGGAAGTAGTCGGCCAGCGCGTCCTCCCGCAGCACCTTTTTCAGGGCGGGGTCGCGGGTGCAAGCCTTAATTTCGGAGGCGAACACCAGCCGCTCGGCATCCGCATGGTACACGAGGGGTTTGATGCCGAAGCGGTCCCGCACCAGCACCAGCTTGCCCCGCCGCTCATCCCAGAGGCCGAAGGCGAACATGCCCTTGATGCGGCCCAGCAGCCCCTCTGTTCCCCACTCCTCGTAGCCGTGCACTAATACCTCGGTGTCGGTGGTGGACTGAAAGTGGTGGCCGGCAGTCAGTAGCTGCTCGCGCAGCGGACCGAAGTTGTATATCTCGCCATTGAAGGTGATCCACACCGTGCCGTCTTCATTAGACATCGGTTGGTGGCCGCGCTCGCTGAGGTCCAGGATGGACAGCCGGCGGTGCCCCAGGGCGAGGCGACCGTCGTGGCGTAGTTCGGTGCCGTAGCCGTCTGGGCCCCGGTGCACCAGTGTGTCGCGCATGGCGTCGAAGAGCGCCCGGTCTACCGTACCCCGAAAGTTGAGCTGGCCGATGATTCCGCACATGGCTTAGGGAGCTTGGGGGGGAGTGAGGGAAAGTGAGAAACTGTCCTGGGCAACGGTCTGGTACCGCAGCCCGGGCAGGATCACCTTTTCCCGGTACACGACCTTCAGGTGGTGTAGGCCGGCTTTGTGGAGGTTACGCTGGTTAGGGCCCTGCTGCATGTGGGGCGGCACGGCAAGTAGGCTGATGAGCTCCGGATCGTAGGCGTTCTTATTGCTGATGAAGGAGGTCAGGAATGCTAGGAACTCCTTCGCGTCGGCCTCATCGTAGCGTTCCATACCCGCCTGGTTGCGGAAGTCATCAAGAAGGGTCTGGTTGTCCTCGGCACTACGGCTAGACCAGTCGCGCAGCAGCCCCAGTAGGCTCACGTCATCGCACTGCCCGTAGGTATTGGCCAGCGTTTTTTCGTGGGTCAGAAAGTAGAAGCGGTTCTTAGCAAAGCCGGTGTCGTAGGGAGAAAAGTAGGTAGCGTCGAGCTCCGTTTCTTCCCCGCGGTCGTTGACGAGGAAGAAGGCGTAGTGGTTGATGAAGCCACAATCGTACCAGGCCAATTTGCCGATGTGTACGGCTAGGGGCAGTAGCAGGAGAGTCAGCCAGTACACCCCGCGCGATCGCCAACTGAATAGCGGCGCCACATCCTGCCTACGGAATACCAGGAAGTAGATGAAGACCAGCTCCAGCAGCGACCATTGCCAAAACAGGATCCCGCTGAATAGGTACACAAAGAGGTGGAAAATCATAAGCGTGAGCGATACGGCGATGGCCGTGGGGCGGTTCACGAACAGCAGCGGCGGCAGTAGAATCTCGAGCACAATCGTGCTCCAGAGCATGGGCTGCTGAAAGGTGACCAGGAAGTCTGCCAAGAAAAGCTTCGTCCCCTGCGACCAACCCGCCAGCCAGCCGGCATCAAGGGCGGCGGCAAAGAGGTTGTACAGGCTGTTCTGACTTGGCCAGTCCAGCTCCAGTTTACCGATGCCCCCCATGATGTACCACAGACTCAGCGGGGCCATCATCAGTGGCACCAGCAGGTAATACGGCTCCCGGATGCGGACGAAGCGCGAGGCCACCAGGAAGCACCATGCCAGCGCCAGGATGTGCGGGAAGATGTACTTGTGCACGTGGTCGTAGCCGATCAGGTCGGGCTGCCGCAGCTGGCCGGTCAGGAGGACCAGATCGATCAGGAAAATCGGTAGGTAGAGCGGCCGCACGATGGCCAGTACCCCGAGGCCCACCAACAGCAGCCGGTCGGCCACCATCCAGTTGTTGTAGTAGTGGTTGTAGTCCAGCAGGCCGATGGTGTACATCTGTAGGCCCACCGCCATGATCAGAAGGGCACGGGCTTCGGCCGGTAACTCGCCTAGACCGATGCCCCGCCAGCGGTCAAGTACGATACAGCCCAGGCCGAGCAGGAAATAGCTTACGATCCGTGTCCCGTTCAGCCGGCCCGCCAGATTAACGGCGGCCACCCCCTCGTAAAAGGTCTCGTAGATCGGCAGGCCCTTCAGCAGCTGGTCCATGAAGAAGGTGCCTAGTAGGGACACGAGCAACAGCACCAGCGTGCGCAGGTAATCCGATCGGTCGTGGGGTAGGGCGGTGAGGTCGAGCAAGGCGGGCGGGTGGTATTAGACTTCTCCGAGCCCCATACCGGCGAACTCCGCACGAATCGCCGCGATGTTACTGATGTGGCTGTAGTCCTTGAGCAGCTTGTAGGTCTTTGGCTTCGGCGTAGGGATTGACTCGACGCCCAGGTGCTGCCAGATGGGGTCGTAGGAAAAGTCGGCCGCCGTGATCTGCTCGTAGGTCAGCTCCAGGTACGGGTGCTGGTGCTTGGCCAGCAGGGCCTTCCATTCCGCCACATCGTCGCGGGTACGCAGCACAAAGTCGCGTAGGGTGGGGATGTCAATCTCGATCGCCGGCTTTTTAATGTCCGGCGACTTCGATACCCACTGGTCCAGCATCCGCGCCTGGTACCAGGAGATGCCGGCGGCCAGTAGGTTTTCGCGGTGTAGGACTAAAATGCTATAGGTGGGATCATCCCCCAGGAAGATCTCCTCGATCTCGTCACGGTACATTGTCCCCCCGTGGAATTTTATCCCGATCATCGACCGGTGGCTGTCGTAGCCCTGCGATCGGTAAAACGACTCGATGACCGCAGCGGTATTGCGGGGCTCCCGCTCGTCGGGCTGCTCCTGTAGCGTATCGAAGCGCTGGCGGCCTTCGACGCTATCGTCGAATAACTGACCCGTGAAGGGTAGCATGCCCATCTCCTGGAGCTGCCGCTGGTACTCGGGGTCATCACGCAGTATCTGCCCGCGCATGATCACCTCGGGGTGCTGATTGAATACGCTGGTGAGCATATTGCTCCCGCTGCGCTGGTGGCAGATCAGGGCGAAGCGGCGGGTAGGGAAAAAACCTAGTTTTCGTCCGCTAGTAATGGTGTTGCGTAGCGTACTGCGTACGTGGCCCTTGACGCGTCCTGGTATCATTGGGTAGGAAATTTTCAGTTTACGGATTGGGGGCGGTAACCCGGGCGGTCTCCCAGCTACAGGCTGGGGGAATAAAGAAGCCGTGGCGGTTGGCCTGGGGGAGCAGACCGCTGCCGTACACGTCTTTTTCGAGCACGATCATGGTGGCGGCGTTGAAGATGCGGTCCTCGGCCACCGTACTTGTACCTGCCCACAGGTCGATAAGGTAGCGGTCCGGGATCAGGTTCAGTGCCGGTAGCTCTACGACCAGCGTACCGTGCCCCCGGTGGGCCGACAGCGGCCGGCCTTGGATGCGGTTATCCAGCGTCATCACCACCTCGCGGTAGTTGCGACTGAACTTGATAGCCACCTGTAGACTCGGAATGTCGGCCGTAGCCTCGTAGTCCAGTTCCAACAGGAGCGGTTCGCCGGCGTAGACCCCACCACCGTAGTTGAGCCGCACGTCGGTGAAGCGGAACCGCCCGCCGCCCTCGCGGTCCGTACGCGCTCCGAGCACCTCCGACTCGGCGGCCAGTAGGCTGCCCTCGCGGTAGCGCCCGATGGCCCCACCGACGGTACCGTCGTAGGCTACCCGGCCCCCGTCCATCAGAATGCAGCGTCCGCAAAGCCCCTCCACCGCGCTCATGTTATGACTCACGAAGAGGATGGTACGCCCCTTCTCCTTCACACTATCCATCTTGCCTAGGCACTTTTGCTGGAAGGCCAGATCCCCCACGGCCAGTACCTCGTCGATGATGAGGATTTCCGGGTCCAGGTGGGCCGCCACGCTAAAGGCCAGCCGCACCTTCATGCCCGAGGAGTAAAACTTCACCGGCGTATCGATGTGCTTCTCGATGCCGCTAAAGTCCACGATCTCGTCGAAGCGCTCCCGAATCTCCCGGTTGGTCAGCCCCAGCACCGCCCCGTTCATGAATACATTGTCCCGCCCCGTCAGGTCCTGGTGAAACCCTGTACCTACCTCCAATAGGCTTGACACCCGCCCCTCGATGCTAATCTGACCCACTGTCGGCGGCGTGATCCGGCTCAGAATCTTCAGCAGCGTACTCTTCCCCGCCCCATTATGACCGACCAGCCCCAGCACTTCCCCCTGCCGCACGCTAAAGTCCACCTCCCGCAGCGCCCACAGCACACTCTCGTCGTCCTCCCCGAAATTCTTCCGCTGCGCCAGCTCCCGAAAGTTCCTGAGGGGGTAGGTCACCAACTTCCCCACCCGTCCCAGCAGCGTATCCGCCTGCTCCCGACTTCCTAACCGGTACCGTTTCCCCACCCCACTCACCTCGATCACCGTATCCTTCATAATTAGTCTTCTATCCTGCTACTTGCCGCCCATCACCGTCAGGTGATGGCCCTTCGTGTCCTCCCCCTGAAGACACCTATAACGACGGCTCTGTGAAACCTCAGTGACACCCTCCGTGTGGCCCCTCTAGGGGACTCCGTGGTGAGTTTGCCGCTTTAAATCTTTAAGCCAAATCAGCAAAGTGCCGCTCCACCCGCCGAAAGTAAAAGCACCCCACCAAAAAAATAATCACCGAGACCGCCCCTCCCGTAGCGACCCATTCCCACGGAAACGGCCGCGTCTGCAGAAACATCGACCGCATGCCCTCGATCACCCCCACCATGGGATTGAGGGCGTACACGCTGTGGTAGGCCTCCGGGATGACGGACATGGAGTACACTACCGGCACCGTAAACATCAGCAGCCGGACCAAAAAGGTCATCGCGTAGTTCACATCCCGGTACTGCACGGCCACCGCCGCCAGCAGACAGCCCGCTCCGATACTTGTGAGCACCAGGATCAGCACCAGCACCGGCAGCATCAGCACCGTCACGCTCGGCACCTGCCCGTAGTAGATCAGCAGGCCCACTAGCACCAGGAAGGCTACCCCGAAGTCAAGCAATTTGCTCAGTACGGCGGCTAGCGGCAGGATCAGGCGCGGAAAATACACCTTGCTAATCATGTCGCGGTTAGCCACCAGCGAGGTGGTCGCATCGGTCAGGATACCGCTGAAGTAGGTCCACACCACCATGGCCGTGAAGCTGAACAGGATGTAGGGCGTCCCGTCACTGTCTAGCTTAGCGAGCTCACCGAACACCAAAGTGAAGAGCAGCGCCTGAATCAGTGGATTGGCCACCGCCCAGCCCACGCCCAGCACGCTCTGGGCGTACTTGATCTTGATGCCCCGTACGGAGAGGAAGTAGAGCAGGTCGCGGTACTGCCAGAGCCCCTTGAGGTCGAGGAGCTGCCAGCCACTGACCGGTTTGATTATCGTAGTCGCCGCTGAGGGCATGACACAGTAGTTGAAGCCCCAAAGATAGACCAAGCTCTCCCAACCCCTTTATCTTCGCCGCCCGCTATGAAGAAACTCATCAAGTTCGACATCGTCCACCCCGCCAAGTACCTGCAGCAGAAGCAGGCCGCCGCCCCGGAGATCCACGCGATGGACCTACCCACCTACCGGCAGTGGCTGCTCGACCTGTTCTCCAACTACGGTGATTACTACACCTACTACCTCAACCAGAACGGCCACTGGGAAGCCGAGGAGTACTTCTTTCATGATCCAGTGTTCACCCGCAAGGTGGCCCAGCACCTCTTCGGTGGCACCCGCGCACGCGCCCTGGAGTTTAGCTTTCGTGCCTACCGACGGCTCACCGGCCGCCACCGCGCCTGGCGGAGTTACGTGGCCGATGCCTACATCCGCCACCGCCGGCCCGACGTGCTCTTCGCCCGCTCCCAGCCCCAGCCCTCCGCCTTCTGGCAGCCCTACCGCAAGGATGCCCTGCTGGTGGCCCGCCTCAGCGCCCGCCTGCCGTACGAGTGGCACCCCAACGATTTCGACCTCATCTACACCGATCAGCCCCACTTCAAGCAGATTTTTGAGGTGCACGGGGTGGAGAGTATTCTGAATGACCAGGGCTTCGAACCCCGCATTCTGGATCACCTGCAGGAAGGGAATCCCAGTCCGGGCGTAGTCTTCGTGGGCGGACTGGGTACCGAAAACTTTGCCGCCCGCACCGAGTTCTTCGAGCGACTGGCCGGGCGCACCAAATTTACCTGGTGGGGCTACTGGTGGGAGCACGGGGGGGATGGCCGTACGCTACAGGATTTCCCCAACCTGGCCGCCGGCTTCCGGGGCGTTACCAGCGGACTGGAGATGTACCAGACCTACCACGACGCCGACATCTGCCTCAATGACTACGTCGACATCGCCGGTACCGTCGGTTTTAACCAGCGCATGTTCGAGGTGATGGGCGTGGGCGGCTTCATGCTTACGCGGATGGCCCCTAACCTGGCGGCTACCTTTCCGCAGGGCATATTTGCCACCTATACTGATGAGGAGGACTGCATCAAGCAGATCGATTACTACCTGGCCCACCCCGAGGAGCGCGCCGCCATTGCCGCCCGCGGACAGCAATTTACTCTTGAAAACTACAGTTACGAGCGGATCGCCGCAGATTTCTCCGCTGACCTGCTGGCCCGGTTAGCCGAGAGGGACACGAAGTGACCCCGGAGTTTCCGCACGGGATTAAATACCATACGCAGCCCGAACCGGCGATCCGCCCGAAACATTTGCCGCAGATGGCGCGCCGTCTGCCGCCACTGCCGCTTTTCCCGGTAGTGCTGACTCAGGTGCCAGTGCAGCGTTGCCTTACCCCGGGTCAGCTTACTGCTGTGGCGCGTGGCTGGGAAGTGGGTAGCGTAGATGTCGGTGTCGCGCAGCTCCTGCTGCAGGATGGACAAATCCTTGCGGAATATCCGCTGGAATCCCTGGGGCGAGATGTAGTAAGCCGCCGCCGGGTGGGCGTCGTAGTACACCGGACCGTTCCGACTAAGGTGTAGGATCAGCGCATAGTCAGCCGCTACGATGTAGTAAAACCAGTCGGGCAGGTCCCGCAGCTGGGCGGTTCGGTACATGATGCTGCCGATGAAGGGATGCAGGTAGCTCCCCACAGCCAACTGCTCGTGGGTGTACTGTCCCGTCTCACTTCCCCCCACGCTCTCCGACATATACGTAAGTCGGTCCTCCCCGGGTGCCGGGGGATCATCGTACACCATCTGGGCATCGTGCAGACACATACTCAGCTCCGGTTGTGCCTCCATGCGGTCGTACTGCCGCTGGAGTTTGTCGGGGTCGGTCCAGTAGTCATCGCCGTCGAGCATGGCGGTATACTTACCGCGGCAATTCAGCAAATTAGTCGTGTTGTTGGTGCGGCCGGGCACCTCACGGCGGTAGCGCCGGGGGTGTAGGATAAGGTGGATCTTGTCTGGGTAGCGGCGGGCGTAGTCGCGCAGGACTGCCTGGGTACCGTCGCTGGAGCAGTCGTCACCGATTATAATCTCGTACTCGAAATCAACGCGCTGGTCCAGCACGCTATCGATGGCCCGCCCGATCAGGTCGCGCTGGTTGTAGGTGATGATGCTTACGCTCACCGCGGGTAGGGCAGGACTATGCACAATAGCTGAATTTAAGGGCGTTCGCACTCACCGGGTTCTCGTCATTAGGGTCGGCTGCTTCCTGCTCCCTGTACCGCGCGGGGGCCTCCGCCGCCGGGATCACCCGGAAGTCGAAGCTCACCCGGCTTTTGCCGGTCGTATTATTCTTCGCCCCGTGGGAAAGCGTGCTGCCCCGAAAGCGCGCGAACTGACCGGGCTCGGCTTCTACCGGCTGGTAGTCGCCCCTGCCTTCCTCGGTTTCGATCCAGAAGGTATTCGTGCCGAAGGCCGGCGTGAGGGCCACCCAGTAGTTCACCTCCGCCGGATCGTGGCCGTAGTCGGCGTCGCGGTGAAAGCGGCTCTGCCCCGGGACGTCGGCAAACAGGATGCGGTGGCTCGGCTTGGTCTGGTAGTAGATGGGCGCGTCGTACTGCGGCCGGATCACCTCCCGCACGAAGCGCTCGTAGGTGGCGTAAAATTCCTGCCCCGCGGGCGAGCTCAGGCCGGCGTACATCGCCTTGAACACGGGCGACTGCTCCATATTCTTGTATAGCGAGTTGGCCAGGGCGGGGTCGCTGTCGTAATCGGCGTGCAGCGTTTCCAGCTCCTGGGTGCCGATGTACTCACCGATCAGTCTCCCGAAGGGGTAGCGCGCGGTATTGTAGTTGAATAGGGTAGTCTTCATGTGTCATTAGGTGTTCTGCCAGCGGGCGCAGCCGATACCGGTCTTGCCGAACCCGTTGCCGTTGTAGAAAAGGTAGCGTCCGTGGGGGGTGTCCACCACGCTGGGGTAGGTCTGCATGGTCGAGTCCCAGCCGGCATCGGAGTAGGTGATACCGGCCCGTTCGTCCATTCGCTGCCAACCCTCACCAGCATTCCGGCTCTCGGCGTAGCCGATACGGTAAGCGTCCGCGCCATCCCGGTAGTCGTAGCTGCCACGGTAGCAGTACCACATTTTGTAGGTGTCCCCGTCCTTCACCACGGAGGGGCGGGCGGTACATTCGGGCGGGGCCGCCGGTGCAAGCAGGGTCGTGTTGGTCCGATCCCAGTTGATGCCATCCCGCGAGTGGGCATACTTGATCACGTAGAGCGGTTCTATGCGCTCGCCCACCTCCAGAAAGCCCGTGCTACTGGCATACCACAGGTGCCAGTCGTCGCCCTCGCGTAGGGCACAGGGGGAGGCGGTAAAGAAGGGTTCCGTGCGGTTGCGGTCTACGACGGCACCGGGGAAGGGCCGCTCGAAGGTCACGCCCCCGTCGCGGCTGATGGCCAGTCCCACGGCATTACGGTAGGCCACGGATACCGAGGGGTTCCAGCCTACGTAATAAAGGTAGAGCGAGCCATCGGCCGCCTCCACCAGGCTACAGGGCATGATACCGCCGTCGTCGAAGGTACCCCGCTCGCCGAGTTCGAGGATCGGACGGTCGTGGAGGTAGGTAACCTCAGTGGGGTCGGCGGCGTCGACTTCGAGGTAGGTGGGGATGGATTGTCCGCGCGCGTTGCGGGGCGCAAAGTAGACGCGGATGCGGTCGGCGTCCGGTAAGTACAGTGCCGTAGGTACGCAGGCATGACTGACCATCCAGGGCCGCTGCCCGTCGGTAGTAAAGAAGCAGCCGAGTTTTTGCCAGGCCATCAGCCGCCGCTTTTGTGGGACAGGGAATCGAGGTTGATACTTTTGCCGGGGGCGATCTTACCCTTGGCCCCCAGGTGAATGGAGTAGGGCTCGGTATCCTTCGTGATCAGGGCTCCCATGCCGACCAGGGTAGCCTCCCCGATTACGGTCTCGTCCCGGATTGTCGCGTTTACCCCGAAGAAGGCGTGGTCGTGGATCGTACAGGCTCCGCTGATCACCACCTGGGAGGTGATGAATACGTGGTTGCCGATGGCGGTGTGGTGACCGATGTGGTTGCCGCTCCAGAGTACGCAGTTCTCCCCAATCTTGACGTAGGGCTGGATGGTGTTGTCCTCGAACACGAAGCAGTTCTCGCCTACATCGAGATCCGGCCAGGTGGTGGCCTTGCTGCTCACGTAGCTGATGATGTCGTAGCCCTTAGCCCGGGCGGCCTCCAACTTATCGCGTCGTAGGTGACTCATCTGCTTGAAGCTGACGGGCAGAAACATGGCGTATTCGTCGGGGGCGTACTGCTCGGTCACGGTCTCGAAGTCGACCAGCGGCAGCTCCTCGTAGGTATCTGATTTGCGGTAGGCGGCGTCGACCGTAAAGGCCACGACCTCGTGCTGGCTATCGTGCTTGAGGTAGAAGTGCGCCAGGCTGGCCAGCTGTGACTCACCGAAGATGACAACGCGGCGGGCGGGGGTGTCGAAAGGATTCATGCGTAGGTGGGTGTCGTGATCGTATACTGCTGCAACCATTCCCGGCACTGCTGCGGGGGGTGGTGGGCCAGCAGGTGTAGTACGGAGTACTGCAGGCCGGGCTCCTCGGCGCTGTAATCGAGATCGGACTGTAGAAAGTTCAGAGATACCCCACTGGCGGCGAAGACTTCCGGGTCGTAGAGGTGGCTGCCCCCGACCTGGTTGACGTAGCGCTCTGCCCTACAGGCGTAAAGCAAGCTGAGGAGTTTGGCCTGGGTAGGAAGCTCGCGCTGGTAGGTGTACGTCGTGGAGGTACTGTAGCGCAAAGTAAGACCTAGGTAGTCGGCTACCAGGCACACGCTCCGCTGGGCCATTTCGTTGACGGACCCGGGCGTTTCGGCAAATACCTCGTGGACCATACGCTGCGCCGTCTCGAAGTAAGGGCTCTTACCGTAGCGCTGCCCGAACCCCTTGAGAAACTTCTTCCGAAAATGCGTGTACGGACCAACGGCTACCTGCCGTTCCCGGATAGAATCGGTCAGGCTGCCAGCTGCTACCGGCACGGTAAACCAGCCGTGGGGGAGCCGGTTGCGGTTGATCCAGCCGTCGTTGATGTACTGCACGTCGTCGTAGAAGACGAGGTGATCGGCAGCCGCCATGAGGTGGAAGTAGCCGAGGTAGGGAAAGAGGTAGGGCTGCATCACTGCCGTCATACTGCGACCAGGCTTTGGTGGATGATGGCGCAGATCCGGTCCACGTCGTCCAGGGCCAGGTCGGGATAAAGGGGCAGGCAGACTACGGTACGCGAGGCGTGCTCGGAGACCGGGCAGCTTGCGCGCGGCTCACCACTCAGAAAATTGAGCTCATTGAGCGAGGGCTCGAAGTAGCGGCGGGGGTAAATTTCTTCGGCGTTGAGCGCCTCGATCAGTAGCTCGCGGCAGTCGGCATCGGGGCAGAAGACGGGGAAGTAGGCGTAATTGTACTCCAGCCCCGGGTAGTCAGCGGGGTCGAGTGCGGTAAGGGGTAGGTCGCTCAGCAGACTCCGGTAGCGGTCGCTGATCGTCTTTCGGGCTACCCGATTGGGAGCGAGTCGCGGCAGGTTGAGCAGTCCGATGGCGGCGTGGAACTCGGTGTTCTTACCATTGATGCCCAGGCTGCGGTGATCCCGGCCTACGTGTCCGAAGGTGCGCAGTAGATCGAGGCGTTCGAGGAGCTCGGGGTCATCGGTCAGTACGCCCCCGCCCTCAATGGTATGGAAGACCTTGGTGGCGTGAAAGCTGAGCGTTGACACGTCGCCCCACTGGAGGACGCTGTGCCCGTCGACCCGCACGTCGAAGGCGTGGGCCGCGTCGTAAATCAGGGCTAGCCCGTGCCGCCGGGCGATCGCCTCCAGCTGCGCGTGCTGACAGGGATAGCCATACACATGGGTGGCCAGGATCGCGGAGGTGTCGGGCGTGATGGCCGCCTCTACGAGGCCGGGATCGAGGGTGTACCAGGTGGGCTCTACGTCCACGAAAACCGGGTGAAGATTTTCCCAGAGCAGCACGTTGGTAGTGGCTACGTAGGAGAAGGGCGTGGTGATCACCGAGCCGGTCAGCTCCAGGGCGTGGATGGCGAGTTGGAGGGCCACGGTACCGTTGCTGACGAGCTGCAGCGGTACGTCGAGTCGCTTACTGAGGGTCGCTTCCAGTTCCAGCACCAGTGGGCCGCCGTTAGTCACCCAATGCCGGTCCCAGACCTGCTCCAGCAGGGCGGTATACTCCTCCAGCTGAGGGAGGTACGTCTTCGTAACCTGGATGGGTGCGTTGTTCAAACCTAACGAATAGGGGGCTTAGGTGATACTAAGGTACACTAAAGGCCTTGCACCCGCGGCCCCGCCCGCATTAAACTTTGATACCGTCCACCTTGCGTACTTCTTTGATAATACGGACGGCGTTGTGGTCCGGACGAATGGGGAAGCCCCGACGTTTGGCCCAGGTGGCGGTAAACTCGGCACCGAGGAAGAGGATCTGACTGTTGTAGTAGGTCCATACGAGTAGGGTGACCAGGGCCCCGGCCGCTCCGTAGGTACTGCCGAAGTCGGAATTACCGATGTAAAAGCCGATCAGAAAACGCCCGAGACCGAAGAGGATAGCCGTGAAGATGGCCCCGGCCCAGATGTCCTTCCAGCGGGCCTTGGCGTCGGGGAGGTAACGGAAAAGTAGGGCGAAGATGACGGCCGTGACGGCCGTAGACAGCACCCAACTAGTCACGGCCAGTACCACCGGCCCCAGGGCGGGTACCAGGGCGGCAATCTTATCCATGAAACCTATGATGATGGTGTTCACGATCAGGGTGACCATGAGCATGAAACCCAATCCTAGCACGAAGCTAAAACTGAGCAGGCGGGTGAAGATGAAGCCGAGGATGTTGTTGGCCGGTCGGGCCTCTATTTCCCAGATACGGTTGAGGCTAGACTTGAGCGTAGCAAACACCGTAGTAGCGGTGAAGACCAGGGTGGCCACGCTCAGGATGGATGCCCAGAGGGTATCACCGGTAGAGTAGGCGTTGCTGACGATCTCCTGTAGGGTGGAGGCCGCATCAGGACCCAGTAGGCCCTCCAGTTCGCCGTAGAGCCGCCCCGTCACGGCCTCCTCGCCCACGAAGTAGCTAGCCACGGCAATGGCCACCACTAGCAGGGGCGCGAAGCTGAACACGGTGTAGTAGGCCAGGGCCGCCCCGAGGGTGAAGGCATCGTCCTTGCCAAAATTGGTAAACAGCTCCTTCGTGAAGCCGAAAATGCGCCGAAAGATATTCTCCTGGGCCACGGTAGTGCGTTTGCTATCTATAAGTGGGGCGGCGGGGAAGTGTTCGCGTGGGGGGATTGTGTATTTTGCCCGCCAGCCCACGCCTATGCCACGCCCTCACTTTCCCGACCGCGCCGACCACCAGCTAGGCCGCGTAACCGTATCCCCCACCACAGATGCCGGCCCGGGCGGGGTAGCCGGACTACCCCCCTACCGCCGCGGCCCCTACGCCAGTATGTACGTGGGCCGGCCCTGGACAATCCGCCAGTACGCCGGCTTTTCGACCGCCGCGGAATCCAATGCCTTTTACCGCCGCAACCTAGCCGCCGGACAGCGTGGGCTCTCCGTAGCCTTCGACCTAGCCACCCACCGGGGCTACGACAGCGACCACGCCCGGGTGCGCGGCGACGTGGGCAAGGCCGGCGTGGCCATCGATACGGTGGCGGATATGGAGCGGCTCTTCGACCAGATCCCGCTGGAAAAGATGAGCGTGAGCATGACCATGAACGGGGCCGTGCTACCCGTGATGGCCTTCTACATCGTGGCCGCCGAGCGGCAGGGCGTGGCCCCGGAGCAGCTGGCCGGTACCATCCAGAACGATATCCTCAAGGAGTTCATGGTGCGCAATACCTATATCTACCCCCCGGGGCCGAGCATGCGCATCGTGGCCGATATCTTCGCCTATACGGCCCAGCACATGCCGCGCTTCAACAGTATCAGCATCAGCGGCTACCACATGCACGAGGCCGGGGCGCCAGCGGCGGTGGAGCTGGCCTACACCCTGGCCGACGGACTGGCCTACGTACGCGCCGGCGTAGCGGCCGGGCTGGATGTGGATGACTTTGCGCCCCGCCTGAGCTTCTTCTGGGGCATCGGCATGCGGCACTTCACCGAGATTGCCAAGTTGCGTGCCGGCCGCCAGCTCTGGGCCGAGCTCATGGCCGAATTCAAGCCCAAAAATCCGAAGAGCTCCATGCTGCGCACCCACTGCCAGACCAGCGGCTACAGCCTCACCGAGCAGGACCCCTACAACAACGTGGCCCGCACCTGTATCGAGGCCCTGGCGGCGGTCTTCGGCGGCACCCAGAGTCTGCACACTAACGCCCTCGATGAGGCTATCGCCCTACCCACCGATTACAGCGCCAAGATCGCCCGCGACACCCAGCTGTACCTGCAAAACGAGCTCGGCATCACCCAGGCCGTAGACCCCTGGGGCGGCAGCTACGCCGTGGAGGCCGAAACCGACCGCCTCATCGCCGAGGCTCGCCAGCTGATGCAGGAGGTGGAGGAGGCCGGGGGTATGGTGCGGGCCATCGAGACCGGTCTGCCCAAACTGCGCATCGAGGAGGCCAGCGCCCGTAAGCAGGCGGCCATCGACAGCGGCCGTGAGCAGATCGTGGGCGTCAATGTCTTTCGTACCGCAGAGGCCGCCGACTTCGACCTGCTGGAGGTGGATAACGACCGGGTGCGTACGGAGCAGGTGCAACAAATCGCCCGCGCCCGGGAGCAACGGGATACCACCGCGCACCAGATTGCACTCGAAGCCTTAAAGACCGCTGCCCGCGGCGAGGATAACCTCCTGGCCGCCGCCGTCGATGCCGCCCGCGCCGGGGCCACCCTGGGCGAGATCAGCAGCGCCCTGGAGGAGGTCTTCGGTCGCTACCGGGCTACCCACCAACTCATCAGTGGGGTGTACGCCGGTCACTCCGATACTGACCGGCTACAGAAAGTGCGTGGGCTCTCCGACCGCTTCGTCACTGCCTACGGCCGTAGGCCGCGTATCCTGATCGCCAAGCTTGGGCAGGATGGCCACGACCGGGGGGCCAAGGTTATCGCCTCGGGCTTTGCCGACCTGGGCTTCGATGTCGATGTGGGTCCGCTCTTCCAGACGCCGGAGGAGGCCGTGCGTCAGGCCGTGGAGAACGACGTACACCTGCTGGGCATCAGTTCCCTGGCCGCCGGGCACAAGACCCTGGTGCCGGAGGTGATCCAGGAGCTTGCCAACCAGGATGCGGCGGATATCCGGGTGGTGGTTGGCGGGGTTATTCCTCCGGCTGATTACGAGTTCCTACGGGAGACGGGGGTGGTGGGTATTTTCGGCCCGGGTACTAATATAGGAGCTGCGGCCGAGGAGTTGCTAGGGCTGATGCTGGGAAGCAACTTTGCGATTGAGGGCTAGGTTCTACATGAAACGAAGTGCAATGGAAACGCTAGTGCTGACGATTAAAGACCCTGAAAAAAAAGGATTTCTTTACGATCTGCTATCACAGCTCGACTACGTAGAGATTAAAGAATTTGGTGAGGATACTGAAGAAAGCAAAGACCAACTTTTTGCCGAAGCTAAGGGGATGTGGAGGGACAAGGATATTGATGCAGATCAACTACGAAAGGAAGCATGGCAACTGCATAGTATCATCTGATTTAACGTAGATGTAGTTAGCGCCTGCGGCGCTCAAAATTTTTAAAACCTTTAGCAACGCAGTTACCCTACTCCTCAGGCCGCAGATCAAACCGCCGCCGCAACTCTTCCAGCGCCGGATTCTTCTCCCGCATGGCCAAAAACTTATCTTTAGCCGTCAGCCGCTTTTTAGCGGTCGACTGTACGGGCTTCAGGCTGGCATCTTCCACCAGGCGCATCACCAAATTGGGGCGGGCAAAGACGTCGCGTAGGTGCACGATCAGGCTCTCATCATCGCGCAACGAGGCCAGCGCCCGGGCCGAGCCGATCTTTACCACCACTTCCTCATCTTCCACCAGCGGCAGGGCCTGCTTCAT
This sequence comes from Neolewinella sp., assembly GCF_965214665.1. Classification (GTDB taxonomy): domain Bacteria; phylum Bacteroidota; class Bacteroidia; order Chitinophagales; family Saprospiraceae; genus Neolewinella. The sequence goes on along the minus strand of NZ_OZ243970.1, from coordinate 2,567,522 downwards.
GAACAGTGCTAGCGTAGTCTCCTTGTGCTCCTGTAGGAAAGCATCCCAGGCTCTCCGCAGGGATTCATCGTCCAGCTCCGGTAGCTCATCGGCGGGTACGGCATCTTCTAACTCTTCTTCCGCCTCAGCCAGCAGACTAGCGATATCCAGGGCATCGAAGGCCGTAGGCGCTACCGTGCTTGGCGGCTCGGGCACTTCCTCAATCGGGGGCATCTCCACCGGATTATGAACCTCCTCGACCTCCGGAATAGACGTTTCTACTGCGGCAGGAGGCGCCGTAACCGGGGGCGGGGCCGCCGGTGCAACGTCCGTGGAAGGGGCCGCCGCACTACGCATGGGCTCATTGCGAAAGGCCCGCCGGATACTCACCATACGCAGCAGACTCATCTCCACGTGCAGCCGCTTGTTGCGGGCGATCTTGAAGTTGAGGTCGCACTCATTGGCTAGGTCCAGTACGGTCAGCAGCAGATCGGGCGGCGTGATGGCCGCCTGCTGGTGGTAGCGACTACGCAGCCGGTCGCCGATCTCGAGCAGTTGCAGGGTGGCCCGGTCCTTGCACACGAGCAGGTCACGGACGTGCGCGGCCAGGCCATTCAGGAACAGGTCCTCGTCGAAGCCCCGCCGCAGCACCTCATCAAACAGCAGGAGCATACCGGCCCGGTCTTCAGTCAGGATGTAGTCCACGGCCCGGAAGTAGTAGTCGTAGTCGAGCACGTTAAGGTTCTCGATCACGGCCGCGTAGGTGATCGACTTACCGCTGAAGCTCACGATGCGGTCGAAGATACTCAGGGCATCGCGCAGGGCCCCGTCGGCCTTCTGGGCGATGATGTGCAGCGCCTCTTCATCGGCCGTGATGCCCTCTTGCGCGCAAATCCCCTGTAGGTGCTCGATGATATCCTTCGGCTGGATCCGCTTGAAGTCGAAGATCTGACAGCGCGACAGAATGGTGGGAATGATCTTGTGCTTCTCCGTTGTAGCCAGAATAAATACGGCGTAGGACGGCGGCTCCTCCAGTGTCTTCAGAAATGCATTGAAGGCCTGGGTCGAGAGCATGTGCACCTCGTCAATGATGAACACCTTATACTCCCCCTGCTGCGGCTGAAAACGCACCTGCTCGGTCAGCGCCCGAATATGGTCAACGCTGTTGTTACTGGCCGCGTCTAGCTCCGTGATGTTGAGGCTGGCATTATTATTGAAGGCCACGCAGCTGCTGCAGACGTTACAGGGCTCGTAGTCCGCCGTCCGGTTTTGGCAGTTGAGCACCTTGGCCAGGATACGCGCCGAGGTGGTCTTTCCCACGCCCCGGGGCCCACAAAATAGGAAGGCATGGGCCAGGTGATCAGTCTGCAGGGCATTCTTCAGGGTCTGCGACACGTGCTGCTGGCCTACGACCTCGTCGAAGCGGGTGGGGCGGTACTTTCTGGCGGAGACTACGAAGTTGCTCATTGGGGTAAAGGTAAGGGGAAGACCCGGCTTTGCCGGGGTAGACCCCTCGCTGGCGCGTTCGGGGGTAGACCCGCTGAAGCGGGGTAGAGCTGCCGCATGTGGTGCCTGCGAGACGAGTCTAACCCATAGGGTCCACCCGCAACGCGGTCTACGCCCGAACGCGTAGCGAGGGCTCTACCCGGCGCAACGCGCCGGTCTACTCCTCGACCATTTCCCGAGCAATTATCTCTCCGGCTCTTGCATACACCGTATCGATCCACACCGGCTCCTGGCGCACCAGCCACATCACGCTGTCGAAGGACTGGCGGGTGTAGCCGTGATCGGCCAGGATGGACTCGTAGTACACCCGCTGCATGGAGTCGCGTACCACGATGGGGATTTCGTTCACTAGCGACTGGCCGAGCTGTAGGTCGGCGATTAACTCGGCGAGGGTTTCGGCATCGACGGGCGGGGGGCCGGGGTCGAGACTAGCACAGCCGGCGGCCAGGCCTAGGAGGAGCAGAAGCGTAGCCGGTAGCCTGAGGGTCATTTATCGTCTTTGGGGGTATAGAACACCGTGCGTTTAGCGTCGGCGAGTTTCCACTTGCTCCATTTCTTGCCGTCTGCCTTGCTGCCGACGATGCCGCAGGTGGGTACGTTGCCGATGTAGTCGTCGTTCTTGAGGGCGTTGGCCGCCTCCGTGTAGCCGGGGTTGTGGCCGAAGACCAGCACGGTGGTCCAGTCGTCGGGGAGTTGCTGGATGCAGCGCTCGATGGTCTTGGGGCCTGCGTGGTAGAGCTTCTTTTCCTTTAGGATACGGTCTTTGCCCAATCCGTACACCTCGGCGAAATACTGGGCGGTCTGCCGGGTGCGTTTGGCGCTGGAGGTGAGGATGCCGTCGATCTTGACGCCCGATTTTTTGAGGCGGGCGGCCATGCGGGGGGCATCGTTGCGGCCGCGGGAGTTGAGGGGGCGGTCGTGGTCCTTGAGGTCGGGGTCGGCCCAGCTACTCTTGGCGTGACGGACCAGATATACGTATTTCACCTACTGTAGTTCTATGTGGCTTTACCTGCGCTTAACGCTGAATTAAGGTGCAAGCTATATCGGTGCGCTATTTTTGCCCGCGATTAACCCCCCATGTATGACAGCTGCACCGGCGAAGATACTCCTGGTCGACGACGAACCCGACATTCTTGAGATTCTGGAGTTCAACCTGCGCAAGGAGGGCTTCGAGGTCGCCACGGCCGGCAACGGGGAGGAGGGGCTCAAACTAGCGCGTAAGCTACGCCCCGACCTGATCGTGCTCGACATCATGATGCCCATCATGGATGGTGTAGAGGTGTGCCGCCAGTTACGGGCGGATACGGACTTCGATAACACCGTCATCACCTTTCTTACGGCCCGGGAGGAAGACTACAGTCAGATCGCGGCCCTCGACATCGGGGGCGATGATTACATCACCAAGCCAATCCGCCCGCGGGTGCTCATCAGTCGGGTCAAGGCCTTACTGCGACGGAACATTCGCCAGGAGGAAGAGGAGGCCGACAGCATCATCGCCATCGGCGATCTAGAAATCGACCTGGAACGTATCGTCGTACGCCGCGGTGAGGACACCATCGAACTAGCCAAGAAGGAGTTCGACCTGCTTACCTTGCTGGCCTCGAAGCCGGGTAAGGTCTTTAGCCGCGAGGAGATCTTTAACAAAGTTTGGGGCACGGACGTGATCGTAGGCAACCGCACCATCGACGTCCATATTCGTAAGTTGCGCGAGAAGCTTGGCGACCACTACATCAAGACCATCAAGGGCATTGGATATAAGTTCGAGTTCTAGTACCTCCCACCGGGAGTAGATCATCTATGCTCAAGAACAGTACACCGCGGGAGATCGCTATCCGTACCGGCGTATTCATCGCCCTGGCCACCGAGGGTGTACTGCTACTGGTCATGGCTCTGCCCGGTGTACCCTTCAACGGCTGGTTGGCGGTCGTGCCGGCGGTGGCGGTCTTTGCCGTCAGCTACTTCATTATCCTGGCTGCGCTAGACCATTACATCTACCGCAAAATCAAATTGATCTATAAGACCATCCACAGTCAGAAGGTCCACCACGACGTGAAACGCGAGGGTATTGACCCCGACCAACCCATCATCGACGAGGTGGAGCAGGAGGTGGCCGAGTGGGCCGAAAACCAGCAGGAGCAGATCGACCAGTACGAGCGCTTTGCCGAGTACCGCCGCCGCTACGTAGGCGACATCAGCCATGAGCTCAAAACCCCTATCTTCAACATCCAGGGCTACCTCCACACCCTGATGGACCACGGCTACGACGATAAGAAAATCACTAAGTCGTTCATCAAAAAAGCCGCTAAGAACGTCGAGCGCCTACAGACCATCGTGGAGGACCTGAGCGCCATCGGTCGTTTGGAATCTGGTGACCTCATGTTCGACCCCGAGCCCTTTGACATTAAGGAACTGGCCCAGGAGGTGATCGAGGAGGTTGACCTTAAGGCCAGGGAAGTAGGCATCACGCTAGGCTTTAAGTCCGGAGCTGACGAGGGATTTCTTGTCGAGGCCGACCGCGAAAGCATCCGCCAGGTACTCGTCAACCTGGTCACCAACTCCATCAAGTACGGCAACCAGGGCGGGGCCACCCGCTTCGGCTTCTACGACATGGATACCTACATTCTCTGTGAGGTCTCCGACAACGGCATCGGCATCCCCGAAAAGCACCTGCCCCACGTCTTCGACCGTTTCTACCGGGTGGATAAGAGCCGCAGCCGGCAGAAGGGCGGCTCCGGCCTGGGCCTCAGTATTGTCAAGCACATCATGGAGGCCCACCAGCAGACGATCAATGTGCGGAGCACGGCGGGGCTGGGCTCTACCTTCGGTATCACGCTGGCTAAGGCATAGGCGTCCGACGCTTATAAGCGTCGGACGCCTAGTACAAAACTTGCAACTACGAACTATTTCGTATACTTTGTACGAAACCATTCGTATATGACCCCCACCGAGAGCGAACTCGCCATTCTCCACCTGCTCTGGACCCGCGGCCCCGCCACCGTGCGTGCCGTGAATGAAGCGCTGAATGAGACCAATCAGGAGCAAGACCCGCCAGAAAAAGCCATCGGCTACACCACCACCCTGAAGCTACTGCAACTGATGGCCGAGAAGGGGCTGGTAACCCGCGATGAAAGTCAGCGTAGCCACGTCTACACCGCCGCCGTGGCCCAGGAGCGTACGCAGCGCAGTCTGCTGGGCCGCTTCGTGACCAAGGCCTTCGGGGGCTCGCGCTCGGAGCTGGTACTACGGGCCCTGGGTGACGGCCAGGCCACCCCCGAAGAGCTGGCCGAGATCAAGCAACTGATCCAAAAACTCGAAAACGACCGCACCGATGGCTGAGATCACCGCCCTGGGGGCCACGCTGCTCCACTCCCTCTGGCAGGCTACGCTACTGGCGCTTCTGTTGCGGAGCATCTCCCGCTACGGAAAGATGGATGCCACCGGTCGCTACCGCATGGCTTACGGCATGTTACTGCTACAGGTGACGCTTTCCGTAGCTACCTTTCTTTATTACTACACCCCCGCGCCCCGGTTGGAAAGCTCGGTCAAACAGGTGGTGATTGCCTTCGTAGGCTTTAGCCCGGGGGAGGTGCCAACCTATAACCGCTTTACCGATCCGGACTTCTGGATGACCGCCCTGGTTGGGTGCTGGCTGCTGGCTATGGTGGCAGGCAGTGCTCGGCTAGGAGTATCGTTTTGGCGGGTACGCAGGATGCTGCGGGTGCAAAGCGTCCGACGCTTGCAAGCGTCGGACGCTTACGCCGCGCTGGAGCTACGGGTTACTCAGCTGGCTAGCCGATTAGGCTACCGGGGGCGTTTGCGTATCCGCATTGGGCACGGCATCACCACCCCCATGCTCGTCGGTCACCTCAAGCCCGTGCTGCTGTTCCCCCTGGCCCTGGTCAATCAGCTCTCGACCGAGGAGGCCGAGACCGTCATCCTGCACGAGCTGGCCCACCTGCGGCGCTACGATCACTACTTTAATCTGCTGCAGTGCCTGATCGAGGTGCTGTACTACTACCACCCGGCCGTGCACTGGATCGGGGCCCGCGTGCGGGAGGAGCGAGAGTACTGCTGTGACGACCTAGTACTCCGGTACGGACCGGGCAAGCTACCCTACGCCCGGGCCCTTCTGCACTATGGGGAGCAGTCGGGCGGCCAGCCCGCTACGGCCCTTTCCCTTACCGACGGCGGCGGCTTGCTGGCCCGCGTGCGTCGCTTTATTGATCACCAAGAATTGAGCTATACTATGAATGCGCGATTGCTTTTACTGCCCTTGCTAGCGTTGTTTTGTCTTGTGGCTACGGCGGCTTATGCTCCGCTTACGGATGATGGAAGCGAGGAGGACCTCACACCCCCTGCAACTATAGCCGCACCTGCGGGGCCCGCCCTGGTGGATACATTGCCGCCGGAGGTGCTGGAAGAGTTGGATTCGTTACGGGGGGTAGCGGAGCGGCTACAGAAGCACGAACAGGCAATTCAGGAGAATCTGGAGCTCTTTCTCGAAGAGCGGCTGGAGGGAGGGGAATTCCCTAATACCTGGCAGTTTGACTTTTCGCCGGACAGTCTGCACCGGCTGGCGATCAAGTCGCTGAAGTCCGTAAATATGGACTCGATCATGGATCTTACCCGGTTACGTGTGCAGACTATGCAGCTTAGTGCGGATAGCTTGCAACGTGTTGCGCGGTCGCTTGCCTGGAGGAATATGGACTCGACATTAAATATGGTTCGGATTGACATGGACCCATTCGAATTCGACACAATTATTTATATGCATCCACTCGAAGGTGAGTTCGACTTTAGCTTTGGTGAGCATGCTATAGACAGTATGCGAGTCTTTCCCCGGGTACAAGGGTTTGAGTATACGCCTGACTTGCGGTCGCTGAACGACTTACCATCACTGGAGCGGGAGGAGCGGCGACTGAGGGAGCAACTGCGGCAGTTGGAGGAGCGGAAGGCTGAATTACGGAATAGCGGAGACAAGTGATCCATTCGGCAGACGAGCTTTTCCCATCGCCTAAGCGATGGGAAAAGTACTCGGCTGACGAAGAGCGGGAGCGGCAGCCGAGTACCGCACATAGGTTAGGAATCGCTCCAACGCCTCCCGCTTCCGCTCATCTAAGTCATAGTCAATATGGTGGGTGAAGTACGCCGTCAAGTCAAAGCCCGGGGCGGGGGAGGGGAGCAGTAATTGTAGCTGCGGCAGGTGCGCCAATCCCTCCTCCAGCGCGACATTGAACTGGCGGACGAAGGCCGGCGGCAGTGGCTTCGTCGTCACCCAGGCGGCAAAAACAAAGGGTAGGCCGGTATGTAGTTTCCATGCTTCGCCCAAATCGTACACGTATTGGAAGCGCCGCTCCAGCCCGATTGTACGATCGCCGATGACGAGCCCCCCAATAGTACCGTTGATGTGATCGATGTAGCCGTCTTCGGCCTCTAAAAAGGTGACCTCGTGGTCCCAGTACTCCTCCAGCAGTAGACGGGTAAGCATGACGGAGGTACGGCTGTGGTGGTCGAGGTAGACGTGGGTCATCCGTTCCAGCGGCACGTCGCCGTAAACGCAGACCGTGGCTACCGCCCCATCGGCCCCGATGCAGTAGTCGCTAATGATCTCGTAGTAAGGTAGCTCCGGCAGTACGGCCACCGGCACCAGGGCAATATCGGCCTCCCCCGCCACCAACTGCCGGGCGCACTCACTGGGGATGGCCAGGTCCATCGCGAGCGTGTCGCTGATGGGACTGCGCAGCAGCCCGTAAAGGAGCGGCTTGGTGTTGAGGTAGCTCACGGCCACCAGGCGGTGGGGGGCGGGGATTACCATTTGCCGAGGGTTAGGGGATCGGGAATGTGACCGCGGTCGTTCTGGATGCTGAATTTGTACAGCCCACTCGGCTGCTGCTCGCCGACCCAGAGGCCCAGGTTGTGGTGGGTCAGCTCGTTCATCATGCTCACGGGCTTGCCCATCATCAGGGTGACCAGGGCGCACATGGCGCGGCCGTGGCTGCAGATCAGAATCTTCTCCTCGGTACGGGTGTCAAGATGGGCGATGAAGCGCTCCAGCCGCTCGCCGAGCTCCCTGGCGCTCTCCCCGCCGCCGATGCGCCCGTCGAGCTCCCCGGCCGCCCAGCCGTCCTTGATCCGCTTGTACTCGGCGATACTTTCCGGCGTACCGAGCTTCCCCTCGTGGCTCCCCCAGCAGATTTCGTTGATGTCGGCGTTTCGTTCCCACGGTAGTCCATCGTCGATAAAGCCCTGCACCGTCTCCCAGGTCCGCTTCAGCGTGCTGGTGATCACCACCTCGAAGCCCGCATCTCTGTAATGACGGTAAAAGTGGTCGGCCTGTGTCCGCCCCGTATGGTTCAGGCTGGCGTCGACCCCGCTGCCCTGCACAATACCGCGGAGGTTATAGTCGGTTTGGCCGTGCCTGACGAGATATATTGATTTACGATCTACCATGTACAAAATACCATTTACAATTTTCGGCTTTGCTCGCTTCGCTCGTCGCCACCAGACGACGTGCTACATAACGTCTCTTTTTTTACCTACCACGAGCGAAGCGAGCTGCCTCACAAATTGTACATGGTACACGGTAATTTGTAAATGGTAAATTTCATACCACCGGCAAAGCCGTATACCCCCGATACTCCTTATCACTAGCAAACTCCACGTCCGTAAAGTCCTTCAGTACGCCGTAAAGGGTATCGCGCTCGATGGGCTGGCGACCGACGGCGCGGATCATCTTCACCAGATCCTCGGTGCTCATGGCGGGGTGTTGCTCGCCGCCGGCCATGCTGTAGATGCGGGTGGTATCGTCGATGGTGCCGTCCAGATCGTCGACGCCGAAGGCGAGGCTGAGCTGGGCGGTGGTGCGGCCGATCATGGGCCAGTAGGCCTTCACGTGGTCGAAGTTGTCGAGGTAGAGCCGGCCGATGGCGTAGTTGCGCAGGTCCTCCACCACGGTGGTCTCGGGCAGGTGGCTGAGCTCGTTGTTCTCGTTGCGAAACTTGAGGGGGATGTAGGTCTGGAAGCCGCCCGTCTTATCCTGTAACGCGCGCAGCTTTTCAAGGTGGTCAATGCGGTGGCCATAGTGCTCGATGTGGCCGTAGAGCATAGTAGCGTTAGACCGGCCGCCCAGCTCGTGCCAGATCTCGTGAATACGCAGCCACTGCTCGCCAGAGCACTTTCCACCGGCGATCTGGTCGCGGATCTCGTCGGCAAAGATCTCGGCGCCGCCCCCGGGCATGCTGTCTAGCCCAGCCTCCTTCATCAACCGCATGCCTTCTTCGTAGCTGATCTTGGCTTTTTTGAAGATGTAGTGGTACTCTACCGGCGTGAGGGCTTTGATGTGCAGCTCCGGGCGGTGGGCCTTGATGCGCTGGAACAGCTCCTGGTAGAAGGGCACGTCGTACTGCGGCAGCACGCCCCCCACGATGTGCACCTCGGTCACCAACTGGTCGTCGTACTTTTTGACGATGTCCATGATGTCCTCCAGGCTATACTCCCAGCCGTCCTCGCGCTTCTTCATCCGGCGGCTGTAGCTACAGAAGCTACAGGTATACAGGCACACGTTAGTGGGCTCCACGTGAAAGTTACGGTTGAAGTAGGTGCGGTCCCCGTGCTTCTTTTCGCGCACGTGATTAGCCAGGGCACCCAGGTAGCCGAGGGGGGCCTCTTCGTAGAGCATCAGTCCGTCGGCGGGCGTCAGGCGCTCCCCATCCAACACCTTGCGGGCGGCGGCGCGCAGGTGCGGCGAAAGGGTGCGATCACCGAGGATCGTCGTGGGGGCGGGGCTAGTCATGGACGGCTGCATTGGCGTTACCTACCTAACACCCCAGCCAACTTTCAGTTTTTTCTGAAAGTAAATAATCGCACTTATTCCAGGCGAACCACCGTGGGCTGGACCGTGCGGCCGTCACTTCGCCAGTCCTCCCGGTACACTACGGTAATGAGCTGGCCCCGCCGGACGTCCAGCTTACGTTGCAGGTTGCGGGGGAGTAGGAAGCTTATAACCTTTCCCTCGGGGAGTAGCACGCGGAGTCGGTCATCACTAGGTGGTTGGGTGAGGGTACCCCTAACGCGCAGCAGGGTCGGTGCCTCGCGGGCCGTTGCGGCGGCCGGACTGGCGGCCGGTCGTCTATTCACCTCCGCCGCCGACGGTACCCGCCGCAGCAGGGAGAAATCACTGTACCGCCGTTGGGGTTCCAGGGTGCCAGGCGAGAGCTTGCCCAGCAGGGGGCAGCCGCTGGTGAGGGGATCGACCAGTAACTCTCCCAGCCGCTGCCGGTCACTAGCCGTACGGGTTGAGAGTTGCAGCTCGGTGCGGATACGACCGGCGTAGGTGGTACTCACCGCCGTGACGCAGTGGCTAGCCTGCAGCCGGGGGTAGATCAGTTCGGGGGCCTTGTCCATGCAGTTGCACACCTTCTCCGCCAGGGTATCCAGTAGCGCCTGGGCAGCCAGGGGCGCGGAGAGGAGGCAGCAAATTAGTAGTCGAAGTAGCATGCTACAGGGCAAGATACGGTATTCCGAATGTGCAGCCGCGGCTACGGGCCACGAACCGGGGGGCGTACCTTAGCGGATATGAAGACGAGTATGCTCGGGCTGCTGTGCCTACTACTTTGCACCTGCGGCCCCGCCCCGACTGTACCCTCCAATGGGGTCACGACCGACGCGCCACGGCCCAACATCCTCTTCATCCTTACCGACGACCAGGGAATCGGTGACCTGAGCCTGCACGGCAACGACAGCATTAGCACCCCGAATATGGACGCGCTGCTGCAAAGCGGGGCAAAGTTCGACCGCTTTTACGTAAGTCCGGTGTGTGCACCGACGCGCGCTAGCTTCCTGAGCGGACAGTACTCACCGCGCACCGGGGCGGTATTCGTGACGCGGCGGCGGGAAACCATGGACGACGGTGTGATCACCGTGGCCGAGCACCTCCAGCAACTCGGCTACCGCACGGGGCTCTACGGCAAGTGGCACAACGGGGCCACCTTTCCCTACCACCCGGGGGGACAGGGGTTTGATGAGTTTCTGGGCTTCTCGCTGGGACACTTTAATGATTATTTTCGGGGGGAGCTACGCGATGAGCGCGATGAGCCGGTGCCCTTCGCCGGTGACCTGACGCAGATCCTGACCGACTCGGCCGGTTACTTTATGGAGCAGAGCCGGCAGCCCTTCTTTTGTATGCTGACTTACCAGGCGCCCCATACGCCGGTGCAGGTGGCCGACCGCTACTGGGAGCGCAAGCAGGCGCAGGGGCTGAGCGACTACAATGCGGGTATCTACGCGATGGTAGAATCGGTTGACGACCGTATCGGTGAACTGCTCGGACGGCTGCGGGCGGCCGGCAAGCTCGATAACACCATCGTGGTATTTGCCACCGACAACGGGCCCAACGGCGACCGCTACCGCATGGGGCTGAAGGGCACCAAGGGGCAGGTGGACGAGGGGAGCGTGCGGGTACCCTTCGGGATCAAACTATCGTCGGGTCACCCGGCAAACGGGAAGGTCTTCGATACGCCGGCGGCCCACATCGATCTACTACCCACGCTACTCGACCTGCTCGGGGAATCGGTGCCGGCCGGGCTGGATGGGGTAAGCCTGAAGCCACTCCTGGAGGGAGGTCAACTACCCGACCGCTACGTCTACGCCTTCAAGCAGGGCTACGACTACACCGGCTACCCCGGAAGTATACGCAATCAGCGGTACCTCTACGTGGCCGAAGACAGCAGCCAACACGAGCTCTACGATCTGATCGAGGATCCGGGCCAGGAGCATAACATCTATACCACGGCCGGGGATACGGGTATGCAGTTAGCTGCTCACTATCGCGACTTCGCTCTCCGCATCGGTCGGCCGGAGCTGGTGGCCCCCCCAGTGGACCTGACCGCCGCCCCGGGGCCTATCCGCCTCCTGGCCCACGAGGGAGAACCCCTGGGGCGGACCCACTTTCGGGATACCTACGGCTGGGCCAACGACTTCTTCGTGGACCTGGGGGTGGATGGTGCCTACTGGCCCCTGGAGGTAAGCGAGGAGGCTACCTATACGGTGACTGTCCAGTACCGACTGGATGCGGACGGCCCGCAAAATATCGTCGTCGAAACCGGACCGGCTCAGCAGGTGCAGGCTCTCCTACCCGTCGCCCGTGTCCCGCAGTTACCCGTGGCCGACCGAGTGCCCCGCAAGGAGGTATACCCCTACGCCTGGGCCGAGCAGTCGCTGGGGGAGCTCACCGTACGGGCGGGCAGCGAACGGCTCACCGTCCGCACACCCACGCAAATTGGGGAGGAAACCGGGCTGTGGATCAAATCAGTTACCCTGCGCCAAGTTGCGCGCTAGCGCAGGATGACCACCTTACCCAGGCCGTTGCGGAAGTACTGGTCAGTACCGTTGTCGTAGGCCTCCAGAGACTGCCCCTCGCCGTCGGAGGTGATGACGCGGTAGAGGTAAACCCCGTTGGCCAGCAGGTCGCCGTACTCATCGGTACCGTCCCAGCTGAAATCGGTCTGGTGGGTGCCGGGGCTAACGCTCTCGTAGGCTAGCAGGTCGATATCGCGCACGACCCGTCCGCTCACGGTCATGATCTGGATGCGGAACGTCTCCGGAGCGGTGCTGCCGGTGAGGGTATACACGAAGCGCGTTTGGGTGGTAAAGGGATTGGGGTAGGTGAGTACGTTGGTGATCAACTGCTCGTTGACGACCTCGAAGGATTGCTGGTAGGCCAGCTCGCCGGCGGCATTCTTGGAGCGGTCGCTGGCCTGAACGATCAGGGAGTAGATGCCGTCCTGCAAGAGTTCGGGGCGGAAGTAGACCTCGGCCATGTTTTCGCCGTCGGCGCGGGCGGGGATGAACTCCACGCGGCTATCGTTCATACGGATGGTCTCCTTGTTGCCGTCGGGGGCGACGAGCTGGATGAAGTACGCACTGGAATCGTCCAGGCGGCGGAAGGGGCTTTCATCGCGTAGTTGCACCAGGATTTCGGGTTTACCACTGATGAGCTCCCCGTCGCGGATACGTCGACCGTCGTAGTATACCCTTAGATCGGGGGCAATGCGGTCGGAGACGACTTCGATATCTGTATTCAGGTAGTTATTGAAGGTAACGGATTCCGGCTGATCGGCGGCCGGATTAAGGGTAAGCTGTAGGCGTAGCCTGGCGTCCTGCTCGTTGCTGGGCAGCTGGAAGGTGACCACGTCGGAGCCACCGGCGGCGAGGGGGGGTTGCCGCTGTCGGAGCTCGGTGACCTCGTTCTGCTCGTTGATAACGGAAAGAGCGACGAGCAGGCTATCCATCGGGGTGGGGCCGAGGTTTTCGTAGCCGACCCTTAGCTCGGACGCCTCGCCCTGGGCCAGGTTCTCCGGTACCGCGTAGGCTACGGCCGGACTTACGGCTACGTCACCCGGGCGGGTATAGTCTACGTAGATCTCATCGATGGAAGCTACGGAGCGGTCGACCTCATCGTAGAGCTCGAAGCTGGTGACGAGAAACGGATACTCCTGCGCCCGCACCGCCGAGAGGTCGTAGGTGAAGGAACGCTGGGCGGCAAGGTCGAGGGGCATCTCGTCGAGCCGGGTACGCTGGCCGGAGGCGGTCTCGCCGTAGAGGTAGAAGTAGCAGCTATCGGCCGAGCCGATGAAATCGTTACGGAAGCCGATACGCATATCGCGCCACTCCAGGGCGGGACCGATGCGGTCGCTGGTGTATACTCCCACGGAGCGGTTCTCATGGATGGGGAATAGCACCTCGGTGACGGCCTGCTGGTCGGTGGCGATGGCCTCAGCTAGTGGCCCCTTGCCCTTTACGTAGGCGAAGGTGTAGGGTACGGAGCCCAGCTGCTGGAGCAAGCGCACCTGTTCGGCACCTTCATCCTCGAGTACGCCGTAGATGGTACGGCCGATGCGGCTGGAGTCCGCCGACCAGGCCTCGGCGTCGTGGTACTCGATATCGTTGCCCCGCTGGGCGGTGTAAACGAACACGTAACGACCGGGAGCGATGCCATCCTGGAGGAACTCGATCAGCCCGGCACGGCCGGCCTCGGTACGGGTATCGAAGTTCCAGGGAGTCGTCTCGCCACCGGGTACGGAGTTGTAACTGCCATCGCCGCTACTGCGGTACCAGACACTGTTGTTGGTGCTATCGACGACCATGACCTGTACGCCGGCTCGTATCCGCCAGGGGTGGGGGGAGTTAAAGCGCGTACCGTTCCAGAGCAGGGCGGGTACCTCACGGCTCTGGTATACTGCGTTTCGGATCTGAATGTCAGTAGTATTGCGGCCGTAGCGCCAGATGGGGTCGTGGGCATCCACGGTCACGTCATCGGTCTGCCCGTCCCGCAGCTGCCCGGGGTCCTGTAACGCGTAACCGACCGCCGCGGCCGGCTGATCGGCCACGTAGGTGAAGCTGCTCTGGCTCCAGATGAAGCCGGCATCCTGGGTGCCGGTGCTATCGGGGCTGATGCGCCAGTAGTAGGTCGTGCTATCGCGGAGGGGCAGGGTGGGGGTGTAGCGGATGACTCCTCCGGGGGAGGTGATGTCTACGTCCGCCAGCGGGTTACGGAAATCGACGTCCGTAGCTACCTGCAACCGGTACGGGCGCTCCGGGGCCAGGGGGTCGGAGGAGCTGGCGACCAGTTCTACGCCGGGTCCCACTACGGCGTAGGGCGGGGGGTAGGCGGCCTTGGCGGTGTTGGCGATCACGGTGAAGGGGGTGCCGAGCACCTCGCCGACCCGTAGTTCGTTGTTCGTTTCAGCGGCCGGGGCGGGTAGCTCGGCGATGGCATCGTCACTGTCTACGGTGATCAGCAGCCGGTTCGCGCCCACGGCCTCGAGTCCTACGGTAGGTAACTGCAGAGTGATCTCCCGGTCGTAGTGCGGAGTGGCTACCAGGCGGTCGGCAAGCGGCCGAATCTGGCCGGACGGCAGCTGCTGGCGAAAGCTGAGTCGTACGCTATCGGCGACCTCCTTTGCCTTCGTGCCCAGGTTGAGCAGGCGGACGCGCACCGGGAAGGTAGTATCCTGGGCCGGGACCACGTTGGGCTCGACGGCGGTCAGACTGGGATCTACGATCAGGTCGGGACCCGGCCGGGGGTGAAAACGGAAGGCCGGGTCGCCGCTGAGCGCGAACTGCTCCAGCAGAATACCCATGGTGTAATTGCTCGTGCCGGCGTAGTCGCTGATCACCGCCCGGAGGACGTCCCCAACGCCCTGCCCGTACTGATCGTTCCCGAGGTGATCGAACACCGACCGGCCGAATACCCCCAGGGCACTGATGAAGCCGAGCCCCTTGGAGGCCGCATAGGTGACCGCCCCCCCGTCCGGCAGAAAGATGAAGCGTTCGCTGATACTACGGGCCTCGGTGAAGGCGTCGCCGCTGTAGCAGCCCAGACTCATCATGAAGGGGTACTTGTCCTTGTTCTGGTAGTTATCGGGGTTGTCGATATTGAAGTCGAAGCCCTGGCTGCTGGAGTGGCCGTAGAAGGTGATGACGGAGGTGCCCGCGTTGATGCGTTGGAAAATGGCCTCCTGGCGGGTCGTTTCGATGGGGTCCGAGCTGGTCCGGAACACACTGGTCACGTTGCCCCCAAACTTACTGGCCTCGAAGATCGTCTCCATCGTGCCCAGGTTGTAGCGGATGGTATTCTGCTCACTGGGCGTCTGCCCGCCCCCGAGGAAGAGGGCCTGTTTCATCCAGTCGAGGTCCTCGATGGTCTGTCCGGCCAGCTCGATCTGCCGCTCCACGGCCCGCAGTTTGTCGACGTATACGACGATCTCGGCCGGGGTGATGGCCGCCAGACGGCCCACCGCCACGCGCGGCGTCACCCCCCCGAGCTCGGCGGCCAGCAGGTTGTCGGAGGCGGGCAGTCCGTAGCCGGGCACGAAGAACGTAGCCTGTGCCCTCGCCAGGTCCTCCGCACTGCGCACGCTGGGGTATTCCCTTCCCTTACCGACCAGGAAGAGGTAGTGCAGGTCGGGGGCGGCCACGAGGGCGGCGTCGAGGTAGTTTTTAATGGCCTGGGGGTGGCGCTGGTAGCCGTAGCCGTAACTCTCGTAGAGGTCCTCGACGAACACCGTGTGCACGCGGTGGTTGCCCCCGCTGGCGGAGCTGCGGTAGGTAGCCATAGCATCCAGACCGGCCCCCCGCAGGCGCCTGCTGCTGACGATGAGGTAGGTGGTACCAGCGGCCGGTAGGTGGTCGGTGAGCGTGAGGGCTTCCGTGCTGGCTACCGCACGGGGTGTGACCAGAAGTTGAAAGCGGCGTTCGGCATCAGCAGCCGGAAGGTCGAAGCTACCAGCGCGGGCGGTGTACACCCTGGCACTGGTCAGGTCGTAGAGCCGGGCACCGGAGGGTAGGCTGGGAAAGGTGAGCGCCGTAGCACCGCTGGCCGGGAGGGTGAAGTACAGTTGATCGCCACTCAACTCCACGGCGGCCGGATAGGTAATACGCAGGTAAGCTAGGTTGGCCTTGTCCTGATCGCCGGCCAGCCCCCGAATCTTCACCGTCGCCTGATCGCGGGCCGGAAAACTGTACTGCTGCGTCTGCACGCTCCAACCCTGTGTTGCCCGCTGGTCGACCTGCTCGCCGTTGATGCTGATCTGCTGCAGGTGATCGTCGCCAAAGGCCAATCCGTAGCGTAGCTCCAGCGTGGCCGTGCCACTGCTCGCGCCGGGCAGGTCCACGTCGGTGGCGGTTTCGGTGGTGCCGTTGCTGCTGAGTAAGTCTCCACTAGGCCGCGAGCCGTAGCCCTCGGCGAGTTCGTAGTGACTGAACAGAATGGTATTGCTATTCTCCCGGGCGTAGTACTTGCTCTGGTGGTCGCTAAAGACGCGTTCGGCCACCCGGTAGATGGTCGAGGTCCCCTTTGCACCTGCGGCCCCGCCCCCTGCCGTATACCTTGACGGGGTTGCGCCGGCGTCGGCCACGCTGAGGTAGTAGGCGGCCGTATCGGTGTGCATGCCGTAACGGGGGTTGAGCTGCTGGTCCGTACCCTGGGCGAAGAGGTAAGTGTCGAGCTCGCCCCGCGCCCGCTCGCCGTAGAAGTACAGCCCATCGTCGCCGAGCTCCAGGGGCACCGGCTCACCGAAGTGGTGGAGCACGTAGCGGCTGGCCTCGGCACCCGTAAGGGAAAAACCGGCGGCCTGTAGCGTGGCCGGATCGATGCGGTACATGCCGTCTTCGGTCACCGCGATCTTTAAGTAGGTGGTGCCGGGCACGATCCACTCATTACCGTAGCGGGCTCCCCGGGGAGTAGCCATCTGGGCCGAAAGCAAACCGCAAAAGAAAAGTAGAAGTAGAGTAAGGGTACGCGACATAAACCTAGAGAGTAGACAACAAATAAAGGTAACGCCTCCGTGCAGGGGATAGGTACAGTAGGGCGGGGGAAAGTGTCCGGTTTTGGATATTTGCGCACTATGTCGCTTCATCCCACCCGTACCGGTCTGTTTTTACTGTTGTTGTTCACCATCTCCTGCACGGAGGGGGGGGCCGAGAGCGAGTCGCCGGCGGCGGAGGCCACCCCCAGCGCGGCCCTTAACGAAGGACTCCTCGGTACCTGGGAGACGGTGGAGCTGGATATTGAGTACGCCACCTTCCAGGGGGGAGATACGGCCTACGCCGAGGTGATCCGTGAGGCCGATTGGGGTCGGGTCTACGGGGTAAAGCCTCCGAGTACCGTCTTTACCCCCGACGGCAAGCTGCGCCGCACCCACCGGCTGCGCGACGGGCGGGTGGCCAACGTCACCAACGGCATCTGGCGCGCCCAGGGCGATAGCCTGCTGGTGATCGAGCCTAATGTCACCTTCACCTACTTTCCGCAACTCAGCGGCGACCGGCTGGAGCTGAGCGGTCTGGTGGATCAGGACCGCGATGGACAGCGCGACGACCGCTACCGGGCCGTGTACCGGCTCGTGAGCCGTACCCGCTAGAAAAGCGAGAGGCGCTCCGGTAGCTTACCGAAGCGCCTACACGCGTTAAATATGGTAGTTAAGTATGCGTTACAATCTCAAGTAATGAAAATAGCTGTGTTGTTCAAAAACAGTGTCAATAGTGTCTAGTGTCATATAGCCTAACGCGATGATGCCAAAAGGGCTTCACCTAAATCAGAAACAAAAAAGATGCGAAAAAATGTGTTGTCGCAAGTAGTGTCAATACAATGGCGCATCCTGTGGCGCGCAAATACCTAAAGCAAAGAAGGTATCGGGTAGTAGTAGTGCAATGCTGGAGCAAATATACGGTAACTAACGCAGTCGACCGCTAAATTATCGTTTTTTCTGCTGCAACGTGCCAAACTTTAACTTTTTGCCCCGTCACGGTCTACCGTCACCCGCAGCGCCAGCTCCCGCAACTGCCCGGCATCGATGGGTGCCGGCGCGTCGATCATTACGTCGCGGCCCTGGTTGTTCTTCGGAAAGGCGATGAAGTCGCGGATGGAGCTCTGGCCGTTCATCACCGCGCACAGCCGGTCGAAGCCGAAGGCGATACCGGCGTGGGGCGGTGCCCCGTACTCAAAGGCCCCCATCAGGAAGCCGAACTGCGCCTCGGCCTCCTCCGGCGTGAAGCCCAGCAGTTGGAAGTTCTTCTCCTGTAGGCCCCGGTCGTAGATTCGGACCGAGCCGCCGCCGATCTCGGCGCCGTTAATGACCAGGTCGTAGGCATCCGCCCGAAGGGATTTCATGGTATCGTGATCGCCGGTGAGCATGCGGTCCACCTCCTCCCGCTTCGGACTGGTGAAGGGGTGGTGCATGGCGTGGAAGCGCTGGTGCTCCTCGTCCCACTCCAGCAGCGGAAAGTCGACCACCCAGAGCGGCTTGAACACTCCGGCGGGGATCATGTCGCGCATCTCCGCCACGTGTAGTCTCAGCCGGCCTAGCTGATCACGGCTTTTCTCGGCCTCGCCACTGATGACGAGCAGCAGGTCACCGGCGTCAGCGCCGCAGGCCGATGCCCAACCGGCCAGGGCCGCCTGGTCGAAGAACTTGTCGACGCTCGACTTGAAGCTGCCGTCTTCGTTGTACTTGACGTAGATCAGTCCCTTCGCGCCGATCTGCGGCCGCTTGACCCACTTGGTTAGCCCGTCCAACTGCTTGCGACTAAGTTCCGCTCCACCCGCAACGCAGATACCTACGATGAGCTCGGCTGCATCGAACACCGGGAAGCCCTTACCCTGCCCCAGGGCGGTGAGGTCGTTGAGCTCCATGCCGAAGCGCAGATCGGGCTTATCGGAGCCGTAGCGGCGCAGCGCCTCGTCGTACTGCATGCGGGGGAACTCACCCAGCTCCACCCCCTTCACTTCCTGAAATAGGTGGCGGGTGAGCCCCTCGAAGGTATTCAGCACGTCTTCCTGGGTCACAAAGGCCATCTCGCAGTCGATCTGGGTGAACTCCGGCTGCCGGTCGGCGCGCAGGTCCTCATCGCGGAAGCACTTTACGATCTGGAAGTAGCGGTCGTAGCCGGCCACCATGAGCAGTTGCTTGAAGGTTTGGGGACTCTGCGGCAGAGCGTAAAATTGCCCCTCGTTGAGCCGGCTGGGCACTACGAAATCCCGCGCGCCCTCCGGGGTAGACTTGATCAGGTTGGGCGTCTCCACCTCCACGAAGCCCTCACCGCCCAGGTAGGCACGCACGGCCAGGGCCAAACGGCTGCGGAAGATGATGTTTTGTTGCAGGGGCCCGCGGCGTAGGTCGAGGTAGCGGTAGCGCATGCGCAGATCGTCGCCGCCATCGGTCTCGTCCTCGATGGTGAAGGGCGGCACCTTCGACCTATTCAGTACGGTAAGCTCGCGGGCTAGCACCTCTACGTCTCCGGTGGGCCGGTTGGGGTTTTTGTTCGTGCGTTCGCGGACCTGCCCCTTCACCTGCACCACCCATTCGCGGCCCAGTTTGCCGGCCCGTTCGGCCAGGGCGGCATCGTCGTCGCTATCGAATACTACCTGGGTAATGCCGTAGCGGTCGCGCAGGTCCACGAAGGTGAGCCCACCGAAGTCCCGCCCGGCCTGCACCCAGCCGCTGAGGGTGACGTCGGTGCCTTCGTTGTCCAGGCGCAGCTCGCCGCAGGTATGGGTACGAAACATGGTCGGGAGGAGATCGGGGGGGGTGAAGTGAAAGAGTAAGGTAGGGCGAAGGTAGCTAAAAGGGGGCCGGGCGCGCGGGTGCGCTGAAAGTCGGGAAAAGCGGTCACGGGATAACAATAATACTCATTTAGGGTCCGTTAATTTGTTCGAATTCTTTTGTTTATCCGACGGTGCTTATGCCTGCGTTGGAACGCTGCTTACCGGTATGGACCGGAAGTAAACCGTGTTATCTCATGAAAAGACATCTACTCCTGATAACGATCGTATGCCTAGCAGTCAGTGGTCTGCTGGGCCAGTCCGGCACCCCGTCCGACCCCTTCCTTACCCTATCGCAGGCGCAGACCGTGCCGAAGGCCGGGGTGTATGCCTTTCGGCTCAGTGGAGTATCCTTTAATACCTTCGTCTCCGCCAACGGCTACGTGCGCGTGGCCATTGACTACGGTAACGGCGTCGGGAACCTGCCCGCCACCGACGACCTGACGGGGGCTACCCGGGGTATCCTGCGAGCGGACATTTTGGCCACGATGGGCGGTGGCGTGGCAGTCGCAATGACGGCCAGCGACGGTACGCTCAACGCGGTCAGTACGGAGGCTACCTTAGTAAACCGCATCATCAGTAACCTTACCCTAATGAACGGGGTAGCCGATAATGCGATCAACGAAAGCTGGACGGGCACCGGCTCGGAATTCCTCCGCGTGGATGCGAGTTGCGATAGAGCCCACACGCCACTACCCGGAGAAGTGTTTCATACCTGCGGGGACGGTCGCGGCATGACCTGGTACCCCCAGCGGAGCGATCAGGCCCTGACGTATGACGGCGAAGATATTGCCGATACCGACTTTCTGGCCCTCTGGGTCCGCGGGGATACTTACACCCCGCCCACTACAAGTATTGGCTCACCCGGTGACCCCTTCACCTCGCTACAGGAGGCCCTTAGCGTCCCTAGCCCCGGGCAATACTACTTCAACCTGAGTGGGTCGAGGTTTGACACGTACGTCGACGGAAGCGGCTACGTACAAGTGGCCTTAGACTACGGGGACGGTGTGGGCCGACTTCCCCAGGCGACCTCCCTGCTCACTACCCGCCGTGGAATATTAACCGCGCCCGTACTGGCCAAACTGACCGAGGCAGCAGAGATACGCATCACCTCCAGCGTGCCCAACACCCTCGACGCCATGACGACCAATGCTACGCTCCTACAGCGCATCACCACGAACTCCACCCTCAAGAACCGACCCGCCGATAACCAGCACAACAACGACTGGATCGGCACCGGCTCGGCCAACCTCCGCGTAGCCGCTACGGTTGATAAACCCGCTTCTACCCTCGACGACGAGGTGTTCCATACCCACGGCGACGGGGCCGGTATGACGTGGTACCCCACCCGGGGGGATCAGGCGCTGGTGTACGGACAGGAGATTGCCTCCGACCAGCGACTCACCCTATGGGTCAGGGCCGCCGCCGCGTCATGCACCATCAACCTACAGACGCCGACGGTGACCCCCGAGGGGTGCCCGGGAGCCGACGACGGCGTGATCGACGTGAGCGCGAGCTGCGACGGCTGCTCCGGTGCGCTGGAATATAGCCTCGATGCCGCTACGTATCAGTCGAGCAGTCAGTTTGCCGGCCTGGCCCCGGGTACCTACGCGATCAACGTGCGCGAAGTCGGCAACGGTTCCTGCGCTGCTTCCACCACGGCTATTGTCGCAGCTGGGGTGGACAACGACCCCCCCGTGCTGCCCGACCTATCTCCGCTGGAGCTCACCACGTGTAACGGGGCTCAAACCGTGAGCTTGCCGCTCGCCCAGGACGCCTGTAGCGGTACAGTCACCGCCAGCACCAGCGACCCCAGAACCTTTACTACCTCGGGTACCTACACCATCAACTGGAGCTTTGCTGACGGCAACGGGAATACGGCCAACTGGGCGCAGCAGGTAACGGTCTACGGCCCAGTGCTCGACCTACCCTTCGTGGAGGACGTCGAGGTTAATAGCCCCACCGGCCCGTGCTGGATCACTGATGCCAACCCCGGGGACAGCTGGTCGGTCGGGAAAAGCGATTTCTTCGCCCGCAACGGTGACGGATTCTGGTTCCTACCGGCCGACGACGGCGGCGGACACAACGATGTACTGCTTAGCCCCGCCTTCGCGGCTACGGCCGGTACTCCCTACATGTTGGAGTTTTCTTACCGCTCCCTACAGAATACCCCCGAACAGCTCAGTGCCTCCCTGGTGGATGCTGCCGACGGGAGCGTGCTCCGGCAGTTCTTCTCCGATACGGATGATAGCGCGGTATACCGCGACATGGCGCTACGTTTCGAGGTACCGGCCGACGGCAGCTACCGCATCGAGTTCAAATCCGTGGCTCCTGCGGGAGGCGAGGGGCTGTTGCTGGATGCCATTGCCGTCTACCCCTTCGCGATTCCGACCAACGGTGCCGCCGCCCTGGTCGGTGACGCAGATGATGCCTGTACGACCGTCACTAGCTACGGGCTCAACGGCAACGCCTTCACTCGTTTTCTGGACCCCAGCGGTCGGCTGGCCCTGGAGATCGACGCCAACGGTAACAACCTGGGAGACGTGACCGTGGAACTACGGGACTACGCTACCCCCCAGCGGGCTCCATACGACGGCCGCCTCCACCTTAGCCGCCACGTCAATATCGAGCCGGAAAACGGTCCCGGCCCCTACACCGCCAACGGAGGCGTAAAGGTCCGGCTCTACTACACCGTGCAGGAGCTACTCGACTACAACGAGTTCCTGGAGGGTAACTGGGATTGGGCCGATCTCGTCATCAGTCACTACAGTGGCCTCAACGAAGACTGTAGCCTGGAGAACAGTACCGACCCGGATTACACCTTCGAGCTGCTGACCAATGAGGGCGACTTTGGGGGCACGGCGCATTACCTGGAGTTTACCACCCAGTCCTTCTCGGAGTTCGGCGCGACCACCGACCAGGCCGCACCCGTAGTGCTTACCGAATTTTCCGCCCGGGAAGACGGCCCCATCAACCGCCTCGCCTGGACGGTGGCCAGCGAGATCGACTTCAGCCACTACGAAGTGCAACGCAGCACGACCGGTACCGACTTCGTGGCCTTCGCCGAGGTAGCCGGCCGTGAGCTGACCGACTATGCATCCAGCGATCCCGCCCCGGCCCCGCTGACCTACTACCGCCTGAAGATGGTCGACTATGATGGGACCTACGCCTACAGCAAAATAGCTAGCGTGCAGCGTGCGGCGGCGGCACCGGCGACTTTTCGGTTACTAGGAGCATTCCCCGTACCGACCAGCGCCGGAGTGACGCTACACTACGAGGCCCTGGAGGCCGGAGAGCTGGAGCTGCGGATAACCAACTCTCTCGGCCGCCTATTACGCCGGCAGACGATCACGGCGCGCGGTGGCCGCAACGAGCAACCCGTCGACCTGAGCGGACTACCGGCGGCAACCTACCAGATCTCGCTGCTGGAGGGTGGCGACGTGCATACCCTACGCGTGATCAAGCAGTAGGCCTTGTGGACGGGCACGCAGGTGCAAACGGCGCGGGTGGTGCGGCGGTAGACCCCTACCGTCGCTCCCATACCCGGATTTCCCCCTCCAGTTCCTCTACCAGCTCAAACCGCTCGAACAGCCGTCCGGCTAGGGGGTTAGCCAGCGCGGAGCTATCCGCATCGCCGATGAGGTAGCGTACCTGCCGGTTCTTCAGAAGACTCGCGGCTACGGCATCCGTATCTATGCCCAGCGCCCGCTGGTGGTGCGCATAGAATAGCAGCGAACCGTGCACGTAGGGGGTGGGCACCGGCCGGTTCGTCAGATGATAGACGATCTCGTAGCCGTTGATGGCAAAAAAGGTTTCCTGCGGGCTCGAGCTGCTCGTGGAGGTAGTTGGCGACCAGTCGCTCGTCGTCTGTCTTAATGGTGTAGTGAAAAAATGAATTTGATGGTATCTTGTTTGTCAAAGGTCACATTTACTGACCATAGGAAATTACACACTTGATGACTTGACAACTTTAAGATCGATGTTTCCCCTTTTGATATAAAACGATTGAACTAAATGTCAATGGTCTGTTGCAAATTTAGGCTCTTCGCAATCCGAAGTTGGTAATTTTGCTCCATGCTGACCTAATCAAGGTGCTTTCGGGGTCAATACCGAACATGCGTGTTGTTCTACGGGCCTGATAATCATTGACATAGCAGGTCTTGATGTCGGCGATCGAAAACGGCAGGGCTCGCTGCGTCTGATCGACAAGGTGATGGGCCGCTTTAGCCAGTGAGCCTACCGTCAGGCAGAGGTTAAAGTGAAAGTCAATCTTGGGCCAGGTGTAGGCCTGAGAGTGCTCCAGGCCCAGTTGCTGTTTAGCATCTCGGTAAAGAAACTCCTGCTGAAAGCGACACTGGTAAGCGTGCACGATCTGCGGACCCGTCAAGCCTTGGTCCGTGGACAGGTAGATGCGATGAGCGGTGATGACACCCCCCGCGTCCAGGTCATGGATAATCACTACGCCTACCCTTCGCTTCAATGCTTTGGCGTTCACCACGGCCTGGTATGCTTTCCAGGTTCGATCCTCGGCCTCGGCGAATAGGTCAAACACGCTGTGGTCCAAGTCGCGTACGTTGACCCGGCCGGCAAATTGCTTACGGGCCCCGGGACGTTTGACATGAACTCCCCGGTACAAGTAGCGTAGGTGGGCATCATTACGTAGCCGGCTCACTAGCTCGAAGCCCGCCCCTAGTAACTGATCCACGAAGGGCTTCTTCGAGAAATAAGCATCGGCCACTACTTGGCTGCTAACCCGGAGCAGGGTCTGGCGTTGGAGTACCAGAATGCTCGCGTAGTAGTCCAGTAGACTCTCCCCCTGCTCCAAGAGTACCGTCTGAACGGCTAGTAAATGCAGGGCCGTTTTGTCCTTGAGGTCCACGGCGGCCAGTCCGGTAAGCTCCAAACCGTGCTTGAGTTGGCCCACGCAGCCGCTCCAGAACTTACCCACCCCATCGGTACACTTACCGCTCTTGGCGATGTAGCTGGGGTCGAAAGCGATGATGCGCTCCGCGCTCAAAAAGCGCTCGACCAGATGAACTTGAAGGCCAACCAGTTGAAGGATTTACGGAAGTTGTTGCGGTAGGTGCTCTCTACCCGACCACCGTAACGGGCAAGGTGAGTGAAGTTGTAGCGTCCCCGGATCGACAGCCAGAGCACAAAAACGTGGACTAGGAATCGGTGCTGCCAGGCGGGCACCTCGTCCATTTGTTGTATTATTGATCTAGCGAGAGTTTCGACTTTCGTTGGGTAAGCCACCTGTTTTGTTTGTGTGAGAACTAATAAGATAGGGCTTACCCTTTCTTTATACCAGCACCCTCACATCGGCAAATTCGCAACGGACCATTGAAATGTAGTACCTTCATTTGAATGTCTGATGGCATTCTTAATGCCTCATACCTATAACTGAATATTAGCATGGATTTTGTGACTAGACTCAATCAATTTGACCGCTTACACAATTTGATCAAAAGAAAAGCAACTGGAAATTCAGAAGAGCTAGCGAAAAAATTAAATGTTTCAGAACGCACAGTGTACAACATGATCGACACATTAAAGGATTTTGGAGCAGACATTAGATTTTCCAAAGAATACCGATCATTTGTTTACTTATCACCGATATACTTTAGCTTTGACCCCACTAAAGGGGGGGGGGTAACTAGCAGTTACAAAAGATTATCATGTGAATATTTATTTTATGGCCGTTTGTACGATCGGCTGATCACATCTCGTATCAACAATAGTCTGGGTGTAAAAGCCGGTTGACTTTTTTGTTTATGTGTTATAACGCTATTGCACTTGCTGTCTTTGGTGAGGGAGCAATCTCGCAAATTTTTTTTGGGAATGCAGAATAATTGCAACATAGCTCTCTAATTTCACATGCTGAAGAAACGGCGCTGCAAGACTACAACAACCCATGCGCTCTCACTACCCGATGTACATACTTACCTGGCCACTTTTACCCATAGTCCGAGATTGTATGTTGGTCTAGCTCTACAGTTGAGGCAGTGAGCGTTTGAGTGTCATAGCTTACTTGTTAGGCCGATTTTTTCATATCCATCATCGTTCAATGATTGTCATCATGAGATCAACTATTGGGTCTTTTCTTTTCCTCTTTGTGTTTGCGTTCACAGTTACTTCCTGCGAAAAGGACAATTTGGAGACAGACAATACCGTTCTTCCAACTTCCCTGTCGCAGATAACTTTGCCAAGCGGGAAGGTTGCTACAGTCTCACCTAAGGGTTACTTAGTCTTCCTCGACCCCTCAGATTTTGTTGAAGAGGTAAACTTTCTGAATGAGAAAGTCGATGAAGCAACATTAGCAATGTGGAACCAACGGTTCATATCGATGCTAAGTGTTGCTTCAAGCATCGAGTCCAGGTTCAATGGATCAGAAGATATGACTTTTGAGCAAGCAGTCGGATCGTTTGAACTCTCACTCTATACCCAGGGAGAAGCTCTTCGACCTGCTCAATCAAACCGTGGATTTAGCGCGCTACTAAACAGCCAAGGCATAGTCCAAGTAGGTGATCAGATTCATTTACTGTCTGATCGTGTTCAGATATCTGGTGCTCCTGGATTAGAAGCTAGCATAATCAATCAGTATAGCAGTAATGGTAAGCACGTAGAGGAAGGACTAATAGTGATATCTCAGGAAATGGATCGAGTCGATATGACAAAGACCAATTCTAAGCCGATGAGTTGCCCTACTCCAGGGGTCGCACACCGTGATTATAGAGATCCTGAACTAGTAGTTGGTGAAGTATTTACTAACAGCTATCGTTATCAAGCAGGCTTGTCATTCTATCACCACCTTAACTGGTTTATCAATGCCTATAACTATACTACGACGCGTAATCGCAGAAGTGAGCACAAGGCAATTGGTAATCTTGAGATCACCCCAAAGAACCTGACTATCTCAGGGGGCTTATTTAGCGGTAGTACCCCACAAGACGGGTTTCAAGTCGCGCAGACATTTAATACTACGCAACTCAAGAACCAAGTTGACTATTTTCAATTCATGCTCAAGAGCCAGATGTTTACCACAACGCGAGCTTTTGATATGCGGACGCTTTACACTTCAGGCCAAGCGTTCATAGGCCGACAGGGTGAGATTGTTCCAGGAGTCCGTCTTGGTGTAGTACTGTTTTGCCAGTAAGTATTTCCGTTTTGCTATCTATTAGGAGGGAAGGGGCTTGCCCCTTCCCTCCTCGTTTTTTGTAAGCATCCGAGCAACCCCGTGTTATCAGTCTAAACTTTAGCCTTCCACAGCCCCGGCAGTAACTCCTCGATGCGGTTGATGGGATGGCCCCCGATTCGCAGTAAGACGTCGTGTAGCCACTCCCGCTCATTGACGCCCGCCTCGCGGCAACTCCCGAAGAAGGAGTACAGCATGGCCGCCCGCCGAGCCCCCTGGCGCGAGCCGGCGAACAGATAGTTTTTACGGCCCAGGGCCAGGGGGCGGATCTTGTTCTCGATTAGGTTGTTATCGATCTCGATACGGCCGTCGTCCAGGTAAGCCCCGAGCCGTGGTAGGTGATTATAGGCATAGTTCAGTGCCTTACCGATGCCCCCTTTGCTCAAGCTAGTCCGCCGCTGCTCGTTCACCCACTCCAGCAGGGCCGTATACGCCGGACGGGCGTAGCGCTGGCGTAGCCACCGACGGCGTTCGGGGGCTAGCTCGTAGCGGCGGCAGATATCCTCGATGCGGTAGAGATACTGGATGGCACGCAGGGCCATTTCGGCCAGCCCGGGGTGGTTAGAGCGAGCGTCGAAGAACTTACGCCGGATATGGGCCAGACAGCTGACCAGCACTACCCCGGGGTGGGCCTTCATGAAGCTGGTATAGGCGGAGTAGCCGTCACTCTGTAAGATGCCCCCGAAGGAGTCTAGCGTCTCGTGCAAGATATTGGCTCCCCGTCCCGGGCGGTAGGCAAAGAGTACCCCACCGGCCACCGGGTTTCTAAACACCCACATATAGCCCAGGTGTACCTTACGCAACTTGGGTGGATAGCGGTGACTCTTGTTCTTAGTCGGCTCCGCGCCCCGCTCTAGGACGGTGATGCGTGACTCGTCGCCCTGCAGGTAGTCGGTGTCGAGCACCTGCTTTGCAAGCGCCGCGTAAAGGGGTTCGAGCAGCGTACAGGTTGCGGCGAACCAGTCGCCCAGGGTGGAGGAGGGGATGTCCCAGTCGTAGTCCCGCCGCAGCATCGCGCGCTGACGGTACAGCGGCAGGTGGTCGATGAACTTTGCGATGACGAGCTGGGTCAGTAGCCCCGCCCCGGCAATGGCTTTGGGGAGCACCTGATCCGGAGCCGCAGCCTGGATCACGGCGCTTGCTTCGGCATCCTCCGGTCCCTCTCCGTGCTGTCCTGCCTCATACTGATCCGCTTTGGCTGCGGGGCGGCGGCGCCGCCGTACATAGCGGGGCCGCACGTACTCGATCACCTCTAGCTTGCCCGGGGTGTAGTCGACCTTACGGGTAACGTCCTGGCCGATCTCGATCAGGTCGCTGGTGTCCTGTCCGGGGGGCTCGACGCGTATCTGGCGCACGGGCAGATGCTCGGGCAGCGGCGTACGACCGGGGTGAGTCTTTTTTCTGGCCTTGCGTCGTTGGTAGCTAATCTTTTCCTTGAGCGGCTCGCCCTCCCGCTTCTCGGTCTTTTCTTGTTGCCACAACGCCATCTGCTCAGGGGCAGTGGTGATGGCCGCCGCCGGTACGAAGCGCTCGGATTTGGCTCCAAAGACCAGTCGCTTAAGCTGGTCCAGCTCGTGGCGCAGAGCGTTATAGCGCCCCTGCAGTTCTTCGTATTCCGCCCGGGAAACGGTGGCTTCCATATGTGACAAAAATACGAAACGCGCCCCGTAAATCAGGCCGTCCGGCTATATCTTTTGCGCCGTTTGACGGATTTAATTTCGATACCCTCCAGCAGTAGCTGGATGTCGGTCCAGCTCATCTCCAGACGGTCACCCTCCCCGGCCGGCAGCTCGAAGGTGCCACGCTCTAGCACCTTGTACCAGACCACAAAGCCGGTGCGGTCCCAGACCAGCAACTTGATGCGATCGCGCCGGCGGTTCAGAAAGAGGAACACATCGCCGCTCAGCAGTTCGTGGTCCAGGTACTGGCGCACCAGACCACTAAGCCCATTAAAGCCTTTACGCATATCGGTGACACCGCGGTACAAAAAGTAGCGTTGCCGGCTCGAGAAGCTAAGCATCGGCGCATAGCCCTTTGCCGTTCATCAGTTCACGACTTAGCCGTACAAGGTCGGCCAGCGGCCAGTCAGTCAGCTCCAGGCGAGCGCCACCCGACAGGTGTAGCGTGGCCACGGGCTCGCGCTTCGTCCCCGCCGCCGCAGAGGTGGTAGTTACCAGACGAGTGAAGCCCTCCGGTGCAGACCCGGTCTTGTTCCGCCTGGCGTACTTGGCTCGCCAGGCATAGAAGGTGCCGGTGTTGATACCTTTGGACTGACAGAATTGAACGATGGACTGGCCGCTGCCAGCTTGTTCGGCCAGCACTTGCTTAATCTGTTCGGGTGTTCTACGGCGCATCTAATTGGTTTGGCTCGCCGCAAAGTTCAAGCCACTCATCCAAGGCTACAAGATGGGGTTGCTCGGACGCTTACCGTTTTTTGGAGGATAGACTAGCTGAAACAGAAATTTTTCGCACCTTGCCTTACTGATTCTAGAATAGCCAGATTCACGCATCCCTGCTTCTAGATGGTGATCTTGGGAGGTAGTGTAGTGTACCCCAAAATTCGAACAGGTAAGTAAGGTCCACTAACTTGCTTGTATGTCTAAACGAAGAACACATTCGGCCAGCTTCAAGAAGAAAGTTGCCCTGGAGGCCATCCGGGAAGAACTGACCATGGCCGAGCTGTCGCGAAAACATCAACTGCACGCTTCACAGATCAAGACCTGGAAGCGGGTACTGACGCATGAATCCGACGAGCTTTTTGGGTCCAAACGCAAGGGTAATCGCGGGGCAGCTTCGAGCCTCGGCCTGGAAGATAAACAGCGTGATGAGCTACTGCGCATCATCGGTAAGCTACAGGTGGAGAACGAGTTTCTAAAAAAAACGCTCTCCTGATGCCCCATTCACAAAGAGTAGCCGCCCTGGATAGCGGGGCGCATCTCAGCGTAGTGCGCCAGAGCCATCTTCTGGGTGTATCTCGGTCTCGGCACTACTACCACCCGGCAGCAGAAAGCGAGCTAAATCTGCGACTGCTGCGGCTGATGGATGAACACTACCTGGACTACCCCGACAAAGGTCCGCGACGAATGCTGCGGTGGCTCCGGCGAGAACACCAACTGGAGATCAACCTTAAACGCATCAACCGCCTCTACTACAAGGTATTAGGACTGCAGTCGTTGCTTCCAGGGCCGCATACTTCTCGTCCCGCACCCGGGCACAAGGTGTACCCCTACCTACTGCGTGGGCTATCCATCGAGCGGCCCAACCAGGTCTGGCAGACGGACATCTCCTACATTCCGATGAAACGGGGTTACCTCTATCTGACGGCCTGGATCGATGTATATTCTCGCTTCGTGCTGGACTGGTCGCTGTCGAATACGATGACCGCCGAGTGGTGTAGCCAAGTCTACCAACGGGCCGTAGACCGCTGGGGCTATCCCGAGATTGTTAACACCGACCAGGGTGCTCAGTACACCTCTGAGGCTTTTACGCAGGCCGTGCTGGGTTCTACCAATGAGGCTACTCAACTCAGCATGGACGGCCGCGGACGGGCTACTGACAATGCCTTCATCGAACGCCTCTGGCGAACGGTCAAGTACGAGTACATTTACCTGCATGAATTTGTCGATGGCCTTGCGCTCAAACAAGGACTGCGGGTATTCTTCGACTACTATAACTACGCCCGAGATCACTCCTCGCTGAGCCCTGGGCTACCTCACCAACATTATCCCACCGGACCTAAAACTCTGTCATAATCTGTCGAAGAATGGGGTACACATCAGTAGATCCCTACTTGGCTAGTGTAAGGCTGACATTGTTGCGCAAGAAAAGCATGTCATCATCATTAGATGGCGGCAACAATTGTTCTTTTGAAGTTCTAATTATTAGATCCACATCAGCCTTCTTCGTACGATCCTCATACACATCGTACCACCGGTTCAAAGAACCCGTCACGGTATACGATAAGGCAGTATTAAAAGCGGCTCGCTCCCCGGTTACGATCAAGTTATAGCGAGTGGTCCCTAGACTATCCATGATTGCTGCGATCCGTTCCGCCTGCGCTAATGCCTCCACATCGCGCCGATCCGTAGTCCCTAACATAGAGAGCGCCACATAGGTAGTTGTCACTATTCCCACGCTAGCAATACTTGTAAGAGCACGACGAGTGGCGAGGCTACTATAAAGAAACTGGACTACCTGTTTCAGCCGTGGCAGGAGCAGTAAGCTCAGGCCGATAAATAAATAGGGTAGTGAAGGAATCTGATAGTAAGCAGCTTGCTTTATGGATACTACGATCGGCAGGATAGCCGTAGCACCCACTAATACGAACATGTAGCCGAGCTGATGCCAATGGGCGGAATCGCGGGTGCGACGTACACGGAGCAAAAGCAAGCAAAGCAGGATGGCCGGAATATTTGTATTGATCAAGCTCCAGAGGATGGCAAGGCGGGAGGCAGCCACGTTTTCTATTCGCTCCCCCAAGAGGGCAGATAGCACCTGTTGATCCAGATAGTGTCGGGTAAACTCAAAGGCTGCTGGCTCTAGTAGAAACAATGCACCAAAACACATTCCCATCGAAAGCAGCGGTAGCAGGATAGCCCCTGTATATCTCCGACGTTCTACCAGCAACGCATGGAGCAATGGTAAGCCCAGCAGAAATAGCCCTACGGGGCCCTTGCAGAGAAACGCGAAAAAGGCACCTACCCCAGCAAGTAAGGTAGCAACTACCGGTCTGCGAGGATACCACCGTAGGTACAGGAAGGTGAAGACCAACAGCACTAATGTCATTCCACACTCCAGCATCGCGTTGGGGTACCGCAACTGCACCTCTTGGCTTAGTGCAAAAAGTAGCAGAGGAAAAAAGAAATGCGATCGGTTTGACTTGCCAGCTGCTGACACCCAGATCCGGTACATAAAGAACACAGTCAGGCCGAATACCGTAGCGTTGTAGATGTCCTCCGTATGGCGGTGATTACCGAATAGGTGAAAAAATAATGATTCCAGATAGGGTAAGAGTGGAGGATGATCGTAGAATACCGGCCCGCCTGTATCCACTAAAGGTGCCCAGAAGCTACCGACACCTTGGTAGATGTTCTTAGCAAGATTAGTGTACACTAGCCCGTCAATGAACATCCCGTCGCGTAGGATGGGTCCCACAATTAGTGCAAGAATAATTGATACCGGTAACGCGTAGAGCGATACAAAAACCTGGCGCTGTGTGTTATTCATCTTCGGGAACGTAGCGTCTGTGAACGATGAATTTTGTTGCTACAGTATCGTAAGGTTCGAAGTATTGTAGTAGGGAATCCCGTAGCGGAGTATCGCTGATAGGGTCGTCAACTTCACCGTATATATAGTGAATGGCTTGATTCTCAATAATTTGCTGAACTACTTCTCGCTGATTGACTCCTAGCACATTAGTGTGGTGCGGATAAAATAGTAGCGAAGGATGCACATAGGCCACCGGCACGGGCTGGCTAAGCAGGTGGTACACCATCTGGTAGCCGAGTCCGAACACCTGCTCCCCCGGAAGTAGGTTCCCCTTAAAGTACTCCGCAACCTCCCGCGGCCGGTCTTCCTTCCCCCAGTAGTACACTCCATGCCCAATTCCCACCGCCACCGCCACTACCCACAGTCCCACCAGCACCCCCCGCCGCTGCCACACCGCCCGCCACACCACCCCCGCCGTAGCTCCCACCCACAGGGCCACCACCGGGTGCAGCTGGATCTGGTAGTGCCCAAAGCGCTTGCCGGTCAGTAGGATGACCGTGGTGACGAATACCGCCTGTAGGGCTAGGTAGTATAGCCACTCTCGCTCTCCCGACCGGACGCTCAAAGGTCCGAAGTCGCTGCGCTCCAACGGACGCTTCGAGGTCCTGCTTTTCAGCACCCGCGCCCCCGCCAAACCGCACAGAATGAACGGACTGTACCGCAGCAGATAGTCCCCCATATACTTCAGCCGCAAATACCACGGTAGCTCGATGGGGTAGGCCGCGCTGACCTCTACGCTGTAAAACCACAGGGCCGGCAGTAGATCGAGCCACCAGTAATAGGCCACCACGGCCGCCAGGGGAAGGCCCCAGGTTGCCACCAGCTGCAGCCCACGGCCCAGCATACGCGGCACGTCACGCCGGTAATGCCATACCAGATACAGCCCTACGGCCCCCGCTTCGGCCGCCGCGAAGGGCTTGATGATGAAGGCCAGTCCCAGCAGAAGCCCCGCCCAACCCCAACGCTTGCGGGGGGCGGCCACACTGATCGCAACGGCCCAGATCGTGAGGGCATTGAAGTAGTGCTCGGTATTGGGCGACATGCCGTAGTCGGTAAACACACTGTTCATCCACACGTAGAGCACCCCGGCTACGTAGCCCGCCGTGCGGTGGCCGGTGGCACGCAGATTAGCCACGTACAGGCCCCAGGAGCCTAGGGCAATCACCGCCGCTGTGGCCAGGCGGAGCAGGGGGATGCTGCCGCCGGTCACCGTATTGAGCAGGGCATACACCCAAAAGATGCCGATGGGCTTGGTGTCGACCACGTCCCGCAGGTATACCTTACCGCGCAGTAGCTCGTCGGCGATAACGATGTAGGTGCTCTCGTCGTGGTCGATGACGGAGATGAAAAAACTACCCCAACGTAGGGCGACCGCCAGAAGAAGGAAGAACCAGAAGGGTGGAATGCGGGAACGGCGGGAG
Source organism: Neolewinella sp. (assembly GCF_965214665.1). Classification (GTDB taxonomy): domain Bacteria; phylum Bacteroidota; class Bacteroidia; order Chitinophagales; family Saprospiraceae; genus Neolewinella. The sequence goes on along the minus strand of NZ_OZ243970.1, from coordinate 2,534,056 downwards.
AGCATGCTAGCGGTAAAGGTAGCAGCCATACGCCTCCGACTGCCCCCGCAGCGGCGGCATGCCCCGGTACCCCAGCCCGAAGGTCAACTCCACCTTCCCCGTCGGCACAGTATCCGGGATTGTCAGCAGACCCCGATAAAGGAGAGTGGTATCATTGCGGGGTAGGGTAGTAGTGGTCGCAAGCGGACCTAGTTTCCAGTAGTCCTTCTCCCCCCGCTCGTCCCAGGCAATCGCAAAAAGATCTAGGGGCAGCTCGCTATCCAGATCAATGGGATAGGGAGCGTAGGCCCGCACCGTCAGTGCCACGGAATCCCCCGCCGCAAGCTCCGCCGGCAGCTCCAACTCCGGCAGCAGCTCCACCCGCCAGGCGACCTGGAAGTCCTCCACCCGCTCCAGCCGCATCGTTCCCTTCTGCGGATGAAACTCCCGGGCCGCCGGATTCTTCCAGTTACCCTGTCCCAGTAGCCATACCGTCCGCCCCTGAAAGACCGAGTCCCGTTCCCACAGCCCGTACTGATTGTTACGGTAGGCCACGTCGGTAAAGGTCCAGGCCGGCCGGCCGCAGTAGAATTCGTAGAGGGAGGCCAGGCGGTAGCTGTTCTCTACAATTACCGGCTCGTCGCCCGCGATTTCGTGCAGCCGCTCCACCCAGGGCGCGTGATCGAAGGGCTTTGCGAAGGGCAGCCACTCCCGGGGTGCCATGAGTAGCAGCCGGGCCAGTAGCAGAATACCTCCCGTAATCCAACAGAGCCGTAGGAGGGTCCCGCGGCCGGTCGGGTGGCGCAGCAGTTCATGATAGGTCAGGTACACTAGCGGCACGCTCAGCAGGGCCGTCCAGTGCGCCTCGGTGCTTCCCTTACTCGTCATAAACAGGAAAAACACGATCAGCCCCACGATCAGCCACCGACAACTGCGTACAAATCCATCCGTCGCACTACTCCGCCAAAATGCCCGCCCGTAGTAGTACAGCAGAAACGGACTGAAGACCAACAATTGATTCAGCAGGTACTGGGTAGTGTACTTCAGCTGGTAGACGTCATCGCGCCCCCCCAGGTGGTAGCGAAACGACGGCCAGTCGTGCGCGTACTGCCAGTACAGGTGCGGCACGTACAGCAGCGCGCCCAGCACCACGGCCCCCCAGGCAGCCGGCCGCCGCAGCAAGTACCACAGGTGGGGCAGCACGGTAAAGGCGATCAGTAGCACCCCGTGGTACTTTGTGTACAGTAAGCCCGCCATCGTCAGTCCCCACAGCAGCCCGCTACCCCAACTCGGCGCCCGCAGGAAACTCCGCAACCCCAGCAAATATAGCACCGTAAAGAGCAGCAGCGGCCCGTCCGGCGTAGCAATAAAGCCGTACACGTGCAGGAAGGGTTGAGCGAACACCAGCGAGGCGGCTAGCAGCAAGCGTCTTCCCCGGGGCCGGTCCAGCAGGTAGTACAGGGCCGTCACCGTAGCGGCACTCACCAGCACTGTCCCCAGTCGTAGCCCCAGCGCACCCGGTAGCCAGTCCCGTCCCAGGGCCACCGTCAGGGCCACCGCCGGCGGGTGATCGAAGTAGCCCCAGGCCAGGTCGCCGGCGTACATCCAGTAGTAAGTCTCGTCGGGGTCCAGCGGGGTCAGTCCGGCCTGCAGCAGGTTCAGCAGCGTCCAGCCTAGGAGCAGGTAGGCGGGGCGCAGGTAGACAGGGAGGCGGGGCCGCAGGTGCAAGGTGGGTGGAGGGGGGTTAAGGAGTTAAGGAGTAAAGGTAGGGGCGAAGTAGTAGTAGCCTACGCCTAGTCCGGCAGCCAGCACCAGGAGCAAAGAGAAGCCGTGTTTAGCGTCATGGGTTGGCACCCCGGTAGCGGTGTACGACTCGGTAAACTGGAGCGCGACCAGCGGATGCAGTAAGACGAGCGGTTCCGGTCGGCCACCGCCAAATAGTAGGATCAGCCAGGTGAGCCACCAGCTTTGGGTACTCAGCACGGTCACAAAATCAGTACGGCCGGAGGCCAGGATGTTGCGAAAAAAGCCTGTCATGCCAAAGAGTAGCAACGGCACGAAATACAGCGCGTACCAACCCAGCCAACCGAGTTGTTGGCCCCACCGCCCGAAGTGGAGTTCCCCCAGGGGGTGCCAGGATAGATCCATCACGAGCCATGTTGCCAGGGCCATGCCCACCGGGGGAAGCAAGACTCCAGCGGTGACAGCAGTGACCGCTACCCCGCCCCAGTCGGCTTTACGGGTCTGCGTCGACCGGCGGAAGTAGTACCTCCTAGTGTAGCCCAGTGCTCCAAGCAGCCCCACTAGTACGAAGGGATGCAGTAGGCTACCTATTCCCAGCAACAAACCGGCCGCCGCCCAGTGCCGCCTGGTCAGTGCGAGCGATTCTCGCTTGTAGGTCACCCCGTACTCCCGCGGCGCCACGGCCACTAGCCAGGCCGCGATTACAAAGCCATTCGCCAGTAGCTCAGTCGTTGCGTCCCGCCCGAACACCGCAACGGCGCTACAGCAAAAGCAGTACACGATGCCCGCCACCCAGGGCGTGTACCGGCTCCCCGAGGCTCGCCAGGTACACAAGCCCAACAGCCAGCCTCCCAGTGCTACGGCCACCGCGGCGACCACGTCGGACACATCCAGGATGCTGCTCCACCGCAGGGCGAAGGTGAGTAGGGCGAGGTACGGCAGCGGCAGCCACCAACGGTAAGGCGGCCGGGGTGGGGGGAGCAGGGGGCGGGGGGAAAGGTCCCAGGGCATTGCACTAAGTTTACGCCATGTATAAGCGCCTAGTCATCAAAGTAGGTACCAATGTACTCACCCGCCCCGACGGCCGGCTCGACATCACCAGCATCAGCGGGCTGGTCGATCAGATCGCCGGGCTTAAACGGGCCGGGGTAGAGTTGGTCCTGGTGTCTTCGGGAGCCGTGGGGGCGGGCCGCGAGCTCCTTCCTGGCCGGCCCGACGATGGGGCTGTCGCCCAGCGGCAGGTGTACTCCGCCATCGGACAGGTGCGCCTCATGGAACTCTACCGCCAGCTCTTCGCCGGCCACGGACTACTCTGCGCCCAGGTATTGGCCACGAAGGGCGACTTTCGCGACGATCTCCACTACGATAATATGCTTAACTGCTTCGGGGCCCTGCTGCGCGATGAGATTGTGCCCGTTGTGAATGAGAATGACGTGGTGGCGGTCACCGAGCTGATGTTTACCGACAACGACGAGCTGGCCGGGCTGGTCGCTCGTATGCTACAGGCCGAAGCCCTGGTGATTCTCAGCAGCGTGGAGGGACTCTACGATGGCCCACCGGAGGATGCTGACAGTGCGCTCATCACCCAAGTCACCGCCGGCGATACTGCGATGGAGGCCTTCGTGCAGTCGCGCAAGACCAGTGGTGGCCGCGGCGGCATGGCGACCAAACTGCGCATTGCCACGGAAACCGCCCTGGAGGGTATCCCCGTACTGATCGGCAACGGCCGCCGGCCGGGTATTTTGGCTACGGTGCTAACGGGTGGCTGGCCGGGTACCACGGTGATGCAATAGACCACCGAAGTTCGCTGTTATGTGGAGTGCGCACAAGCACTCCGTGCTTGCTTGCGCTGATTATGAACCACAGATTGACACAGATTATAAGTCGCTATGCGACTTACCGCTGATCCGTCAGCAACCGTAGGTTGCAAAATCTGTGTACATCCGTGTAATCTGTGGTTCAAAATAGCGGCGTAGCCGCCCAGTGACGACCGTTAGCTCACTACCGTATATGCGACACATTCTCTTCTGTGGTCTAGCACTACTCCTCGCCCTCGCCACTGGCTGCGACCCCGACCGCGACTTCCTCACCGGTGAGGCCGTCAACCTCCGCTTCGAGCTCGATACCCTGAGCTTCGATACCGTTTTCACTCAGCGGGGTAGCGCAGTCCAGCTCTTTTTAGTATACAATGATGCTACGGACCCCATCATGATCGATCGGGTAGCCGTAGCCGGCCGTACAGGGGTGACCTTTAACTTCAATATAGATGGTACCGAGGGTCCCGAGGCCCGTGACGTGGTCATCTGGGGTAAGGATAGCATCTTCGTCTTCGTGACGGCGGAAGTGGACCCCACCGCCCCGGAAAACATCAGCCCCTTTATCGCCGAGGACGAACTGATCTTCGAGACGGGCAACTTCCAGGAGTCCGTGGTACTGCAGGCCTTCGGGCAGAATGCCCTTTACCTTAATGGTTTCAACCGCGGCACCTTCTTCCAGCCCATCTGCCGCGATGGGATGTTTACCCTGCCGGTGGACCTGCCCACGGTTATCTACGGCTCTATGGTTATCGACAGTTGTGTGGTGCAGGTGCTGGCGGGCTCGCGGCTGTATTTCCACGGGGGCATCCAAAAAAATACCGAGCTGCTGGCTGGTTCGGGTATCTTCGAGGACGGCTTCATCTATACCCTACCAAACGGGAGTCTACAGTTGCTGGGAACAGCTGAGGACCCAGTCATTCTCTCCACCGACCGGCTAGAAGAACCTTACCGCGAAAGTCAGGGGGCTTACCGTGGACTCATCTTCGGCCCGCTCAGCAAAAACAACCGTATCGAGTATGCAGAGCTCAACAATGCCATTGCCGGGATCACTGTCGATAGCCTGGCGGAGGTAAGTATCGACAACACTGTGATCGCCTTCACCTCGGGGCCGGCCCTAAGTACCTACCAATCCGACGTTACGGTGCGCAATAGTTTACTGCACTCCTCGTCCGGTAATTCGGTACAAGTAGTTAAGGGCGGGAGCCTTACCCTGGAGCACACTACCGTGGCGAGCTATTCCGGTAGCGATAACGTGGCGCTGTTTCTGCTTAATGATATTCCCCAGTGTGAGGATAACTGTGATCCCACTCCCCTAACCGTACGGATACGCAATAGCATTCTATCCGGCTTTGATGGGAGTGAACTGGCCTTTGGGGACGTGACCGGCGGTAGTGATCCCCGCTTTTTTGATGTACGTATCGAAAACTCGGTGGTACGTACTGATGAAAACTTCCTTAACGCTGGTCTTGGGGGCTATCCCGATTTCTACACCACCATCTGCCGCGACTGCTACAACCTCCAGTTCGACGATCCACTTTTCGTCTCCGTGCGCCAGGACAGCTTCCAGCTCGATAGCCTCAGCGTAGCCCGCGACCTGAGCGTGTTCCTGCCGGAGCTGCCCACCGATCTGGTCGACTACCCCCGCGACACCGATACCCCCGACGCCGGTGCCCTCGAGTACCAGCCGGAGGGATAGTCGGGGGCAAACCAATATTCCTGCCACGGCGTTACAGCACGAACCCCCACCCTGCCCCCATGGTCATTGACAACATGCTCTTCAACGTCGGCCGCTACGTCTCCCTACTCCGGTCGGCCGTGGCACGCCCGGAGAAGTTCTCGATGTACTACAAGGAGACGATGCGGCAGATGGACGCTATCGGCGTGGGCTCGGTGTTCATCGTCCTGCTCATCTCCATCTTTATCGGCATGGTAACGGCGGTACAGTTTGCCGATCAGCTCGGCGATAGCTTCGTGCCGAGCTACTACATCGGCTACATCGTGCGCGACATCACCATCATCGAAATGGCCCCCACGATCACCTGTCTGGTACTAGCTGGTAAGGTAGGGTCCAACCTCGCGGCCGAAATCGGTGGGATGCGACAAAAAGAACACATCGACGCTATGGAGATTATGGGCGTCAATACGGCCGCCTACTTGATCATGCCGAAAATTATTGCTGCGGTGGTGGTCATCCCGATGCTGGTGGCCATCTCGGCCTTTGTAAGTATCGTGGGTGGCTACCTCTCTACGGTGGTGCCGGGCTCGCTCTCGCACACGGAGTACGTCCTGGGCCTACGCTCCTTTTTCGTACCCCGCTACGTATTCATGATGTTCGTCAAGGCGGCGGTGTTTGCCTTCCTACTGACTTCCGTAAGCTGCTACATGGGTTACTACGTCAAGGGCGGCAGCATCGAGCTCGGTGAGGCCAGTACCAGCGCGGTAGTGGTGAGTAACGTACTGATCCTGGTCTTCGACTTTCTTATCGCCCTTCTTCTTACCTAAGCCACTCCCCGCTCATGATCCGTACGGAAGACATCAAGAAATCATTCGGGGAAAATGACGTGCTGAAGGGCATCAGCACCGAGTTTTACGCCGGTAAACCTAACCTTATCATAGGCAGCTCCGGCGCCGGCAAAACGGTACTCCTCAAACTGCTCATTGGGCTCTTCAAGCCGACCAGCGGCAAGGTGTACTACGACGACACCGACCTCTTTAGCCTCGACGACGAGGCGCTGCGCGAGGTGCGCATGAAGGTCGGTATGCTCTTCCAGGGCAACGCGCTGTTCGACTCTATGAGCGTAGGCGAGAACATCCGCTTTCCGATGGACATGTTCACCAATAAGAGTCTCGGCGAAAAAGAAAAACGCGTCGACGAGGTACTCGAAATGGTGAATATGGAGGGCATCAACGACCGCTTTCCTTCCGAGGTCTCCGGCGGCATGCAAAAGCGCGTCGGCATCGCCCGGGCCATGGTCCTGGAGCCCAAGTACCTCTTCTGCGACGAGCCCAACTCCGGCCTCGATCCTAAAACCTCCATCCTCATCGACGAGCTCATCTGCGACCTTACCAACCGCAATAACATCACCACCGTCATCAATACCCACGACATGAACTCCGTGATGGGTATCGGTGACAACATCGTGCTGCTCAAGGACGGTAATTTAGTCTGGCAGGGCAATAAAACCGAGGTACTCGAGAGCGAAGAGCAGGTGCTACAGGAGTTCATCTTCGCCAGCCCCTTCCTGCGGCGCCTCCGCGAGGATGCGTTGAAGCAGCGGCATGCGCACGACGAGTAGAATGCTGCCTCCGGCAGCGCCAGCAAAATGCGGCCTCTGGCCGCGCTGGATTGAGCGCCCCGAAAATTATTCTGGCAAAGCTCCAACGGAGCACCAGCCGATGGTCGTCTGTCTAAAAAACCGTCTATGCGACTACCACAACTATTCCTCTTCGCAGCGCTCTCCGGTTTACTAGGATGTACGAAGCAGGACGTCTCGTCAGATCAAAGTTGTCTTGCCATCGGAGATCAACTCTTCTTGAATCTAGGTGCCCCCCTCTTGGTATCAGACATCAAATCTAATTGGTGTCCCTTTAATGCTAACTGTGCTTGGCAGCCCTTGGTGGAGCTAACGCTAACGGCAGACGGCGATACTATTAGACTCTCGTTCGATCAGTATGGTGACGGGCCTTTGCCTACCGGCGTTGACCCCATGAATTATCCGCCTCAAGAGGTGTTGTATCAAGATCACTACATCAAACTAGTGGACTTCCACGTCACCGAATCCGTTACGCAGTCCACTTTCGGAGTTCCCGGAGACTCGCTCTGCGTGGACCTCCGGGTAACTGAGCTGCCTCTACCCTAATCTTATTGGGGTTTACGATTTCCCCGCACCCGCGTCCCCGCCCAATTCCCGTACCTTTCGCGTAACCAACCCCACGCGAACCATGCGCCTGCTCCTCGTCCTCCTAGCCGCCTTCGTCCTTACCCGCTGCGCTGAGGTGGCCGCCTCCTCCGCCCAGGAAGACACGCCCACCGAGCGCCCCGACTACGCCCTGGTCATCCACGGTGGAGCCGGCACCATCCTGCCGGAAAACATGACCGACGAGCGCGCCGCCGCCATCCGCGCCGCCATGAATGAGGCCATGGATGCCGGGGAGAAAATCCTGCGCGAAGGAGGTAGTAGCGCCGATGCCGTGGAGGCCACCATCTGGGTACTCGAGGACAGCCCCTACTTTAACGCCGGCCGCGGCGCCGTTTTCACCAATGCCGGCATCAACGAGATGGACGCCAGCTTCATGACCGGCCAGGATCAGAATGCCGGAGCCGTCGGCGGTCTGACCACCATCAAGCACCCCATCAGCGCCGCCCGGGCGGTCATGGAACGCTCCGAGCACGTGCTGCTTTCCGGTAAGGGAGCCAACGACTTCGCCACAGAGCAGGGCCTGGAAGCGGTAGACCCTAAGTACTTCTTCACCCAGGAGCGCTACGACGCCCTGGAGCGCGCCCGCGCCGGCGAAAAGGTGGAGCAGGAAAAGATCGACGTCGACAAAAAGCACGGCACCGTAGGCTGCGTTGCCCTCGATAAGTCCGGTAACCTCGCTGCCGGCACCAGCACGGGCGGCATGACCAACAAACGCTATAACCGCCTGGGCGACAGTCCGTTGATCGGTGCCGGCACCTACGCCGATAACGCTACCTGCGGTGTGAGCTGCACGGGCTGGGGGGAGTACTTCATCCGCTACGCCGTGGCCTACGACGTGCACGCGCGCATGGCCTACGGCGGAGCGAGCCTACAGGAGGCCGCCGACGCCGTCATCCACCAGACGCTCACGGAGAAGGGCGGCACGGGCGGCCTCATCGCTATGGACGCCGAGGGAAACGTGGCTATGCCCTTTAATACGCCGGGGATGTACCGGGGGTATCTGAAGGCTGGGGGGGAGCGGGAGATTGAGTTTTACGAGTAGGGTGCCTGGTCGTGATAACCGTCCGACGCTTTAAAGCGTCGGACGGTTGGTTGACTACACCCGCACCACCATCTCCTCCAGCGGCAACCTTACCTTCTTATGATATTGTGTAGCATCCTCCGGCGAGCGGTAGCCTACGGGGCAGATGACGGTGGCGGTAAGTCCGCGCTCGGTCAGCCCCAAGATTTGATCGTACTTAGCCGGCTCAAAGCCTTCCATGGGGCAGCTATCGATGCGCAGCTCGGCGGCGGCGGCTAGTAGGGTGCCCAGTCCGGTATAAGCCTGCCGCTTGTTCCAGTTGTCGATGAAGTCGGGTGACTTGTCCTTCAGCGAGCCCTTGATGTACTCGCCGAAGCCCTGCACCTTCTCTACCGGTAGGTCCCGTGTATCGGCCATGCGCTGCATGTAGTCATCGACGTAGTCGGGTGACACCTCCGTCATGGCCGCAAATACGAAAACGTGCGAGCTCTCCGTCAGCTGGGCCTGGTCGTAGCTGGCAGCACGTAGTTCTTTTTTTACTTCATCGTCACCGACCACCACGAGCCGGTAGTGCTGTAGCCCGAAGGAGGAGGCACTCAGGTTGACGGCCTGCGTTAGTTGGCGGAGGTCGTCTTCGCTCACCTTTTTAGTGGGGTCAAAGCGTTTAGTGGCGTAGCGCCAGCGGAGGGCGTTGAGGAGTTCCATTTGTTTTCGTTGTAGCTACATCAATTAACGAGGGATTGAATAGTTGTGATTCTCCCAAAGCCGACTTACTTTTGTATCCGCTTCTACGGCACCCCCCGCCCAGGTGGTGAAATTGGTAGACACGCCAGCTTGAGGGGCTGGTGTCCATTGCGGACGTGCAGGTTCGACTCCTGTCCTGGGCACGAAACGGCTTTCTCGCATGCGGGGAGGCCGTTTTTCTGTTCCCGCCCGCCCTCGCTACCTTTAGCCCATGATCCCAGCCGCACTGATCCGGGCCCGCCACGCCGGCCGTAAGCTCCTGGCCGTCCTGGTCGACCCCGACAAGGTCAACCGGCATAAGCTCGAGCAGCTCGGACAGTATGGCAACGCCGGCTGTATCGACTACTTCCTCTGGGGCGGTAGCCTGGTCAATGAGCCGCAGTCCTCCTACTACCTGCACCTGCTCAAATCCCATACAGAGGTGCCCGTGCTGCTTTTCCCCGGCTCGGTGTATCAACTCGACGAGCAGGCCGATGCGCTACTACTGCTCTCCCTCATTTCCGGCCGCAATCCGGAGCTTCTCATCGGTCACCACGTTACGGTCGCCGGGCGCATCAAGCAAATGGGACTGACCACCATTCCCACAGGCTATATCCTGGTCGATGGGGGAAAGCCGACCTCAGTGTCTTACATGAGCGGCACCACGCCGATCCCCGCCGATAAGCCGGCCATCGCCGCAGCAACCGCCCTGGCTGGTGAGCAGCTGGGCCTACAGCTCATCTACCTCGATGCTGGAAGTGGCGCACTCAATCCGGTCGATCCACGCATGATCCGGGCCGTGCGGGCGGAGGTCGATCTGCCGCTGATCGTGGGTGGGGGTATACGGAGCGTGGAGCAGGCGCAGCAGGCGCTACGGGCGGGAGCGGATCTGCTTGTAGTGGGCAATGGGCTGGAGCGGGATGCGGGTTGGTTGCCGGAGCTGGCGGGGGTGGTGCACGGGGCTGGGGTGCGGGTGGGGTAGGTACTACACCCCCGACGTAATCGCGATCATCCGATCCTCCACCTCCCGCACCAAATCCACATACTGCTGCGTGCGCTTCGTATCGCGGTTGCGGCGCAGCGGCAGGCCCACGTGCACGTGCTCGGTAAAGCGGCTCGGGGCCGGCTTCATCATGTAGATATCGTCGGCCAGGTAGACGGCCTCGGAGATGTCGTGGGTCACGAAGATGACCGTGGGGTGGATGCGGTGCCAGATGTCCATGAGCAGGTCCTGCATCTGCAGGCGGGTATCGATGTCGAGGGCACCGAAGGGCTCATCCATCAAGAGTACATCGGGATTGGCGATGAGGCTCCGTGCGATAGCTACTCGCTGCAGCTGCCCCCCGGAAAGGGTAGGATACTGGGCGAATTTCTCTTCGTGCCCCCGCAGCCCCACCAGCTCGATCAGCTCGGCGGCGCGGGCCAGGCGTTCCTTCTTTTGTACCCCCTGGTACTCCAGCGGTAGGGCCACATTTTCGAGCACGGTACGCCACGGCAAACTGCTATACTGCTGGAAGACCATCCCCACCCGCGGCGCCTCCTCGATCGGTTTTCCTTTCACTAGTACGGTCCCCTCACTCGGCCGTTGCAGCCCGGCGATGTAGCGTAGCACCGTACTCTTACCCGCCCCCGAGGCCCCCAGGATCACCACGAACTGCCCCTGCGCCGGCTTATCCTCCACCAGAAAATCCAGCCCATCGATGATGTAGCTCTTGCCGTCGTCGTAGCTCTGGCGAATGCCGCGTAGCTCGATGATGTTGTCTAGGGGAGTGTCGGCGAAGGTGGGCATGCGGGTGGTGAGTTAGAGAGTTATTGAGTTGTTGCGGGGCCGTCGTCGGAGACGTGCCAGAGGACCTCGAAGGGTCTCACTCAGGAGCCGCGGCCGCAGGTGCAGCAGTCCCAGACCGCAGCTTCACCTCCCCGTACACGATTAGCAGCGCCGCCGCCGCGCAGATCAGGGCCACGATTAGCCCAAGCACTGCTGACTGGCCAAAGAATAAGCCAATCAGTAAGTACACCATCACCGTACCCAGGATGACCTGGAAACCAGTCTTGACCTCACTCAATCCCGCCCGCCGCATCTTCAGATCCTTGTAGGGGAACAGGCGCAGGTTCATGTAGGCGAAGAGCTGATCCTGTAGGTAGCCGATCACGACGATGAAGATGAGCACGGCGTAGGCCCCGGCGATGTTGCCCTGGCGGGCGAGGATGTAGAGCATGGAGCCCAGTCCATCGTCGCGGTTGATACTCTCGGCGATGATGATGTAGGTCCAGCTGATGGCGGTCAGTACGCGGATGTCATCGATGAGCTTGCTGAGTACGCTGGGCAGGTAGACCGACTTGATGAGCTGCCAGTCGCTGGCCCCCAGGGTGAAGGCCGTTTTGAGGTACACGTCCTCCGTTTCCCACAGCCGCTGCATCACCACCGGCAGCAGGTACACCAGGATACCGAAGGCCAGAAAGCTCACCTTCAGCGCCTCGGACTCGGAGCTGTCGAAGGCGATCAGGAACAGCGGCGTCAGGGCGGTTAGTGGTACGTACCTGAGCGTGTCGATCTGCCGGCTGAACATGGCCTTCGCCAGCGGACTCACCGCGATGGGAATGCCAATCAGCAGACTGAAGAACACCGCCCAGAAGTAGCCCTGTAGGTTCCGCCAGATGGAAATACCGGCGTTGGCAAAGAGTCCCTTATTGATGGAGCGCGGCGGCGGATTCACCAGCTCCCCGAAGCTCGCAAACACCCGCCCGGGCGGCGGTATTAGCGGGTATACCTTCTTGAACTCCGTAGCATTGGCGTAGGCGATACTATCGGCACGGATGATGCTATCGCGGCGGGCCAGGTCGGTGCTATCGGTAGTGAGTCCCGAAGGTAGCCGGGTCTCGAAGCTCCCTACGGGTTGCTGGATCGCCAGTTGCTCGGCCAGGAACCACCAGGCCAGGAGAAAGACGACCAGGCCGGCTACGGCGAGGAGGCTTTTCTGGAGGGTGGTGTAGCGGTAGGGAGCGTCTAGTAAGGACATGCAGCGGTGAATGTGAGCGAAAGGTAAGAAGGGACAGGGGATGGGGGGACGCACCGCACCTGCGGCCCCGCCCATTTGTTGTACTCCTATGAATGCACTCAATCTCCCCGTCCCCCAGGGTAAGCCCCGCATTGTAGTGATCGGCGGCGGTTTTGGGGGGCTGAACTTTGTCGATACGCTAGATACGCGACACTACCAAGTCGTGCTGCTCGACCAGTACAACTACCACACCTTCGCCCCGCTGCTGTACCAGGTGGCCACGGCCGGACTGGACGCGCCCGATATTTGTGGGGCGCTGCGCAAGTCATTTCGGCACAAAAAGGGCTTTCACTTCCGGATGCTGCGGGTGCAGGGCATCAACGACCAGGCACAGCTGGTGCACACCAAGGCCGGGCCCATCCACTATGACCATCTGGTGCTGGCTACGGGTACGCGGGCCAACTTTTTTGGCAACGACAATTTAGAACGGCATACCCTACCATTGAAGACCGTGCCCGACGCGCGCCGGCTGCGCAACCACCTCTTTCAGACCCTGGAGCGGGTGGATATGACCGATGACCCAGCTGAGAAGCAGAGCCTGATGACCTTCCTGATTGTCGGCGGCGGACCGAGTGGCGTGGAGCTGGCCGGAGCCCTGAGCGAGCTGCGCCGGCACGTGCTGCAGCGCGACTACCCGGATACAGATACGATGCAACTGCGCTTTATCTTAGTTGACGGGGGGGAGGAACTGCTGGCTCAGTTTTCTGATAAATCCAGCGCCGATGCCCGCCGCAATCTGGAGGAAATGCGTATCGAGCTCTGGTTCGGCAAGCTACTCGCTGATTACGACGGGCGAGTAGCTACCTTCAAGGATGGGAGTACGTTGGAAACCCATACTGTGATCTGGGGTGCGGGTGTGACCGGTTCCATCATCGGGGGGCTGCGGGAGGGGAGCGCCCAGAAGGGCCACTACAACATCGACGATCGCATGCGGGTGCAGGGCTACGAAAACGTGTACGCCATCGGCGACGTGACCTACCTGACCAGTGATAAGTGGCTCAAGGGGCACCCCGGCGTTGCGCAGGTGGCGATCCAGATGGGGCAGCGGCTTGCCAAAAACTTCAACGCCATCGCTAGGGGCAAGCCGACCGAGGGCTTCGTGTACTTCGACAAGGGCAACCTGGCCATCATCGGTCGCAACCGCGCCGTGGCCGATCTGCCGAAGAACATCCATCTCAATGGCTTCCCGGCCTGGTTCATCTGGGCCTTCGTGCACATCTTTTACCTCGTGGGCTGGCGCAACCGGCTCTTTACCTTCCTGAGCTGGGTGGGCAACTACATCACTTATAACCGGGCGGTGCGGCTGGTGATCGAGCCCACGCTGGAGGAGGAGTTGGCCGGTGCCCACGCGGCCGATGCGCAGGCCGCCACGGTCTAGCGCCGCTCCACAAAGAACTCCGACCCCCGCCGCCACTTCGGCCAGACCTCGCCGTTGGCCAACTCCAGGCCTACCCGGAGGAGTAGGTCGCCGTCCTGTACCGCCCCGGCCAGCGGCCAATCCCCCGACCGGTACTCATCCGCCGGTTGGTGGTAGCGCCGGGCCACGAACTCATCCTTCTGCTGCTTAGCGTACTCCTTGCCCAGGGTCTGGTGCTCGTAGCCGCCCTTAGCGTACAGCACCGGCACCCCGCGCTTGGCAAAGTTGAAATGGTCGGAGCGGTAGAAGTAGCCCTTTTCCGGTTCCTGTCCGCCCTGGGTATAGCGGCCCTGCTCCCGGGCAATACGGCTGGCCAGCTCGTCCATCTCACTGTGGCCCATGCCGGTGATGGTCAGGTCGGCAGCCGGCCCGCTGGGATTGATCCCGTCGAGGTTGATGTTCGCCACCGTCTGCTCGAGGGGGTATACGGGATTCGCCACGTAGTAGGCACTGCCCCAGAGTCCCTGCTCCTCCGCCGTCACGAAGAGAAAAACCACCGAGCGGGCCGGCGGCTCCGGTAGCTCAGTGTAGGCCTCGGCGATGGCCAGCAGCTGCGCCGTGCCGCTGGCGTTGTCGAGCGCCCCGTTGTAGATGCTGTCACCAGCCACGACCGGGCCCACGCCGATGTGGTCCCAGTGAGCGGTGTAGATCACGTTCTCGTCGGGCCGCGCGGCGCCGGGTAGGCGAGCCACGATGTTGTAGCTTTTGTCGAAGCGCAGGTCGTTGCGCACGCTGGTAGTCAGCTCCGTATTCAGCGGGATAGCTGCAAAGTCCGGCTGGGTAGCCGCCTCGAACCACCGCACGTCCTGCACCCCCGACTTCGTAAACAGCTCCCGTGCCGCATCCAATGTGATCCAGCCGGCCACGTCCAGCTTCGGCACCCCGTCATCCGGCAGACTCAGCCGACTGCCCGACCAGCTACTCTGCACCACGAACCAGGGGTAGCCCGCCGCGCCCGTCTCGTGGATCACCAAGCAGCCCGCCGCCCCCTGCCGCGCCGCCTCCTCGTACTTGTAGGTGTAGCGCCCGTAGTAGGTCATCTCCTTACCCTTGAACAGCGTCGAATCCTCCAGGTAGTAGCCCGGATCGTTGACCATCACCACCACGGTCTTGCCCCGCACGTCCAGGTCTTTGTAGTCGTCCCAGCCGTACTCCGGGGCCACCACGCCGAAGCCCGCAAAGATCAGGTCCGAGCCCTCCACTCCGGTCAATTCCTCCCCTCGCTCGCTGAAGGTGACGTAGTCCTTACTGAAGGTCCAGTTCACCTCGCCGCCGGGCATAGCGAGCGTGATTGATTCGTCCGGGTGGCCCGTGATCTCCACCATCGGTACCTCCTGCCGGTAGCTGTTCCCGTTACCTGGTTCGAGGCCGAGCGCCTTGAGTTCGTTCTCCAGGTAGTCAAGCGTCAGTGCCTCTCCGGGACTGAAGGGCAGCCGCCCCCCGTACTTATCCCCCGCCAGCTCCGCGATGTGCCGGTCGATCGTGGTGGAATCTACGGGCGGGGTCGCAGGTGCGGCGTTGGTGGAACGGGCGGTATCTGTGGATTGGCAGCCGAGTGCTAGTAGACAAAGGAGGGCTAGTAGGGTGGGGGAGTGGGTCATTGTAAAGGTGGTCTGGATTGACCCGCAATATATCGTGATCTACTCGGGCCAGAGGCCACTCGACCTTGGTGCGTGGCCCCTCCATGCCTCCCACAGCACCGCTAGGTGCCAGCCTCCGTTTACCTTTTAGTAGTACTAGCACCTACTCAGTGTTACTCTGTGCATCCCTCCGTGTCCTCTGTGCTGAGCCCCACGAGCGCAGCGAGCAAAGCCGCCCCCTACCGCCGCTCAAAAGGCATCTCCACCGGCCCCGAAAAGCTCACCTCCGTGAACTCCATCTCCATACTAGCCGCCCCGCCCTTCCCGTCATCGACCTCCACAAAACGGCCCCGGGGGAAGGTCTGGGCCACCCCCTCCACCTGGGTGTAGTCAGTATTGGTGACCACCATACTGCGCGATTGGCCGAGCTCCTGCAACTCCATCAACTGCGGACGAAAGGTCACCGGATCAATAAAGTACTGGGTAGCAAACTCATCGCTCCGCCCCGTAAGCCGAATCGCGCCGTCATCGGCCCGGCCGATCTCTAGCTCATCGGTGAGGAAGACCGCATTGCCGAAAAAGATCTCCTGCAGCAGGTCGAAGCGGGCCGGGATCTTATACTTTTCCTCGATGTAGCTCAGGGGCTCGGCGATGTACTCGCCCTCCAGGCGGTTGTACAAGAAAAAGGAATCGGGGCGAATCAGCGCCCGAGCTCCCTCAAAGCCGAACTTTTTGACGCTCATCCAGATGGCCTCGTCGCGGTGTAGGCGGATGAAGGCTGTGCCGCCAATGCTGAGTTTCTTACTGTCCAGGTCGACCCGGGCCTTGGCGTCCATCCACTCCGGGGCGCTGCGGTTTTCGTCGATGGTGCGCAGCACCTGGGCCAGACGTAGTTTACCGGAGCTAGCCTCGGAGACACTACCCGCCGCGGGGCCGGCCACCTTACGGTTGCAGTTAGCGAAAAGCAGGACGGCGAGAAAAGCCAGAAAGGATATACGCATAGGGTGAGCTTAGAGCTGGGCGATCTTCTGGGCCAGGGTGGCAGACTTACTGCCCGCGGCCTTCGCCCGCTGGTAAAGGTCGGCGGCGGCGGCTTTGTTGCCGGCACTGCTCTGCGTGTCGCCCATCAGCTCCAGGAGAAGGGCATTGGTATTTTCCGGGTGATCGGCGGCGGACAGAGCGCTAGCATCCGGATCGGCACGCTGCTCCAGGTAAAAGGCCAGGGGAGCGGTGGGGCCACCGGGGAGAAGGTCGGTGTCTAGCTTACCACTGCTACCGTCTTCCAGTTGCTTGAGTGCCTTGGCGAACTCTTCCAGCGCGGCAGTGGCCTCGGGACTAGCGCTCACCATCAGTTGCGCCTGCTGCACAAAACTATTCGCCTCGCCGAAATCGCCGCGAAAGGCCTCGCCGAGCGCGTAGTGTACGTAGACGGAGGGGCGGTTGGGAAACACATCCAGAGCCTCCTCACCATACTCCCGTAGCTCGACCGACTGATTATTAAGGTAGAGCGTAGCCAGGAGCTGCTCCCATACTGGATAGACCGTGTCGTCCAGCTTCAAGGTGGCTTCGTAGGCGGCGGCAGCCTCGGTGAGTCGGCCCGAGTGGTAGTAGAGATCGCCCTCGATGGCGGCGGCTTTAGCTGCATCCGGATGCACGCGGCGCAGTTCGGCGGTGAGGGCGAGCAGGCGATCGGCCAGGGCGCGGTCGTTCGTGCTAGCCACCTGCTGGATCATAGGCAGGAGCTTGCCGATCTTGAGGTCGAGGTCTACGTCGGTGCGGGCCAGCAGGGCCATCAGCTCACCATCATCGGTAGCCCCAGCGTCAATAGTTTGCGGACCGGTGTCCTGTAGCGCCAACTGGGCCCGCACGTCGGCCGGCTCGATGGCCAGGATATCCTCGTACACCCGGCGGGCCTCCTTATCATCGCCCTGACTGCTATAGTAGCCAGCCAGCAAATGGCGGTAACTGATCTGTTGGGGGAAGGCCTCCACGAGTGCAACCAGTTCCCGCTCCGCTCGCTTCTGGTCGCCCATACCCAGGTACAGGGCGTGCTTGCGACGTGAGACTTCAGGATTGATACCGCTACGCGCTTCGAGCTCTTCATAGGTCTTGATGGCGCCCTTGATGTCCTGAGCCCGGACCTGGAAGGCTGCACGCTCCAGGTAATTCTCTGCCACGGCGGGGTTTTGCGCGATGAGCTCGGCGTATAGTTCGGCTCCTTCCTGATACCGTCCGGATGATTGGAACAGCTCAGCCAGGAACGCGGCATAGACATCGTTCGGGCGGGCGGCGTAGGCCTGGCGCAGGGCGTCGATGGCGGCGCTGGAGTTGCCGGCGGCGTACTCCAGGCGGGCCAGTTCGAACAGGATGGCATCGTTCTTCGGTTCGGCCTCCAGCAGGGTCCGGAATAAGGTGATCGCCTCATCGGTCTTGCCCAGCAGCGCCTCCCGCTTCGCTTCGATAAATTGGGCCTGCTGTTTTACCTCTAGCTCGGTGACTTCGCCCTGGGCGGATAGGAGGGGGGAGAGGAGCAGGAGTAGGGCGAGTAGACGCATAGCGGTGGGAAGCGTAGGTCTAGGGAGAACGAATTTAGGTGGTGGTGTAGTTTAAGGGGGTGGTTTGAGTTGTTGGTTGGTGAGTTGTTGCGTTGCCGTCGTTGGAGGTGGGATAGGTGTTGCATGGCGCAGCCGGAGGCAGCATTGTACGGAACGAAAGTCACACCTCCGACGCCTATCCCACCCGCAACTCAACAACCCAATAACTCAACAACCACCCATCATTCCACCTCCGTGATCTTCATCATATTTACCCGCCCCCGCTTCTCCAGCGGCATGCTACCGGTGTTGACGATCATGTCGCCCGGCTGTACGTGGCCGTTTTGCTTGAGGATGTCGGTGACATCGCCGACGGTCTCGTCCGTACCCTTAAAACCGTCATAGTAGTACCCCCGTACGCCCCAGCAGAGGTTAAGGGTGTTAAGGATTTCGGGTAGGTCCGAAAAAATGTAGATCTTGGCCGTAGGCCGGAAGCTGGAGAGCTTGAAGCCGGTATAGCCTGTACGCGTCATGCCAGTGATGGCGCGGGCCCCGACGTTCTGGGCGGCCCAGGCGGCGGCCGAGGTGATCACGTCGCTGACGAAGGTGCCGCTCTTGGAATTGGCCTTGGGGCGCTTGCTACCGATCTCGTAGATCTTTTCGGCCTCCTCGATGATGCGGTTCATCCACTTCACCACCAGGGCGGGGTGGCGGCCTACGCTGGTCTCGCCGCTGAGCATGACCGCGTCGGTACCGTCCAGCACGGCATTGGCGACGTCGGTGACCTCGGCGCGGGTGGGGCCGGGGTTGGTGATCATAGAATCCATCATCTGGGTAGCGACGATAACCGGCCGCGCGCGCTGGATGCACTTCTGGATGATCTCCTTCTGGATGATCGGCAGTCGCTCCATCGGCATCTCAATACCGAGGTCGCCGCGGGCTACCATGATGCCGTTGGAGTGCTTGATGATCTTGTCGATGTTCTCGATGGCCTCCGGCTTTTCGATCTTGGAGATAATCTTGGCCTGGTGGCCGGCCCGGTCGATGTGCTGACGTAGCTCCTTACAGTCCTGCGACTGGCGCACGAAGCTCAGCGCGATCCAGTTGACCTGGGGGATGGTCAGGATGTAGGCTAGGTCCTCGAGGTCTTTATCGGTGAGGCTCGGCAGACTGATCTTCGTATTTGGCAGGTTTACCCCCTTATTCGACTTCAGGGTGCCGGGGTAGAGGGCCTTCAACTTCACGGTATCGCGGCCATTGGTATCGACTACCTCAAAAACCAGCGTACCATCATCCACCAGTACCCGCTCGCCCACCGTCACGTCCTGGGCGAACTGGGGGTAGCTCATGTACACCCGCTCCGCGTTACCGACACATTCCGTATTGGTGAAGGTGACGATCTGCCCCGGCTCTAATTCTAGGCCATCGCCCTCCATCTTACCCACCCGCAGCTTCGGCCCCTGTAGGTCGGCCAGGATGCTCACGTGAGTACCCCGTTCCTTATTGATGCGCACGATGTGGTCCACTACTTTTTTGTGGTCCTCGTGGTTGCCGTGGCTAAAATTTAGGCGAAATACATCCACGCCGGCCTCGACCAGGCTCATCAGTCCGTCGTACGAACTACATGCCGGGCCTACGGTAGCGACGATCTTGGTGTTCTGGTGGTCGGTCATTGGGGTGTTTACTTAGTTTAGAAAACACAATAATAGCGTATTAGACCGGCTTCGCCGGGTAGACTCCTCGCTGGCGCGTTCGGAGGTAGACGCTGCGCGCGGTAGACCCTACGGGTTAGACTCGTCTCGCAGGCCCGCCGTGCGGAGCTCTACCCGCGCAGCGGTCTACCTCCGAACGCGTAAGCGAGGGGTCTACCCGGTCGCAAAGCGCCGGTCTACCTTCAGATTGCGCTCGGCATGACTGCGCAGTATCGTATCCGTCAGCAACGTCATTGCACCCGCGGCCGCGCCCGCCTCACTCTCCGCCCGGAATAGGGGGAAGATCCGGTTGTGACTATAGGCATTGAAACTCACGGCCAGCAGCTCCCCGTCGCGCGTCTGTACGCCCTGGGCGCTGCCCCAGCTGCGGTGGATGATTTGGTACATGATGCGCTGCATGGCGTGGTAGGTCCATTCGTTATCGGCCGTTTTGCCGTTGACCCGGAGCCAGAAATCGGCCACGGCCTCGGGCTTGAGGTTGGAGGCGGGCAGCAGATCGGCGGCCTCGGAGCGGGCCATGCGGGCGTAGTAGTCGGCCGGAAAGTCGTCCGTGATCTCCTCGTAGGGCTTGTTGAGGAACAGGGCATCGCCGGCGGCCTGCACGACGTCGAAGCGACGGGGGTCTTTGGGTACGCTGGCGGGCTCTACGGTGAGGGTACCGCCGCGAAATTCGTCAGGTATAGCGTCCCAAAAACATTGTATACGCTTGGGACTTAGGGGTTTGACGCTGTAGACGGCCAGGTCGGGGATGAGTCTGGGCTGGGTCAGGTAGGTGCGTCCCCACCAGTTTTTGCGCTTCGGCAGGGGCATGGCGGTGACGTAATTATCGCCCTCCACGAGCAGGTCCCACTCCTTGGCCGTGGCGTTGAGGTACCAGTCGTAGCCGTACAGGCTGCCGTTGGTAGCAAAATGCACGCAGCTGTTGTAGAGCTGCTTGTCGATCTGGTCCTGGGGCACAAAGCGGATATCCATACCCCCTTTAAACACACCAACCGAGAAAGGTTAGGGCGGGGCCGCCGGTGCAGTGCAATTTGTGGGGCCTCCGGGTAACAAGCTGCCATCATACTGCATATAAAGACGAGAGAGACCCAGTGAGCCACTCGACCCCAGTACAATTTTGTAAGGCTGAATTGGTACCCGCCGGGGGCCGTGCGCGAGTGCGGTCACCGGCCTTTTTTAGATAGGTGCGCCTCCATCCGGCCGCCCCCCTATGAACCGCAACAATAACAACCCCGAGCAGGCCCTCGACGTCAACGGGAAGAGCAAATTGACGGACGATGCCACCGCCCCTACGGCGGGCACGCTGCGGTACAACGCTACGGACGCGGACTTCCAAGGGTACGACGGGGCGGCGTGTAAGTCGCTGACCGGCAGTTCGGAACGATACGGCTCAACTGCCAAACCGTGGACTGCGCGCCTAGGGTCAGTGAAGCCAGTCCACTCTTCATGTTTGAAGCCGGAGACGTCATTACTGTGAGAAATGAATTATTTTCCAGTGGCACGGCTTTCGTTGAGTTTCGCGGCTTCCTCGTCGACGACCTGGAGTTCTAGCCTAATCTACGGCAGGAGCAGCACCTCTCCGCTCCCGCACCGGACACTGCCTAACCTTGGGTGCACCCCGCAGTACCCCCAATAGTTAGGGTTCGACGCAAGGTATCGCTATGCCCAACCTATCTTGTGGTATGCTGACCCGACTTACCCCGCTCCTTGTAGCCTTTCTCTGCACCTGCGTCCCCGCCCACGCCCAGTCGCTGATGGGCTTCACCGATGAAGCCAGTCAAGATGAGCGCCGTATCGAAGCTGAGCTCGACTCCCTCGTCCGGCCCGGCAACCTCGACGAGTGGATGCAGTACATGACCGCCCGGCCCCACCACGTGGGCTCGCCCTACGATAAGAAGGTGGTGGACTATATGGCCGAAAAATTTCGCAGTTGGGGATATGAGGTCGAGGTAGAGCGCTTCGACGTGCTCTTCCCCACGCCAAAGTTGCGCAAGCTGGAACTACTAGAACCCACGACCTACACCGCCCTGCTCGAGGAGCCACCGGTAGAGGGAGACCCCTCAACCCAGCAGACCGACGAGGCCCTGCCGCCCTACAATGCCTTCAGCATCGACGGTGATGTGACGGCCGAGCTGGTGTTCGTCAACTACGGGGTGCCGGCCGACTACGAGGAGCTGGACAAGCGGGGTATCAGCGTCGAGGGCAAAATCGTCCTGGCTAAATACCAGGGTAGCTGGCGCGGGATCAAACCCAAAGTAGCCGCCGAGCACGGAGCCATCGGCTGTATCCTCTACTCCGACCCCGAGGACGATGGCTACTACCAGGGCGAGACCTACCCGGATGGAGCCTTCAAAAACGAATACGGTGTGCAACGCGGCGCGGTGATGGACCTGCCCGCCCAGCCCGGCGACCCCCTCACCCCCGGCTACGGAGCTACCGAGGATGCCGAGCGGCTGGACTACACCGAAGCGGAGGGGCTCACCAAAATCCCTGTCCTACCCATCAGCTACCACGATGCCCTGCCACTGCTCAAAGCACTCAGCGGACCGGTGGCTCCGGCCGGCTGGCGGGGGGCGCTGCCGGTGACCTACCACATCGGCCCCGGTCCGGCGCGGGTACACCTGCAACTGGAATTCAACTGGGAGCTGGCCCCGGCCTACGACGTGATCGCCACCCTGGACGGCAGTGAGTATCCCGATGAGTGGGTACTGCGCGGCAACCACCACGATGCCTGGGTGCACGGGGCCAATGACCCCATCAGCGGCATGGTGGCGGTGATGGAGGAGGCCCGGGTGGTCAGCGAGTTGGTCAAGACCGGCTGGCGCCCGAAGCGCACGATCAAGTACTGCGCCTGGGGCGCCGAGGAGCCCGGTCTGCTGGGCAGCACCGAATGGGTAGAGACCCACGCCGATGAACTACGCGAAAAGGCCGTGGCCTACATCAATACCGACGGTACGGGGCGCGGCTTTCTTGGTGCCGGGGGCTCGCATACGCTGGAGAAATTTTTCGGAGAGATTGCCGGGGATGTGGAGGATCCGCAGACCGGGGTCAGCGTCTTTGCCCGCGCCAATGCCGAGAGCCAGGTCAGCGACGGGAAAAAACTGGAGCACTTCGAGCTCTCGGCCCTGGGCTCCGGTTCGGACTACTCACCTTTCTTCCAGCACCTCGGCATCGCGGCCTTCAATATGGGCTTCGGGGGCGAGAGCAGCGGGGGCGAGTACCACACGATGTACGACAGCTACGCCCACTACAAGCGCTTTAAGGACCCGGACTTCAGCTACGGGGCGGCCCTGGTGCGGGTGGCCGGTCGGACCACGCTGCGCCTGGCGGATGCCGAGGTCCTGCCCTTCGAGTTCGAGCGCATGGCGGCCACGCTGAAGACCTACGGCAAGGAGGTGATGGAGCTGGCCGACAACATGCGTGAGCAGACTGCCCAGGAAAACAAGCTCATCGCCGAGGGTACCTACGAGCTAGCTGCCGATCCTACGGAGTCCTTCGTCACCCCCGAGCCGAAAGAGGAGGTGCCCTACCTCAACTTCGCCCCCCTACAGAATGGCCTGGACCGCATCGAGTCGCTGGCCGGTAAGTACAGCACGGCCGAGGCCGTAAAACTACCGCCGGCCGAGCGCGAGCGCCTCAACGACCTCTTCATCGACCTGGAGCGGCAGCTGACCCGCGAGGAAGGGCTGCCGCGGCGACCCTGGTTCGTGCATCACGTCTACGCACCGGGCTACTACACGGGCTACGGCGTCAAGACCCTACCCGGGGTGCGGGAGGCCATTGAGCAGCGCAACTTTACCGAGGCGCAGCAGCAGATCGACCGGCTGGGAGAGGTACTAAATACCTACGCAGAGCATATGCAGCGTATTCTGGGCCTGGTGGCTACCAAGTAGGCAACTATCTTCGCCGGGCCACCCTCTTTGTGGCGCACTAACCCCGCATTGGCATGCGCCTGCTTTTGCTGCTTCTTTTCGTCTTAGTCTGCACCTGCGTGCGCGCCCAGCGGGTGCTGCTGTTTGAAAAATTGACCAGCTCGAAGAGCGAGCGGGTGTATGAGGGGGATATGCTGCGCTTTCGGATGAAGGGGGATAAATTTTGGCAGGAGGGCTACATCCGCGAGATGCGCCCTGATATTCAGGCGCTGGTGATCAACGACCGCTACGTGTTGCTGGACGAGATCGAGTCCGTGTACCAGGGCAATACCATTGCTACCAAGCTTGGCTACGGACTCATCACCTTCGGGGCCGGCTGGTCGGTATTTGCCGCCCTGGGCTACGCCACCGATAAGGACCCCTCGACGAGCTACAGCGTCGACGATGCCCTGGTCACGGCTACCTCAGTGGGCGCGGGTTATCTCCTGATCAAGGTGCTGGGTACGCGTAAGTTCCGCCCCGGGAAGTTCCGGCGGCTGCGGATCGTGGACATCAGTTTTTAGGGGAGCCTTATCTTTAGGCGTATGACGCGCATTCTACAGTCCCATCTGGTGGAGGGCTTTGCCTGGACGATCGAACGGTATCACCAAGCCATTGAGCTCGGTCTCCTTACTGAGGATGATCGCGTCGAGTTATTGTTAGGTGATTTGATTGAGACTATGCCGATTGGGGAAGATCACGCGCTTACCGTAGAAGGACTTACTGTCTATTTCTTTGAACGACTAGGGACGAGCTACCGTCTGCGCTCGGAAAATCCCGTAACGCTACCCAATAATTCTGAACCGGAACCTGACTTCGTTATTGCGCGCCGTGGAGCTAAGGGAAAGCGGGCGGGACATCCTGTACCGGACGATATACTGCTCCTCATCGAGGTGGCTAAAATAACGGTTGAGAAGGATCGCGAAGTAAAGGGTCCTATCTATGCTGCCGCTGGCATCCCTGAGTATTGGATCATCAACTTGAATGCTCGTAAGGTGGAAGTGCATACTGATCCCGATACTAAGGAAGGGGTTTATCAATCAGTTATTCACCATGCGAAAGGGGGCAGCTTTACTAGCAATCTTCTGGGCACGGTGTATGTCAATGACCTATTGCCTTAGCTAACCGTACAGCGCCTTCGCCAGTACCTCCGCAAACGCATTCGGCGTACTCGCACAGGGCTTCAATCCCAGCTCCGTCAACTGGGCAGCCACCTCGTGGTCGTAGGCCGGGGCACCCTGGTCGTTGAGCGCCAGCACGGGTAGGAAGGTGAGGCCCGTATTGACCAGTCGGCGTACGCTATGCATCATATTAGCTACCGAGCCCCCCTCAAATAGATCGCTGAGTAGGACCAGCACCGTATCCCGCGGGTTCCCGTTGAGCTGCTCGGCGTACTTCAGGGCCCGGCCGATGTCGGTACCGCCGCCGAGCTGGAGGGCGAAGAGTAACTCGATGGGGTCGGGTAGCTGGGCCGTCAGGTCCACCACGCTGGTGTCGAAGGCTACGACGTGGGTCTTCACGCTGGGTAGGCTCGCGAGGATACAAGAAAGCACGCCGGCATACACCACCGAGGTGGCCATGGAGCCGCTCTGGTCGATGAGCAGGATGACGTGTTTCAGACCGGCCTTGCTGCGTTTTTGTCCGCGCAGACTCACCGGCAGTACGGTACGGTACTCCGGCTGGTAGTGCTTCATGTTCACGCGGATGGTCTGGTCCCAGTCAATGTCGGTGGGGCGGGGACGGCGGGTGCGCAGCTGCTGGCGGCGGCGACCGGCCATAGCCTGTTGCAGGGGCTGACGGAGCTGGCGTTCGATCTCCTCGACGACTTTGCGGACCACCATGCGGGCGGTCTCGCGGCTCCGTTCGGGCAGTACGTTCTTGAGGGTGAGCAGGGTGCCGATCAGGTGAACGTCGGGGGTGATGGTTTCGAGCAGTTCCGGCTCCAGGAGCATCTGCTGGAGGCCGAGGCGTTCGAGGGCGTCGCGCTGGAGGAGCTGTACGGTATCCGTGGGGAAGTACTTGCGGATGTCGCCGAGCCAGCGGTTGACGTTGGGGTTTGAAGCACCGAGGCCCCCTTTGCGTTCATCGGAGCCGTAGAGGGCTTCTAGGGTGGCATCCATGCCGGCGGCGCGGGCGGGGAGCTCGGGTCCGCCGTCGGCACCCTGGGCGTAGCGGCCGAGGATGAGGCGCCACTTACGTTGGTATTCATCGTAGTCACTCACTGGCAGCTAGAATGCGGCTTACTAGCCCGTCGAAATCGGTGACCTTATCCTCCCCGTGCCCGAGCCGAGCGATGACCATATTCCGACTGGGGATAACGAATACCCGTTGGTCCTGAAATCCGCGCATCATGTAGGCATCGGCCGGCAGGGAGGGCATGTCGGGGCCGGGTAGCCAGAGGTGACCGCCGTACACGCCGTCGCTGCCGGCGGCGGGCTCGCGCATGAAGTCGATCCAGCCGGGGGGAAGGATGCGCCGGCCGTCCCATACGCCATCCTGTAGCATGAACTGCCCCAGGCGGGCCCAGTCGCGTGCCGTGGCCCAGCCGTAGCTACTACCCACTGGCCGGCCGCTCTGGTCCGGCTCGATGAGTAGGGAGGGGGCGATGGGACCGAAGACGGAGTCGATGAGGGCGTAAAGTTGGTCGTTACCGCCTACCTCTTGCCGCAGGTACTCCATCACGATGTTGGTGGTGCCGCTGGAGTAGTTCCAGACCGTACCGGGCGCTTCGATCACCAGGCTACGCAGGGCAAAATCGGCGAAGTCGGGCCGCTCGTGGAGCATGACGGTGGCATCGGTGATCGAGCCGTAGCCCTCGTTCCAGGCCAGGCCGGAGTTCATGTGGAGGAGGTCGGCGAGAGTGATCTCGGCGCGCTTGTCGGTCCAGGCGGTGGGGAAGAGGTTGGCTGTTCGTCCGCCGAATTCTTTCTGATTCGCTGAAGGCGAATCAGAAAGTTCGTCTGCCGAATTAGCTGATCCATTCGGCATACGAGCAGCGCGATTCGCTGTGGGCGAATCACCCTGAACTCGGCTGACGAAGCCGACGAGTAAGCCCGTCACCGTCTTAGTCATCGACCAGCCCAGCAGGGGCGTGTTGCGATCATACCCTTCGGCGTAGCGCTCGGCGAGGAGCTTACCATCCTGTAGCACGACGATGCCGCGGGCTCCGCCGCCGGGGACGGGTTGCATGCCGTAGGCTAGGGCAGCTTGGTATTTGCTTTGCTGGGTAGGTGCTGTCTGTTGTTGCGCTAGGTCCTTTGCACCTGTCCCGATAGCTATCGGGACGCCCGTTGGTAATGCCTGTCCCTCTGCGTTGATGAGCACGCAGCCCCGACCCGGAAGATGTACTGCTTGCCGGTCTACCAGGCCAAGGATGGACGAGCGCACAGTATCTGCCTCCACTTCTAACCCATACCACCCCAGCACACTAAAATTCAGATCATTCTCACTGATCTCCGCCAACTCCCGCCCCTGCAGAAAGTGACAGCTACACGCATGCTTGGCTGCATACCCGCCGCCGATGCTCAGCAGCGGCTTCAGCCACAGGTAGGCCGAGAAGAGCAGCACGGCCAGGAGAGTAAGGCCTACGAGCCAGCGTTTTAGGGGGGAGGAGTGCATGGGGGGGCGCGGGTGGAGGGCGATACGGACGCTCAAAGGTACGAAGGGCACTTGCGTGCCCAACGAACCCTTCGAGGTCCTTGCTGGTTGCCAGTCCCCCGTCTCTCCATCCCCCGTCCCACACTCCCTCCCTACCTTCACCCCATGCAAGTGCGCACCCTCGGCATCCGTCACCACGGCCCCGGCTCGGCCCGCCGGCTACGGACGGTGCTGGAGCGCTGGCAGCCCGATCTGATCCTGCTGGAGGCCCCCGCCGATAGCCTGCCCGCGCTGCGCCAGCTCACCCTGCCCGGGATGCACCCGCCACTGGCCCTGGTGCTGTACGATAGTAAGGACATCGAACGGGCGAGTTTTTACCCCTTTGCGCGCTTTAGCCCGGAGTACCAGGCGATGGAC
The DNA here is from genome assembly GCF_965214665.1 of Neolewinella sp. Classification (GTDB taxonomy): domain Bacteria; phylum Bacteroidota; class Bacteroidia; order Chitinophagales; family Saprospiraceae; genus Neolewinella. The sequence continues at coordinate 2,506,626 of NZ_OZ243970.1, read as the reverse complement.
TGGGCGCAGGAGCACGGCGTGGAGGTACGGCCCATCGACCTGCCGGCGCGGCACTCCCTGGCCTACCGGGAGGAGGAGCAGTTCATTCTCTTTCCCAAGGAGGAGCTGAACGTGCTCTCCATCATTCCCGGCAAGAGTAAGCAGGAGCTGACCCGGCAACTGCGGCGCGATCCGCTTTCCGTAGTGGCTGAGCTGGCCGGATACCCAGATAGCGAGAGCTGGTGGGATGCTACCCTAGAAAGGGGTTACTCGAGAGACGGGGAGGGACCCGACTCTTCGAGTGGTGCGGAGGAGACGTTCACCGCGATTCTACAGATCGTGACCGACCTACGCGATACCTTCCCCGAAGCCTCGAATGCAGAGAACGAACAGCGGGAGGCCTACATGCGCCAGGAGATCCGCAAGGCGCTCAAGGGCGACTTCGAGCGGGTGGCCATCGTGATCGGGGCCTGGCACGGACCGGCGGTACACGATACCCTAGTGCGTAAGGCTAGTACCGATAAGGCCATTCTACGCGGACTACCGAAGGTGAAGATCAGTCAGGCCTGGGTGCCCTGGTCGTTTCCACGGCTGGCGCGGGGGGCGGGCTACGGGGCGGGGGTGACCTCGCCGGCCTGGTACGCTATGTTGTTCGACTTTCCGCAGGCGGCGGTGGAGCGGTGGATGGCCGCCGCCGCCGGGCTGCTGCGTGAGGAGGGCTTCGATGCTAGTCCGGCGATGGCTACGGAGGGGGTAGGACTGGCCACCACCCTGGCTACCCTACGCGGACACGAGCGACCCGGTATCGAGGAGCTGGAGCAGGCCGTGCTGAGTACGCTGGCCGGCGGGGTGGGGGAGCGGCTGGCGCTGATTCACGAGCGGCTTACGGTAGGTAGCACGGTCGGTTTCGTACCCCCCGACGTGACCACCGTGCCGCTACTGGAGGACCTGCGCGCCGAGATCAAGTCTACCCGTATGAGCAAGCTCTGGGAGACGGCCGGCCAGCACTACCTCAAGGCCACTAAGTCGGACCCACGCGGCGGCATCGACCTGCGTCAGCCAAACGACCTGCGCAAAAGCCACCTGCTGCACCGGCTCAATCTGCTCGATATCAAGTGGGGCAAGCTACAGCCCGGCGGACCGGACAGTCTCAGCAGCTTCAAGGAGGTTTGGCTGCTGGAATGGCAACCGGAGTTTAGCCTATTCGTGATCGAGCGCGGTAGTTACGGCAATACGCTGGCTACGGCGGCGGCGGCCTACGCACGGGAACAGGCTGGCGGTTTGCAACTGGTGCAGGGACTGGCTGAGCTCACGCTACAGTGCCTACGCGCTGCCCTGCCCGAGGTGGTGCCCCGCATGATGACACTCCTACGCGAGCGCGCCGCCGAGACCACCGACATTACCGCCCTACTCGCCGCCCTGCCCGCCCTGGTACAGACCAGCCGATATGGCGACAGTCGCAAGACCGATACCACCGCCCTGCTGCTTGTCATCGAGGAGCTGTTACCCCGCCTTACCGCCGGACTGCCCGCCGCTGCTACCAACCTCGACGACGAACGGGGGGAGGCCATGGTCGAGCTGCTCTCCGCCGCCAACTACAACCTGGCGCAACTCGGCAACGAGGAGCTCGATGCCCTCTGGCTCGACGGGCTGCTCCGCACCGCCAACGCCGGTGTCTACCCCGGCGTGGAGGGGCACTGCCTACGCCTCCTCTACGACCGCGAGCGGGTCGACGGGCGGGAGGCCGCTACCCGCTTCTCCCGCGCGCTCAGTCGCGCCCGGGGTGCTCGGGCGGTAGCGGCCTGGATCGGTGGTTTTTTACACGGCAGCGGACAACTCTTGTTGCACTACCCCCCACTATTCGACCTCATCGACGCCTGGGTCGCCGGACTGGAGTGGGAAGAATTCGAGGAGGTAGTGGCCCAACTGCGGCGCACCTTCTCCGGCTTCTCGCGCTACGATCGCCAACGGCTGATGGAGCTGGTGTTGCGGAGCGGGAAGGGGATTGCCGCATCCACCGGGGAAGCTGCACCCCCAATAGTTATCGGGATCCCGCCCGATCCCCTGCTGCAACAACTGATCGGCTGGATCGCCTAGGCATTTTCTTTCACGGAAATGAAACTATAATTTGTAACGACCGTTACAGATTGCATTATCCAACACAAAAACCACATACACATGCCTAATTTATCAGGGAAAGTGGCCGTCGTCACCGGCGGCAACTCGGGGATCGGCTACGCCACCGCCGAGCGCTTCAAGCAAGACGGGGCCACGGTCATCATCACCGGCCGCTCGCAGGATCGTGTCAAGGAAGCCGCCAACAAACTCGGGGTCAGCGGACTGGTTGCAGACGTCAACTCCGTAGCCGCCATCACTCAGCTCGCCGACCGGATCAAGCAGCAGCACGGGGGTGTAGACATCTTGTTCATCAACGCTGGGGTCTTCGAGCCCGCCCCCGTAGGCAGCATCTCCGAGGAGATGTTCGACCGGCAGATGGGCATCAACTTCAAGGGCGCGCTCTTTACGCTGGAGAAGTTCCTCCCCATACTTAACGAGGGGGCCTCGGTCATCAACCTCAGCAGCATCAATGCCCATACGGGGATGACCAATACGGCCGTCTACGCCGCCTCCAAGGCCGCCATGAACAGCTACACCAGGACCGCCGCTACGGAGCTAGCCCCGCGCCGCATCCGGGTCAACGCTATCAATCCCGGTCCTATCAATACCCCCATCTTCGGTAAGACCGGTATGCCCGAAGAGCAACTCACCGGCTTCGCCGGGGCTATGCAGGACGTCGTGCCGCTGAAGCGCTTCGGAAAGCCGGAGGAGGTGGCTAACGTGGCAGCTTTTCTGGCTAGCGATGAAGCGGCTTACGTGACGGGGAGTGAATATACCGTGGATGGTGGGGCTATTCTGAATGCGCTGGTGGGATAAAAGCGTCCGACGCTTGCAAGCGTCGGACGCTTACCCCCTCCAGCGCCCACCGCCACCCAATAAACAACCGCCGCCCCTGATTCGAGGCATACACATAGCTCGGATCGAAGGTCAACCCCCGCGGATTCCCCTCCGTAGCCACCACCGAGCCATCGGCTCCAAACTCCACCCCCCGGTCAAAGGGGTCGAAGGCCCGCGCAATGCTATTCACCGGTGGGGTGTAGTTGAGGATGTTCTTGACGCCACCGTAGACTTCCATGCCATTGGCGAAGGTCTTGGTAAGCTGTAGGTTCTGAGTGGAAAACCAGGGCGAGCGGCCCGGCCGGTCGTCGAGCTCACCCAGCAGCGGCAGGTCCATGGGGCCGTAGACGTTACCGGTGTAGTCGATACGCAACAGGGCCGATTTGATCGGTACCCCCAGTTGCCAAACCCCCGAAAAGGTCTCCGTGAGCAACTGACGCTTGCGGAGGCCTTCTTCGTTGGTGTACACGTCTTGCACCGTCACGCCAGCATTGAGGGTCGTGCCGCCTCGCAGGCTTATGTCACCGGTCAGGCTGGCCCCCCGCGACACGGCCGAGCCCCGCAGGTTGGCGTAGATGATGGCGTTCGGATCGGTCTCGTAATCGGGCAGGATGCGGTTGCCGAAACGGGTGTACCACAGCGATCCATCCAGGCCCACCACCGTACCGCCGCGCGAGAAGAACTTCCGCACGTAGTTCACATTCGCGTTCCAACTAGTCTCCGGTAGCAGCTCATCGGCGAAGCGTACCTCCCGGGCCCCGGTCAGGGCGGCGTGGTCCTCGGTGAAAACGTTGGCTACCCGGTAGCCGTTACCGATACTGAGGCGCACGATATCGAGTCCGCTGGTCGAGTTCCATTTATAGTTCAGCCGTGGCGTGAGGATGCTGCCGTGTAGGCTGTTGTAGTCGTAACGTAGGCCCAGCAGCAGGACGTTGTTAGCGTTTAGCCGCAACTCATCCTGCACGAAGGCCCCCGGCAGGTGGGTGCGCGATACCTGCTGCGTAGCTGGCGTGTTATCGTCGTACCAGGTATAGCGGTAAGAAGTACCCAGCAGCAGGTCGTGGTGGCCCAGCGTCTTACTCCACGTCAGCTGCCCGAAGCCCACGTACTGGGTCGCGTCGTAGACGGTCTCCCCGTACACCGAGTTTTGATAGTGCCCGTTGGTGCTGAATTGGAAGGTCACCCGCTCGGGCAGCGGCAACTGGTAGGTACCGAAGGTCTCCCAGCGGTTAGTGTAGATGCTCTCGCCGTACACTTGGTCGCTTCCCCGGTTACCCCGGTCCCAGCCCAGCTCGCCCCCGAAGCGGTCCTCGTACACGTAACGGCCGGCCAGCGTGAACACTCGGTCAGCAGAGCGCTCGAACGACCACTTATTGAACACCGAGATCCGGTCCTGCAGCGTCACGTCCGTAAACCCGTCCCCGTTCTTATCCTTCGGTTGCTGGTAGTTGAAGTAGTTCACCCCCAGCAGCGACTGCGCCTTGCCGACGCGCGTCTTCAGCCCTACGTCCGTATTCACCTCCCCCCAGCCGGAGACCAGCACGTCGGCCGATACCAGCGGCGCATCCTCCGGCGCTTTCGTGATCACGTTGATCAGTCCGCCCACCGCCTCCGAGCCATAGAGCGTCGAGGCCGGCCCCTTTACCACCTCCACCCGCTCGATCAGGCTCTGTGGGATGCCCGTCAGCCCGTACACCGTCGAGAGCCCGCTCACGATCGGCATCCCGTCGATCAGCACCATCGTGTACGGCCCCTCCAGTCCGTTGATGTGAATATCGCCCGTGTTACAGACCGCGCAGTTCAGCTGCGGCCGCACCCCATTCACCGTTTGCAGGCTCTCAAACACGCTCGGTGTCGGATTGGCCCGGAAGTAACTCGCCGTAAACACCTCCACCGGTACCGGGCTGTTGGTGCGGCTTACGGCCTTCATCGTGCCGGTCACTACGATGTCTTCCAGAACGGCAGCGCTTCCCTCCAGGTGCAGGGTTAGCTCGGTAGTATCGCCGGCCCGCACCGTGATTTCCTCGCTAACCGGAGTGTAGCCCAGCGCGGAGACTAGCAGTCGGTGATCGCCTAAGCGCAGCTCCAGCAGAAATGCTCCTTCCGCGTCGGCCACCGTACCCTGGCTGCCGTTTTCAGTACCGATTGTTGCGTGGGGTACAGCTATTTCCTCACTCTCCACCGTACCCCTCACCCAGCCGGTCTGTGCGAAAAGCGAGGTGCTGAAGAACACGGCAAACAGGATAAAAATACGGTACATAGGGGCGGGGACGCAGGTGCGGTAAACATGAAGTACAGCAAAGATACACGTGGCTACTATAAAAGTTAGATTAGTCTAACAATGTTCATGCCCGGTCGTCCGCCGAGTCCTTTTCTGTCTGCCTTGGCAGACAGAAAAGCTCGTCTGCCGACTTTCTCTACAGTGTACTCCAGCGCAGCCAGAGGCTGCATTGTACTACCGCTGCCGGAGGCAGCATTGTACTGGTCTACCCGCGAAGCGGTCTACCCCCGGCAGGGGTCTAACCAGCCGAAGGCGTCTCCCTTCCCGAAGGGAAGTCTACCTTAGCCCCATGGCTACGCCGACCGAAGAAAACTACCTCAAGGCCCTTCTCGCCCTCGCCGACCCCGAAGGCCGCACCACCATCTCCAAACTGGGCGAAGCCCTCCAGGTCAGCACCCCCTCGGCCAACAGCATGGTGCGTAAACTCAGCGAGCGCGGACTGGTCGACTACCAAAAGTACCAGCCCCTGCGCCTCACCGAAGCCGGCCGTAAGGCCGCCGCCCTGGTCGTGCGTAAGCACCGCCTTACCGAGATGTTCCTGGTCGACGTCATGGGCTTCGGCTGGGAGGAGGTCCACACCATCGCCGAGCAGATCGAGCACGTCGACAGCCCCGACTTCTTCGCCCGCATGGACAAGCTCATGGGCCACCCCAGGATCGACCCCCACGGCTCGCCTATCCCCGACGCCGAGGGCAGCATTGACGACCTCCACCACCGCCGCCTGGATGAGTGCCTGGTCGGTGAAACGGCCACCATCAGCGGACTCGACCACTCCTCCAATGACTTCCTACATTACCTCAATGGCCGCGACCTTAGCCTCCGCACCGAGCTCACCATCGAAAAGAAGGAAGCCTACGATGGCTCGCTGACGGTCAGCTACCCCGGTCACCCCCGCGAGGTGCTGAGTAAGGTGGTGGCTAGTAAGCTGCTGGTGGAGTGACGACTGCTGGCTTAGGTCAGCCAACCAGCCCATAGAACAATTCGTTGTATTAGTCCAATCAGTTCCTCTAACGCTATGGTACAGCCGCTCAGCAACGTTCAAATGGAAATATTACAGGCCTTTCGGTTCGAGATGGACGACGATCAGCTCCGAGATTTCCGGCAGCATCTGGTAGACTACTTTGCCAATCGAATTGACGAGGATATGGATAGACTATTCGAGGAGAAGGGCTGGTCAGTGAAGGACAAAGTAGACGAATGGGGTGCTACTCATATGCGCACCGCCTACAAGCCTGAAAGGTGAAAGTTGTATTAGACACCAACGTTCTTCTCAAATCGCTCCCAAAAACTTCACCCTACCGTCCTATATTTGATGCGATAAGACACGGCAAGGTCGAGCTATTGCTCAGTACCGATATCCTCCTGGAGTACACCGAAATATTAGAACAGCGTACCACAGCCTCGGTGTCCAACAACGTCGCTAATCTATTAGTGAAACTGCCAAGTTCTGTTCAGGTCGAGGTGTACATTAGGTGGAACTTGATCCAGGCCGACCTTGACGACAATAAATTCACGGATTGTGCGGTAGCCGGGAACGCTACCTTTTTAGTCACTGACGATAAGCACTTTAACGTGCTCAGCGGGATAGCATTCCCTCCTATTGAAGTCTGCAGCAGTGATGAGTTGTTAACGCGACTGAAAAATCGCATCTCCCCTACCACACCCACCCCACCCCCACCCGCGGAGTAACCCCCAACGTACTAAAGCCCATCACCTCCACAAACTCACTGCCCGTCAGGTTACGCACCTCCCCGAACACCGTCAGGCTACGGTCCCGCAGCAGCTTATACTCCGCATAGGCATTAACTACTACGTAAGCCTCCAGCTGGGGGCGGAAGGCCATAAAGTCCGCGTCGAAGAATAGATCCTGCCGCTCCCCCACGTAGGTACCCGTGAGCCGGGCCGTAAAGGGGGACTTGGTCGCCGCGTAGGTCACTCCCAAAAACCCGGTCACCCGCGGCCGGCGGGGAAAGTCTTCTGTCTCAGTCAGTGTACCGAGGTTATCGGCTTGAGTAAGTCGACCCCGCACGTAGGTAAAATTGCCACTGGCCATAAACCGCTCACTCAGCCGGCCTCTGGCCTCCACCTCCACGCCCCGGTCCCGCTGCTCGTCGCGGTTCTGGTAGCCGAGGGTGAAGTCGTACACGACGAGTTGCTCAATGTCGCGCTGAAACACGCTTACATCCAGGCCATACCGCCCGTCCGCCCCCGCCAGCCGCGTGCCTAGCTCCACCGAGGTCGACACCTGCGGCTGTAGGTCCGGATTAGCCCCGAACGGCCCGCCCAACTGATCCAGCGTAGGACTCTGAAAGGCGCTCGCTACCGACAGCCGCACACTCCAGGAGGCCGTCACCTGCAACCGCCCGGCCAGGGAGTAGTTGCTCTGCCCCCCAAAGGCGCTGTGGTGGTTGTAGCGGTAGCCCCCCTCCAATAGCAGCTGCCGGGCCACCTGCCAGCTCAGTTGCACGTAGGGAGCTAGGTTGGTTGCGTCCAGACTATCCGCCACGCCCGCGCCGGCCTCCAACGATTCGTACCGCACCTGCGTCCCCGCCGTAAGCTGAAGCTGCTTACCCACCGCGAAATTACCGAACACATCTCCCTGCTGCGCCCGCCCGCGGAACGGACTCTCCCCGAAGACCGCGTCCTGAAACACCCGGTCGGTTGCCGCGTAGTTGTACCGCGCGCCCAGGCTGTACCGGTCCTGCAGGTAGTCGACGGCCAGGCTCGGTAGCCAGAGTTCGTTGGTGTAGCTGTTGTCCGCATCCTGGAAGGAACCGGCGTCGTAGTCCCCATCGAAGCTCGCCCGGCGCAGCGCGGGGCGGATCGTAAGCTGCTCCGTAGGTCGGTAGCTTAGGCTGGCCGTGAAGGTCTGCCGCGTGGCCCCGTCCCGGTCGAATTCCTCCGGACTGGACTCCGGCTCCACGGCCTCGCTCAGTCCCCCCGTCGTGAAGTAGTCGTAGCCCAGGCGGTAGTCGAGCTTTTCAGTCTGTCCGGACACCGCCACATTTCCCTCATACGTAGCGTACCGTTGGGCGGCGGCGCGCAGGTGCACACTAACTGGATCGGGCGCACTAGCCCCGGTCGTGATCAGATTAATCACCCCGGCCACCGCATCCGAGCCGTAGAGTAGCGAACGGGCACCCCGCAGAATTTCGATGCGCTGGATGCCCTCCAGGGAGAGCAGGCGCAGATCCACCGCCCCGCCCAGCGAGGAGGGGTCGACCAGAGGCTGGCCGTCAACCAGGATCAGGGTGTACTGGTTGGCGCCGTTGCGGAGGAAAATACTCTTGTCCTTGCCGGGGTTGGCGTAGGCACCATTTACTACGATACCGGCCTGCTCCTGTAGCAGCTGCCCCAGGTCGGGCGAGCGGGCAATGGTAGCCGAGTCGATGACGGTCACCTTATCGGGGCTCTCGGCTAGTGTGCGGGCGTAGCGGGCACCGGTCACCACGACCTCCTCGCCGGTAGTGGAAAGGGTGGGGGACTCCTGAGCTAGACAGGGGGTTAAAGAGAAAAGGAGTAAGGGGGTAAGGGAAAGCAGGCGCTGGATCATGGTCGGTCGGGTATGAGCGGCGCTGGTGGGTGGGTCACGGGAACAACCGGTAGGGACTCGCCCTGAGGACTGCCCACAAGATCGTACACCCGGCTCCCCGCCCCTTCGCACCGAAGGGCTGGTAGGATATGGCGCGCCGCGGCAGGTCTTCTGGCTCGCCCCGGTGGTACCCGCCTTCCCAGACCCGGAGAGTCCAGTGGCTTGAGTGGGTAGCACCCGTGGTGGGGCTTACAGCTGCGGGGACAGCTCCGGCTTTCTACCGGATTCCCTTACCGCTTCGCGGGGGCGAAGGTAGGGTGCTATTTGCTGGCGTTGGTAGGATTCACCACAGAGGATTCGGAGGGCTTCACGGAGGTACCACAGAGCCGGCGGCATAGGGTGTGAATGAGGTAGACAGAGGCCAACGTCTAGCGGCGTTGCAGGGAGGTAGTATTACTCTAGCGTACCGGCCTGGGTAAAGAAAGCGATCACCCGGGGATCCATCTCCAACTGCTGCTGAAAGGCCTGAATCACGGCGTTGTTATACTCCTCACCGGCTGCACCACTACGCATACTCTCCGGTGAGTCCGTGAGCTGCAGGAAGCGTACGGAGCCATCCCGCAGCGGGGCCACCAGGACGGTACGGCCCTGCCGCAGATCGAAGTACTGCTGGCTGACGATCGCGAAGTTCTCGCCGCTCGCCAGTGACAGCTGCGCGAATTCTACCGGTCCTATCGAGGTCAGTTGCTTGCCCGTACCGAGGTAGTGGGGGGCGTTGCGGGAGTTGACCATTAGGGCGCGGGTGTTATCGCCCACCGTATCGGTCAGCACGAATATGTTGAAGAACGTTCCGTAGTAGGCCAGGGAGTCCTCCGTTGGCTTATGGCGGTACTGATCGTACGCGTAGGCGTAAGTAGCTCCGAGGATCGTCTTATCGGCGATATCGAGTTCGGTGATCCGCATGCTGACGTAGCCCCAGTCGTAGCCGGGCACCGGGGTGGGTAGCGGGGACAAAGCAGGTTTTAAGCTACGGGCCCAGACCGTATCACTTTCGTGGGCCAGGTCCTCGGCGAATAGCTCCATATCCCAGGTAGTGGAGTCATTGTGCCTCGTGACGTAGTCAGCGGCATCGGCCTGTGTCCACACGGAATCCAGCATCTGGGCGAGGACGCGGGTGCAACTGCAAACGGTAAGGGCAAGGAGTAGGAAGGATTTCATTCGGCTGGTTTTGCCGCAATAACCCGGATTGCCCCCGCTACCGCAATGATTCGGGGGTGGAAAAGGGGACTAGACCGGGGTGGAATTTTGCTCCTCCCACGCCTCCACCACCGCGCGGCGGTCCGTCACACCTAGCTTTCGGTAGATGCTGTTAATGTGCGACTTGACGGTCGATACGGATACGAATAGCCGGGCCGCCACCTCCTTGTTGCTATGGCCGGCCGCAATCTGCTCCAGGACTTCCCGCTCCTTGTCGGTAAGTTCATTCGAAGCTACTGGCGTCGGTGAGTCTTGTGATGCCATGGCCGCGGGTCGGCGGGTGTAAAGCGACCAGCAGCAGTACCCGGTGATAATGAACAGGATGCCAAGTGCCAACTTCAGCCAGGTATTTTGCCGCTGTAGGTCCCGGTAGGTGAATCCGCCGAGGTCGTGCATCAGTTGCTCCTCATAGGAGAGGGGAAGATTGGTGAAAGCCAGTGCCTCGCTACCGGACTGGAGGGCTTGCTGATTGGGGGCATCCTCTCCGAGTTTGCCCAAGGCAAAAACCCTGACGTAGGGATCGGCCCTAGTATCCTGAATAGTTCGGCGTATGTAATCGTCGCGAAGCTGGGTCAGCTCCTCCCGTGCACGCGTTGGTAGGGTAGGGTCATCGGCATCCGCGTAAGTATCAAACTGCGCTTCGAAGCGGGCAAGTGCGGTATTGGTTGCGCTCCCGCCCGTCGGCTCAAGCCCATCGACCCGTAACGTGTCTCCTGCCTTAATTACAGCATGCAGGTAGTGACGTTTCTCAAAGTCCATGCTTACCGGCGGGTCCGCCCAATTGCGGTAGCGGATGCGGTAATAGCTCGGTCCCTTGGGCAAGGTGAGCGCCCCGAAGCGGAAATAGCCTGTGAAATCCACTTCCGTTTGCGCCAGGATCATATAATCGGCGATGGTCACCACATCGATGTGGTCGTCCAGGATATCGAGTTGGACGAGCTGATTGCGGTAGGCGGCGGGGGCGTGGCCCTCGATGAGGGTTTGGGCGGGGAGGTAGGTGGTGGCAAGCAACAGTGGGAGGAGAAGGCGGAGTAGCATGCCAAGTGGGGTTAGGGTAGGGAAGATAGGGAGTAAGTCGGCAGACGAGCTTTTGGGTCGGCCGTGGACCGACCAAAAAGGACTCGGCAGACGACCAGGCTAGCGACCGGCAATTGGCAACGCCACGAAGCTTCCCCGCTCCAGCTCGCGCATGTACTCGCCGAAAAAGTGATCGCAGTACAGGCAGACGTTCTGGAGGGCGGTGCCCTGCGCTATAGCCTCGGCCTCGCTGATGCCCAGGTGCTCACCCATGCGGTAGGGGTTACCGTCGTTGAGGTGCCGGAAGACGGGATGGGTAGACATGCGCTGCAGTACCTCGCTCACCTTATCTACGCGGGCATCGCCCATTGGGAACTTGGTGCCCGGGCAGCAGGGGTTGATACGCCAGAGCTGGATGCTGATCTCCTGCGGGATGTCGGTGTAGCCACCCAGGAAATTGCGGGCCCCGGAGAGGATGGTGCAGAAGTTGTGGCGGGGATCGCGGAGCCAGATGTCCTTTTCTAAAGCGCGGCCACGGGCCCAGTTGCCGCCGAGCCACATCTCCTCGTTGGCGCCCCAGTAGCCCCAGCTGAGGCGAGATTTTTGGAGGTAGGTGTCTTTCTCGATAAGGGGGTCCTTGTCCTGGCCATCGACGCCGCGGGACTCGAAGAGCTCGGCCAGTTCCATCAGCCGCGAGCCGGCCGCCTTGTGGAAGCGGTCGATGCTGGCGATGTCGAAGCGGGTGACGCCCTTTTTGATGAGGGTGTCAAGGTGGGCCGGGGTAAGTAGGTCACCGTTGGTCTGGAGCATGAGCTGCACCGTATCCCCGTAGCGCTCCCGGAGGCGGTCGAGGACGGCGAAAAGCAGCTTCCGGTCGGCCAGGGGCTCGCCACCGCTGAGGATGAGCCGGTCCATCCGCTCCGGCAGGTTTTCGATGATGGCCATACACTCGTCGTGGGAGATGCGGGCGCCCTGCGGTCCGCTGGCGTTGTAGCAGTGGTCGCAGTGGTCGTTGCAGAGCTGGGTAAAGACCCAGTAGACGGATTCTATGTGGTGGAAGTCGCTATTCATGACTTTTCAGTTGAAGATTTTTCCAAAAGGCCACCTCCCCAGCCACGCCCGTACGCGCATCCGCCACGAAGGCCTCCCGGCTAGGGTAGTGCGTCAGACTACCCCCCTCCATTACCGCCAGCCGGTCGCCCATCAGCAGGGCCTCCTTCAGGTCGTGGGTGACGAAGACAGATGTGATACGGTACTCAGCGGCAATACGCCGGTAGAATTCCTGCATCTCCCCCCGGGTACGGGCATCGAGGGCACCGAAGGGCTCGTCGAGGAGCAGTACGCGCGGATTGATAATGAGCGCCCGTCCGAAGGCCACCCGCTGCCGCTGTCCGCCGCTAAGCTGATCGGGTGACTTGCGGGCCTGATCCTGTACACGCAGTTCGCCGAGCATCTGGTTTACCCGCTCGCGGAGCTCCGGCTCGGGCACCTTGCGGATGCGCAGCCCGAAGGCGACGTTCTCGAAGACATTGAGGTGGGGGAAGAGCAGTGCCTCCTGGTAGAGGTACACCACCCCCCGCTGGTGCGGAGGGACGTGGTCGAGCGAATCGCCATCCAGCAAGATCGTGCCGCTGTCGGCCGTTTCCAGTCCGGCGATGATTTTGAGCAATGTGGTTTTGCCGCTACCCGAGCGACCGAGGACGCTAAGGGTGCTGCTTTTCGCTAGTTGCAGGGAGCAGTCGTTCAGCACGCGCTCCCGCCCGAAGGTTTTACTAATCTGCCGTGCGTCGAGGTAGCCTTCCATTAGCGGGTAACGAATAAGAGCCGCTTATTGATCCACAATAACAGCACCGGTGGCACCACCAGCAAGCTCGCCGCCATGGCCGCGTAGAAGATGTTGGCCTCGTTGACGAACTGAAAGACCTTCAGCGGGAGGGTAGCCACCTTACCCACCCCGATCAGCAGCGTGAGGCCGTACTCGAACCAGCTGATCAGAAAGGACTGGAAAAAGACGATCGCCAGCGGACCGTGCAGTAGGTGCCAGGAGACCTTGCGGGCCACCTCCACCGGCCTTGCACCCAGCGTCCCCGCCAGATCTTCCATGTCGCGCAACCGGGAAGTGTAAAAACTACTGGCCAGAATGACGGCGTAGGGATAGACGATGAACAGCTGCGCCAGCAGCACCCCCGCCACCCGCCCGCTCAGTCCCAGCCGCAGGAAATAGAACTGCAGACAGGCCGCCAGAATGACCGGCGCAAACACGTAGGGTAAATAGGCCAGCCGCAACCACCGCCGGCCTCGGGGAAGCAGACTCAACCGCCGCGCCGTAGCAAAGCCCAGCAGGGTACCCACCGCCCCCACGGTAAGGGCAATGAGCAGGGAGGTAAGCAGGGCTACCCCCAGATCGTCCCCCCGCCCGAGGGCATCTCCCCAGGGCCGTAGCGACCAGCCCGCCGGTAGCAGGTCGGGGTACACCCACCGCTGACTCGCCGACAGCAGGAGTAGGAACGCGAAGGGAAACAACGCGAGCAGGAAGAGTAGTGCTGATCCGAGCCTAGGTCTCATGCAGCACAGTATTTCTGCGATAGCGGCTCCAGCCCAGCCAGAGGAATAATACGGCCACCAGGAGGAGGGCGTAGAGTACGCTGATCACGTAGGCCTGGGGGATATCGGCCAGGTTGTAGCGCTGCAGCTTGCGGATCGTGAGCACCGAGAGCATCGCCGGCGACTGACTGCCCAGCAACAGCGGGATCTCGTAGCTGCTGAAGACGAACACGGCGTAGAGTAATAGCGTCGACCGCCCCTGCCGCAGCAATAGCGGAATGACCAGCCGGCGGGCGACCGCACCGGGTGGCAGTCCCAGGGTAGCCGCCACCTGACTGACTTCCCGCACCCGCTCGCTGCGGTAGAGATTGGCCAGAAAAATGGTCAGAAAGGGCGTAGCCATCAGGGTATGGGCCACGATAATGCCGGTGCCCCAGCGGTCGTTGATGAGGGTGGGGAAGTCGGTGGTGGAACTGGTGAGCCCTAGGGCGAAGGCCAGCCGGGAAAGCAGCCCCGCATTGCCCAGCCACTGAAATATCAGGAAGGCCACAACGGTCGCCGGTAGCGCCAGGGGAAGGTAGAAGGCGTAGGTGCGCAGTCCGCGCAGCGTATGCTCCCGCCAGCGGAGTACCGCCGACAGCGCCAGGACCGTGCTTATTGTGATGGTCACCGCGGCGATAAAGGTGCTCAGCCCCAGTGCCTCCCAGAAGTCTGCGCTGGTCACCACCGCCCCCCAGTGCTCCAGCGTGAAGCCGCGACCGAGCAGACCGACCAGCCCCAGACTGTAAAGCAGCGCGTAGCCCAGACCTAGCACCACCGGCCCCACGGCCAGGAGGAGGAACAACCATGGGATATTGCCGCGCCGCCTCATCTACCGGTTGATCACCTGGGTCCGAAAATCTTCCGCCAGCCGGATCATGTACTCCGGGGCGAGCTCCTGGAGGGCATTGGCCTGAATAGCCGCCCGCTGCGGCGCGTGTACCCGGCCGGGCAGGTTTTGGAAGGCCGTGCGGAGACTATCGGGCAGCCGGTCCACGGCGTATACCGTGCCATCGCCCCAGACGGCCGGGTCGGCCTTACGGAGCTGCGCCTCTGGACTGATCAAAAAGTTGGCCACCACCATAGCCGCTGCCTTATCGTCGCTCAGTTTGGTGATACCGAGGTAGTGGCTGTTCTGGATGCTGCCAAAGTCCGGCACGTAGGCCCGCGCCGTAGCCGGGAAGAGTCCCTCGCCGATCTTGTTATCGACCTCCACGTCGTTGTTGCTCATCGTGAACCACAGCTCCCCGTTGGCGAACATCTGGTGCAGGGCGGCCAGGGTCTCGGGGAAGGTCCGGCCCTCGCGCCAGAGGTAGGGTTTGAGTTGGTTGACGTAGGTCCACAGTTCCTTACTGTACCGGGCGTAACCGGTTTCGTCGAAGTCGCCGGCAAGCGCCTGCCCACCCCCCGCGATGTCGATCAGTAATGCCTTGAGGAAGGTCAGTCCGGTGAATTCGGTGGGCCAGGTGAAGCGACCGGGATTCGCCTTTACGAAAGCCAGCAGCTCAGCCCGCGTACAGGGTGGGGTAGCCACCTTGGCACTGTCGTAGATCACGGTCATCTGCACGTTGCCCCACGGCAGCTCGTAGCCCGCAATGGGTTGCTGGAAGTCGGTGCCGATGAAGGGGTTGGCGAAGTCGATGTAGCGGGCGTTGGGTAGCCGCTCTGTCCAGGGACCGTAGAGGCCGTCGATCTGGCGGAGCTGGTAGAAGGTCTCTCCGTTGATCCAGCAGAGGTCAATGGCGCTGGTCTCGCGGCCGGCTTCGAGCTCCTTCAGTAGCGTCTGCACGATGACCGTACCCTGTCCCGGGACGACGTTCAGCGTAATCCCGTAGCGCTGCCGCACGGCCGGGGCTACGAAGTTCTGTACGTAGTCGTTGATGAGCGGGTCGCCGGACCACATCATCCAGTCTACCGTCTTGCCGCGGGCGCTGGCTTCCAGGGCGGGCCAGTCGGTGGGGAGGTTTTGTGGGGGGGCGGGTTCGCTGGTACAGCTAAGTAGGGCAAGGAGCAGTAGGAGAGGGAGGTAGCGCTTCATTTGGGCGGGGACGCGGGTGCAACTAAAACAAGTACCGCAGCCCCAGCTGCACCTGCCGCGGCGCATCCGCATTCCGCTGCACGATGCCGGAGCCGGCCGCCCCGACCTGGATCTGATTGCTCTGGGTGGCGTTGTTGCTGTAGCCGCTGAGGTTGCGGGTGTCGAGGAGGTTGAAGACGTCAGCGGAGACGGCCAGGTGCTCGCCGGCAAAGGGCAGGCGGTACTCCAGTGAGAGGTCGAAGACGTAGGACCAGGGCAGGCGGTCGGAATTGCGGGCCTCACCGGGGAAGCGGTCGGAGTTGCCGACGTAGGCGTCGCCGAAGCCGGCCCCGTCGCCGTTAAGGTCGGCCGTGCCGTAGATGGTGGCGTCGGGGATGCGGTTCACGGGCTGACCGCTCTGCACCAGGGCCGCCAGGGTAGCCCGCAGACCGAAGGGGGCGGCGTAGGTGCCGATGGCATTGATGATGTGGCGGCGGTCGTTGATGCTGGGCCCGTACTCGGCGGCGAAGTTGTTGGCGTCCATAGCACGGAAGTTGATGTCTTCCGTGTCGTTTTTGAGGGAGGAGAGGGTGTAGTTGAGCCGCCAACTAAGGTGATTGGCGCCCTCGGCCTGCTGTAGGACGAAGCTGGCGGCGTAGTAC
Source organism: Neolewinella sp. (assembly GCF_965214665.1). Classification (GTDB taxonomy): domain Bacteria; phylum Bacteroidota; class Bacteroidia; order Chitinophagales; family Saprospiraceae; genus Neolewinella. Next base: position 2,490,343 of record NZ_OZ243970.1, on the reverse strand, counting down.
CGGGCCCGGCCCCCGGCCTCGGTGACCGTGACGTTGCGGGCTACGCCGCTGATGGTATCCCCCCCGATGATGCCCCGACCGCCTACGATAGGTACGGGACGGGTGGCATCGGCCTGATCGACGGTGCGTACCACTACGTTGTTCGGATCGGCGATCGGGTACTCGGCCGCCGCGTTGAGGTTGCGTAGGCGGTAAAGGTTTTCGGAGCGGTTATGTACCAAGTCCACGTAAAACAGCGTCCGGTCGTTGACCTGGTACTGGTAGCCCAGGGTCATCTGGTGGGTGTAGGGGTTGTCGTAGCCGTCGGGATTGAGAATGCGGCGCTCGCCACTGAATACGCCGGCTCGCTGGCCCTGGAGCTGGGCGGCGGTGGGTCCCTGGAGGTAGGTCACGTTATCGGCCGAAGCACCGAGGTTGCCGTCGAAGGTGATGCGGTCAAGGTCGGTACCGGCGGGAAGGATGCCCCGGCGAATGAGCTCCTGCAACTGCGCCCGGTAACCGGGGTCGGTGGTATTCTGCTGTAGGGCGTCGCTGTATACGGCGTAGAGCACCTTGTCGTAAAAGATGCCGTAGCCGCCGCGCAGGGCGGAGAGATTACCCAGCTTGTAGTTGAAGTTCAGGCGGGGGGCAATGTTGTTGTAGTCGCCGCGGTCGCTGCCGCCCTTGCTGAGGTTGTCGTAGTCGTAGCGCAGTCCGGCGGTGAGGTTGAGCCGGTCATTGAGCGCCCACTGATCCTCGACGTAGAGGCTGTAGATGTTCTGCCGGGTACCGAAACTACTGGGGCGTAGCTCGATGTTGTAGCCGAGTACGTCTACGTCGGCCGGAAGGTCCTGGGGACTGATGCCACTGCCCAGATTCCGCTCGCGCAGCGCCCCGAGCTGCCCCTCGTCGAGCATCACGCGGTAGGCTCCGTTGGGCACCCCGCCCCCGAAGAGTTGGTGGTCGGCACTAATCAGGTTGAAACCGGTCTTGAGGGTGTGCCGGTCGAGGTAGAACGACAAGTTTTGCTGCAGCTGCAGGGTGTTCTCGACCTCGTCGAAGACGTAGCCGGGGTGGCCGAGCACGGCGATGTTCTCCCCGGTGGGACCGAGTACGGTCACCTGCGGATTGTCATTGTCCGTAGGCTGGGCGTAGTTCCAGCGAAAACGGGCGTACTGCAGATTCGTCTGCGAGCTGAAGTTGGTACCTATATAGGTATTGGTATTGGCCAGTAGAAAGGAGTTACGGTCCTGCTGGTTGCCGGCCGAGGGGAAGGTGACGCCGCCCTCCAGTCCGCCGCCCTGCCGCTCGATGCCGACCCGACCGACGTTGGTCCGTAGGCTCGAACGGAACTTATCGCTCCAGTTATGGTCCACCTTGCCGCTGAGGTAGGTGAACGTATTGGTGCCCTGCACGGTCTCGTTGACGCCGAGGGCGGGACTGCTCAAAGTATTGTTCTTCAGGTCGGTGGTATGCTCTACGTCGACGTAGAAGAAGGTCTGGTCCTTCTTGATCGGTCCGCCGAGCGCGAAGCCGCCCTGGAAGCGCTGAAAACCATCGCGGACGGGGTTGCCGCTCAGGTCGCGTAGTGTGAAGTCGTCATCGCCTAGGTTGCCGCTGCTGGGCCGGTAGAGTCCGAAGACCTCGCCGCTCAGCTCATTCGAGCCGGAGCGGGTAGTGACGTTGATCACGCCGTTGCTGGTCAGTCCGTACTGCGCCGAGTAGTTATTTGTAAGTACGGTCAGGTTACGCACGAAGCCGCTCGGGATGGCAAATTTTTGTCCGCCCAGGAAGCGCTCGTTATTGTCCAGTCCGTCGATGAGGTAGCTGGTAAAGAGCGGATTAGCCCCATTGATCGCCACGTTCGGTGCCTCGGGATAAAAGCCGGTGGCCTGGCTCACGTTCGGTAGCCGGTAGAGCGCGCGGGTGATGTCACGGCCCTCGATGGGCAGCGCCTGCAGTTCTTCCTCGGAGAGTTCAAAGGCTACCTCGGCATCCTGGCGGTTGATGCGTGCCGAGCTGGTGGCCGCCACGCTGACTACATCGAGATCGACTGTCTGGCGGCTGAACAAGATGAGCTGCACCGTCCGACTCTGGTTGGCACGCAGGTCGATGGGCTCGCTCTCACCGTCGAGGTAATCCTCCGACTCCGGCACGTTGATGCGGTAGCCAGCCAGGGCCGGTAGGGCGCGGAAGATGACGCGGCCCTGGACATCGGTGACGGCCGCGCGGCTGATGCCCTGGTTGGCGTTGGTCAGCGTTACGGGTAGCTCGGCCGGGGCCGGTCCGTTAGTTTGGTAGTCGATCAGTTCGACGGTGATGTCCTGCTGGGCGTACAGGAGGGGGGTTATCGCCAGAGCGAGGAGGAGGAGAAGAACGTGTTTCATAGGGCAAGGGGGTCCCTTTGGGGAAGGGGTTAGGGAAGAAAGGACTTAAGGAGTAAAGGACTTAAGGAGCAGGTGCTCAGGGGGCGGTCGGGGGGCCGCGGAGCTCGGGCGTGGGGCAGGCCGGGGAGCTGGGGAGGGGCGCGTACGCAGGTGCAAAGGCACTTGGAAGGCGGAAAAGGAAGGCTAGGGTGGGGAGGTGGGGGGTAAGCTGGTACCAATCGATACGTAGCTCCTTAAAATTATTATAGTCGGTGCGGCAGGTGAGTTGGGTGCAGTCCTGGAGGTGCATTAGCAACTCCTCAGCTACCGCGTCGCTCTGCCAGTTGAGTGCGGCGAAGGCAGCTGGATCGAAGGTGTCCGCCCGCAGTCCGATCAGCCAGGCACCGCCGCGGGTATCGGGGCCGATGACATGGCGGCCGGCCTCCAGCGCACGGGTGGCCCGACGGATCGCCGCTACGCTCAGCCGGGGGCAGTCGTTGCTGACCACGATCACGTGGACGTGACCCCGGGCGAATACGTCGGTTACGGCTGCGGATAGCTTGCCGCCGAAGTCCTGGTCGTGCAATTGCTGCCGCTCATTGCTACGGTACACTGGTAGGCCGGTGCGGGCCAGGGTCCTCTCCGTGCGGCGAATGAGAGCGGCGGCCACCCGTTCTCCCCTGGGCCCAAAGGCCTTGGCACGGGCCTCGGCCGAGGCGGTGCGGGAGAAGAACAGAATGGCGGTGGGGGCGCTCATGGTACAAAGCTACGTAGGAAGTAGCCGGGGAGTTCTGGCTTCGTGGGTTCATGTTTACCGCGTGACCAGTAGGCGGTAGAGTAGCGGCACCACGTACAGGCTGCCTACCGTGCCCACCACCAGGCCCCCCAGCACGGCCACGGCCAAGGGTTGCTGCAACTCCGCGCCCAGGCCGCTAGCGAAAAGCACCGGCACCAGGGCCAGGATCGTCGTCAATGAAGTCATCACGATGGCCCGCAGGCGGCGGCGACCGGCGAAGTGAATGGCCTCCAGCAGCTCCATGCCCGCCTGCCGGCCCCGCTCGATCATGTCGACCTTGATGATGGCGTCGTTGACCACGATACCGCCGGTGACGACCATGCCGATGAGGCTCAGTAGGTTCAGACTGTCGCCACTGAGGTAAAGCGCGATGAGGGCACCGACCAGACTCACGGGCACGACTAGCAGCACCACCAGTGGCAGTTTGAGTCCCTCGAACTGGGCGGCCAGTATGAGGTAGAGCAATAGCAGACTCACCAGCAGCACCCCGCCGAGCTCACCCACCCGCCCCCGGTCGGCAAAGTAGCGGCCCGTGAGCTGGGTGATGATGCTTGGTGCCGTGGCCAGTGCCTCCACTTCAGCTACGTCGGTGGCCTGCTCCGGTAGCGTCAGACTCAGGTACTCCCCGGCGCGGTCGGCGGTCAGCACCCGGTACTCCGGCCGCCGGTCGAGCTGGAGGAGGTAGCGGAGGGGGATAGGATTGCCGTCGCGGTTCACGACGTCAGCGGCTAGCAACCGCTCGGTGGTGAGAGCATCGTCGTTGCGCAGTAGCACCGGCAGGGCCCGGTCGTTGGCGCGCAGGCGGGTGACCTCATTTTCGCCGAATAGCGTAAGCAGGCGGCTCCGCAGGCGCTCGGGGTCCACGCGGTTGATTTGCAGTTGGGGGTAGTCCAGGCGCAGGGCGATGCCTTCGGTGCGGCCGGGGACCTCGGGGGGGTGGCCGGCCTCCCGGAGCTTAGTTACGACCGGGAGCACCGTTGGCCACTCCGGGGTTTCACGACCGGCGGCATCACGCAGCCGCAGTTCCAGGTAGGGATCGTCGTTGAGGAAGACACGGTCGAATAGGTTCGGCAGGGGGCGGAAGGCGAAGGCCGCAGCGGGGTATTTGGTACGTAGCTCGGTAAGAAAGTCGGCGGCAAAGGTCCGGTCGGCCGGTCCCTCCGGCAGGTAGAAGTGTAGCTCGGCGGCATTGGTGGCCTGGGTCTCGTCGGCCAGTAGAAAGCCCTGCTCACCGATGAAGGCGGCGGTCTGTCCGCCAAAGGTGGTACGCCAGTCTTGGGTCAGGGCGCGGACCCGGGTGCGGTGCTGGTCGAGGGGCAGGGGCTCGTTCCAGTCGATGCGGAGTTGGTAGTCCGCGCGGCTGAGCTCCGGAAAACCCGTGGTGGGCAGGGCCCGTAGGAGGAGGTAGCCGCCCGCTAGCCAGAGTAGGAGCAGGGGGAGGGCAAGGAGGGGGCGGGTGACGAAGGCGGTTACGGTGCGGTCGAAGGACTTCCAGCGCTTGCTGGGTGAAGCATCGATAGCAGGCGCGGTAACGTCGGTAGTTTTATTCGCTAGTTTGAATGTCAGTAGGGGCAGTAAAAAATAGGCTACCAGCAGTGAGGCGGCTAGGGCCAGCGAGACAGCTACGGCCTGGTCGCGAAACAAGGCACCGGCTACCCCACTGAGCAGCACTAGCGGTAGGAACACGGCCACGGTGGTGAGGGCGGAGGAGATAAGTGGGGTGATCACCTCGTTGGTTGCCCCCGCTACTTGCTCTGCACCACTCGGAGAGACGGGGCCCTTCCCGTCTCCCGAGTACCCCACCTGATCGATGTTGTCCAGGACGATGATGCTGTTGTCGATCATGAGGCCGACGCCGAGGATGAGACCGGCCAGGGAGACGACGTTGATGCTCAGCCCCGTGAGGTAAAAGCCGAGTACGGCCAGGAGAAGGGCAATGGGGACGGCCAGAGCGATGAGCAGGGGACGCCGCCAGCCCCGGAAGAACAGAAAGAGGATTAGTACTGCGAAGCCCGCCCCGTAGAGCAGGCCGCTACTGAGGTTGTTGATACTGGCGCGCAGGACGGCCGTCTGGTCGTTGTTGAGGTGGAAGCGGAGGTCGGGGTACTGGGCGCGTAGATCGGTCAGTAGGAGGTCGAGATTGTCCTGGAGCGCGAAGAGGCGGGCGTCGGCGCGCTTGCGCAGGGTGAAAACCAGTCCGGGCTGTCCGTCGTGGAAGTAGAAGCCCCGGGCGGGCTCGGCCTCATAGGTCACGGTGGCCAGATCGCCGAGGGGGATCGTGCGGCCCTGTACGTTGAGGTAAAGGTTTTCCAGGTCGGCGGCCGTACGTAGCTCGCCCGTGAAGCGGACGCCGTACTCGTAGTAGCCATCGCGCAACAGCAGGCTGCCGAGCTCGAGGTTGGCCTCGCGGAGGAGGGCGGCCAGGTCGTCGTCGGTGAGGCTGAGGGCGGAGAGGGCCTGGCGGTGGGGGCGTACGCTGAGCTGGGGGTCGCGCTGTCCGCTCAGGTCGGCAAAGGCGATCTCGGGCAGCTGCTCCAGCCGGCGGCGTAGGACCAGGCGGCCGAGCTCGCTGAGTTCCAGCAGGGCGGTCTCGGTGGCGTTGGTATCGGCCAGGGTAACGCTGAGCTGTACGACAGGGATGTCACTGACGTCGGTAGCCAGTACCCGGGGGCGCTCGACCTCGCGGGGCAGTTGGTTCATGGCCTGGTCGATCTTCTCGTTAACTTCGATGAAGGCTAGGTCAGGATCGGTGCCAAAGGGAAAGTCGAGGTAGAGTACGGCCGATTCGTCGCGGCTGCGGCTGCGGATGTCCTCCAGGCGGTTGACCTGGAGCAGGGTGTTGCGCAGGGGGGCTACGACGCTATTTTCTACGGTGCGGGCCGCGGCGTTGGGGTAGCTGACCTGTACACTTAAGCGGGGAATACCGACCTCGGGCAGCAGACTCACCGGCAGGCGACCGGCCGCCAGGATACCGAGTACGATCACCGCCAGGAAGGTGAGCAGGACGGCAACGGGGCGGTGCAGGAGGTTGGTGAGGATGGGTTTACTGGATTTTTCGCTGGCGCATAAAACCTCGATCGAAAACGGTCATGAAGCTTTATCGTATCCTTCAAAAAGCAAATTCCGGTAACTAGCCAACGGCATATTCTCACCGAATAGCAGGCGCATTATTTAAATGGGTTTGCTGTGCGGAGCTGTGTATACGGCGTTAGTATTCATCAGTTCGTAAGTATATGCATGGGCGGCTTGTAGAGACTTTTTAGTGAGGGAAGGATAATTCTCTAGCACTTCCGCTTCCGACCAGCCGTCGGCTAGACGACCAACGATTAGTTCTACGGAAAGCCGGGTGCCCTTTATCCTTGGCTTACCGGCCAGCACGTCTTTGTCGGCGGTGATGAAATTGGTCCAGTCCATGGTATTCTTTTACTGTGTAACGAGGTCGTTTGCGGACAAGTTTCTCTTACTTGACCTCCACCCGCACCCGGGAATCATGATCTAAGTTAAGGTTACCGGAGACGATGACCTGCTGCCCGGCCTCGACCCCCTCGGAGAGGGCTACCTGCTCGTCGTTCTCGTGCAACACGGTGACGTACTGCCACTTGGCTAGCTCGCTATCCGCGTCGTAGGTGAACACTAAAGAGCGGCCGGACCGCAGAATGACGGCCTCCTTGGGCACCAGAACGGCGGTTTCGGATTCCCCTTCCAGGATCACGGTCACGTTCATGCCGGGGTAAAGCCGGGCGCCGCCCGTCTTGCCGAGGCGGGCGCGTACGCGGAGTAGGCCGCCCTCGTCTACCCGGGGGTTAATAATATCGAGGGTAGCGGGGATGCGTAGGGTGGGGTTGGCGATGGGACTGACGAAAACCCGCTGGCGTTTGGCAAGTCGGCTAAGTTCTTGTTCCAGGAGGGAGAACTCGGCTTCCAGGGCATTCATGTCGGTAAGGGTACATAGCTCTTCGCCCAGACTCACTAGTTGCCCCACCTGTACCTCCACATCGGCGGCGCGCCCGGCAAAGGGGGCGGTCTGGGTAGCCTGGCTGAGATTGTACTCGGCTTCTTCGAGGGCGACTTCGGCGGCGGGGAGTCCGGACTGGATCAGTAGGTTGTCGCGGGCCAGCTGGGTGACTGAGGTATCGCCGGGGGGCAGGTTCGTGCTGAGTTGCAGGAGCAGTTGGCGGTGGCGAAAGGCGGCCTCTTCGCGGGCCGCGGCAGCCTGATCGCGGGTGAGTTCGAGGGCGCGGGTGTCGGTAGCGGCTAGGGGGCTACCAGCTTTGTAGTAGGCCCCTTCCTGGGGCGCGACGGTCAGGATACCGCTGGTCTGGCTACTGATGGTGACCTCGCGGCGGGCGCGGAGTTTGCCGTTGGTCTGACGGCGGAGGGGGAGCTGGCCGGTGATGGCGGTGGTGAGGGTGACGGTGGGGGTGGTGGGCGGAGAAGTAGCGATGGGACGGTCGGGCTCGGCTACCCCGTCAGATGCGGAGTCCGACCCACAGGAAACAACCCCCCCTAAGATAATCAGCAACAGCCCTACGTTGAGGTAGCTAAGCATCTGTCAATCAGACTATTGGGGGGGGGGGGTAGCACGTTGCAGTAGAGTTGCTTGTCGACGCTGAACGGCCAGCCGTAGTGGTCATAGAAGCGCTTCTGGTAGCCCGGGCTCAGCAGCTGGCGCTTGGGCAGGTTGGGGCAGATTTTGTGCAGGTGGCGGCTCACGGTGCGGGGGTTGATGCCGCACTCGGCGGCGAGCTCGCTACGGGTCTTGAAGGGGATGGTGTGTTGATTGGGCATGGTGTTTGTTGTAGGTGAACTAAGGAATAGTCACCACCTAGATATCCTAGGACACCATTTGCGGCGGGTGAAGGGGTAAATTAAGCATGGTTGGTGATAGTAGCAAACTATTTTTTACAACTTCAGCATCCTTGAGTGGGTGGCGCGGAGTTCAGCACCTGCGCTGCGCGGCCGATGACCGTAAGCTTCGTAGCTCGACCACTGAGTTGGTTCTCCGGCGTACTCAGTCATAGCGGTGTTCGTCGTTGAGTGGCAGGCTGACGGTAATGTCGATGTTCTTGGCCTGAAGCTCCACCAGTTTTGGGATGGGGTGGAGCACTTTTGTTCTAAAAAGGTCTCCTGCTCTCGCTGTCTGCAGCGCCGCCACCGCGACAGTAGTGTATCGAACTACTATGCCATACTGAGTGCCGCGCTGGTTAAACCCGGACTGGCCGAGGTGCTGCCCCTAGACCATGGGTGCGTTATGGTACCTGGCGTGTCGTGACACGGTTACGGCTAGGGGCGGTGAGACAATCAAACATACCACTGCTGACTTCACTGTGAAGAAGCACACAAACTACGCAAGAATAATTCGTACCTCAGCCGAACTACCGCGCGGTGTACATTACACCCCAGGAATTACAGGTAAATTGAGGGGGGTTGCATTTGAAGGCTAATCTAGTCCAATAAAGCTTTCACAAATTTACCACATGTGACAGGCTTGGGAATGTATGTATCATCAAATACAATCCTGTTCAATACTGAGATGTTATCAGCTAATTGTATATGATGCGCAACCATGAATTCAACCAACTGCACTAAACTATCGACGCTAGTCTTTCTGAGGTCTGCTGACACTCCTATTTTATGAAAAATTACCTTAGCTGCGTTCGAAAAGTGGTCAGCTTTACGGTAAAATGGTAGAACTAGGACCGGCACAAGGTGTTTTCTGCATTCTGATATTGAATTTAATCCACCATGGTTGATCATAAAATCGCAATAAGGTAAGATTTTATCCTGTTGTATGAAGCTGTATATAGCCAGGTTGTCTGATGCAATTTGACCCCAGTCAGAAGAAATACTTTCAGGTGCAGAAACAATGATAAATATATTACCCACTTGTTTTAAAGCTTGAAGCGTTTTTGAGTAGTACTTTTCGACGTCTTCGTTCGGGATGGAGCTTAATCTGCCAAATGAAACTAAAACCACAAGTTGACTAGTTGTTGCCTTAATGTAGCTAATTTTTGTAATTATTTTTTCAGTCTGCTGGGTAGCTGGTTGTATATAAGACACTTCAACTGTTTCTTTTAGTACTGATTCATTATGATTGTATTTTATCCATGGGTATTCCAACCGCCGATCACCCATTACTAAGATAGGAGTGTTCCGAACTATAGAATTGAAAGAATAATTTTTATCCAACAATTTGAACTCAAAATAACCTCCGTTCCTTTGACTGTGTTCTTCTAATAACCGGTAAAATCCGTAACCACCTTGCGCCATACTGTTTCTAATTCTTGTTTTGATAGAATTCACCTTTACGTAGCATATCATAACGGTGTTCACAAAGGTGATTTTAGGATTAGTGATAATAGGACATTCTAGCGGCGGGGCGCTTCTTCTATAGTACGCAGAGTGTTTAGTATTGATATATGCGAACTTTGTACTAGAGTACATACATGCAATTCCATAGTGCGGCATTAGGTCATCGACTAAAAGACAGTCTATGTTCATAGAGCGCATTATTTGTGAGAATGACTTAATTCGTAATAGGAACTCTCTATATAAATTCTTGACGTTTTCTTTCAAAGAATATCTCAGAAATTGTACAATCAGTTCCCCAAAATTATTTACTGAACTGTAAGTAAAAAAATCTATCCTTATTACTTTCACCTCGTCTATAAAAGGTAGAAGGCCCGTATAGTCCCTGTGTATTAGAACCACCACTCTGCAACCTAAGTCGAGACAGGCTGACACAATCTTATTGAACATCACGTAGTGACTATAGGTCGGAAATGGGAGTATTCCAACCGTTTTACCACTGAGGGATCGGATCTGGTTCACGTCAGGAATACGCATAGCTAGGCTCTACCCAAATTTCATTGAATAAACAATTATGTCATCTCTGTCATCTAACACGCTATTAATACTATCGAGTTGAGTATTGATCTGTCTCTCCGATCCTCTAGATAATGTTTTGTTCACGAGATTCCGTTCCTTTTTGAACATCTGCTGAAAAAACGTTCCGTCAGAATAATACATTGGGACTTTCAATATGTCTTTATTTGTTTGTATATACCGACTAGGTGCAAAAGATGCTTCGCCATTTGTCAAAATGGCAAAATAACTTAGATTGCCTTGCCAATAGCTACAATACGCAATCGATTTTTCTTGATTATAAAGGATCAGGTTCGGTTCCGGTAAATTTTGCTCATTCAATTCTAGCCACACATCTGGAGTATTTTTATTAGAGGCCAAATCTACAAAATCTGACCCAACATTAAATGAAAATTTTAGTATTGGCTCAACATCTAGAGATTTATTTACAATGTATACAGTGTCTTCAAACGGGCGGCGATGCTGCAAAGTGTTACCAACGGTGTTAAAACGATTTTGGTTGCTCACCGGAACGATGTCAGGATTTTCGTTCCAATAGTTTTGAGAAAACAAGACTATATCTTCACTATCATCTTTTGCAATAGTCATCAACCGTTTCGGAATAGTGTCTTTGCCATAGTTTTGTCCGATATTTGCAATATCAAATATAAATCTATCTTCGTCTAATGAAGTAAAATCTTGGTAATATAATACTGAATTTAAACTACTCATATATTCCCCAGATAAGTTGAATATGTCTATTTTCGAATTCATTCTGTCGTCTATATAGATCTTTCCATTATCGCGATCTACGTCAACACTCCCAACTAAGCCGTACTCAACGTTATCCTTTGAGGGGCTTGAAATTTGCCATAGTAGTTGTCCGGTGACACTAACACAAGATATTTTCGAAACATTCCTATCAACCAATAAAAGGCCGCCCTCTAGTTCATAATAAGTGGTAAATTCTGTTCCTATTTCGTGAGTGAGAGAATTTGATATCGTTATTGAATCTATAATTAGGTTTAGATCACTCGCGTCTCCAATAAGTCTATTGCTGTTATTAGGAATAACGATGGTTGCAACGTCGGCATAGTCTTGAGTGCAACCGAAAAGTTGGCAGAGTATGGCTAAAACGAAAATTGAATTTGCGTAACTAAATATCTTACCAACACGATTTGTAGTTAATCGCAGTTTTTTAAGAGCATGTATGTTCGACGAACAGATTTGCACGTCCGTTCTGGATCTTGTATTCTTCATAGTATATATTTTAGCTTTATTAATCAACCATCGGGCTTGTACGGGTGCATTATTGTAGGACACCTTAATCTTCAGATGTATCTTGTTTCACCATCTAAAGTTGGTGGGTTAAATCCCTGTGATATTGTTAAGATTAACCTGTCAAAATTGGTAGTTTTGATGCATGTGCACCTTATAAAACGATGTTAAAAGACAGCCGAGGAAGTTATCACTTTGATAGTAATAACTCCTCTCAGTTGTCCTGTCTGCCTAATGTCGTTCTGTATACTATCCCTTCACGTCAGCCACCGTAATGAGGCTAGTAGACATCAATACGTATCAAACTAATTGGGATTAGTACAACATTTATAACAGTCGGGCTGTTTGCAAGCCTGCTTCCCGTTAACTCGTATTTGTGTATAATGTTTGATGTCATCACCGCCACAAGCGTGGTCGCCACAGCCACCATAACCACCCATGGTTTGAGTTCCGTTTCCGAAGGCAAATGATATGCCATAAGAAAATAGACTCATCGTAAATAGAAGGAATAGCACAAATTGCCTTTTCATACCTGTACATTTATAGCCATCATTAACCCATTCAGGCACTGGACCTTCCATTACTTTGTGGCCGGGAGGAGCCACTCAACACCCCAAATTTATACCCTAATCACTAAGCTTGCAATAGTACGCTTCCGTGCTGTCCGATAATGTCTACTCCTGGCCATTCAGGTCTTAATGCAAATTACCCACCACCTCGTGGTATCTTGAGGGAGCCAATGAAACCCTTCCCCACCATCCTAGCCCTTACCGCCCTGGCCCTCCTCGGCTACCTGCTGCTGCCCCGCCTGACGGTGCGCTGGCAACCCGGGGCGGCGCACACCACGCTGCAACTGAGCTACGTATGGCCGGAGGCCGGCCCCCAGGCGCTGGAGCAACAGGTTACCGCCCCACTAGAAGCCGCCCTGGCCCTGGTCCGCGACGTACAGGAGATCCGCTCGGTAAGCAGCGACGGCAGCGGCTACATCCAGCTCGCACTGGCGGAGGGGGCCGATGAGGACTTTACCCGCTTCAACGTCGCCAGCCAGGTCCGGCGACTGTACGGTAGCCTGCCCCGGGGCGTAGGCTACCCTACGCTTTCCTACGCCCAGTCGCAGCACGAGACGGGCTTCGACACCCCCGTACTCACCTACGCCCTGCGCGGCCCGGACGACGCCACTACCCTTTACCGCTACGCAAGCGAACAGCTCGCCCCCCAGCTCAGTCTACAACAGGGCCTGGCCCGCATCGAGGTCACCGGTGGCAACCGGCTGCACTGGCGCGTCGCCCTGCAACCCCAGCGGATCGCCACGGCCGGCCTTGACGTACAGGCCATCCAGGCGCGGCTCAACGATCACTTCGCCCGCAACGGGCTGGGCTTTGTCCGCCAGGGGGAAGATATTCTCTACGCCTACCGGGAGGACAGCCCCGCAGACCCCGCTAATCTCACCGGCCAGGACTGGCTCGACATCCAGATCGGCACCCCCGCCGGCCCCACCTACCGGCTCAGCGATCTGGCTGAGATTACCCAGCTGCCCCTGCCCGCCCGTTCCCACTACCGCATCAACGGCGAGAACAGTGTCCGGCTCGTGGTCTATCCTACGCCCGATGCCAATCAACTGGCCCTGGCCGAGCAACTCCGCACCCGCGTCCGCGCCCTCACTACCACGCTCCCCAACGACTACGAGCTCCTTCTCGAAGACGACGCCACCCGCTACCTCAGCGAGGAGCTGCGCAAAACGCGCCAGCGCACCGCCCTCAGTATGGGCATCCTGCTGCTGTTCGTGCTGCTAGCCTACCGGAGTTTCCGCCGCCTGGGGGTGATCCTGTCCGCCCTGGCCGTCAACCTGGGGCTGGCCTTCCTGCTCTACTGGCTGCTGGGCGTGGAGCTCAACCTGTACGCCTTTGCCGGTATCGCCGTGAGCTTCGGCATCATGATCGACAACGTCATCATTGTGCTTGACGCACTAAAGCGACCGGATGGAGGGCGCGTCGGTCCCGCCGTAGCCGGAGCTACCCTGACCACCCTGGCCAGTCTGAGCGTGATCTTCTTCCTTTCCGCCGAATTGCGGGTTCAGCTGCTGGAACTGGCCCGGGTGATGACAATCAATCTGGCGACCTCCGTGGTGGTAGCATTACTGCTCGTGCCAGCACTGCTTCCCGTTAAAAATGTTGCGGGTGTTCCCCCCTCTCCCCTGGAGAGGGGCTGGGGGAGAGGCCAAAACGTAAGCCGGGGGAGAGGTATAAAAGTCTACACCCGACTGCTAAACTTCCTCCTCCACTACCGCAAAACCACCCTCCTCCTTACCATCCTCGCCTTCGGCCTCCCCCTCTGGTGGCTCCCTAACCGCGTCGAGGGCTGGACCTGGTACAACGACACCATCGGCGCGCCCTACTACCGCGACGTGCTGCGCCCCCAGCTCAATAAGTGGCTCGGGGGCAGCTTCCGGCTGTTCAGCTACTACGTCTACGAGGGCAGCGGCTACCGGGAGGCGGAGGAGACCAAACTGTACATCAACGCCGCCCTGCCGGACGGGGCCACGCTGGAGCAACTCAACGACGTATTGCTGCTGGTCGAGGGCTACCTGGCCGGCTCGGCCGACCGCATCGACCGCTACACCACCCGCATCCTCAGCGGACAACAGGCCAGCATCGAGATCAGCTTTCCGGATGGTGGTCGCAGTGCCTTCCCCTACACCCTCAAGGATCAACTGACGGCCTTCGCTACCAATTTTGGCGGCGTAAGCTGGGACATCTACGGCGTCGGTCAGGCCTTCAGCAACGACACGGGCGGCCGGGGTAGGGGCTTCCAGGTTGAGCTACGGGGCTACAATCAGGTCGGTCTGGACCGCTACAGCGACCGCCTGGCCGAGCTGCTGCTGCGCCACCCCCGCGTGCAGGAGGTAGACACCGACGCCAGCATCAACTGGTGGGAACGGGAACGAGCCGAGTACCTACTCTCCTTCACCCAGGAGGAGCTGACCCGCCGGGGGCTCACCCTGAGCGATCTGCGCAGTAGCCTACAGTGGTTCGACCGCAACGACCGTCCCGACCTCTACCTGCGCGGCGGCGAGCCGGTGGCCCTTACGACCCAGTCCCCGGCCGACTACGACCGCTGGCGGCTGGAAAACTGGTCCGTACCCCTCGACAGTGCTGCCCTGCCCTTCACGGCCGTCGCGCGGTTGGAGAAGCGGTCCTCCCCCCAATCGCTGCACAAGGTCGACCAGCAGTACCTCCGCCGCGTGGCCTTCGACTACCTGGGCAGTCCGCAGTTCGGCGAGCGCCACCTGGCGGCCTGTCTGGATACGCTGCTGGCCGAGCTCCCCCTGGGCTTCACCGCCGAGCAGACGACCTACGGGTTCCAGACGCAGACCAAAGAGCTCAGCTACCTCATGGGCCTGGCCGTAGTACTCATCTTCTTTATCTGCGCTCTCCTCTTCGAGAATTTGGGCCAAGCCTTCAACATCGTGCTACTCATTCCCATCTCCTGCATCGGCATCTTCCTCACCCTCTACTGGTTTAACGTGCGGCTCGATCAGGGCGGCTACACGAGCTTCCTCCTGGTAGCCGGCCTGGCCGTCAACGGGCTCATCCTCATCGTCAATGAGTATAACCACCTCGTCAGACAGGGGGACGGGGTCCCGATAGCTATCGGGAGTGCAGGGGTTTATGCGGAGGCGGTACGGCGCAAGATCGTCCCTATTCTACTTACCGTGGTCAGTACTTCTGCGGGGCTTCTTCCTTTTCTGCTCGGTGGGCGCAACGAGGTATTCTGGTATGCGCTGGCGGCGGGCACCATCGGGGGGTTGTGCTTTTCGGTGGTGGTGATTGGGTTGATTAGTCCGGTGTTTTTTCTGCGGCGGGGGGGCGGGGGTGTGCACGCTTAGCGGTTACTCCGAACTCAGATACCACAACACTCGCGTCACTGGTACTTCTGTAGCAAGTAGTCCGCGTAGTCAGATTTGTGGGTATCCATTTCCGGTAGCTCGATCACTCCGATGAGCCGATCGACTAGGGAGGTAAAGGGTTCTTCTCCTTCATGCTGCTCTGCATCCGGCTTGGTTAGAGAAGCCAGGTACTGCTCGATCATGCGCGACAGACTCAAATTGTTGTCACGCGCATACTGCTTTGCCCGGTCGATGACCAGAGAGTTCATACTTAGGGTTAACTTCTTGTCCATGACAGGTACAGTGTACGTGCGGGTATATGAATTATGCACGTATAGAGTTTGCTCACGCCAACTCAAACCTACTTGTACCGCCCCTCCACCCGCACCAATGCATCCCGCAGGTAGGTCACAAAGTTCGCATCGTCGATCCGGCTAGGAGGGTCGGCGCGGCAGGCGGCGACGTAGGGCTGAAAGGCAGTGGGTACCCGGTCCAAACCAAGCAGACCGATAGCCGCATAGATCCGGGTGATGATATCTGGATGTTGTAGTGCCTCTCCGAGGGAAGCTATGGCTGCTTCGCCGTGACCGAGGTGGAGTAGGGCCTCCGCCGCAGCGATACGAACGCTAACTACTTCATCAGATAGTAAATCCTTTAGGGCTGGGATGGCCGACTGGGCTGCGGTACTATCCAGCACCGCCAGCCCCCGCGCCGACCAGTAGCGAATGGCCGGCTGCGGATCTGATAGGCCAGCAGTAAGTCTATCGAAGTGCTCCACGCCCCGGCCCTTTAGGTCCACTACGGAAAGAATGCGTGCCACGGGGAACAGCGCGGTATCGGCAAACACATCCATAGGTGAGCGGTCGCCGGCTAACTCGCGCACGTAGGGCTCGGGGAGGAGGGAGAGGTCGCGGCTGGCGATCATCCAATCGAAGAGTGCCGTCTTCATTTCCCGTAGGCGCTGCTGGTGATCATGATCGGTGGCTAGGTTGTGTACCTGGTAAGGGTCGGTGGCCAGGTCATACAGCTCCTCGACGGGCTTACGGTCGGCCATGAGCCAGCCGGTGAGGCTGTCGAGTTCGCCGAGTGCGTGGAGCCGGCGAAGCTCCTGGCGGATAGGCGTGATCTCTGAATAGTTGCTCCACTGCATCTGCGGGCGGTTGGACTCGAAGTGGCGCAGATACTGGTAGCGGCCGTCGCTGACCGAGCGGCTGAACTCGTAGACCTCGTCGATGCGGTCCAGGATGGCAAAGGTGTAGGGGCGCTCGCCGCGGTCGGGGCCGAGAAAGACGGTGCCGGGGAGCGCTGCGGGTACTTCCAGTCCGGCTAGGGCGAGGGTGGTGGGGGCTAGGTCGATGAAGTTGACCAAGTCGGTAATGGATTCCCCCGGGGCGGCGGGGGCCAGGTCCTGGTACTGCGGAGGGAAGTAGGCGATCATCGGTACTCGGGTGCCGGAGTGGTAGAGCCAGCGCTTGTGGCGGGGTAGCCCGTCGCCGTGGTCGGAGTAGAAGAGGATGATGGTGTTGTCGGCCAGTCCGGCGCTATCGAGCTGGTGGAGGATCTCGGCGACCTGCCGGTCCATCCGGGTGATCTGGGTGTGCAGGGCGGCTACGTTGCTTCTCACCTCCCGGGTGTCGGGGTAATAGGGGGGTAGTGGGGCTAGGTCGGGATTATGGCGCGCCTGCGGGGGCAGCAGGTCATTTACCCGGCGCAGTTCCGTACTATCGTAGCGCGTCTGGCTCTGGTGGGTATCGAAGATGTTGAATACGCAGAAAAAGGGGGTATCGCGGGGCAGCTCCGTGAGGTAGTGGCTTACTAGCGAGTCGTAAGTGGTGCTTCCGTTATGGTCCCAAGCTGCGGCGGGGACCGGGAAGTTGTAGTCGGTCTTGTTGAAGTTGGCGCAGTGGTAGCCACCGGCGCGGAGGTCCTGTGTGAAGCAGTCCACTTCCTCGCTCAGTGGCACTTCTCCGCGTAGGTGCTGACTGCCCAGAGTGCTGGCGTAGCGGCCGGTGATGATGGAGGAGCGAGCCGGCGTGCAGACCGAGGCCGAGGCGTACGCGTTGGTGAAGCGCAGTCCGTGGGCAGCCAGGGTGTCTAGGGTGGGGGTGTAGGCGTAGTCATCGCCGTAGCAGCCCAGGTGGGGACTGATGTCCTCGACGGTGATCCAGAGAATGTTGGGGCGCTGCGAAGGTTGTCCCTCGGCGGAGAGGAGTAGGGTGGCTAGTAAATTGACCGAAAGTAGAATAGCGCGCAGGGACATACGGGGAGGGGAGCGTTGTACGGGGGAAGGTACGCGATCCAGCTTGCACCTGCGGCCCCGCCCGCACCCTAGCTATGCTGTAAAGACGCCGTACTATTGAGCTTATGTTACGTACCGTACTGCTCCTCCTTACCCTTGCCGGTAGCCTCTCCGCCCGCGCCCAATCCGTGCCGGAAGACCAACTCGGGGCTTGGTACATGTACTTCTACACCGCCCAATTCGGAGACGGGCCCTTCGGCGTGCAGGGGGATGCGCAGTTTCGGTTCTGGGACCTGGGCGGTGATCTGGAGCAACTGCTGCTGCGTAACGGACTGACCTACCTGCTGCCGGAAAGCAAGGTCAAATTCACGCTGGGCTACGCCTACGTGGCCTCGGGGGTGCCGGGGGATAGTAACGACAGAAGTCAGGAGAACCGGATATACCAGGAAGCGCTACTGCCCCAAAAGATCGGTACGCGGGTGTACCTGACGCACCGCTTCCGCTACGAGCAGCGCTTCGTGGAGGGGCAGGACTTCCGTACCCGCTACCGCTACAACATCTTCGTGAACGTGGCGCTCAATCAGCCGGAACTGGCCAGGCGTACCCTCTACCTGGCGCTGTACAACGAGGTGTTCATCAACGGGCAGACGAACATCGGCGGCGGACGCAGCGTCGAGCGCTACGACCGCAACCGGACCTACCTGGGGCTGGGCTACGGACTCACCGACCGGCTGCGGGTGCAATTGGGATGGATGAACCAGACGACGGCGGTATGGAATAAAAATCAGCTACAACTCAGCGCCCACCACAGCTGGTAGTGCATTAAAGTGAGGGGGAAGCACCTATCTTGGGGCCCCGTGAACTTCTCCCCATTCGGTCTATTGCTGCTTCTGCTGCTGGCTGCCCCCCTTACCGCCCAGGCCCCCTTCGACGAGGTGACCGCCAACGAGGCGCCGACCGCTACGGCCGTGCGCTTTAGCGAGGGCATTACGCTCGACGGAAAGCTCGACGAGCTGGAGTGGCAGAACGGGCAGCCGGCCCGGGACTTCTGGGAGACCTTCCCGACCGACCGCCAGCACTCTGCCTACCCCACAGAAATTTATTTCGGCTACGATGACCAGAACTTCTACGTAGCCGCCCTGTGCCGCACGCCCGGTAATAAGTACATCATCCCGAGCCTGCGGCGCGACTACCGGGCCGGGGGCAACGATAACATCACCTTCGTGCTCAACCCCTTTCGGGACAAAACCAACGCCATCGTCTTCGGTATGAACCCCTACGGCGTGACCCGCGAGGCACTCATTTATAACGGAGGGGAAAGCACCGATGACTTCCGCGAGGAGTGGGACAACAAGTGGCGCGGCGAGAGCTACATCGGCGATGGCTACTGGAGCTGCGAGATGATCATCCCCTTCTCCAGTCTACGTTTTCCCAGCGGCGCGGCCGAATGGTTTTTCAATAGCTACCGGATGGATACCCAGAGCAACACCCGCTCGACCTGGCACCGCATCCCCCAGAACCAAACCATCATGAGCCTGGCCTACATGGGTGCCCTGCGCTTCGAGGGCGGAGCACCGCAGGCCCAGGGGAAGAACCTGGTGCTGATCCCCTACGCCGGGGGCAGCATGCGGCGCGACTACCAGGCCGAAACCCCCACCGACTTCGACGGCAACGTAGGGGGGGATGCTAAGGTAGGCATCGGCAGCGGACTGAACCTAGACCTGACGGTGAACCCCGACTTCAGCCAGGTGGAGGTGGACCAGCAGGTGATCAACACCACCCGCTTCGAGGTCTTCTTTCCGGAGCGGCGGCAGTTTTTTCTGGAGAACGCCGACCTATTCGGCAGCTTTGGCTTCGAGCGGGCCAATCCGTTTTTTAGCCGGCGCATCGGGGTGACGCGCGATACCACCACGGGCGAGGGGCTCCAAAACCCCATTTACTTCGGGGCCCGCCTGAGCGGCAAGCTCACCGACGATCTCCGCGTGGGCTTACTCAACATGCAGGCTGCCCATAACCGCGACCAGGGCCTACCGAGCTTCAACTACACCGTGGCTGCCCTGCAGCAGCGGGTGGGCGCGCGCAGCAACGTAGGCGGCATCTTCGTCAACAAGCAGAACTTCACCAACTTCAGCGATAGCACCGAGACCAACGCCGACTTCAACCGCGTCGTCGGCCTGGACTACAACCTGGCCACCCGCGACAATGCCTGGAACGGTAAGACCTTCGTGCACCGCAGTTTTTCCGCCAACGAGGGGGGCGACGATTATACCCACGGGCTCAATCTCGAGTACCGCCACCGCAACTGGAACGTGCAGTACGACCACATCTACGTCGGGGAGGACTTCAACGCCGAGGTGGGCTTCGTGCCACGGCGGGGCTACTTCTCGAGTGGGGTGGAGGCGGCCCGCATCGACTACCCCAAAAACCCCAATGTAATCACGAAGGGTCCCTTCACCGAGCTACGCGCTTTCTTCCAGCCGGGCGACGGGCTTACCGACCGCACGGGCTCCGTAGGCTACGAGTGGCGCTACGCCAACACCAGCGAGCTGAGTCTGGGCGGGGGCTACAACTATATCTACCTTTTCGACGATTTCGACCCCTCCCGCACCGGGGCCACCCCACTTCCCGGCAATCGAGGCTACGGCGCCTGGGCCGGTTTTCTCAACTACCGAAGCGACCGCCGCCGCAAATTCAGCACTGAGTTCAGCGTTGATGCCGGGCAGTTTTTCAACGGGCAGTCCTACGGCGTCGCCGGCAACCTCCAGTACCGCTACCAGCCCTTCGGCAGCATCGACCTGCGGGTGAGCTATTCCTACCTCGATCTGCCGGAGCCCTACGCGAGTACGGCGCTGTTCTTGATCGGTCCGCGTATCGACTTCACCTTCTCCAAGTCGGTCTTCCTCACCACTTTCTTACAGTACAACGACCAGATTGACAACATCAACGTCAATGCCCGCCTGCAGTGGCGTTTTGCCCCGGTGAGCGACTTCTTCCTGGTCTACACCGACAACTACGACAGCCTCGACTTTGGCGTCAAGAACCGGTCCCTAGTAGCCAAAGTCACTTACTGGCTAAATCTTTAGGGCGGGGCCGCAGGTGCGGGGCCAAGTCGAGCGAGCACCTATCTTTGTCGCCCCCAATCCCCAACCCGCCCACCTGCATACCGTAGCGCCGAACTCCGGCGTTAAGCAGGCCATTCCACCTCTGTACATGCGGCTAGCTACCTCCGGACTACTGACCCTCTGTTTCTTGTTTTCCTTCTCTGCCCACGCCCAACTGCAGATGCGCGGTCTGGAGCTGGGCGGCTGGCTCGGTAGCTCCTTCTACCTCGGTGACCTCAACACCCAGTTCCGGTTCAACCATCCGAACCTGGCCGGGGGCGTGATGGCCCGCTACAACTTCAATCACCGCATCGCTGTGCGGGGTAGCCTCAACCACGGCCGCGTGGAGGCTTACGACAGCGAGAGCGAAAATACCTTTGAGCGCATCCGCAACCTGAGCTTCCAGACGCGGCTTACTGAGCTTAGCGGGCAGCTTGAGTTCAATTTCCTACCCTATTACCACGGGAGCCGGCAGTACTTCTTTACGCCCTACGCCTTTGTGGGCTTTTCGGCCTTTCACTACGTACCGAAAACGATCGCCGATGGGGGCCAGAGCGTCAATTTGCGTCCTCTGGGTACGGAGGGGCAGCGGCAGGGTGATCGTTACAGTCCCTTCGGGCTGGCCCTGGCTTACGGCGTCGGTATCCGCTGGGATCTCTCCTACGCCTGGAGTATGGATGCCCATTTGAGTCTGCGCAACACTACCACCGATTACCTCGATGATGTGAGTACGGTGTACCCAGACCCGGTGGCCCTGCGTGCCAACAACGGCGATGCGGCGTTCTTCCTTAGCGACCGCAGTCTACCGCCCGAGGATGGCGGTCCCCGCCTCAACCGGGAGGGCACCCAGCGCGGTGATGCTACGGTGAACGACCGCTATTTTTTCCTGGGGCTGGGCCTGAATTACTACTTCGGTGATGTGATCTGTCCTACGGTGACTAAGGATCGGAAGACCAAGCGGCGGCAGAAGCGGGCGGCTAAGCAGCGGGGGCGGGAGTC
The DNA here is from genome assembly GCF_965214665.1 of Neolewinella sp. Classification (GTDB taxonomy): domain Bacteria; phylum Bacteroidota; class Bacteroidia; order Chitinophagales; family Saprospiraceae; genus Neolewinella. The sequence continues at coordinate 2,468,835 of NZ_OZ243970.1, read as the reverse complement.
GGCTAAACGGAAGCGGGCTCGCCGGGGGTAGGGGCCTAGCGGCCCGGGCGCCTGCGGCGCGGTTGTTGAACCACAGAGGGCGCAGAGATACACAGAGGGGTAGTGATAGTTATGCTGGTTGCGATGGGTCAATTCTTCGTATTACAGCTACATTTTGTAAACGCGTGTCGGTGGTGTACCAGACCCACATTTAACACGACTCCACATATAGTAGAGTGAGAGGCTGGACCTTGCGGCCATGAATACGAATGAGCTTACCTATGAGATCCGAGCAGCTGCGTTTGCTGTACATACCGAACTAGGACCTGGACTTCTAGAATCTGCGTACGAACAATGTTTAGTTCATGAACTTCAAATGCGAGGTTTCAGTGCGATAAGTCAGGTTAGGATCCCCCTTACCTATAGGGGCATAGTACTTGGAGACGGATACCGCGCAGACATAATTGTTGAGAACCAAGTGTTACTAGAACTGAAAGCAGTAAAAGAGCTAGAGCCGGTACACCACGCCCAGGTACTGGCTTACCTCCGACTGTCAGGCTTGACAGTCGGGCTACTCATGAATTTCAACGTGCACCGTATGCGGGATGGCATCAAACGCTTCATACAAGATACCTAATCTGCCTCGCCTTCTCTGTGGCCCTCTGTGCACTCTGTGGTTCAAAACCAAGGCCGCTAGGCCTTCTGACCGCTCGGTGGTTACCCATTAGGGCCGTTAGGCCCCTAGACTTTCTAATAAGCCCAGTTTCACATCCCGCACCAAACCAGGCCCAGCATACACCATCCCACTATAAAGCTGCACCAACTTCGCTCCAGCGGCAAATTTCTCCAGCGCAGCCTCGACACTATCGATCCCCCCCACACCCACCATATCCACATTCCCCCCACTGCGGTCTGACAAATAACGAATCACTTCCGTAGCCCGCCGCCGCAGCGGGGCTCCACTCAGCCCACCATTACCAATCCCCTTTACCGATTCAATATCCGTGACCAGCGGCTCCCTCGCAGTAGTGGTATTGGTAGCGATAAGCCCGGCAATACCGGTATCCCGCACAATAGCCAGGATATCATCGAGCTGGCCGTCGGTGAGATCCGGAGCGATTTTAAGCAATATAGGTTTCCGGTGCCAGAGATCCCCCGGGGTGCCGAGCTCCTCCGTTTGCCGCCCCTCACTGCGGGCTAGATCGAGGTTAAGGCCCTGTAGAGTCGAAAGCAGCGCCGTAAGCGGCTCCCGGTCCTGCAATTCCCGCAGATTAGGCGTGTTCGGCGAGCTTACATTAACCACAAAGTAATCCACTAGGGGAAAGAGCCGCTTAAAGCAGGTCACGTAATCCGACGTCGCCTGCTCATTAGGGGTCACCTTATTCTTCCCAATATTACCCCCCAGCACCACCTTACCGGGCCGGCCGTCGCGCAGTAGCCGCCGCGCCAGCGCCTCTACTCCCTCGTTGTTAAAGCCCATGCGGTTGATCAGCGCGCGGTCCACCGGTAGCCGGAATAGCCGCGGCTGCGGATTGCCGTGCTGCGCCAGCGGCGTCACCGTGCCCAGCTCCAGAAAGCCGAAGCCCAGACTTGACATATCTCGGTAGTACTTCCCATCCTTATCGAAACCCGCCGCAAGCCCCACCGGATTTGGGAAAGGGATACCGAACAGCTCCGTCTCCAGTCGCGCATCCTCAAAGCGGTACCGCGCCCGAAATGCCTCACTCACGCCGGGTAGTGCCAGCGTCGCGGCCAGCCCCTGCACGGTAAGGGCGTGGGCGCGCTCGGGGGGGAGGCGGAAGAGGAGGGGTTTTAGAAACTGATACATAGGGCAAAGATAGACCGCGGCCTGTGGCCGGGGTAGACTCCTCGCTTATGCGTTCGGAGGTAGACCGCTGCGCGGGTAGAGCTGCCGCTGTCGTGCCTGCGAGACGAGTCTATCCCGCAGGGTCTAGCCGCGCAGCGGTCTATGCCCGAACGCGTCAGCGAGGGCTCTACCCACCGCGCAGCGATGGTCTACCCTAATGATCTTGCAGCACCAGCAAAGCCACCGCGCTATCAAACACCACCCTACTCACCGTACTTTCATTAAACAGCCGGCCGAAAAAACCGTGGTCGTGGTAGATCATCGCCAGCAGATCGGCATCGTGTGACCTTACGGCTTGCTGGATGCCACCGCTTACGTCATCCTTAGCGCCGCTACGTACCTCAAACCGGTGGTTCACCCCCGCCAGGTAGGTCGGTAGCTGGGGGTCGTAGCCCTTACCGTCGCCGTCGCTGTCACCGTGGTAGATGATGAGCTCGGCGTCATAGGCCCTGACTAGATCGAGCAGCGGTTGGATGACGTGCACACCGGCCAGCTTACGCTCATCGACGGAGAGGAGTACCCGCCGAAAATCATGGAAGACCACCTCGTCCGGCACCGCTAGCACGGGTAGTTTGCTGTTCTTGATGACGGAGTTGGCTACGCTGCCGGTGAAGAGCTCGCGGGCGGCCGTGGAGCCCTTAGTGCCCATCACGATCAGGTCGTAATTCTTCGCTTTCGCTACGCGGGTAATGGTAGGGCCGGGGTCACCATCTACGGTGTGGGTATCGACCGTAGCACCATTCCTGAGCTGCGGCGTCACTTCCTCCTTCACCCTCCCCATGGTCTCCATAGCTTCTTCACGGATGTGGTCCTTGATGTCGACCAGCGCTCCGGCGGCGGCGGAATAGGGCTCCTCCACGGCGGAGACTAGCGAGAGCTCACTGCCGAAGTGATTGGCGAGACTTACCCCGTACTGCACGGCATTACTGGCGCTTTCGGAGTAGTCGGTGGCGACCATTATCTTTTTCATCGTAAGGGGAGTTTGTGGTACAACGACTTCAAATGACGCGGGTTCGCGCTAAGCGTCGGACGCTTTAAAGCGTCCGACGCTTATGCGCCGTACCTTTGCCCTCCACATCATGCAGTTCCACCAACTCATCCACCAATCCCCCGGCCTCGAACAGTTGCGGCAACTGGCGGCCGCCGACCGGCTGCCCCACGCCAACCTGATCGTGAGCCCGGCCGGTACCGGCGGACTGCCCGCCGCCCTGGCCGTCGCCAACCTCCTACTATGCGAGGACCGCCAGGGTACGGAGGGGGATACCAGTTGCGGCCGGTGCCGGGCCTGTCGCAAGACCAGCACCACCGTGCACCCCGATCTACACTTCGCCTTTCCCACGGTAGGCTCGAAAATGACCGGCGATCCCTTCCTGCCGCAGTGGCGTGAGGCCCTGAAGGAAAGCCCCTACCAGGAAGCCAACGACTGGCTCCAGCGCATTGGGGCGGAAAACAAACAGGGTAACATCACCCGCGAGGCCTGCGCCGGTATCTTACGCAAACTTAGCCTGAAGATCTTCGAGGGCAAGTACAAGATCATGCTGGTGTGGCTACCCGAGCACCTCGGCAATGAGGGAAACCGCCTACTCAAGATGATCGAGGAGCCACCCGAGCGCACCATCTTTTTTTTGGTATCCGAGCGCGTCGACCTCATCCTCACTACCATCCTAAGTCGCTGCCGGCTCACGAAGCTGAACGCCCCCACCGACGTCGAACTGGCCACCGCCCTCCAGGCCCGCGGCATCCCCGCCCCGGCCGCTACCGCCGCCGCCCGTCTGGCCGCCGGTAACTACAACCTGGCGCTGTCGCTAGCCGATAGCGATACTGCCGACTCCCACGGCCCCCGCCTACTCGACTGGACGCGCGCCTGCTACCAGGGCAGCCCCAGCCAGCTCATCGCCTGGACCGACGAGTTCGCCAAGCTAGGCCGCGAAACCCAGAAACACTTCATCCGGTACTGCCTACACTTCTGGCGGGAATTTCTGCTACTGTCAGTCACCGGAAACCAACACAATGGTGTGCGCCTCCCGGCCGAGGAGCTAGCCAGCGCTACCAAACTGCTGCCCCTGGTCGACCATGACCAACTAGCGGGTATCACCGGGATCCTGAGCGAATGCGCCGAACACGTCGAGCGCAACGCCAACCCGAAAATCCTGTTTCTGGATGCCGGTCTGCGCATCCACCACCTACTCCGCACCCGGCTTACATCAGGGGCCCCTACCCCTGCTGACACTGCCCAATCAGCTGCTGCCCGTGCGTAATCATAAATCACCGAATCATGGGATGTACATCCTGCGGAACCCCCCAGGGCTGCGGCAGCAAAGGCAACTGCGGCACCGGGAGCTGTAATAAAATGAGCACCTTCGACTGGCTCAGCCACCTGGGCGTCGACGATGCGTATACCACCGATATCGTCGAGGTGTCCTTTAAGGACGGAGCCTCTAAGGACTTCTACCACGCCCCGCCCGAACTACAGGTCTACACCGGCGACTACGTGGCCGTCGAAACCAAGAACGGCTACAACGTAGGCTCTATCTCCCTGAGTGGCGAACTGGTGCTACTGCAGCTCAAAAAGAAGGGTGTCAAGGAAGCTAAGGTCACCGAAAGTGTACTGCGTAAGGCCAATGACCGCGACCTGGAGAGGATGCACGAGGCCCGTAAACTGGAGTTTCCCGCCCTGATCAAGGCCCGCGCCATCGCCCGTACCAACCACTCGCCCATGAAGGTGACCGATGTGGAGTATCAAGGCGACTGCCGCAAGGCTACCATCTACTACACGGCCGATAGCCGCGTTGATTTCCGCGAGCTCGTGCGCCAGTTCAGTCACCAGCTGCGGGTGAAGATCGAGATGCGGCAGATCGGTCCCCGCCAGGAGTCCGGCCGCATCGGCGGTATCGGCAGTTGCGGTCGCGAGCTCTGCTGCTCGACTTGGCTGAGCGACTTTCACAGCGTCAACACCGCCGCGGCCCGCTACCAGAATATTGCCATCAACCAGAGCAAGCTCTCCGGACAGTGCGGGCGGCTCAAGTGCTGCCTCAACTACGAGCTCGATACCTACATGGAAGCCCTGGAGGCCTTCCCCAAAAAGGCCGATAAGCTACGCACCGACGCCGGCCTGGGCATCCTCATCAAGACCGACATCTTTAAGGGCCTGATGTACTACACCTACAAGGAAAACCGCGGCGTGCTCCTACCCATCCCCGTCGAGAAGGTGCACGAGATCCTGGCCCTCAATAAGGCCGGCAAGCAACCCGCCGACCTACAGGGCTTCCAGGAGGTGATCGAAACCAAGGAAGAGGTGTTTGAGTACGAAGACGTCACCGGAGCCGTCGAGCTACCCACCGAAAAGCGCCGTCGGAAAAAGAAGAAGTCCGGTAGCCGGAGCGGCAGTGGCCGTAAGCCAAAAAGTGGTGGTAACGCCGACAGTTCCCCGGGCGAGAAGCCCAAAAATAAAAGTAACAAACGCCGCAGCAAGAATAGCCGTAACCGCCGCCGCGACTCCAAGAAAAAACCGGAGTAGCCCATTACGCCTTTACACCCTTAACTCCTTTACACCTTAGCCCCCTAACCCCTTCACCCCAGACCCCATGGATTTCGACGTCACCATCATCGGTAGCGGCCCCGGCGGCTACGTGGCCGCCATCCGTGCCGCCCAGCTTGGCCTGCGCACCGCCATCGTAGAGAAGTACAACAGCCTCGGCGGCACCTGCCTCAACGTAGGCTGCATCCCCTCCAAAGCCCTGCTCGACGCCACCGAGCACTACCACACGGCCCACGACAAATTTGCCGATTTTGGCATCGACGTCAAGGATCTCCAGGTCAACATGCCGCAGATGATCAAGCGGAAGGACGAGGTCGTGGAGCAGACCGTCAGGGGCGTAGAGTTCCTGATGAAAAAGAACAAGATCGAGGTCTTCTACGGCCACGGCAGCTTCACCGATCCCCATACCCTCCACGTGGCCATGAACGAGGGGGAGGATAAGGACCTCAGCAGCGAGCACTTCGTCATCGCCACCGGCTCCAAACCTATTACGCCCGAGGCGTTTCACTACGACAAGCAGCGCGTCATCACCAGCACCGAGGCCCTCAATATCACCGAGGTACCCAAGAGCATGGCCATCATCGGCGGCGGCGTCATCGGACTGGAGCTGGGCAGCGTCTTCGGCCGCCTCGGCACGGAGGTCGACGTCATTGAGTTCCAGGACCGCATCCTGCCCCTCATGGACAAGGACTGCTCCAAGGAACTCACCCGCGCCCTCAAAAAGATCGGCCTCAACTTCTTCTTCAAATACAAGGTGACGGACGTTCAGGGCGGGGCCGCCGGTGCAACGGTCACATTCGAGAAGCAGAGCGATGGGGAGGTGACTACCAAAGAATACGACTACTGCCTCGTAGCCATCGGCCGCCGCCCGTACACCGAAAACCTCGGCCTCGATAAGGCCGGCGTCGAGGTCGACGAAAAGGGTCGCGTTGCCGTCGACGAACACCTGCAGACCAACGTGCCCCACATCTACGCGATCGGCGACGTCATCCGCGGTGCCATGCTCGCCCATAAGGCCGAGGAGGAGGGTATCTACGTGGTCGAAAAGATCGCCGGTCAGGACCCTCACGTAGACTACAACCTCATCCCTGGCGTCGTCTATACCTGGCCCGAGGTGGCCGCCGTTGGCAAGACCGAGGAAGAACTCAAGGAGGCCGGCTTGAACTACAAGTCCGGCAAGTTTCCCTTCAAGGCGCTGGGCCGTGCCCGGGCCAGTACCGATACGGAGGGCATGGTCAAGGTGCTCACCGATGCCGAGACCGACGAGATTCTGGGCGTGCACATGGTCGGAGCCCGCGCCGCCGATATGATCTCGGAGGCCGTGGCGCTGATGGAGTTCCGCGCTAGTGCGGAGGATGCTGCGCGGATGAGTCATGCACACCCGACGTATACGGAGGCCTTCCGGGAGGCTGCCCTGGCGGCTACGGGTGATCGGGCGCTGCATGTGTAGTATACTACCGCGCTACCGTAAGCCGTAACGGCCGGTGATCCGACCACTGCGGAGCGAGCCGATCGATGTCCACGATGGTCAGGCTCGTATCGACTAAAAAGTAGTCAATGCGCAGTCCCGGTAAGGGGCCGGTGAAGGTGGCCCCAAGCCCCGAACCCCGATCCGACCAGGCATCACGCAGCCGCGGCGACAGGATCTGATTATAGGTATAGGAGGAGGGGACATCGTTGAAGTCGCCCCCCAGGATAACGGGGTAGGGGCTTTCGTTCACCGCCGTGCGGATGGCATCGGCCTGCTGGGCCCTGACCCGAGTGGCCCGGCTGTACCCGGCGAGCATGCGACCGAAGGTTTCCAAGCGGTCGCCGAAGGATCTACTGCCACCGCCTATGTCCTCGGCCAGGTTGCTAATCTTGTTGGTTTCCAGGTGGGCATTGATGATGCGCAGCTTGCCGATGGGAGTGGGCAGGTCGGTGACGATGAATCCGTTGTATTCGTTAGGCTCCGAGAAATTAGCACTGACGGGCTCGGGCGCGGTGCCGTAGGTAGCGATCAGTGTACCCTCCTTTTGGTGTCGTTGCCTTAGGTGATCGGCCGACTGTATTTGGGAAATGTAGTCAACCCGGTACCTGGTTGTGCGTACTTCTTGGAGTAGAGCGACATCGACGTTGTACTTACGAAAGGTACGGCCTACGCGACTGGTGTCGGCATCGGTGCCGTCGGCGGAGCGGAAGAAGCGCTGGTTGCCGGTAAGGAGGGTCAGCGTGGGGGAGTCGGGCGGCAGGGTGGGGGCGGGTTCCGGCCAGGCAAAGAGTCTACCCAGGATCGGCACGGCACCCAACAGTACGAGTGCGGGAAACACCGCCGTGCGCCACCGGCCACGGAGCAGCTGCAGTAGGGCGAAGAGTAGCGTAAAGAGCAGGAGTAAGGGTAGCAGCAGCGCCACCACGGCCGGGGGCCAAAAGGTATGGGGAGAGACGTAGCGGGCCAGTAGTCCGAAGCCCGTGGCCAAGACAATGAAGTTACCAAGAAAAGTGAGGAGACGACTCATGCCCCAGCGCTAGCCGCGGTTGCTGGCCTGAAACAGGAATTCCTTTTCCTCCTTACTCAGACTGTTGTACCCCCGTTCCTTGATCTTGTCGAGGATAGCATCGAGCTGCTCCTGGTGGCTAGCCTCGCTATCCAGGATCACTGACTTCCTACCACTACTAGACTTAGCCGCTCCGCCCGCCCGGCGCACGAAGCCGGGGCGCTCCTTGGTAGTAGCCGTTTCCTTCACCGAGCGGCCGCCGCGAAAGGCGGCGTGGGGGCCGCGCTTGGGGTGGTCCTTGCTCGGGCTCAGCATGCTGTGGTAGAGGTTCTGCACGCCGATGAGGGTAGACTGGATGGGCGTAGTCAGGTCGGTACCCCGCTTTAGGTACCAGGTAAAAAGGAAGCCCATCGCAATACCACCGAGGTGACCGACGGTGCCGCCGGTATTGACACTGTTGCCGAGGCTGATCACGTTCATCAGCACCACGAAGGCGACGATGTACTTGATGCGTACGTTGCCCAGGAAAAGCAGTCGAATGCTGTAGTCGGGGGCAAACACGCCGGTGGCTACCACGATACACATCACCGCGGCGCTGGCCCCGAGGGCGTAGTGGTTGATGGTCCCATCGCCCGCAAATCCGGTCAGACTGGCGCCCAGAAAGAAAAACACTGCACCCGCGAGCCCGCCCAAAATATAGAGTGGAAGCACCCGCCGATCGCCCAGTAAATCCCCGAAGATGCGGCCGAACCAGAAGAGCCACAGCATATTGAACAGGATATGCCAGAAGCCCTCGTGCAGGAACATGTGGGTGAGCACCGTCCAGGGATGGGTAAGCATGTGCCAGCCCGAGTTGGAGATCGCGAAGAAGTGGACAACGTCGTAGTACGACTCCGGCGTCGACTGCCCGTTGAGGAGACTCAGCCCCGCCCAAGTCAGGTTAATCACCAGGTACACGGCCACGTTGACGATGATGATCCGGTTGACCATGTTGCCATAGTCGAACTCGCGGCGGATGTCGTCCCAGATGGATTGTAGCATAACGGTGGCGGCTTCGCCCTTAAAAACGTTTGGTGGCTAAAAAGATTTACCGCCCCGCGGATAAAGGCCTACAAACTACGAATTTAGCGCGGTACGCCACGGTCCCACCGCTGGGCCCCGGCCGGCGGGTCACTGCGGTACCAAAGATAGGCCAGTAGCCCCCCCGTAAGCGCCCCCCCGATGTGGGCCCAGTGCGCGATGGGGTCCCAGCTAAACTGCATGAAGCCCAGGAAGACCTCCACGGCCAGGATGACCGGTACGAAGTAGCGCGCTTTGACGGGGATGGGCAGGAAGATGAGCGCCAGTTTAAAGTCAGGGTACAGGATGGCAAAGGCGCCGACGATACCGTAGATCGCACCTGAGGCTCCCACCATGGGGATGTTGCGCTGGTAGTCGATGTACTCCTGCATCATGCCCACTCCGTCGCGCAGGGCCTGGGCGGGGTCGCCGGTGCGTAGGACGAGCTCGTTCTGGATATTGGCCACGACGGTGCTTACGCGCTGGCCGTTGTCCATACTGAGGCCCTTGGTATTGAGCCGGCCAAAAAAGTCGTTGAAGTGGGCCAGGGTAGGGTCCTGCTGGAAGGCCTGGAGCTGCTCCTGCATCTGCCCGAGTTGAAACCAGGTGAAGCCGAAGTGTAGGGCGACGGCCCCGGCGGCGGCAGCCAGGTACAGGATCAGGAAGCGGCGCGGCCCGTAGCGCATCTCCAGCAGTGGCCCGAACATGAACAGGCCGAACATATTGAAAAAAATGTGGGTCAGTCCCCCGTGCACGAAAAAGTGGGTGACTAGCTGAATGGGGTGAAACCGCTCGCTGGTGGGGTAGTGGAGAGCGACAAAATCCGACCACTGACCGACGGGGATGCCGAGATTAGGTAACAAAAAGAAAATCGCAAAGACCGCTACGTTGATGATGAGCAGGTTCTTTACGATGGGGGTCAGCGGCGGCATCCGGACGGGTGGTTTAGGGGGAAACCGACTAACATAGCGCCCGGTTGTAAACCGTTGGACGCTTCTAGCGTAAACCGTTGGACGCTTTAAAAGCGTCCAACGGTTAGGCGAAGAGCCGCTCCACCTCCGCCAGCTCGTAGCGCACGTAGCACTTGCGGCCGTTGGGCGCCATACGGGGCTGGCTGCAGGCGAAGAGCCGGTCGATGAGGCTACGCATCTCGGCCTCGTCTAGGGCGGTACCACGCTTGATGGCCGCGGCGCGGGCAAGACCCCTAGCCAGCCGTTCGTGGCCGTCGCTCTGGAGGTCTACGTTGGTCTTGTACTGTTCGAGCAGGCCTTCCAGCAGATCGAGCTCGCTGTTGCGGTCGGCCAATTCGGCGGGGATGCCGCGCACAATGAAGCTACCACCACCAAAAGCCTCCAGGTCGAAGCCGAGTTGGTTAAGCTCGGGAAGTAGGGACTGCATGAGCTCGGCGTCGGCGT